>NZ_FMUS01000018.1 GCF_900101495.1 Alkaliphilus peptidifermentans DSM 18978
TTGGGATGTTTCTTCTGCATATGTTTTGATAATTTTTCTTCCTAAATGCTTCATTAATCGTTCTGGAGTTTTCTTTATTGTATTCGCCTCTATATGGGTAGCATCAATACTTACACTCTTTCCCTCGACGATTCCTTTTTCTACACATTGTCTTACGATTTCTGTGATGATTTCATCTAGCGTTGACTCTTCAAGTCGTTGTGTTCTGAATTTAGATAAAAGACTTTTATCCGGAAGCGAATCTTCTGGATTAATACCAATAAAGTACATATATGCTAGGTTTAAACTGGCTTCTTCCTTAACCTTTTCATCTGATAAATTATATAAATGCTGCAAAAAAAGTAGCTTGCACATTAATTCCGGTTCTTTAGCAGGTCGTCCAAATTCCTTGCAATAGCTATTCTCTAGTAATCCATTGATAAAGCTAAAATCTACTGCTGAATCTATTCTTTTTAGTATATGATTTTCTGGTATTTTATTATATAATGATGAGTGAAAAGATATTTGCTTTGGCTTATGTTGAAGCATGAAAAAACCCCCTTTTGGTTTTGTTTGGTCGTACTTACATTATACCATAAACGGGGGTTTTTTTGTCTAAAATCAAGTATTTTCAATGACCTTAAAAATATTTTGCACTTAATATATAAACATATGTGTAAGTTAAACTGGATGTTTACAGGGGACTTTTTCACTGGTCCCAAAACGTCCCTCTGGCTTTCCTGGCTTTTAGTTTTAGTAGTTATTTGGATGTATATTCATTTATAACTCGTACCAACAAGTCATTTAAAAACTCTACTTTATAGTCACCCACTGTAGGTTCTATATGATCGTTACCTATTCCACTATGATTGGTTAAAAATACATATGTGCCACCTGTTGAAATACTAAAGAATCGAAGTAAAGCTTCTGTATCTTTGTCTACTCCACTAGATGCTACGGGAATAATCCGAATTCCATCAGCTGCAGCTTTTGTGATTACATTATGTAGTGTCTTTACATTATTAGCTGTATGATGAGGAGGAGCATCCAATACAAGAAATAATAGACGTGCTCTAGCATTGGAGCTCCACTGATGATTCTCAATAGCATCCTTTAGTGCCTCTTCCACTGCTTCTTCATAATCTCCTCCACCATCTGCATATTGTTTATTTAACTGTTTAATCACTTCATCAATTTATTTTGTAAAAGGAAAAGAGCGAACTACATATTCATCTCCATGGTCTCTGTAGTAGTTACAGCTGAGACGAATATCTAAATCAGCTGAATCCTCATTGATTCTGAGAATTACATTTTTCAACTCAGCTTTAAGATAGTCTAGTTCATCATGCATAGAGCCTGTTGTATCTATCACAAACATCAAATCCAGTATATTGCTCTCTTCACCTCTTTGGTTAAACTCTACATAGTGAGGTTCTGATAAAGAAAGCTTTACATTCTCTATCTTCTTCCTATTCTGTCCATTTTCAATAACTAAGTCAAAAACTGTATTTTGATTTCTATCATATAACTCTGTAAAAAGTTCAGCTACTCCTTTGTTATTAGTTTTAGCACTCCATAGGACGTGTCCCTGCTTATCGTATAAAACAACCTTTACATCACTTACTGTTTTCTGTCCATCCTTCACAATCACTTGAAGCTTTTTAAATGTATAAAAGCCCCATCGGTCTTGATACTGTGCCCATTCTTTATTATTCAACAGCCTTACCCACCAATCCCAATTTCGCAGATCATTCCACTCTCCAGCAGTGAGCTGCCCTGCACTGATTTGTTGATTTCCTGAAGTGCGATTCTCATCGACTGCTCTATCTTTTGATGCGTCATGCCTTATTGTATCTTCAGTAGTAGTTTTTGATTCTTTCTCCCCAACTCCCATTGCAGTACCTTCTGTTGGAGTGTCAGTTGGGGATTCCATTTTCGTTCCACTATCTGTCACCTCTCCTTTACTACATGCCACAATTAATAAACTTATTGCAACCAATACTATTAATACAACAATTCTCCATTTTTTCAAGCTCATACTCTACCACCCCTCATAAAATATTACTCACTTCTTTATATTAGACTCTATATCGATGAAAAAGTTCTAATAATTATAATATTTTAAATTTTCTATTAAATATATTTAATAAGATTAGAAATACCACAGTGCTACATAATTATTTAGAAGCAAAAAAGTATAAAACCACTTGAAACTCAATTGGTCTCAAATGGTCTTTAAACAACCTAGCTAAATATATTATATAGAACAATCTATAATAAAACTCTAATTTTCTATTAAAGATTCGTATACTATTTTCCATTCTCCTAAATCATTCTTTAACCTAAAAATACCTTTCTCATATCTGTTTACTGTACCATCAGACATTATTTCTTCATAGTCCATTACAATTGTTGTTAGACCAGGCTCTTTAAAAATACTAAAGGAATCATCTGTATATTTGGTAACTCCTAGCTTTTTCGACCTTACATGGTGAAAATACATTGAATAGTCTAAATTTATTTCTGCTGGTCTGTAAATCAAATCATATGCATATCTATATTGCTCCTGTACTATATGATTAAAATATGTTCTTATCACTTCAATAGCAGATGGAAATGCACCATGGATGATTCTATCATTTCTTCCATAGGCTTCCTTTAACGTCATATGGTTTTGATAAATATCTAGCCTCTCACCTTCCACCTGAATCTTAACCCAATCCACATGCCTAAGCTCAGTCAATGAATTGACAATAGAATAAATTGTTGTTATTTCAGAAGATTCTCCACCTCGGAAATTTGTTGCGAACTCTTTAGAAAAATTAATGTAGGTTGTATCATCTACAGTAATTATTGAATATAACTTAACTTGGTTTGGTATTGTAGGCTGCAGCTGTCGGTCCATTGGTCCCTTCATTAATTCCCTAAGAATACTCTCCTCCTTAGACTCGTTTATTCTTTCTACCGCCCTAATTTCTTTAACCAAATGCTCATTATTAAAGTCTGCGAAATAGAGGGTGATAAGTTCAACAGTTCTTTCAGGATATGGCGCAATTTCAATGGTATTGTCCAATGTCGACTCATCTAAAAACTGGTTATTTCCACAGCGTATCAATAAAAGAATGAGTATTACTGTTAATAAAATAATGAAAAAGATATTTTTCCTCATAGAATCATCCCTATATCTACTATATTTTTTTAGAGCTGATTAATATCCATAGGAAGCTTAATAATGAAGGTACTCCCCTTTTTAATCTGGCTTTCTACTTCAATTGTACCTTGATGAAGCCCAACAATTTGATTAGAAATGGATAGTCCTAAACCAGAACCACCTGTTTTTCGTGATCGTGCACTATCAACTCTATAAAACCTATCAAATATATAAGGTAAGCTTTCCTGTGGAATACCGTAGCCTGTGTCTGTAACTTTTATAACGGCAAAGCGGCCTTCTCGCTCAATATTAATAGTAATTTTGCCACCTTCGTCTGTATATTTTACAGCGTTATGAATAATATTTATAAGGGCTTGGTATATTTTCCCTTGATCAAGATAAATTTGAATTTTTTCCCACTGGGTGATTATAATTTTTATATTCTTTTTTTCAGCCAATGGTCTAATATTATTAACAATCTTTTCAATCAGATAGTTTACATAGGTTAATTTATAGTTTAAATTTAACTTCTCTTCGTCTAAATCAACCATATTCAATAAGCTTTCTATTATCTCATTTAGTCTATCTATTTCGGAATCTATATCTTCAAGGAATTCATGGTATATTGCGGTATCAGTGGAAGGCTGCATTATAAGGGACTCCGCCAGTAGCTTCATGGAGCTCAATGGAGTTTTCAGCTCGTGAGAGACATTTGCAACAAAGTCCTGTCTCTGTTTTTCTATGTGACTTAGCTTAGTACTCATAAAGTTATATGCCCTTGAAAGCTGTCCTATCTCATCATTTCCATCAATATCAACCTTTTCATTCAACTTGCCCTGCGCTGTTCTTTGCATTGCCTCAGTTAATATTTTAATCGGATGAGAAATTAAATTGGCAAAAAACAAACTAATAACAGCTATTAGTAAAAGTGTTAAAATAGATATAAAAAACAATAGATTTTTAACGTTATTAATGGTATTGAATGCCTCCTGTAGAGAAATAGACATAAATACAACACCTAAAATTCTATCATAATATATTACTGGAACACTGACATACATAGTTTCGCCATATCTTTCAAGATGATAAATAGTTGCTATTCTCTCTCCCTTTAAGGATCTCGAAACTTCAAAGCTATCAATTTTTGTATTTCGAATATCATTAAATGAATCGTAAATGGCATTATTATCTCTATCAATGATAAGAATTCTTCCCTCAACCAAATGGCTTACTTCGTCCATCATTTGACTTAGATAAAGCTGATTAAATTCTATAGTGGCATCATCTACTGACAGTCTAACACGATTGGATAATATGTTGGCCTGGGTCAGATAATTGATTTCCTTCTCCATTAGATAATTCTTTTTAATGGTTTCGTAAACGAATATGTTAATAATCAATAATGCAATAATAAGTAATAATAGGTATGTGAATAATATCTTCCACCTAATACTTATAAACTGATTACTTACTCCTAAAATAATAGCCTACCCCCCCATTTGGTTAATATGTATTCTGGATGGCTTGAATTGTTTTCAATTTTTTCTCTTAATCTTCTAATGTGAACATCTACAGTTCGCAAATCTCCAAAGTATTCATAACCCCATATAATCTCCAAAAGTTCTTCTCGACTATAGACCTTTCCTGGGTTAGAGGCAAGGAGCAATAACAGATCAAATTCTTTAGCTGTTAGATTTAATTCTTCTCCTCTTACAGTTACTTTTCTTCCTAAAGTATTCATGGTGAAATCATCTATATTTATTACTCTATCCAAGGAAGTTTCCATGCTTTGATATCGTCTTAAAACAGCCTTTATCCTAGCCTTTAACTCCAATATATTAAATGGCTTGGTTAAGTAATCATCTGCACCATATTCTAAGCCTAAAATTTTACTAATATCCTCTCCTTTTGCAGTTAACATGATAATAGGAGTTTGATATTTTTCTCTAATTCTTTGACAAACCTCTAAACCGTCAATCTTTGGTAGCATTAAATCCAATAGTATTAGATCAAATTTTTCTTTTTCCACCTTATCTAGTGCCTCTTGTCCATCTGAAGCTACACTTATTTCGTAGCCATCTTGCTCAAGACTGTATTTTAAGCCTTTAACCAATAATGGTTCATCATCAATTATTAAGAACTTATAAGCCACTATATATCACCTCTTCAATTTATTAGCATGCTTGTACCTAAATTAGATCAACTTATTAGACATCTTATTCATATTATATATAAATTCTAGCATTATTAAAAGAAAAAACTGGAGATAACTCCAGCTTTAAAACAAAATCCTTTGATCCCCTTGCCTTTTTGTAACTTTATTATTATCAAAGTATTCCAATAATGCTACTGCATACTTTCTACTGGTATCCAGTAAATCTCTAAAATCAGCCAGTGAAATATTACCTTTTTCTTTAATATGGGTAAAAAGGCGTTTTTTAGCCTCATTTATTGCTTCTGTGTGTAATACTATTTCGGGATTTACTCTAATTAGCTCCTTCCCCAGCATAGCTTCGAGAACCTGTTCAATATCATGCCTTTTATAGGGTAATAATTGAAAGAGCTCTTCAATTTTAGGGGTGCTAAATTGGTTTTTCAAATAAATATCCTCAATAGATTCCTTTACTTTTTTTTGAGCATCACTTAATATTACCTGAAAGTCCTTCAATGCCACATACTTTTCTATAACTTTAATATAATTGTCTGCCTCCATTGTATCAATAACTGAGTCAACAGCCTTCCCTTTATTCTTAGGAAATAGTCTGCTCTTTAGCTCTTCCTTAAGCATACCATGCCTTAGTGGGTTGTTAGTATGATACTGCTTCAGGAGAGTATTGGCATTGCTTTTAATTAACTCATAGAATTTTCTGTGTATAATAGTACTTGAATCTAATTTAATGATGAGTTTTTTTGCCACAAGGGCTTCAATTAATTCATCAATATATGAAACTTGATTACTGGTAGCTTTAGCTAAAAAACCTATGTCAGGAAATTCTCTACTATATCGTTCTATTTGCTTCTCTAAAACCTCCTCTGGTGTTCCAGTTTCCTTTAAAGCCAGCTCGCCAATAACCTTTTCATCGAATCTTTTATGTTTTTGGGGATTCGCATCAATAACAGTTAGCCCACCAATGGTTTCCATTGGTGAATAGAACCTTATAACATTTTTGTCCCCCTTTTTTACTGAGGTGGTTTCTTCAAGGCGCAGTTGTACAAACCCAGATTCCCCAGGTAGGATTTCTTCTTTATCAAGCAAAACAACCCTAGCAAGAACCTCTGTTGAACCATGATACAACCTAATTCTATCACGATTTTCAAGCTTCCGTGGATAGCTTTTTAATACAGATATTCGTCCATCTATCATTAAAGTTGTTTCCATAGAATCTATTTGAGCTAAAATTTGACCTCTTTCTATATCTTCCTTCTTAACATTTGCTACATTTATTGCAACTCGTTGCCCTCCATAGGCTGTATCTACAGACTTACTATGGACCTGCAGGTTTCTTACCCTCACCTTTGTTTTATCGGGCAGTATCTCTAGCGTATCCTCAACCTTTATATTTCCTTCCATTAAAGTACCTGTAATAACTGTTCCAAATCCAGTAATAGTAAATACTCTATCTATTGGCATACGAACAGGGGAATGTATATCTCTGCTTTCTGTTTCTTCAGCCAGTTTATCTATAGTATTTATTAATTCTTCAATACCTATCCCATTCAAAGAATCTACCATTATCATTTGTGATTCCTCTAAAAATGTATTCTTCACCTTTTCCCTTATATCTTCTTTTATTAAATGTAACCAATCTTCATCTACTAAACCTATTTTAGTAACAACTATAACTCCTTTTTTTATATTAAGAAGGTTAATTATATCAAGGTGCTCTTTGGTTTGAGGCATAACACCCTCATCTGCTGCCACAACCAACATGACAATATCCATACCGCCTACGCCAGCCAGCATATTTCTTATAAATTTTTCATGCCCGGGAACATCAATAATCCCTGCTCTTTTACCGCTTGGTAAATCAAAATATGTAAATCCAAGGTCTATTGAAATACCCCTCTTTTTTTCTTCCTTTAGTCTATCAGTATCTCTACCTGTGATTGCTCGTATTAATGTAGTTTTTCCATGGTCTATATGGCCTGCTGTACCTATTATTATGTTTTTCATTAGAACCCCCCTCGAATATCACCAGTTCATGATAAATAAAGTCATTACCCTACCCTTACATCAATTTTTAAGCTTATTTAGATAGAACTCCATTCCTAAGCCCATCACATATGGCCTTAAAATCTCTTTCCTTAATAGTTCGTATATCTATTATTAATATATCATCCTGTATGCGTGTAAAAATTGGCTTTTCATAGTGTCTTAGCCTTTCTTCTAATTGAGCAGTGGATATGTTATTAGCCTTTATTTTTAATACCTTAGTAGGTAGTTTTTCTAATGGCAAAGCCCCACCACCAATTTGTGAATAATCATCATGTATTTCGATTTTCATATTTAAATCTAAATCAGTTATCATCTCTAAAAGTTTTTCCGCCCTGTCATTTATTGAAATAACACCCTCAGTAATCATTTTTAGAGTTGGAAGTGTACTAACTGCATAATCTTCTCTCAAATAGCATCTTAATGTTGCTTCTAATGCAGCGATAGTAAGCTTATCAATTCTAAAGGCCCGAGTGAGAGGGTTTTTTTTCATTTTATCTATAAATTGCTTTTTACCTATAATAATTCCAGCTTGAGGCCCCCCAAGTAATTTATCACCACTAAATGTAACAATATCAGTACCTGCTGCTACACTATCCTGTACAGTTGGTTCATATGTAAGTCCATATTTTTTCAAATCAATTAGTACTCCACTACCTAAGTCCTCTATAACTGGAATATTCCTACGCTTCCCTAGTTCCACCATGTCCTTTAGAGATATTTCTTCAGTAAAGCCAAGAATTCTATAGTTACTTGTATGTACCTTCATTAATGCAGCTGTATTTTCTCCAATTGCATTTTCATAATCCCATAGGTGGGTTTTGTTTGTTGCGCCAACATCCACAAGCTTTGCTCCACTTTGTTCCATTACATCTGGTATTCTAAATGACCCTCCAATTTCTACAAGCTCACCTCTTGAAACTATAACCTCTTTATCTTTACCCAGTGTACTAAGCACCAGCATTACAGCTGCTGCATTGTTATTTACAACCAATGCATCCTCTGCCCCGGTTATAAATCTAATTAGTTCAACAACATGACTATATCGACTTCCTCGTTTACCTGTCTCTACGTCTATCTCTAAAGTAGAATACCCCGATGCCACAGCCCAAATTTCTTCCTTTAGTTCATCAGCCAGTATAGATCTACCGAGATTGGTATGCAGGACCACGCCTGTCCCGTTTATTACTTCTTTTAAGTTCATTTCCATGAATTTTTTGCAGCTAATGAGTACTTCATCAACAATGGTTTCTGTATCTATCTTTACTTCCTTTATATTATCATCCTTCAATGCCAATAGCTCTTTTCTATACTTTTCAATAGTTTTTCTAATTTTTTCAGTGATTAGAGTGCGTGGAATATCTTCTACTATTTCGTTGATTCTTCCATGATTTATTATCTCATCCACCGAAGGTAGTTTGCTTAATAGACTTGCTTTTTTCAACAGTTATCACTCCTTAAAAAATTTACAAATTTACCTAGATTATAACATATTTTTATATCTTGTATACAAATTCATATATCTAAAATATTTTAACACTTATTAAAATTATATAATTTTACATTAATTGTATTTCATTTGTGTCATATTTATGGTAACATTATATTAAATTTATTACATAACCTTAATATTTTTAAAATTTCTAATTTTAATAATTACTTTTGAATACGATTCTTTTTAATTTATTGTTTATTGTTTTTTCTAAAATGTATTCAAGAGTATTAATTTTATTAAAGGAGGTGATATTAATAAATAGAGCTATTCGTTATCATATATAATAGTTATTAAAAAGGGAGGTTTTGTAATGTTAGGTTTTTTAAGCGCAATAGAGAATATTAACGGTATTATTAATGCTTTTGTCTGGGGTCCACCTATGCTGCTATTATTAGTAGGTACAGGAGTTTACTTCTCCATTAGAACCAATTTCCTTCAAGTTCGAAAATTTGGTTTTACTATGAAGGAAACTTTAATGAAAATTTTTGATAAACCTGAGGAAGGTACAGAAGGAGATATTACTCCTTTCCAAGCATTATCAACAGCTTTGGCTGCTACCATTGGTACAGGTAATATTGCCGGTGTAGCAACAGCTATTGCTATTGGTGGACCTGGAGCAATATTCTGGATGTGGGTTTCTGCATTCTTTGGTATGCTAACAAAATTTGCTGAAGTAGTTCTTGCTATCCAATATCGTGAAAAGAACGAAGAAGGCAGCTGGGTTGGCGGACCTATGTACTATATAGAAAAAGGCTTAGGCTTAAAATGGCTTGCTGTTATATTCTCAGTATTTGGAGCAATTGCAGCCTTTGGTATAGGTAATATGGTACAATCAAACTCAGTAGCAGCTGCTTTAGAAACTACCTTTAATATCCAACCAATTATTACTGGTTTCTTACTAGCTATTGGAGCTGGACTAGTTATTCTTGGTGGATTAAAGCGTATCGCATCTGTAACTGAAAAAATAGTACCATTTATGGCTGTTTTCTACATTATTGGCGCATTAATTATTCTTATTATAAATATTGCAAATGTACCAGCTGCTTTTGGCCTTATCTTCAGATATGCATTTACAGCTAAGTCTGCAGTAGGTGGATTTGCTGGATCAGTAGTAATGATGTCTATTCGTTACGGGGTTGCTCGTGGAGTATTCTCGAATGAGGCTGGTTTAGGTAGTGCACCTATCGCCCATGCTGCTGCTCAAACTGATCACCCAGTAAGACAAGGTCTTTGGGGAATTTTCGAAGTATTTGCTGATACAATAGTAATTTGTACATTAACAGCTTTAACTATTATTTCAACAGGCGTTTGGTCTAGTGGTCAATCTGGTGCTGCATTAACAACAGCTGCCTTTAATCAAGGATTACCAGGACCTGGTGGAATTATCGTTGCTATTGGTATTTTATTCTTTGCTTTCTCTACTATACTAAGCTGGGCTTATTACGGCGAGAAATGTGCAGAGCATTTATTTGGATCTGGAGTTAACAAAATTTATCGTATTGTTTGGTTACCACTAATTGTAGTTGGTGCCATCGGTGGTTTAGAATTGATTTGGGATGTAGCTGATACCTTAAATGGTTTAATGGCAATACCAAACTTAATTGGTTTACTTGGATTAAGTGGTGTAGTATTTAAATTAACTAAGGAATTCTTTACAACCAAAGCATAATAAATAACACAGGCAGGTGATTTTAAATCACCTGCCTTTTTTAGTTTATTAGTTATTTAATATATATAGGATACTCTCCCTTATCAACAACTGTTCCAACAACAGCATATGGATTTATGCTATATTTTTCTAATGCCTTTAATGCCCTCTCTAGATCAAGGGGATTAATTGCAACTAATAAGCCTCCTGAGGTTTGAGGGTCATACAATATGTCATCAATAACTTCTTCAATTCTATTGACATAGCTTACTTTTCCATCAAGATACTTTTTGTTTGAATACATACCTGCTGGAATAATACCCATCCCTGCTAGTTCTTTTGCTCCTTCTAATATCGGTATTTCATCGCTAAATATTTCAATTGATACGTTACTAGCTTTTGCTACTTCATAAGTATGTCCTAAAAATCCAAATCCGGTTATATCTGTACAGGCTGAAACCCTTAACCCTTCCACTGCCCTCTTGGAATACTTATTTAAAGCTATCATGGTTTTAACTGCATCATCATACTGCTCTTGAGTTGATATATCAGCTTTTATAGCTGTATTTAATATGCCTAGACCAATTGGCTTAGTTAATATTAATACGTCTCCTACTTTTGCATTACCATTTGCCCACACCTTCTCGGGATGCACTGTTCCAGTAATTGATAAGCCATATTTAGGTTCATCATCCTCTACTGAATGTCCACCTGCCAATATAGCTCCGGCCTCTTTTACTTTATCGGCTCCACCCCTTAGTATTTCCCTCATTGTTTCTATTGATAAACAGCTGGGGAAGCAAACAATATTCATAGCTGTTAATGGTTCTCCTCCCATAGCATAAACATCGCTTAGTGCATTTGCAGCCGCTATTTGTCCATAGGTATATGGATCATCAACAACAGGGGTAAAAAAATCTAAGGTTTGTATCAATGCTACCTCTTCATTAAGTTTATAGACTGCCGCGTCATCAGAGGTATCAAGACCTATTAATAGGTTTTCATTTTGTTCCTTTGGTAAATGGCACAGTACCTGTGCCAGGACATCAGGTCCTATTTTAGCAGCTCAGCCTGCACTTTTTGTCATTTGAGTTAATCTATCTGATTTATTCAAAGGTTTTCCTCCCTCCTATCAAATAATAGTATATCTAAACTTCCCTATATGTAATCTATTAGGTTAGCATTCCTATTATATAATAAATTCTATCATATTTACCATTCATAATAGTTTTTCTTTTTATAAATTTTTTTCATCTATCAATTAACATTTTAATTGGGTGGACATATTGTCATGACTATCCGACTTAATATTTTTACATATAACATTCAACATTTAACATTTCTTAATGCCTTATCTAACCATAATATATTCTTTTATTGCTTCATATTTTTTTTCGCCAATACCACTTACTTTTTTTATATCTTCTATAGACGTAAAAGGTCCATTTTCATTTCTATGCTCAATAATTCTCTGTGCAAGTGCATCCCCAATTCCGCTTAAGGTAGCAAGTTCATTAATACTGGCAGAATTTATGTTAACTTTTTGTGGAGTATTACTTTGATGAAGGTCTAAATTCTGATGACTACTTTGAAATTCCTCTCCTTTCTCGGGAATATATATAAAGTCTTCATCCTTAATTTTCATAGCCATATTTACTTTTGAGGTATCGGCAGCATCTGTTACACCCCCTGCTGCCTTGATGGCATCGATAATTCTTGCTTCACCAGTAAATTCATATACTCCGGGTGAATTAACAGCACCTTCAACATGGACCAAAATATTAATTTGATTATCTGGTTTTTTTTCTATAATATTTTCATTAGATTCTTTAATTTGATTTTGTGGACTAACAACATATCTATTCTGCTTATTTTTTGAATAATTTAAGTATGTAATCATTAGAAGAACAATGCTTACAATAATAATTATTAATTGTTTTTGCTTTGAATTATTTCTCACCTTATCACCCCCTTGCAATTTAATTTCTCCCCTAAATTTAAAATTTCCTTCTTTTTCCTTAATTTAATCCTTAAATATATTGGAGTTTTTTGATATACTATTAGAGTACTTAAACTTAAAACACGAACATAGATAAGGAGTATAAAAATGATTCAAAAATCAATTAAAGAAAAAGCTAGAATGCTAATCCTCTCTTTAATAGTTTGTCTATTCTTTACCGGCTTCGCTTATGGTACCACACCAACATTAACTGCTCCAAATGCAATTCTTATGGATTACGAGACAGGAGAGATTCTATTTGACCACAATGGATATGAACCTGCCTATCCAGCCAGCACCACAAAGGTTTTAACTGCAATTTTAGTAATTGAAAATCTTGATTTAGATGAGGTTATTACTCTAGACTACGATCTCTTTGTAACTGGCTCCAGCATGTACCTTTTAATGGGAGAATCCTTCACAGTTAAAGAGCTGCTCCAATCACTATTGATAAGATCTGCAAATGATGTTGCTGAGTTGTTTGCCAATCACATTTCTGGTTCTGTAGAAGAGTTTGCCAAGTTAATGAACCAAAGAGCAAAGGAGATTGGTGCTGAAAACACACACTTTACTAACCCCCATGGATTACCCGACACTAATCATATATCTACAGCATATGATTTAGCTTTAATCGGTCGCCACGCAATGGGATATGAAGTTTTTAGAGAAATTGTTTCAACAGTAAGCTTAGTTTTTGACGAGACAGAGCAAACACCTGAAAAAAGATATTTCCAAAACACAAATCGTTTTTTATGGGGAACAGGTCGTGGAAATCAAATCTTATATAATGGTAACTATATAGATATAAAGTACGATATAGTTGATGGAATAAAAACTGGCTGGACAACAGCATCACAGCAAACATTAATATCTACAGCTAAAAAGAATGACCATCGACTTGTGGCAGTAGTTCTTGGAGCACAGGGTGCTAATATCTATTCCGATACAAGAGCTGTACTTGATTATGGTTTTGACAATTTTCAGAAGCTTGAGCTAATAAGTAATAATTCATTAGGAGCTGAAGCTACAGTTTTAAAGGGAAAGGTGGATACAATACAGCTATATTCAGATAACGATTTATCTGCTGTAGTTCCTTCAAATATAGATATTAATTCTATTACTAAGAGTATTGAACTGACTGAAAACATAGAAGCACCTATAGATGCAGGTTCAATTTTAGGTAAGATTATCTTCTCCCTTGATGATCGTACTATTGGAGAAGTTAATTTAGTCACCAATGAAGATGTAGAATCAAAGCGAGTATTGATAGGAAATAAAAAAGTAATAAATGCATTTTTAGGCATTTTTGCTTTGATGATAGTATGGCAACTTATTATTGGATTTTTAAGAATAAAAAAGAAAAGAAGAAGATCACTATACTACGGCAGTAGGCATTCATATAATTTCAGTAAAAGTATAATGAAGAAAAGATAGGTATTTGCCTATCTTCAGGTTGATGACAAAGTCATCAAAATGCAGACTGATCAAAAAACCGCAGATTCAAGGCGCAAGAAAACCTAGCGACTGCAGCGTATACGTAATACGTAAGGGTGCTAGGTTTTCGAAGCAACGAAGAAGATGGGGGTTTTTCATCAGTCTAAAGATAGGCATTTGCCTATCTTTTATTGATTTCAGCTGTTAATTTTATTTTATAGTATATCTTACTTTAGTTCTAACCTAATATTTCTTTTTTAATTCGAAGTCCCGTTGGTGTTGCTGCTAATCCACCCAATGCGCTTTCTCTCAGCTCAAATGGAAGTGACCTTCCCACCCTCAGCATTGTATCAACAACCTCATCAAAGGGAATAATGCTCTCAACCCCAGCTAATGCCATTTCAGCTGATATTAGTGCATTTGCCACCCCTATGGCATTTCTCTTTTCACAGGGGGCTTCAACTAGTCCAGCTATAGGGTCACATACTAAACCAAGTACATTTTTTATGCAAGTGGCAGCAGCATGTAGTGCTGCTTCAGGAGTCCCGCCCATTAATTCTACAACAGCAGCTGCTGCCATTGCTGCGGCAGAACCTGTTTCAGCTTGACAGCCCCCCTCAGCTCCTGCAACCGTTGCATTTCTTGATATAATCATTCCAATTGCACTTGCAGTCAGTATCCCTTCCACCAATTGCTCATCCGTCAGGGAAAATTCTTCTGCAAGACATATTAAGGTAGCTGGTAAAATACCACTTGATCCCGCTGTGGGGGCAGCAACAATTTTTCCCATTGCAGCATTAACTTCAAGTACAGCCATGGAATAGCTAATGGCCTTACTCATCAGATTTCCACATACAGGTTTCTCACTTTTACTTCTTATGCTAATTTTCTTTGCATCTCCTCCTATTAAACCACTTACTGATTTAATATCTTCTGTTAAGCCCTTTTCTATTGAATTTTTCATTATTTCAAGACTTATAGATATTTTGTCTATAATTTCTTCCTTTGATGAATTGGCTAAAACCATTTCTCTTTCCACCATAACATCACATATTCTTAACTTTTTATCATTACATAAGCTTAAAAGCTCAACGCCCTTAGTAAAGTTCATTTTTATCACCGTCCTAATTTATTGTAACTAAATATGCATTAATAACATTGTCCACAGACTTTATATGACCAATTACATCTGTACATATAGGACTGTCGGTTTCAATTATCATAAAAGCATTGTTACCTTTGTTATATCTATAAACCCTCATAAAGGCTATATTAATTTCGTATTGTGATAATATTGCAGTGGTTTTAGCAATAACACCAGGCATATCTCTATGAGGTACAATAAGGGTAGGATACTCCCCAGTAAATTCAAGCTCAACTCCATCTATTTCAATAATTTTAATATTTCCACCACCAATTGATGATCCGATGATTGCCATTTTAACACCGTCATTTTTTTCTATCAAAATTTTCACCGTATTTGGGTGTACATCCCCTAGGTCTGCTTCTTCAAATTGAAAAAGCAATTCTTCTTTTTTAGCCAGCTCAAATGAATATTTAATCCTTTCATCATCTGCATCGAATCCTAAAATACCACCCAACAGAGCTTTATCTGTTCCATGCCCACGATAGGTTTTAGCAAATGAACCATGAAGCATAAAAACAACCTTTTTTATATCTCCTTTAGCAAGCTTATATGCAACCTTTCCCAGCTTACATGCTCCAGCAGTATGGGAACTGGATGGCCCAATCATATTTGGACCTACTATATCGAAAATACTATAATCCTTCATAAAAAACCCCTTTCTCAATACAATGTGTTAAAAATCAATGGATAATGAAAATGAGTAATTTTGATAAGAAATTGATAATAACAAATTCCTTCTATAATTAACCTTCTAAGGCTTTGTTTTAACTCTAACTCTTCACATTTTTTAATTTATCCATTATATCATAGTAGCAAAAAAATAGTCTTTTTACTAGTCTATAATTAAAGGTGTTTTAATGATAAATATCACAAAACACCCCTTTTATAGAATCCTTCATTTTTATGGCTTACATAATATCCATTTTATGGCTTTATATCCTTTCCTTAGGTGCGAAGCTAGTATGAAGAAGTCGATAAGCCTTTTCTCCATAGGGCTCTCCGAGATAGGTTTGGTAGAGTTTTTGAACCTCAGGATTTCGATGAGATATCCTAATATTTTTATTCTCATCCTCCCGATATATAGCCTTCTGGCGTTCCTTTACTATTTTATCATTTCCAAAATGATAGGGTTGTCCCCCACCACCAATACATCCACCAGGACATGCCATTATCTCAATAGCATGATAATTTGATTTTCCACTCCTTATATCTTCTAATAGCTGTCTTGCATTACCTAGTCCATGGGCTATTCCAATTTTTAAATCCTTCCCGTTTATTGATATAATAGCCTCCCGCAACCCATCTATTCCTCTTAAAGCTTGAAAATCAACTTGTTTTAGTTCTTCTCCAGTCATCCATTCGTGAAGGGTTCTGACAGCGGCCTCTATTACACCCCCAGTTGTTCCAAAAATCACTGATGCCCCGGTTGATTCTCCCAATGGATGATCAAATTCTTCATCCGGTAATTTGTTGAAATCAATGCCTGCCTCCTTTATCATAGCTCCTAATTCCCTTGTACTAACTACAATATCTACATTGTCGTGGTGATCAATTGATAATTCTGTTCTTGCAGCCTCTGCCTTCTTTGCTATGCAGGGCATAATAGAGACCACTACAATTTTAGCAGGATCAATATTCATTTTTTCTGCAAAATATGTTTTAATCAAGGTACCAAGTATAATGTGTGGAGATTTACAGGTAGATGGTATATCCACCAAATCTGGAAACTGATGCTCAATGAAGCTAACCCATGCAGGACAACAGCTGGTCAGCATCGGTAGCCTACCACCATCATTTATACGATGCAGCAGTTCCTTAGCTTCTTCAACGATTGTAACATCAGCACCAAAATCAGTATCGAAAACCTGATCGAAGCCCAATCTTCTCAATGCTGAAACCATTTTCCCTGTAACAATGCTGCCTTCCTCCATACCGAATAACTCTCCCAGGGCTACTCTTATTGCAGGAGCAGTTTGAACCACCACATATTTTTCAGGATCATTTAAGGCTTCCCATACCTTTGGTACATGGAATGCCTCTGTCAATGCTGCTGTAGGACAGACAGCCACACATGCGCCACAATAGGTACAGGAGGTTTCAACCATTGGTAGGTTAAATGCTGGCCCAACTATGGTTTCAAAGCCTCTATTTAGAGCTGATAATATCCCACAGGTCTGAATTTCATTACATGCAGTTTCACAACGTCGACATAGGATGCATTTGTTTTGATTCTTAATTAAAGCTTGACTGGAGCTATCAATATGAAATTCATTCATTTTTCCTGAATAATCTATTTCTCTTATATTTAATTCGTTGGCAAGGGCTTGAAGCTCACACCTTAGATTTCTAGGGCAAATTAAACAGTCGGTAGGATGGTTTGAAAGTAATAATTCAACCGACATCCGTCTTGCCTTAATAGCTCTATTACTGTGGGTAACGATAACCATTCCATCATTAACTGGTGTTGAACAGGCAGGAGCTAGATTAGGTCTATCCTTCACTTCCACCATGCAAACTCGACAGGATGCAGTTCTATTTATCATCTTTAAATCGTGTAAATCTAAATAGCATAGAGTCGGTATCTTTACGCCTGCCTCAACAGAAGCTTTTAATATGGTATATTCTCTTGGAACTTCAATTTCATTGTCATTAATAGTAACCTTAACGTAGTTTTCCTTCACACATACACCCCTAACTTCTTTTTGATCGAAATTGAAAGCTTATTATCAATGGGCCGACAGGGTCGTCGGCCCCTACATTAGTTTTAAGCAATATTATTTGTCTTGATTTTAATTCAATTGTGCATCCTAAATTCAACAATACATAGGTAGCTAGTTAATTTTCCATAAAACTCTAAATTATGCTTATGAAGTTTTATACCAAATCCCTATCAAAGTGACTGACTCAAATCAAAGATTTGGTCATCTACTTTTCTTAACTCTTTATTGATTATTTTTTTCATTTAACATTTAAAATGTAACATTTTTTATCTCTTATTTCTTAGTTCATTTTTTATTTTTCTATTTCCATTTTTTGCTTTGCATTTTCAATTTTCCATTCTCCATTTTCAATTTTTAATTTTCCATTTTCAATTTTCAATTCTCACTTTTAACTCTTTTTCGCTTTTTCCCATCTTACATACACCTGCAGGGCATATCTTTTCCTTTACATGCTGTACATATTCATCATGAAAGTACTTTAATGTGCTCAAAATCGGATTGGGGGAGGATTGTCCTAGACCACAAAGAGAGTTTTCCTTTACCATTTGTCCCAATGTTACCAGCCTTTCTAAATCTTCCTCTGTTCCGTTACCATCAGAGATTTTAATAAGTATTTCATGTAATCTTTTATTCCCTATACGACAGGGTGTACACTTACCACAGGACTCTTCCTCAGTAAATTCTAAATAAAACTTAGATATATTAACCATACAATCATTCTCATCTAATACAATCATTCCCCCTGACCCCATCATAGAGCCTATGGAGGTTAAGCTATCATAGTCAATGGGTATATCTAACAGAAACTCCGGAATACACCCACCTGATGGGCCTCCAGTTTGAATAGCCTTTAGCTTGTGTCCATCCTTTATGCCTCCACCGATCTCATAAACAATATCCCTTAGCTTAGTTCCCATAGGGACCTCAACTAATCCAACATTGTTTACTTTCCCTGCTAAGGCAAAAACCTTTGTTCCTTTGCTTTTTTCCGTTCCAACTTCTTTAAACCAATCGGCGCCCCTCAATATAATTGAAGGTATATTTGCAAAGGTTTCAACATTATTAACACAGGTAGGCCGATTCCATAATCCACTCTCAGCTGGAAAGGGTGGTTTTGCATTTGGCTCACCTCTGCCCCCCTCAATGGAATTAATTAATGCAGTTTCCTCCCCACATACAAATGCACCTGCTCCGTATTTTAGCTCTATATCAAAGCTAAAGTTAGAATCAAATAGATTTGAACCTAGTAATCCATATTCTCTAGCTTGATTTATTGCTACATTCAATCGGTGGATAGCCAATGGATATTCAGCCCTAATATAAATAAAACCTTTTTGTGCTCCAATTGCATAACCTGCTATTGACATGGCCTCCAATACGCTATGGGGGTCTCCTTCAAGAATACTTCTATCCATAAAAGCCCCGGGATCCCCTTCATCAGCATTGCAAATAATGTATTTAACATCATTATTATTTTTATAGGTTAATTCCCATTTATACCCCGTTGGAAATCCACCTCCACCACGACCTCTTAATTCACTCTTTTTCACTATTTCAATTACTTCCATTGGAGTCATTTTACTTAATACTTTGCCTAAAGCTAGATAGCCATCAAGTGCAATATATTCTTCAATATTTTCCGGATCAATTAAGCCACAGTTCCTTAAAGCTATACGATGCTGCTTTTTATAGAAGGACATATCTCTTTGATGCTCAACCTTCTGATGAAAATTAGGCTCTTCATAAAGTAATTCCTCTACCTTTCTTCCTTTAACAATATGCTCTTCAAATATTTTTTTTGCATGACTGGGTTTTACGTCTACATAGAAAATATTATCAGGATGCACTTTTATTATAGGACCCTTTTCACAAAATCCAAAGCACCCAGTGTTTACTATTTTAACCTCATCTTCATATCCATTTTTTTTAACCAAAATGTCTAAGGCCTTTATCAGCTTTTCACTATCTTGTGAGTGACAACCTGTACCTCCGCAAACTAACATATGTAGGCGATGTCTTTTCACTTGCTTCCCTCCAATGATCTAGTTTTTATGGACAGATCCTTCTATTACTAATGCTTCAACGACCTTTCCCTCCAAAATATGCTGTTTTATAATTTCACTTGCTTTCTCAGATGTTACATTTCCATATAGAACTGGTTCTTTATTTGGATAATTAACCTGCACAAGTGGTTCACAATGACATTGTCCCATACATCCCACTTGAACCACATATGCATTTTCTATACTATTCTTATTAATTTCCTCCAACAACGACTCCATGGTACCTCTTGCTCCAGCTGCAATACCACAGGTTCCCATACCTACCATAATTTTTATATCATCTTTATCTCCTAGCTTACGTAAATCTATTTTTTTCTGTGCCTTCTCCCTTATTTCCTTTAGCTCTTCTAAAGACTTCATATAATCAATGTTCCTCCCTTCTATACTTTCCTAGGATTCCAGTGATTTCTTCTGGTTTAACACGTCCATAAACTTTGTCACCAACTACTATAACTGGTGCTAACCCACAGGCACCTATACATCTTACTCCATTCAATGTAAACTTCCCGTCAGCTGTCGTTTCCCCAGATTTAACACCTAGTTCATCTGACAATATTTCCATTATGTTACTGGAGCCCTTCACAAAGCAGGCTGTTCCTGTACAAACGTTTATAAGATATTCTCCCCTTGGTCTATCGTCGAAATAATTATAGAAGCTTACAACTCCATATACCTTTGCACCACTAACACCAAGCTTTCTGGCAATAAATAGCTGTACATCTCTTGGTAAATATCCGAAAATCTCCTGTGCCTTATGAAGGACTTGAATTAAGGTACCTTCCGTTTCAGGTAATTGATTGATATATTCTTCTAGTTCATCATATTTTTCCTTTGGTAATTCCTTTTCAAGGTCATTTTGAGGCTGTAGCTTTAGCGGATCTAGCATTATTTTTTTCTTCCCTTCCATTTATTTCTGATGTAATTTCTTTTATATTTTTCAATTAATCAGCTATAATTATTCACAAAAAAGAGGATTCGATTTCTCGATTCCTCTAGACTGAAGACAAAGTATATTTTTACTGACAAACACGATTTTTAAAACTTAAGTAAACGGTTAGCGAGGTTAGAATGAAAAGAGCGAAAAGATAATCAGATGTGGATTTTCAACTGTTTGAGCCATAGTGAGTTTTGAAAATTCCTGATTATCTTAAGCTCATTCTTTCTTTAGTTCCGAGCGGGTTTACGTAGTCTTGAAAATATCAGGGTTTGTCTACAACAAAAAGGATTCGATTTCTCGAATCCTCTAATTCTTTTATCTACCCTTTTATAGCAACTGCATCAATTTCAACCTTAACATCCTTCGGTAATCTAGCAACCTCTACGCATGCTCTTGCTGGCTTATTGTCAATAAAGTAGGTGGCATACACCTCATTTATTAAGGCAAACTCATTCATGTCTTTGATAAAAACTGTAGTTTTAACAACATCATTTAGTGAGAAGCCAGCCTCTTCTAGAATCCCCTTCAAGTTCTCTAATGATTGCTTTGTTTGCTCCTTTACATCTTCCGAAACCAATTCCATAGTCTCGGGAACAAAAGGAATTTGCCCAGAAACAAATAGCATATTACCAGCCTTGATTGCTTGTGAATAGGGGCCAATTGCAGCAGGTGCCTTTTGGGTATTAATTACTTCTGACATTTAATTTCCTCCTTTATCCATTTACTCTAATTTCATCTAAATAATTATATATGGTGTACCTTGAAACACATAATATTTTTGCTACATAATCAATTGCTCCTTTAATAAGGAAGGCTCCTTGTTCATCCAATTTCTTAACAATGGTTACCTTTTCATCCTTATTCATATAAGCAACAGGTTTTCCATTTGCTTCTAGAGTATCTGTTACAATATTCATTAGTACATCATTTACATTATTGCTTGCAAAATCACCAAGGTTTATTTCTCCCTTAATATCAGTTTTTATTAGCTCTTCTAGTGCTTTTTGTGCTACTACAAATTCTGAGATATCGATATTAATACATAGACAGCCAATTATTTCATTCTTATCATCACGTACAAACATAGTAGAGGATTTAAGAATTTTTCCATCTGAGCTTTTATTGCTATAATTTAAAATATTGTCGGCATCATTGCCCTTTCTTACTGCCTTAACTCCCGCTTCTAGCATTGGACTTCCTACAGAACGACCAGTTACATGTCCATTTGAAATAGCTATTATAGATCTTTTACTGTCACTTATTTCATTTAGGACTATTTCGCAATTCCGTCCGAAGGTTTTAGCAAGGCCTTCCACTAAAGGGATCATACTAATTAATATTGGATGTATACTCTTAGACATATTATCCTCCTTTACTTAACTACAATATTCACAAGCTTATTGGGAACACATATTATTTTAACAATTGTTTTATTTTCAATAAAGGTTTTAACCTTTTCACTTCTTAAAGCAATTTCTTCCAGGTCACTTTTAGCAGTACCAGATGGAACTGTGATTTTATCCTTTAGCTTACCGTTTATTTGAATAACAACCTCAGCTTCATCTTTTACAATCGCCTCTTTATCGTATACAGGCCAGCTTGCTTGATGTACGCTTCCTTCATCCAAATTATTCTCCCATAGTTCCTCAACAATATGAGGTGCAAAGGGGGCTAAGAGAATAATAACTGTGTTGACTCCCTCCTTAAGGAGCTTTCCGTCAATTGTATCGTTTTCTTTATATTTATATAGTTCATTTACCAGCTCCATAATTGCACTAATTGCAGTATTAAAGTTAAAACGTCCTTCAACATCCTCAGTTACTCTTTTAATTGTATTATGAATAACATACTTCAGATTTTTATCGTCCTTAGATTGAGAGTCTGTTTTTCTATCATATAGATTGTTTTCTGTGGCATCAACTACTAGTCGCCACACTCTATTTAGAAATCGGAAGCAGCCTTCGACTCCTTGATCACTCCATTCTAAGTCTCTTTCTGGTGGTGCTGCAAATAATACAAAAAGTCTTGCTGTATCTGCTCCATATTTTTCAATTATTTCTTCAGGACTCACTACATTGCCCTTAGATTTAGACATCTTAGCTCCATCCTTTAGAACCATCCCTTGGGTTAAAAGATTTTCGAATGGCTCTGAAACATCTGTTAGCTCTAAATCTTTGATAACCTTAGTAAAGAATCTAGCATAAAGAAGATGAAGTATAGCATGCTCAACCCCTCCAATATACTGATCTACCTGCATCCAGTAATTTGCCTTATCTTTATCAAAGGGTAGTTTTGCATTATTGGAATCGGTATATCTTAAAAAATACCAAGAAGAATCAACAAATGTGTCCATAGTATCGGTTTCTCTTTTGCCCAGCTTACCACACTTGGGACATTTAGCTTGAAGGAATGATTCACTAGTCGTTAAAGGCGAGAGTCCTGTCCCAGTGAATTTAATATCAGTCGGTAAAGCAACTGGTAAATTTTCTTCTTCTACTGGTACTGTTCCACAATCATCACAGTAGATAATAGGAATAGGTGTACCCCAATATCGTTGTCTAGATAGTAGCCAATCTCTAAGACGATAGCTTATGGTTTTTTTACCTGCCTGTTTTTCCTCTATTAATTCACATATTTTTTCATATGCCTCACCAGTTTTCATCCCATCAAATTCACCAGAGTTCACCATAACTCCATCACCATCGTAGGCAACATTTTCTATTTTAAAGTCTTCCTCTTCTTCAGGCTTAATTACTGGGATAACCTCAATGTTATACTTCCTTGCAAATTCCAAGTCCCTCTGGTCATGACCAGGAACTGCCATGATTGCACCTGTACCATAGTCTATTAACACATAATTTGCTATATAAATAGGTATTTTCTTACCGGATATAGGATTACTACAGTATTGACCAATAAAAATACCTTCCTTTTCAATATCTGTAGATGTTCTCTCGATATCAGACATATGCTGAAGCTTTGAAATTATAGCCTCTACCTTATCCTCGTATTCTGTCCCCTTAACCATCTCAGCAACATATGGATGCTCAGGAGCAAGAACCATGTATGTTACTCCAAATATAGTATCTGGTCGAGTTGTAAAAACCTTTAAGGTTTTATCACTATTATTAATTGGAAAATCTATTTCGGCTCCTGTACTTTTTCCGATCCAATTGCTTTGCATTATCTTGACCTTTTCTGGCCATCCATCTAGATTATCAATATCCTGTAGAAGCTCTTCTGCATAATCAGTAATTTTGAAAAACCATTGATTGAGCATTTTTTTAATTACTTTACTATCGCATCTTTCACATAATCCTCCAACTACCTGCTCATTTGCAAGAACTGTCTCACATGATGTACACCAGTTTACACGAGACTCTTTTTTATATGCTAAGCCCTTGTTGTAAAATTGCAAAAATAGCCACTGGGTCCACTTATAGTACTCAGGACTGCAGGTTGAAACCTCACGCTCCCAATCGTAGCTTAATCCAAGGGTATTTAATTGTAGCTTCATTTCTTCTATATTTTTTCTTGTCCAAATATCTGGATGAATATCATGCTTAATAGCAGCATTTTCAGCTGGCAACCCAAAGGCGTCCCACCCCATTGGGTGCAATACATTAAACCCTCGCATTTTCTTAAAACGGGCTACAACATCACCTATTGAATAATTTCTAACATGTCCCATATGAATTTTCCCTGAAGGATATGGGAACATTTCCAAGACATAATATTTGGGAAGATTATTTTCAGTTGTTTTAAAAACAGAATTTTCGGTCCAATAGTTTTGCCATTTTACTTCAATTTCCTTAAAAGGATAATTTGCCATTCTATACTCCTCCTGTTGTTGATTATTTAAAATATAAAAAAACTTTCTAGTCATTTTAGGGACGAGCAATGCCCGCGGTACCACCCTAATTGACTGAAAGTCCACTTCATGGTTGATATAGGAACCCATCCTAATAGTGATTTTAAAAGGTAAGTTCAACAATTTGCTATACTGGTTCGCAGCAACCACCAGTTCTCTGAAATGCAAAACTTGTTTACTACTCCTTACACATAATGATTTTTTATTGTTTTATATATAAAATAAAGAAATATGCTATTTTAGATTATATATTATTATTCACAATTTTGTCAATATTAACTATACTTCCATCCTTCCAGATTCTTTCTAAATTATAGAAGGCTCGATCTTCCTCATGAAATAAGTGAATGACGATATCTCCATAATCTAATAAAATCCATCTTCCATTAAAATAGCCTTCCTTATGTCGAGGCAAAACATCTAATTTAGCCAATTGATCTTCAACTTCATCAGATATTGATTTAACTTGCCTAACAGATGAGCCACTGGCAATTATAAAATAATCACAGATAGATGAAATTTTTGAAATGTCTAAAACTGAAATGTCTTCTCCATGCTTACTATCAATAAATTGTACCGTTCTTTCTACAAGCTCCATCAATTGATTATCCATCAACTTCCTCCTCATTATAAAAATAGTTTTACTAGTGTAAATAAATAAAAGCAATAAATACTCAGAACTAATAATCCAGTCCACCTGCTAATTTTACCAAAAATTAGACCACTCAGTACAATAATAGTCATCATAATTACTGTTACAGGTAAATCGAGATATAAGGTTTGAGGTATATTATATATAGTTGCTCCTAACATAACATTTTGATAGCTTATTACTAAACCCTGCTCAGCAATTTTTGAAGAAACACCAACCACCATAACCATGTTAAGAACATTAGCACCCAGAATATTTCCTATTGATATACCATAATGTCCCTTTATAATGGAGGTTATTGCAGTAATTAGCTCTGGCATAGATGTTCCTAGTGCAATTAAAGTTAAACTAATAACCTGATCTGGTATACCTAATAGATTGGCTATTTCAACACCATTTGTTACTAGTAACCGGGCTCCAATAATTATAAATATAGCTCCTAAAACAAACTTTAACATGTTTTTTCCTGCGTAGGCTCTACCAAATTTAACTGTACTGTACTCTTTAGAATCCTTCTTTCCTTTATTTCTGAATTCCAATATATTCATTATAATATATACTACAAACAATACAAGTAGAATGTTACCCTCTTTGGAGGTAATAATTTTATCCTTTGCAAGAAGCCATAGTACTATAGCTGTTATTAGCATAAATAAACTTTTAATTGTAAAATTTCCTCTTTTTATTTTTACTGGTGAAAGAATAGCTGTTGTCCCTAAAATAAGACCAATATTACAAGCCATAGAACCAACCACATTCCCAATAGCCACATCATAGAATTGCTGATATGTAGCGATTGAAGATACCAATAGCTCTGGTAATGTTGTTGCTATGCTAACTATTGTAGCACCAATCAAAACACTTGGTATCCCTGTTACCTTTGCTAGCCAAACAGCAGATTCTACAAACCAATCTCCACCTTTAATTATAACCACTAGACCTACAATAAATAATATTACAGTAATTATTGTCTCCATGATTGCCCCCCATTAATCGATATCAATATTCCATAAAGTATATGATTAAATATTGTAATCAATTCGACAGTTTTATATATCTAGGTCTTTTCCAATTATAACATTTATATCAAATTCACCCTCAGCTAATGAATCACTTTCCCTGATATCCTTTATTCCCAACAGCTTACCCATCTCTTGAGCTTGCTTTTTAAAGGGCTGTCTAAATTCAATAAATGAAACCTCCACATCATAGTTTTCATGATTCCCAATACTTTCGATAGAAATATTTTCATCTTCAAGCTTAGAAGCATACTTAGTAGCAATATTTTTTACTCCACAGCCATTTAATACAGCAACCCTACCTACCGTCTGTTTATCTTCAGAAAGTTCAATTTTTATTCTCTTTAATTCCTCTTCATCAACAAAATATCCAGCAACTCCGTTGACAGTCCTTGCATTGCCAGGTAATGTAAAGCGAGTTAGCTCTTCTTGATTAAACTTAATGAAATTGGAGCTTAACTTAAGCATTGCTCCTTGAGTTATATTTGTATCTACATGCTCATGGAAAATCTCAATTAGTTGAGGAATTTTAGGTATCACACTTGGTGATAATACCTTCTTTTTTAGAGCTACAACAAAATTTTGCTGTGCTTCGATACGACCCAAATCTTGATTTGCGTATCCTTTTCTAAACCTTAAAAAATGAACTGAATTTTTACCATCTAGTATCTGAAGACCTTTTGATATATTAATATGTAGCGGCGGTTTGTCATAGGGATCATTATACCTCATATCCATAGGTACATCTATTTCTACACCTCCTAGAGCGTCCACCATTTCCTCTACCGCTTTATAGTTTACTCTAATAAAGTGGTCTATTTTTATATCAAATAAGTTTTCTACAGTCTCAACCAAAAGCTCTACATCACCATAGGCATGGGCATGATTTACCTTTTCAGGCCTCTGTCTGCCGGGAATGTCTACTATCGTATCTCTTGGTATCGAAATCAGAACTGGATCTTTACCAGAAGAGTTCATGCTAAATAACATAATAGAGTCTGAACGACTTCTTCTCACACTGTCCTTATTTAGTGCATCTACACCAAATACTAAAATATTTATCTTATCGTCTTTTTTACTAAAGTAGCTCAGAAAACCACTATCGTCGAAGCCACTTGCAGTAATTTTGTTAAGCAAAACTCCTAATGGGAATGCACTTACCATTAAGAGGATTAACACAATTATAATTAGTTTTTTACCTTTAGTCATATGTCACCTCATATTTTTATTCAATGTTCATTAATATTTCATTTCTCGCCTCAATGGTATTGGGGTGCAGCAGCTTATTAATGCTTAAAACATAAACAATTGTATTATCTAAAGCTTTTAAAACAGCTTTATCTAAGTCTTCCTCTGCTATTAACCTTAACTCATCAACAGCAGGGTAGCTTCTCCCCACCTCAATAAAATCCGAGAGATATATTATTTTTTCTAATTTACTCATGTTTTTTCTACCAGTCGTATGATTTTCTATAGCATTTAATATATCTTTATCACTAATATTATAATCCTTCTCAGCAATAGATGCCGCCACTTTACCATGGAGCAACTGATATGCTTTAGTAAGAATATCATCTACCTTTATTTGATTCTCTTTAATATATTCCTTTAAGGCTTTTTCGGAAAAATCCTTTGCGTAGTCATGCAGCACAGCGGCAATTGCTGCTTTATGACAATTCTCACCGTATTTTTCTGCTAGATATACGGCTGCATCTACAACTCCCATAGTATGAATATATCTTTTGTTAGATATAACTTCCTTTAAGTTTTCTTTAATATTATTTAATAAATAAGTATCCATCAATACATCGTTAGTCTCGGTAAAGTCCTTTTTTTTCAATATAGAGCTCAACTCCTTCTGATACAAGATACTTAATGCTTTTTCCTTCCTTAACTCTCCTACGAATATCAGTCGATGATATTTCTAAGCTTGGAATTGAAAGCCATGTAATGTCTGCATTATATAATTCTTTAAAATTATTAATCTTATTATTCAACTCATTATCTCTATTACCTAATCTCGTAACAATTACAAAACTAATAGTACTTAATAGTGTTTGATAACATTTCCAATCTTCAAAGGTCAAAAATGCATCTTCACCAGTGATAAAATATAGTCTTGTCCTACTTGGATAAGCCTTCTGTAAAAGAGACATTGTATCAATAGTAAATGATGGTCCTTGCCTATTAATTTCTATATCTGTAACAGAAAAATAATTATTAGAATTAGTAGCTATTTGTGCCATCTTTAAGCGGTGAAAAGAGTCTGTGACCTTTAATTGCAGCTTATGGGGTGGCATACCTGTAGGAATAAAGACAATTTCCTTAAGTGATAGTTCTTCCCTAACAGCTTCAGCTATGTATAGATGTCCTAAATGAATAGGATCAAATGTACCTCCTAATATTCCTATTCCTCTTTTACTGCCATTCTCATTCTCCATTACCACACCTCATTTGATTATGCTTGCCAACTGATATATTATACTATATTTTATCAGATATTAATAATATAAAAAAGTGAAAAGCTCTTAATAATTATAATACTAGCTGTTAAATAATTGGCTAAACTAATTGTAAAAACAATACATTGACACATTATTTAGAAATAGATAGTATATACTTAACTCACAAGTTATTATAAGTATTATGTATATAAATTATGAGGTGGAGGTAGCAATGAAAAAATATAAGTATCCTATAATAATTATAGTCTTTTTAATACTACTTGCTTATGCACTTATGAAAACAGTAAATTCCCAAATATCAACTGCTGAGGAAGTAGCAAATGGTGCTAACACAGTTATGCTTGCAACCACCACTAGTACAGAAAACAGTGGACTAATTGATTTTTTAATTCCCTATATTCAAGAAGATACTGGGGTAGATGTTAAAGTAATTTCTGTTGGAACAGGGCAAGCTTTAAAGCTAGGCGAAACTGGCGAGGTTGATATATTACTTGTACACTCAAAAGCAGCAGAGGAAGTATTTGTTTCAGATGGTCATGGTATAGACCGTTTTGATGTAATGTATAACGACTTTGTGTTAATAGGACCAAAATCAGATTTTATTGATATAAGAAATCAAGCCAAGGGTGATATTCTAAAGGCTTTACACCTAATTTACGAAACTCAGACCACCTTTCTTTCTAGGGGTGATGATTCTGGTACCCATAAGGCAGAATTAACCTTTTGGAGGGATCTTAATCTTGTGCCAAAGGGAAACTGGTATTTATCAACAGGGCAAGGAATGGGACAGATAATCCTTATGACAGATGAGCTGCAAGGCTACGCCCTGGTAGACAGAGGTACATTCTTGACATTAAGAGATAAAACTGATTTGGAAATTATTATTGAAGGAGATAGTAGATTATATAATCAGTATGGGATTATAGCAGTAAATCCAGAAAAGCATAATAAAATTAATAATTTTGATGGTCAGCAAATTATAGACTGGATTCTATCGGAAAAAGGGCAACAGCTTATAGGCGAATTTGGAATAGATGAATACGGAGAGTCCATCTTTATACCAAATGCAAAAAGATAAAAAGGCAGACATAGTCGTCTGCCCATACAAAATGGATGATATTTAACAGTCAATACCTTTAAAAGAGTTTAAAAAGCTTACTTTTTCTTCATTATCTTTAAACAGTTTAAACCAATCGCATATTTCTACTGCAAAATCTATAAATGCTGTTCCCTGTGCCGTGATAACATTCCTATCTCTAATTACTTTATCAAAAATATAGTTTTCTCTAGGAAATGGGTCTTTATCATCACCAAAGTTTTGATTATGAGTTTCAGTCCATTCTGAAATAGAAGTAGTGTATTTAAAGGAGTTAAGAATTCCTGCTTTAGCTAAATATCTTGGACCTGCACATATTGCTGCCAATAGCTTATCTTTGCTATTAACTTTATGAATTAAGTCCATTAATTCTGGCCTTATTTCACCATTCCAGCCTCCCGTAATTATTAAACCCTCTATATCTTCATTAATTATATCCTTAACCTGTTTTAGAGGCTTGTATTGTACCCCAGTTTTATTTCTGATAAGCTTATCTTCATATGCGATGGTTACTATTTCATAACCATTAGTGCCTAACAAATGGGCGGCAAAGGTTATTTCAAAGTCTGCCATATCATCATAAATAAAAAATGCGATTTTTCCCAATGGATATCCCCCTCAATTTAGTATTTTGCTAATTAACTTCAATCCAGTTGATTTTCAAATAACCAGCTGCTTCCCCATCTCCCTTTACAATAATATTAAATACTTCATCGGTAGCCTTTAATTTAACAGTTCCACCAATCATATGTAGATTAACATTCCCTTCCAACTCAAGTAATAAATTTTTCTTTATTTCCTCAGTACCTAACCTGAAAAATAGCACTTCACCATCACTATCGGTAATGAAAACATCAAATAGTCCCCTATCAAATCTTAACTCATATTCAATCAGATATTCCTTTTCAGGTTCTAGTCTTAAAACTCGTTGGTTTTCTCCCTCTAGCTTTTCAAATGAAAATACTATTTCTTCTGTATTTATTTCTTCCTTCCAATAATTTAAATCTGCACTTATAACTTTGGGATTTGCACATGCTGATAAAGGAATGAGAACAAATAGTAGAAGTATTAAAAATATAAATAAATTACTATGGTTTTCATCATTTCCCTTCATAAAAGCATTCCCCCATAAAATGTTTGATGCTAAACTATTTAAACATGAAGTGGATAGTAAATCATTGGAAATATATAGTTTATACATAAAACTATAATACCACATATTAAATTGTCTGTAAATTCTTACACCTTTTTCTCAATATATAAGATAAATACTCTCTTTTTACATTATTAGATAAAATTGTTTACCTATTATAATTTATAATAATTAGAATTTGATTATAAGAAAATAATCAATAGAAATGACAGAAATATTATGCGTAGAAATATGATACTATAATTGCAGAAAAATTATCTGTAGCTCCTCTACTAAGGATAATTTCGATAACCTCTGATATTATTGCATCAATATTATTCTTATGTTCTCTAAAAACAAACTCCATTTCATTATCATCTAAGTCTTTATAAAATCCGTCGCTACATACTAAAATTATACCATTAGTTTTTAGTTTTCCTTTTTTTTGATAAGGTCTTACTTCCTTGTTCACACCCATGCTTTGAGTTAATAAATTTCTTTTGGAGTGAACTTTTGCTTCTTTTTCACTTATACGGCCCAACTCAACTTGTTCGGCTACCCATGAATGGTCTTGCGTCAACTGACTTAGAGATCCATCAGTTATCTGATATAATCTACTGTCTCCAATATGTGTAATTATAAAATCATCCTGATAGATAAATAAAGCAGACAATGTAGTACCCATTTGTATATTTACCTTTCTGGCATATTCATTTATCCTTCTATTAATAACACTAAATATGTCTAGCAGCTCATTACAAACCATTGTCTGACAATAATTTTTTAATAATATCGTTAGTCGCTGTGCCCACCAATCCTTAAATATTTCAATAGCCATTTGACTGGCCAGCTCTCCTTTACTTAGTCCTCCCATTCCATCAGCTACAATAAACAATCCCATTTCACCAGTTATATCTTCACCTATCTTAATAAGAATTTGGTCTTGATTGGTTTTTTTTACATACCCTTGCTGACTACATGCAGTAACCAAAAATTTTCTTTTACGCATATTTATCTCCATTTATTTAGATTATTATATTAAAAAGCTCTGGTAAATCTATATTCTCTATCAGCAAAATTAATAGTATCATTATCATTAATTTTATAGGGCTTATTGCTACTAATTTGTTTACCATTAACGAAGGTTCCATTTTTTGAATTAAGATCCAGTAAGTAGTATTCATCTTCACGAAAGAATATTTCTGCATGAATTCTACTTACAGCCCTACTAGAAATAACAAAATCCACATGATCAATAAGCTTGCCAACAATAAACTTCTTTGTATCTATGACAGTTTTTTCTGCAAGTCCATCCTTCACACATTCAAGAAATGCTTCTTTTTCTTCCTCTATTGAAATAATCATTGTGTCGAGATTATTGTCAGCATTTTTGTTAGTAAGTGCTTTCTTTGATAGGTTACTAAATTCTGAGCAATTGGAGATTTCTTGTTTGTTTATGTTTATTGGGTGAAGCTTTTCTATTCTGTTTTTAAAATTATTTTTCTCTTTATAATCAACTTCAACTTCATTTGCTTTTTTATCATTATTTAAAGAGATTCTCTTTTCTGTTATTATGTTGTCTGCAAAAATTATTTTTTTCATAACTAAGTAATCTATTACTCCAGCAACTATTAAAGATCCCATTAAAGCGGTAAAATCAAACAATCCCTCTTCATTTAGTATAATATTTGATTCTAATAGAAGGAGAGCAATCGAAGAAATTAGTAGCACTTGTACTATTATAGCCATAAGCTTGTTTTTCAAAGATAATCCATTCTCCTTTTTGGTCTTATTTTTAAATAGTACTTTGCCAATAGCTTCAGCTTTATCATTCAATATATTATGGGGAGCTTCACTACTAAATTTTTCTTTATACTTTTTTTCTTGTAGTTTTAGAATGTTTTCTTGGTGCAGAATTTTATTTAATGGAGGATTTATTTTATTTGCATCCGACAACCTGGTCTCCTTTAAATGTTTCAAAAATGTACTGAAATTGAAATTTTCACTGCTTAACTGTATTAACACCTGTTGAATGAAGTCATCATTAATATCATCCTTTGTATCAATATGAATTATAAGCTTATTAACTAGCTTAATAAAATCAGAATTAAAGCTTTCTTTATCAACTTCAAATGGCATATATACCAAGGATATATCAAGATCTGATGGATTAACATAAATATACTCTTCATGTATTAAAAAGTTACTATAAAATAATAGATAATTACTACTTTGAGTAACTGTTCTACATATACCTATTAAAATATCAATAAACTCTAATTTTTTTAACTTCCTTCTTTCTAATATTTGAGAAAGCTTTTGTCTTGAAGTAATATTATAAAAAATATATAGGCTTCCATCCTTTTGATTTAAATTAACAGGTAAAATTTTTGAATATTCATTACTTGAGAGTATTTCTATTTGATGTCTAATTACCTTTTCTGCCGCCAACATTTTTAACACTAAATAGCTTCCATTTGAATTAGTCTCATAATTTATCTGAAATTTTTCTTTTATTATAGTCATTTTAATCATCCTTTCACACTACTGATAGAGTATAGTAATAATAGTAGAGACTAAAATAAATGGGGCAAAGGGCATTATGCTTTTACGACTGGCTTTTCCAATTATTAATAGAAGCAAGCCTATCATTCCACTGAAAATAGTAGCTAATAGCATAGCTACAATAGTATTCCATACTCCAAGGAATACACCAATGCAAGCAAATAGCTTTGCATCTCCCAGGCCAATACTACCTTTTGATATATACTGGATGGTGAATATTATTCCTCCGGCAAGCAGTCCCCCTAATATGATATTCAAAAAAGTAATATCATTTCTAAAAGCTTTTGCTATTAATCCTAGTCCAATAGCTACAACAATCAGCTTATCAGGAATAATCCAAGTTTTCATATCAAAACAAGCCGCTATACACAATAGAATAATCAGTGAGCTATAAGCAATTGAAATAGCGTTAATGCCATTATTTAGTGCTATCTTAATAATGGCTAAAATTGAAATCAGTATTAAAATTAAAATATTATATTTTTTCATTAAGCCCTCCATTACTTCATAATAAATATTCTAATGGTAATGTTTCTTTCTAATCCGTAATATTTAGCATCTCGTAGGCTTTTTATCTGCTCATCACTAAGATCTATATCTGGAATAACAATCGTCAATAGTTTATTATCATAATCCTCTGGTTTTATTGTAATACCCTTGTATGTTCTTTCTGTAAAGTCATCCAATCTTCTTATATCTGAAGTTATTTGATAAAACAAGCCTCTATCTGTATTACTGATAAGTCTAGTATCATGACTTCTTATGCTTTCTACCGTCCGATTTTCAAAGTGGTCAATTATAGGAAATTGCTGATCTAAGTTTCTATTTAATATTTCCTTAATTGCCCTTCCCCTTTCAAGTACAGGTAAGCTCCAAATGTCAAAGCCTGCCTCAATTACCTCATCTACCAAATCTTGTGGAATATTACTTTCATAAGAAATACTGTTTTCTGCTTCTGACGAAATTAGCTTCCCTCCACCCATCCAAGCCCTAACGGTTACTCTTTGCATTATAGGAATCTCTTTAATTATTCTTAAAGGAAATGTATTTATTTTATAGGTAACAATTATATTTATTTCGTCATTTCTGTTGAAAAAGGTAGATCTCTGGAAATCTAGCCCCTTCCATCCATCGATGACACCTAATGCTATAAGCCTTTTGTTAATATCATTTTGCTTATTTGTTATTAAGTGCTTATTAATTAGTTGTTGGATAAGAAGCCTTTCTAAATCTGTTTTTCCTTTATTCCATATCACTTCACCAACTAATCCAATGAGACTGTTTAATTCTTCAATTGGGTTATGCAATGATCCCTCCTTCAGTTGCTCTACAGTATCATTAGCAGATATTTGAGTTCCTTGAATTATATTAACTATACTTTTTTGTGTTTCAGTAATATTATCATAGGATTGTCGGACTGTATTTATATGTTCTTTAATAGGTTCAGACTTTTCGGCTAATCCATCCTCTAGATCTTTTTGTAAATCTCGTATACCACTTTTATGATAAATGTAACCTATTGAAGCAACTTCATTGGCTGTTTCAGTTATACCATGCTGAATTAATTCATGTAGGTATAATGTTCTTGATATAAAGCCTATAGTTAAAATTATACTTATAAAAAATGGTAGTACTATAGCAGCTTCAACAGTAATTGATCCTTTTTTCCTTAAGTCTCTCCAACTCATCCTAATCTCCTCTTAATATCCATGCCATAGCTGTATTTTATTAAAATATCTATTCTTAACTGATTCATTATTCTCCATAAGTAATGGGTTATTAATAAATAAATATTTAATGGAATAAACTATATCAACACTTACAAATGTAAATAGATTCTCTATGGTGAAATTTTCCTCATGAATTTCACTTAAATTAATTTGAATTAGATCCTTAGTTCGATCCAATTTCATTTTTTTCATTCCTGGCCTCAACAGCAATATTCTTAAATAATCTTCATAGTTAAATTTAATAGTTTTATTCTTTCTAAAGAGGTTAACTTCTTTTCCCTGCATTAAATCTATTACATCCTCTATCGAATATACCATTGCCCATCCACACAGAATAAGTGTTTTAATTAATGGCATAGAAGCACCCCCCAGTAATGGTGCGATGCTTGAGGCAATAACTGTTGCCTTTTTTACAAGTTCAGGTGATTGATATACATTTAATACATTAAATACAAATCGTATTGCTAAAATATCTCTTTTGGCCTTCAATATATTCTCTGCTTGAGATTGAGAGCCATATAATATGTATTCCACTTCATAATCAAAGAAGGCTTTTCTTGATGCTTTATTTATGTTCCTAAGATCTCTAGTAAAGTTATCTTTGTCTGAAACGTAGCTTTTAAAGGTTCCTATTATATATTCATTGATATATGCTTCGTCTCGTATATCAATGAATCCATTTTTGCTGCTATTAAACATCAAGGTACTTAAGAAATCGAAGCTTACAAATGCAAAGCCGTTTTTTCCTTTATCAGTATCAAATTCCACGTCATCATCTTCAAGTGTGATATTTTTGCCTTTTGAAGGTAAGCTTTGAAATACTGAATCATCAATTTTTTTTGTTATAATATTTTGTTTGTCCTTTAAAAATTTTTTCGTCTCAACTGCAATTGTTTTCCTGTCATCAACTATTTCAATACCATCTTCATCTAATTCATCTACTTTGGGTTTAGAATAATTCATGGTTTTATATTGCGCTACATGCCCTTGAAATTCGTTAATTTTATCCTCAATTATCTTTATAGTATCTATACTTAAGCTATTTGTTTGGATGTCTGCTTCTTCAATAGCAGCTTTAGCTTCTTCTAGATGAGCTATATTTTCTTTTGCTAAATCTACAACTTCCTCCACTTCTTTTTTATTAATAATTCTCTTAAATTTCTCAACATCTTTTTTAAGTTCATTATTTATATCACTTTCTTCATCATCAATTTCCCCTTCTAATTCATCAATAAGAATGATTATTTTTTTGCTCTTAATCTCTATTAAATCTACTAGTGCTAATGCTTCTCTATTTACTGCTAAGAAATTGGTTACTGTATTGCCGATTTCCTTCTGTAAACCTATAATTTCGTTTACTAAAATACCAATACTGGTATCTATTTCATACAATTTAAGCATTAATCTATTGATATTTTCAGTATCTTCCTCAGTTTGATTCCTTCTAAGGGAGTCTAATTCTTGTAATAGGCTTTCTTGCTGTTTTTGATATTTATATATATCTTTAATATTGCTGATAAGAATATTTGAACTATCTTTAAGGTGTCCACTATTAAATTTATTAGCTTGGGAAACTACTGTTTCCAGATTATCTTGTAGCACAGCTAGTTGATACAGCTCTTCTTCTATATCAAGCTTTTTTTTAAAGGCTGTTACTGATTTTTGATACTTGTTGAATTCAAAAAGCTTGTGGAGAAATTCATCTACTATTTTTTGTGGACCTCGTAACTTCATGTGCTCCAGTATTTGATTTCTTATTATTTCATCATCATTTAACGAGTACACAGGTGTTAAGGAAATTTTTTCAATTGTATAATCGTAAATATCCCAATAGGAAATATCCTCATCGTTATCCAGATAAAACTCAATGCTTGGAATATCTTCTGTAATACTAAGATTTTTTTGCATATAATACATAAAAGCATCCTTTAGTTGTATCTCATTATCATAATCTAAAGCAAATAGTCCATAATCTTCCTTTAGGTTTGAATTATAGCCTGCCAATACCGATTGTAATGATAGTCTTGATGAGCGTTTTACCTGAACCTCACTTATTCTTAATCTGACTCCATCTACTATAACACCAGCAAGAATTATAAATATCATTAACACTATACTTAAGAAAACGGTAATGGCTCCTCTTTGGCAGTTATCTTTCATCACTATCCCCCTGATTTATAAATTCCCTAATCTTATTACTGGCGTCATTTATCAAATTAAAGTACTTTTCTTTTACTATAGATGTAGTCTCATAGCTATCCATAAGATCTAGTACAAAGTCTGTGTTTCTTATTGTCTCCGGTGCATCAATTAAAACCGATTCTGCCTGAAGATTAATTTTATATCCATTATTTAACTTAAAAAGACTTTTTGGTAAGTATATTGGAGTTTCATAGGTATAGGAAATGTTAACAATCAATTTTTTATATACAAAATAGTCCTTGAATTCTACATCAACTATTTTATCCTTCGCCTTCAACAATTGATGTCCATCAAGGGCTTCTAAAACATATTCCTTAATAAACTCCTTCTTTTCCAATTTGTCATCAAATATCCCAAATCTCCAATATAGGTGGCTATTTAGATATTTTTTTTCTATGTAGCCCGCCCTTAAAAGTTGATTGATTTCTTCTTTATTCATTGAATTACTAGGGCTTGACGAGGTCTTTATTTTTCCCCAGGCAGTAGCTCCGTCTGCTACAATAGAGTTTAGTGATGCTTGTAAATATGCATATTGGTATAGCAATAAAAGAATATAAACTATAGATAATATCAAGTACAATATTAAAGGTAATAGTAGTGCAAGTTCAACCGTCATGCTGCCCCTTTTATTACAATCCTTAGTCATATATCTTCAATCCTCTTTAACAGCTTTTTTTTGAATAATTATTTTCACCTTCAATAGCCTTAGGAAGCATATGAACAAAGCATATGCTTCCTATCAATAGGGTACTAAATTGTTGATTCAATTTCCTTTGGATCTATCTCATTACTAGTTATGTTAGCTAATATATTACGTACAAACTCGACTATTGCTTTTCTAAACATTAATGCAAGTCCTACAAGAATTGCCAAAAGAAGAACCAATTCTACTGTTCCTAATCCGTCCTCTTCATATATTAATCTTGATAAAAGCTTTAACAAAACGTCACCCCCCTTCAACACCGACACTTATTTACATACTATATAAAGCTAAAACAGCAGGTGTTAAAACAATTATCAAAATAGCACATAATATCATCATCATAGGAAATAAGAGCTTCGTCGATGCCTCTTCCCCTAGTGTTTTAGCTGTGTTTCTTCTCATAATCCAACATTCATTTGAAAGAAGCCTTAGCATAGAAGCCATCTGAGAATTACCTTTTTTAATAGTCTGCAAAAGTATAGCTACAAATTTAAAAACCTCAGGGACTCTACATCTATGGGCAAAATTTTCAAAGGCCTCCATTTCCGCCTTTCCCCCTTGTATTTCCATTAGAGTTTCATTAATCTCCTTATATAGGGGTCTTTCTATGTTTGAATCCGTAGCAATGCGTTCTAAAGCTGCTGATACAGTTAAGCCAGCATCAATCAACAAAGCGATTTTGTTTACAAATTCGGTAAAATCAAGCTTCAACAGAATATGCCGTCTTCTAATTTTGATTTTGATTTCATTCCCTAACCCATATGCAGTTAAGAACAAAATAGCAAAGTATAATAATAAATGTGTTAATGTAATAGTTTCGATTCCTAACACCATTCCATAAAAGCAAATTACTATTCCTTCAATTAACATAATTGTAATTATATTAGCCCAATGAATTCTTTGAAAAGATCGTCCCTTCTTAACACCATATAACTCAATAAAGTTATTGAATAACCTTTTATCATAAGAGCCTCTAAACTTATAGTTTACACAATCTAATATAAGCAAGCCTACCGGTAATAGTTTTCTTAATGGATATTCTGTAGAGTTTGTCAGTGCAGTAAATTCCTCATATTTATTTCTTGATAAAATATATAACATAAAAAATGTACATACATGTATGAATAAAAAGAAAAATATCATTCTCTACACCTCTATATTCATAATTCTTTTTGATATTATTAATGCAGCTACTATCATGACAAATGCTACAGTCATTACAATCCTTCCAATTATAGTTGTAAAAACCGGCTCCATATAGTCCTTAGCAACTATAGATAAAGTGATAATCAATGCAAAGGGTGTAATACTTAGAATTTTTTGATCAAATTTCCTTTGAGCCACCATTAAGTTTAGTTCCTGAGTAAAATAAATCTTTTCTCCAATGGTTTTAGCTGTAGTTCCCATTACCTCAATTAGATTACCACCTGCTCTTTTACATGTATTAAGCACCTCCGAAAAGTTACGAATGTCATCCAGCTTCGATCTGGCAGCAAGGTCTGCTATGGCTTCTTCAACTGTATCATTTAATTCCAATCGCCTTACTACAATAGTTAGTTCCCTAATGATTAATGTATCAGGATCATCATACATAATTTCCAAATCACCTAAGGAATCTTTAATTGCTGTTTCAAGTGATTTACCAACTGAAAGGGAAGATGAAATTCCATACATTGCCTCTTTAAATTGGTTTAATAACTGAAGTCTTCTATTTTGTATGATTTCTTTTCTTTTATACTTTGGATATATAACAGAAAAAGGAGTCAACAGCAGGGCAGTATAAAAGTGTTGATAAAAAATATAGCCGATTATAAAAAGAAGGATTGCAGCGCTGAATATATACATTAAGTACTCATTTTTTGTCATAACATAATCGTCATAATCAACGATACCTTTATTAGTTAGATGAGAGGATGTATTTAATGTTAGCTTATCTTTTAATAATAGGATTACTAGAAACACTAATGAAATAAAAATCAAGAAAACAATTATATTTCTTACTAACATATAATTCACTCCCATAATAAAGGTAATCCAGCTAATTTAAGCTTTTCACTATTCTTTAACCCATTTCCGGTAGACACCAATGAGCCTTCTAATCTGTCAGATGAAGCTTCTACTGCTTCTTTAAAGTGATATAGTGGATTAAGTAATATTTCACCCTTGTGATAACCAACCACCTCACTAATTTCCAGCACTTTTCTAGACTTGTCCCTCATTCTTCCTAGATGAATAATAATATCAATAGCTGATGCAATTTGTTGCCTAATGGCTTCGATTGGTAACTGTGCCCCACTCAGCACCATTGTTTCAATTCTACTAAGCATGTCTCTGTTGGAATTACCGTGTCCCGTAGACAATGACCCATCATGGCCAGTATTCATGGCTTGTAGCATATCAATTGCTTCACTTCCCCTTACTTCACCTACAATTATTCTATCTGGGCGCATTCTTAATGAAGCCTTTATCAGATCCCTTATTGAAATGGTTCCTTTGCCCTCGGTATTAGCATTTCTAGTTTCTAATCTTACTAAGTTAATCACATTAGTAATTTGAAGCTCTGCAGAGTCTTCAATGGTTATTATTCTTTCATCAATAGGAATAAAATTTGAAAGTGCATTTAAAAATGTAGTCTTTCCTGACCCTGTACCACCACATATAAATATGTTATATTTTCCTTTAACAAGACTTTTCAGAAGCTTTGTTGCCTCTTGACTTATTGAACCGTATTCTATCAGCTGCTCCATAGATATAGGCTTCTCAGGAAACCTTCTAATTGTAAGTATAGGCCCATTTAATGCAATTGGTGGTAGGACAATATTTACCCTTGACCCATCATTTAGCCTCGCATCAACTATAGGAGAAGCTTCATTAACAGCACGATTAACCTTTGCTACAATAGTTTGTATTATATCCTCAAGCTTTTTCTGACTTATAAATTTAGTATCTAATCGATGGGTTTTTCCTTCCTTCTCAACAAATATATCTGAAGTTCCATTAACCATAATTTCTGTAACAGATGGATCCTCTAAAATCGGCTGCAGTATATCAAGGCGTCTCATATCATTAAAAACTCTTTGAATAGTTTGATACTTTTCATCTAACCCTAAGTTTGTATCCCTTGACTTATCAAACACTATTTCTTCAATTGCTCCCTCAATTTCATCATCAGTTGGGTCTTTATTAAAATCAACTTGATCTCTTACAATCTCCTTTACTTCTTTAATTAGATCATTCAACCGGTTCTCATCCATGTTCTTCTCCTTTACTTGATCTATAATAGCTTTAACATATTTGAGAGGGGCTCAATCAACAATAAATTGTTAATAATGGCTGAGCCCTTTAGCTTCGATAAGCCATTAATATAAGGTAAGTAAATCGCCTTTTTATTATTTATAGATAGCTGTGTTCCACCAACAGTATCATCAGCTTTATTTATAACCAGCTGTATGTTATCCTTACTAAAGAGCTCTTCATCAGCTGAAAACCTATCGATTTCCTTTATAAAGCTATTGCCTTTTATCTGGGAAGATATATCTTGATTTAGCACCAATAGCAGCCTATTACATAGGCTTATTTGATTCCATTTTTTCATATTTATTCCGCTATCAAAGTCAATGATTATATAATCATACTGGTTGCTTTCTTTTAGTGTATTCACCAATAAGACAATTTCCTCCCAGCTAATTTCCTCAAAATCAGCTAATCTTTCTACTGGTGGAAAGTAATGTATGCCTAAAGTGGTATCAAATTGACGAACTCCTTCAATTTTTAATAATATGTTTTTCTTCTTATTTTTTAGATAGTAGAATAGATTCGATATATTTTGAGATTTCATGTCTTCAAAATATACAGCTGTTGAAGGGACATTTTCGAGATTCAGGTAAAATACACTCTTTCCCCTTTGAGCATGTATATAGCTGGCCAATATAGCAATTGTTGTTTTCCCTGAGCCCCCTACAGGAGAATATACTCCTATGATAGTGGTCTTAGCTTTATCTTCCGGCTTCAAATATTGGTTTGGATAGGTTTCAATATAAAGATTTAAAATGCTTGCTGCTATTTGATTTCCTAGTTGGTATTTTTTTATATATGGAAATCCATCTAGTGTAGTAGACAATATTCCCTCTATTAGAAGTATAATTAACTTAATATTGCTTTTTTCTATAGCTTCTGTATACATTAAAGGGTTTATCAACAAAATATCTATTCTGTGATCTTCCTTATCTAATACTTCCCATAGATACTCTATTTGAGTAAAAAAGCTAACATGGAATCGTTGAGAGAAGTTGTTCATTAAGTAGTGTTCTAACGCCCTTAAATAGTCTGTGTCTGAGTCTACTATTGCAAGGTTTAGCTTCAAATTAAATCCCTCCTAAATCTATTTCATATAAATTGTGGTCACTAAAGTTACTAGTGATGCTGCAAATATTGCAGTTGCTAGAGGAAACCTAGCATCCTTTGAGGAAACAATGTCTTCATAGGGTAGTAATTTACCAATTATTAAACAACTCTTAATATAGTTGTATAGTATATTGAATCTTTCTTTAGCATTTTTTCTTACCATCATAATAATTAAGCATGCTATACCACCTATAAGAAAAGAAAGGGGAATACACAATATTATAAATTCACCCCCCATAATAGCACCTATCCCACTAAATAGCTTTATATCTCCAGCACCAAGCATTCTTAATGCAAAAAGTAATACTAAAAGAATTATAGGGATAAAAATCCCCTTCATAGACTCTATCAAACCTATTGTTTGCTTTTCATAGATATTGATAACTATACCTAAAATTATCGGAGGAAGTACAATGCGATTGCCTATTCGATAGGTTTTCAAATCACTTACTAATGCAAATACAGTTAATAGTAATAATAGTAATATTTTAATTAAATAAATATCTATTTTCATTAGCCCCTCCTTATTTACTTTATTGATTATTATTTAGTTACATTTTATTTATTACTATTCTATAATTAGCAGAAAATTCCTTTATCGAAATCTGTCTAGTTTTGTCATTTATGTAGTTTTCCTTATTTTTTTGCTGATTTTCAATCAAAATATACCAAAAAATACATAATAAAAGAGAAACAAATAGTAACATTTATATGTTAAGTTTATGTTTCATTTGTTAACTTTTTTTATCAACTTTACTCAGTGGTCTTGAAAGGAATCTAACTTAAAAGCTATTTCTTTAGCTTAGTAAAACTATTTTCAAAGGTTTTCTATAGGTGTGTAGAATGATATAATTATTAATAAGAAATAAAAGGGACACATCCATTTATTTTGGGAGGAATATTTATGGCATGGTGGTATGGGCAACAAGATTCAACCAAAGGAGCTTGGGATATAGATTTGCATGAAAATAAAGCCTATAGAAATAGAAAAGCGGCAATTAAGATAATAACTAGAGGGATCATTTATTTACTTCTTTTTCTTGCCTCATTTCCATTATTTCCAATAATGGTGGCATTTGCAGAGAAAATGGAAAGTTTGTTGCTTCTGCGGTTGTTAAAGGTATTAGCCTTTGGTGTTCCGGTTTTAGGAATAGCCAGTTTGCAAATTCCAATTGGAATATACTACCTCATTAAATATTTTAAGGTGAAAAATAACATTTATTAAATATTTGTTACCAAAGCAAAAAGACAGATCTCTTTTTAAAGAGTCTGTCTCAAAATATATATTTTCAAAAGTATTCAGATTCGCTATAAAAGCTATGTGGTTACTGGTTTTAAAAGGCGTTTTCAATATGTATAACTTCATTCTTATCGCTATTGATTATAATTTCTATAACATCAAACCTAAAGTCTTTTCCTCGACTTAATGGTTGATTCTGGATAAAGTGTTCTGCTAGCCTTCTATAATTCATCTGTTTTTTATAATTAATAGCCTCCCTTGGCATACCGTAGGTGGTTGATTTCCTTGTTTTAACTTCCACGAATACTACTACATTATTCTTGCCTGCAATTATATCAATTTCTCCAAACCTAGTTCGATAATTTTGAAACAGTATACTATAACCTTTATCAATTAAAAGTCGCCTGCCTATTTCTTCACCTATATTACCGATCTTCTTCTTCACTTTTTGACCCTAGCCCATTATTTTCTTGATAAAGGTTTTTCGATGTAGCTGACTAGGGCCATGGTTAAGGAGAGCTTCACGATGTAGCTTGGTTCCATAACCCTTGTGTTGATCTATTCCATAATTAGGGTACTCCTCAGCCCATTTAAGGCACATTCTGTCTCTAATAACCTTAGCTACAATAGATGCAGCAGCTATTCCATGGGAAGTATCATCTCCTTTGATGATGGCTGTTTGTGGGATTTCTATATCAATACTTTCAGCATCTATTAAGAGATATTCAGGCACTACAATGTTTCCTTCTGAGTCCTTTAGACTTTTTATAGCTTTTTTCATAGCTAGACGAGTAGCATTTTTTATATTTATTTCATCAATAATTTTAGCAGATACCGTCCCAACACCAATTGCTATTGCTTGTTCTTTTATAGCCTCATACAGTACTTCTCTCTTTTTAGCACTTAGTTTTTTTGAATCTCTAACACCTTCTATATATAATCCCTTGGGCAAAATAACTGCAGCTGCTAAGACACTTCCAAATAAGCAGCCTCTTCCTACTTCATCCATACAAGCAATTTTTTCATAGCCTGCATTCCAGAGACTATTTTCTAACTCAAGCATTATCATGTTATCATCCCCACTTTATTAAACAAAATTATTCAATTTCTGAAGGCTTTTCAAGAGTAATTCTTCCTATTTTTCCTCCCCTGAATTCATCTAGTATAATATTAGCAGTACGAGTATAGTCAAATTCCCCACCCTTTATAATACAGCCACGACTTTTTGCAATCATTTCCATGGTTTCAAGGGGAGTTTCTCCTACTGCTGCTAATGAATATCGTTCTTCAATGTTTTTTGAATGCTCCTTCATTAAATGTTCTATTAATTTTAGAGCTAAGCTGTCAACATCCATTATTTGATCCCTTATTGCTCCAGTAAAGGCTAGCTTAAGTGCAACCTCTTGATCTTCGAATTTGGGCCATAGAATACCTGGAGTATCTAGTAGCTCCAAATTCCCTTTTAATCTGATCCACTGTTTACCTTTAGTTACTCCTGGCCTATCTCCAGTTTGGGCACTCTTCTTACCTGCTAATTTATTTATCATAGAGGATTTACCTACGTTGGGTATTCCCACCATCATTATTCTTACTGCCCGCTCTCTTCTACCCTTTCTTAAAAGGGCCTCCATCTTTTCCTTTACTACTGCTTCACCCTCCGCCAGTACCTGTCTAAGGCCTTTTCCGCTTATGGTGTTTACAGGAATTGCAGTAATACCTTTGTTTTTATAATATGTAACCCAACGGTTTGTAGCATCTTCACTAGCCAGGTCTGCCTTATTTAATATTACAACTCTAGGTTTATTAGTGATTATTTCATCAATCTCAGGATTTCTACTACTTAATGGAATTCTAGCATCCAATAGCTCATACACAACATCAATTAGCTTCAGCTGTTCCTTTAAAAGCTCCCTAGTCTTCTTCATATGCCCTGGAAACCAATTTATATTCATCATTATATCACCTCCTATGGTATTAAGTAATTTGTAAAATACAATGTTAAATGTTGATTGTTGAATGCTAAGTTGTTGGTTGATTAACAATATTTTCTTTGCATACTCAGAGTGATACCAAGATTTATTTTTTTATTTCATTTAGTTTTCCCAATTCTTTAAGTTTTCAACTAAATTGATTCTTTCATTCAACATTAAACATTCAACATTATTAACTTTCATTTATATAAGGAAAGGGACTGTAAACAGTCCCTTTTTTGAAATATCTATGCTTTCTTATTGTACTTTTTCTTTTCCTTAATTTTAAAGGCTGCCTTACCAACTCTATCTCTAAGATAGAATAGTTTCGCTCTTCTAACTTTACCTCGACTAACCACATCGATTTTTTCAATTTTAGGAGAGTGCACAGGGAATGTTCTTTCTACACCTACACCATAAGAAATTCTTCTTACAGTAAAGGTTTCAGAAATACCTCCACCTTGTCTTTTAATAACAATTCCTTCGAATATCTGAACTCTTTCTCTATTACCTTCTTTAATACGTACATGTACTTTTACTGTATCTCCAGTATTGAAATCTACCATATCTTTTTTAAGCTGATCATTTACGATTGATTTAATTAAATCCATTGCTGTCCCTCCTCTCTTCCTAGACGTTCATATGACTCCTTCATAGAGGACCGCCCGTAATACCTTTGTAATTATATCATACCCATTTTCCAATAGCAATAGGTAGTTACAAACTATCCTTTAATTCCTGGATTATTTTCACTTCTTTTGCTGTTAGCTTTGTGTTTTTTAATAAATCAGGCCTTTTCTTAAAGGTGATTTCTAGTGATTTTCTACGTCTCCAATTATCAATTTTTTTATGATCTCCTGATGTTAGTACCTCAGGAACCTCCATACCTCGAAAATCACGAGGTCTAGTATAATGTGGATACTCCAGAAGTCCCGAGTAAAAGGACTCTTCTTGGTATGATTCCTCCTGTGAAAGTACTCCTGGTATCAATCTAGCTACAGCATCAATTACAACCATAGCTGGAATTTCACCACCTGTTAATACATAATCACCTATAGATATTTCATCTGTTACTAGATAATCTATAGCTCTCTGATCAATACCTTCATAATGTCCACATATAAAAATCAGACAATCCTCTTTAGCTAAGGCTTCAGCTGCTTGCTGATTAAAGGGTTTTCCTTTAGGAGACATATATATAGTCTTGGGGTTAATAGCACTGCCTAGCGAGTTAATTACAGCTTTATAGCTGTCAAAAATAGGCTGAGGGGTCATAACCATTCCTGCTCCGCCTCCGTAGGGATAATCATCAACCTTCTTATGCTTGTTGTCTGTATAGTCCCTTATATTGATGCACTCAATATCCAGCAGGGCTTTTTCTCGTGCCCTTTGAAGTATACTTGTTCCTAAGGTGTTTTTAAACATTTCAGGAAACAGGGTTAACACTCTAACAATCATTAAATCATTCCTTCAATGGGTTTTACAATGATTTTTTTTGCTTCTATATCAATTACAGGCATAAATTCCTTTACTGCCGGTATCATGACTTCCTTACCCTTATCATCCCTAATAACGTATACTTCGCTTGGTCCTGTTTGTATTATATCCTTAACCTGTCCTAGATAGACTTCATCTATAGTATAAACATCCAGACCAATAAGATCAATTATATAATAGGTGTCCTCTGGTAGCTCTCTACGCTGAGTTTCATCTATATATAATTGTTTTCCCTTAAGCCCTTCAACTAAATTAATATCCTCATAATCATTAAAGGTAAGCACAACCATATTCTTAACATACTGAAGCTTTTTTATTATAAGCTTATGGGTTTTATCCAAATAAACATATTGTAATTCCTCAAAACGTTCTGGATAGTCGGTGGTTGGAATAACCTTAACACCACCCCTTATACCATGAGTATTTACTATCTTTCCAACTCTTAAAAATTGCATATATCCACCCGCTTCTTAAATAGGTTCAGATAAATAGAAAACCCCCATATCCTTCATCGATAAGAAAATCAGTACCCCACGTATAAATACGCTGTAGTGGCAGTGTTCCCTTATGTCTCAGATTTGGGGGCTTTTATTAGTCTAGTTTTATGATTAGATGATTTCAACAATTACTCTTTTATTATCCTTAGTTGCTGCAGCCTTCACTACAGTTCTAATGGCCTTAGCAATTCTACCTTGCTTACCGATTACTTTACCCATATCTTCTGGGGCTACCTTCAATTCTACAATAATGGATTGATTTCCTTCGATCTCGTTGACAACAACTTCGTCAGGACAATCTACTAAAGCTTGTGCAATTACTTTCACTAATTCGCCCATTTGTGTAAAACCCCCTAACATTATTCTCCAATAATGCCGCTTTTCCTAAGTAGATATTTTACAGTATCAGTAGGTTGTGCGCCATCTTTTAGCCACTTTACTGCCTTTTCATCATCTATTTTAATTTCCTTTGGCTCGGAAACCGGATTATAGTATCCTATTTCTTCAATGAATCTACCATCTCTTGGTGCACGTGAATCAGCCACCACGATTCTGTAGAAAGGTCTTTTTTTAGCACCCATCCTTTTTAATCTTATCTTAACTGCCATTTATTTCACCTCCTTAAAAGTACATTTAAAATTTATTTCCAAAGGGAAGCTTAAATTTTCCTCCCTTTTTAACACCCTTATCCATATCAGCAAACTGCTTCATCATTTTTCTAGTCTGCTCAAATTGCTTAAGTAGACGGTTAACCTGTTGAACTGAAGTACCACTTCCTGCTGCAATTCTTTTTCTTCTACTACCATTTAGCAAGGAAGGATTTTGTCTTTCCTGCTTAGTCATTGACTGAATAATTGCTTGTATATGGACAAGCTCCTTTTCATTTACCTCTAATCCTTTTAGTTGCTTACCTGCACCAGGTATCATCTCCAAAAGCTGACTTATAGGTCCCATATTTTTCATTTGCTGTAGCTGGTCTAAAAAGTCATCGAAAGTAAATGATTGTGTTTTAATTTTGTTTTCTAATTCTTTAGCCTTCTTTTCATCAAAGTTAGCCTGCGCTTTTTCTATTAGGCTTAATACGTCTCCCATCCCCAGTATTCTGGAAGCCATTCTATCGGGGTGGAAAATTTCTATATCATCTAGCTTTTCTCCTAAAGCAGCAAATTTAATTGGTTTATTTGTTACTGCTCTTACCGAGAGGGCAGCCCCGCCTCGTGTATCTCCATCCAGCTTAGTTAGAATCACACCATCTATCCCAAGCTTTTCATTAAAGTGTTCAGCAACATTTACTGCATCCTGTCCAGTCATAGAATCTACAACTAGAAGAATTTCATGGGGTTTGATATTACTTTTAATGCTTTGTAGCTCTCCCATAAGCTCATCATCTATATGAAGTCTTCCTGCAGTATCCACAATAATTACATCGTTGCCATTACTAATTGCATGTTCTAAACCAGCCTTGGCAATATCAACAGGATTTTGCTTGTCTCCCATTGAGAAAACAGGTACATCAACCTGACCACCAACAACCTGTAGCTGCTTTATTGCAGCTGGACGATAAATATCAGCCGCTATTAAAAGTGGTCGTTTACCCTGTTTTTTTATCAGCTTAGCAAGTTTTCCACCGGTTGTTGTTTTACCAGCTCCTTGTAGGCCCACAAGCATAATAACAGTAGGTGGCTTGGAAGAAAAATTTATTTTGCTCTGGGTCGTACCCATTAAAATAGTTAATTCATCATTAACTATTTTAATTATCTGCTGTCCAGGAGTTAGGCTTTCTAAAACCTCTGCACCAATGGCCCTTTCCTTGACTTTATTAACAAAGTCCTTTACCACCTTAAAGTTTACATCTGCCTCAAGAAGGGCCATCTTGACTTCTCGCATTGCGTCATTAACATCTTTTTCGTTGACTTTACCCTTGCCCTTAAGCTTATGCAGGGTGTTCTGTAGCTTTTCCGCCAATCCCTCAAAAACCATCATGAAACCTCCTTGAGATTAGTTCAGCATATCCGTCAATAGCTCTTTAATAATATTTGTTTCCTGTCTTAATACTTCCTTAGAAGCACCAGTATTTATAAGATTATCCAGACCTATGATTTTTTGAAGTGCCTTTTCAACATTTTCAGTTTTATCTGTAAATAACTGTATTAGTTTGAGTTTTTCTTCATATTCATATAATATCTTTTCAGTTCTTTTTATTGTGTCATATACAGCCTGTCGTGATATATTAAATACCTCAGCTATTTCGCTTAATGAGAAATCCTGATTATAATAGTAGTCAATCATATCTCTCTGACGTTCGGTCAAAAGCTGACTATAAAAATCATAAAGCATAGTAATCTCAATAGTTTTTTCTATCATAAAATCACTTCCTATGATTTTTAGCTGTAAAGGTAGTTTGCTTTACAGAAGTATTTTATAATAAAACCATGATACTGTCAAACACTTTTTATAATTATTCTTCTCCGAACAACGCATTAACAAAACTTTGGGAGTCAAACTCCTGTAAATCCTGCATCTTTTCTCCTACACCAATAAGCTTAACAGGTATTGCCAGCTCCTGACTTATACCTACCACAACTCCACCCTTTGCAGTTCCATCCAGCTTGGTAAGCACCAAACCAGAAATATCTGTAGCTTCTTTAAAAACCTTTGCCTGTTGAATAGCATTTTGTCCGGTAGTAGCATCCAACACAAGTAAAACTTCTCTGGTGGCCGTCGAATATTCTCTTTCAACAATTTTCGATATTTTTCCTAATTCATTCATAAGATTTTTCTTATTATGAAGTCTACCTGCCGTGTCACATATTAAAACATCAGCCTGTCTTGCTTTAGCAGCTTGAATTGCATCATAAATAACTGCTGCGGGATCTGACCCCTCTTGATGGCTAATTACCTCTACTCCTACCCTATCACCCCAAATTTTTAGCTGCTCGACTGCTGCAGCCCTAAATGTATCACCGGCGGCTAGAAGCACCTTTTTGTTTTGTTTTTTAAGCTTATGTGCTATTTTCCCAATAGATGTAGTTTTACCAACACCATTGACTCCAACTACAAGAATTATTGCCGGGGAGGGCTCAATATTTAATTTTTCGTCTGCAGAAAATTTACCTAAAATTTCTTTAAGCTCTTCCTTCAACAACTCTTTTATCATTTCTGGTTCCTTAATTTTATCTGTTTTTATTTTATCCCTTAATGAATCCATAATGCTCATGGTGGTTTGTACACCAATATCTGCTGTTATTAGAATTTCTTCTAATTCCTCCAACAGCTCCTCATCAATCTTTTGATAGGATTTAACAAGGTTTTCTATTTTTCCTGTAATACCCTGTTTAGTCTTTGAAAGCCCTTCTTTAAGGCGTTTAAAAAGGTTAAAGGGTATTTCTTCCACTTCTTCTGGTTCTGGCTCTTTTTCTGGTTCTTGCTCTTTTTCTGGTTCTTGCTCTTCTTCAGGTTCTTCCTCCAAGAAATCTATCTCATCGTTAAATCCTTTTTCTAGTATTTCAATTGTTTCATCGGTAAGTGGCTCTTCAGTCTCTTCTGCCTCCAATATTTCTATTTCATCATCCTCTTCTATTTCAATAAGATCCTCCGATAAGTGCTGAATTTCCTCAATATCCTCACGCTTCTCTAATTCCTTCTTATCTTCTTTTTTAAATCTATCAAATAGCTTTTTAAACATAAAAATTCCCTCCTAGCTGGCTATATCATCATTTTTATCAGCAAGCTTAACTGAAACCAAAGATGAAACCCCCTCTTCCTCCATAGTGACACCATATAGGGCATCAGTAATCTCCATCGTTCCCTTTCTATGGGTAACTATAATAAACTGAGTGGTTTCTGAAAGCTCCTTTAAGAAGCTTGAAAATCTCTGAACATTTGCATCATCTAGGGCTGCTTCTATTTCGTCTAGAATACAGAATGGGCTAGGCTTCACCAGCAATATGGCAAATAAAAGGGAAATTGCTGTAAGGGCCCTTTCTCCACCAGATAATAATGATAAATTCTGAAGCTTTTTACCCGGCGGCTGAGCAATAATATCCACACCTGATTTCAATATGTTTGCTTCATCCTCCAATATCAAATCAGCCTTTCCTCCTCCAAATAACTTTATAAACACATTATTGAAGTTCTCCCTAATGATTTGAAACTGATTGATGAATTGTATCTCCATATTTTTTTCCATTTCGTCGATGACATCCTTCAAGGATTCTTGTGCTTGATAAAGGTCGTCCTTTTGCTTCTTAAGGAAATCGTATCTTTCCTTAACCCTTTCGTATTCATCGATTGATTCAAGATTAATGTTCCCTAAAGCTCTTATTTCATCCTTATACTCCTTGATTTCTCTTGTTGCCTTCCCTATGTCCTCAATTTCTTGTTTCATCTCCTGTGCACTATTATATGTTAGCTCATACTCTTCCCAAAGTTTGTTATAATAGGACTGTTGCTGCATTTCAAGCTTTGTTTTCTTTAAATCAAGCTTATGACCATTTTCCTGTATATCTGCAGTTACCTGTTGATTTGCTTCTAGTCTTCGTTTTATATTTTCTTCTTCTTTTAATATCTCACTCTTTTTTATCTTCAATTCTTCCAGTTTTAATTCGAGGTTTTTTCCTTCTTCCCTCAAAAGAGTCAGTTCACTTTGGGTTTGATTGATTTCTTCCTCAAGGTGAGAATATTTGCTGTTTATATTAGCAACTTCATTTTGCTTAAGTATTTTAAGCTTCTCTGCTTTTTCAATGGTAGCTTGAAGGTGATCTATTTCCTGAAGCAGCGCTCTTTTTTGTCCCTCCACCTCTGCTTCCTTCACCTTACTCTGTGTTATTTCTATGTTCAATGCCTCCTGCTTTTCTTTTTCCAACTGTAAATTCCTATGGATTTCATTGACGGTTTGACGAGTATCTGATATATGATCTTCAATCTTAAGAATTTCCTCATCAATAATTAATTGCTTCTTATTAGAATCTTCATTAACATTATTTAATTGCTTAATTTCACCTTCTATTTGTAGGATTGAAGCTCTATATTGTATTTCTTCCTTTTTTGCCTGTTCAATTTTATTAAGTAAAGTAGCTTCTTTAATTTTGTTTTTCTGTAGAGTATTATTTAGATTTAAAAGTACCTGGGTATATTCCTTTTTCTTTGAAACCATGTTATCCAGCTTATTTTTTTGATTATCCATTCTTAACTCAAGAGTATGAATTTGACTCACCAAGTCTTCTAATTCCCTCTTTCTACCCAAAATACCAGCTGTGTTTTTAATACTGCTTCCTCCTGTTAATGAGCCTCCAATATTTATAACATCACCATCTATTGTAACAATTTTAAGCTTATATTGAAGTTTTTTAGCCACAGCAATACCCACATCAATATTTGGTACGATTAAAACTCTAGCGAGAAGATTAGAAAATATATTTTTATACTTCTCATCACAACTAATAATATCCAATGCTATTTCTACATTCTTTTGTTCACCAATAATCCTATGCTCTTCGTTGTTAATATTTCTACTCTGTATAGCACTTAAGGGTAATATAGTAATTCTACCAAGATTATTTCTTTTCATATGCTCTATCAATCTCTTAGCATCTGCTTCAGTTTCGCTTACAATATTCTGTATAGCTACACCTAGTGCAGTTTCTATTGCTACCTCATAACCCTTGGGCACCTTTAATAGGTCCGCCACAACACCATATATACCCTTACCTAGAGTAGGATTCTTTTCACACGCCTGAAGAATGTTTTTAACACTCTTATTAAAGCCTTCGTGATCCTTCTCCATTTCCTCCAGTACATTTCTTCTAGATTGGCGATGATTAATTTGATTTTTTAGAACCTCCAACTGCTGTGAATCCGTTGTTATGTTATTATCTAGCTTTTCTTCTAGTCCTTTTATTTCTTTAGCTTCTTCCTCAATTGAATCGATACTATGTACTAACAGTTTTAAATTTTCTTCCAAGCTTGTAACTTCAGTGTTTTTTTCCTTAAGTTTTTCATTGAAATCACATAATTCTTTATTAATTTGATGAAGGCGCTCCTCCATTGTTCTTATCAAGGTTTTTAAACTATTTAACTCGCTTTTCTTATCACTAATTTCATTTAATGCGTCAATAATATAAGATTTAGAATCCTCCATATCTTTCTCTCGAGAGGAATTATGATGAGCCTGTCTTTCATAGCTTTCCACTTTGTCAATTACTTTCTTTTGTAGTTGGTCTAACTCTTTACAGACCTCTTCCAGCTCAATTAGCTTAATTTCCAGCTGACTATTGGCATTTATCTCCTCTTCTTTGAGCTTTAAAATTTCTTCTTTTACTCTTTCAAGATTTTCATCATTATGAAGGGTTTTTTCTTTACTAAGCTGAATAGCCCCTTCCTTCTTTTTTATTTCATTTTCAGTATTGAAAAACTTATTTTGAAGATTTGAAAAGCTTTCATCCCATTGATTTAACAATTGATTAACATCTTCAATCTGCTGATTAAGCTTTTGCTTTTCTTCCTTTTGATTCTCCATAGAGTTTTTCAGAAGGTCTATTTGATCTATAAGCTCCTTTAACCCTGCTTCAGTTTTATCTATCTCTCTTATAAAAAGATTGACCTCAAGTCTTAATAATTTTTCTTTAATGCCTTGGTATTTAAGAGCTTTTTTGCTCTGATTTTTTAAAGGCTCCAATTGATTTTCTAATTCATGAAGGATATCAGCAACCCTAAGTAGATTTTCTCTAGTGGCGTTTAGTTTTTTCTCTGCCTCATCCCTTCTAGTTTTGTACTTAATAATTCCAGCTGCCTCTTCAAATATTAGTCTTCTTTCCTCTGGCTTACTACTCAGGATTTCGTCAATTTTACCTTGTCCAATAATAGAATATCCTTCTTTACCAATACCTGTATCCATCAATAGTTCTCTTATATCCTTTAAACGACAGGAGGATTTGTTTAAGTAATACTCACTTTCACCAGAACGATATACCCTTCTTGTGATGGTTACTTCTCCATAGTCTATGGGCATAAGCATAGAGGTATTATCCAGCGTTAATGAAACCTCAGCCATACCTACAGGCTTTCTTGTAGTAGTTCCAGCAAAAATAACATCCTCCATTTTACTTCCCCTAAGGGACTTAGGACTTTGTTCTCCCAGCACCCAGCGAATAGAATCAGATATATTACTTTTACCGCTACCGTTTGGTCCTACAACACCGATAATACCATTGTCAAATTGCATTTCAATTTTATTTGCAAAAGATTTAAAGCCTTGAATTTCTAATCTTTTTAAATACAAAAAATCACCTCAAATACTTGTGAAATCTTTACTGATTTATTTTATCATAAAGAAGTTAATAACTCTAGTAAATACTTTTTCCTTGATTCATGCAAAAACTACTCTTAAAAGACTTCAACCACCAAATGACCTTTTTTGCCTTCGGTTGAGGATTTCACTTTAAAACACTTAAGATGATACTTCTCTATAAAATAGCTTTTATTAGACTGCTTGTACCCTGCTACTTTAGAAGAATCTTTTTGGTTGCAATAAATTATAAGATTTTGAAAATCAGTTTGTCCTTTTGACTCAATAATTGCCTGGATTTTATCTCTATATATCTCTGTTTCAACCATTTCTCGGAAAGCTGGGTGGTAGGGTCCTGCAACTACACTTTTGCCGTATGTAATCTCCTCCGTACTTTGTAGCCCCATCCTTATAACAGGTATTTCTGCATTTTGGAATTTTTTCAGTACTTCCTTTGCAATAGCAACACATTCCACTAAGGAAAAGGGTATGTAGTCTCCTGACTTATATAGCTCCTCCAGAAGGGTATCTTTTATTACTATGGTTGGATATACCCTAACAAAATCCGGTTTCCATTGTATAAAATCCTCTACGGTTCTATTTATCGACTCATGGGTATCTCCAGCTAATCCCAGCATCATCTGCAAGCCAAGTTGATAGCCTGCAGCCTTAATATCCAATACAGCTTTATCAACGTCATCCTTTGTGTGTCCCCTTTGATTTAGCATTAAAACATGGTCATTGGTTGATTGAACTCCTAGTTCTATTATAGATACTCCATAGGCTCCCAATTGCTGTAGTATGCTCTTATTAATGTAGTCTGGCCTGGTAGAAAGCCTTATGTCCTTTATGTATCCCTTCTTTTTAGCTTGCCATGCTGGTTCTAGTAATTCAGTTTGTTTATCTAAAGGAATACCAGTGAAGCTTCCACCATAAAATGCAACCTCTTTATCCATGTCTTCAGGATATATCTCTAAATATTTCTCAATTAAAGCTCCAACATCAACACCAGTAATTTCGGTAATATCACCTGCAATTCGCTTTTGATTGCAGAAGCTACAGTCATGGGGACAGCCCCTATGGGGGATAAATATCGGAATTATGTATTTCTTCTTAGACATCTTTATATCTTTCCTTTAAAATTGCCTGCATAGCTGCATTTTGCTCAGCTTCCTTCTTGCTTTTTCCTTGACCTTCACCTAAAACCTTCCCCCCAAAAAGTATCTCTATGTCAAAGGTTTTGTCATGGTCTGGCCCGGTTTCCTTCACTACATTATAGATTATTTTTTCGGTTGACTTACTTTGAAGAAGCTCCTGTAGGTGGGTTTTATAATCTTTAACAAGCTTTCCATTGACAGCCATATCAATTAAGTCTGTCATAAGGCTTAGAATAAAGCTTCTAGCATCGTTAAACCCACCATCTAAATAGATTGCACCAATCACAGCTTCAAATGCATCAGCTAAAATAGAACCCCGATTTCGCCCACCAGTGTTGTCCTCCCCTTTACCAAGCAGTAAGTATTCACCAATATTTATTAACCTTGCTTTACTGGCCAAAGAGGATTCACATACCACATTTGCCCTAACCTTTGTCAATTCACCCTCAGGCAAGTGCTTATATTGATGAAATATGTAATCACTAATTGCAAGACTTAAAATAGAGTCTCCTAAGAATTCCAGCCTTTCATTATGAATAACCTTCTTAGTTTTCATCTCATTGGCAAAGGAGCTATGGGTTAATGCTTCATCAATTAATTGGGGGTTTTTAAAACTATAAGTGATTACACTTTGAAATTCAATTAACTGTTCTTTTCTATACTTATTTGACATAATATTTCTCTCCATTTCTTATCCTTTAATCAGTACAATAAATTACCATTTTATTTTGATTTTACTATTTTTTTGGATTAAGTAAAAGATTAGTCTATTATAAAGATGAAATTAAAAAAATAATTATAGGGAAGTCCTATAATTATTTTCTTAAATTCAGTTTTATTTATACTTTTTTACTATAATTGTTGCATTATGTCCACCAAATCCTAGGGAATTTGATAGAGCATAATTAACTTCTCTTTTCTTGCTATGATTTGGAGTATAATCCAAATCGCACTCTGGATCGGGGTTATCAAGGTTTATTGTTGGCGGTACTATATCTTCATTTGCTGAAAGGACACATGCAATTGCTTCTATGCTTCCTGCAGCCCCCAAAAGATGCCCTGTCATAGATTTAGTTGAGCTAATACTCAGCTCCTTAGCATGATCTTTAAATACCTTTTTAATGGCCATGGTTTCAAATTTATCATTGTAAGGAGTACTGGTTCCATGAGCATTTATATAATCAATCTCATCGCTGGTAATACCTGCATCCTGTAATGCACATTCCATTGCCCGGGCAGCACCTTCACCTTCTGGTGATGGTGCAGTTATATGATACGCGTCAGCACTCATGCCATAGCCTACTACTTCTGCATATATTCTTGCACCTCTTTTTTGTGCGTGCTCTAATTCTTCAAGAACTAAAATACCAGAGCCCTCACCCATTACAAATCCATCTCTATTTATATCAAAGGGCCTACTGGCCTTTTGAGGCTCTTCGTTATTGGTGGACATTGCCTTCATAGAACAAAATCCAGCTATTGATAGAGGTGTAATAGACGCCTCCATACCACCAGAAATCATAATGTCTGCTGCCCCCCGTTGAATCACTTTAAAGGCTTCACCTATTGCATTTGTCGATGATGCACAAGCAGTTACTACAGTAGTATTAGGTCCCTTTGCACCTAAAAACATTGATACATGACCTGCCCCTATATTTGAGATCATCATTGGAATAAAGAAAGGACTGATTCTCCTTACACCCTTATCCATCAATTTTTGATGTTGATCTTCAAGGGTTTCTATACCACCAATACCAGAACCAAGTATTACACCAAATTTTTCTGCTACTATTTCTTCAATTCTCAAGCCAGCATCCTTCATTGCCATTTGAGATGCTGCAACTGCCAGCTGAGTAAATCGATCCATTTTTCTTGCTTCTTTTTTATCTATATAGGTTTCAGGATTAAAGTCTTTTACCTCTGCAGCAATTTTTGTAGGATAATCGCTTGTATCAAACTTTCTAATATGATCTATTCCAGATACTCCTGATAATAGCGATTTCCAGTATTCTTCAACTGTATTACCAATTGGTGTAATACATCCTAACCCCGTTACCACAACTCTTCTATTCATTGTTAGTGCCTCCCTTAGCTATAAAGTCCCGAATTCACGGGACTCAGTCTTACAATATTCTCATATAAGGATTGTTATAACTATTTTTTGGCTTCTACATACTTTACAATATCTCCGATATTTTTAAACTTTTCAGCTTCTTCATCAGGAATTTCCACTCCAAATTCATCTTCAATAGCCATAACTATTTCTACAGCGTCTAATGAATCCGCTTCTAAATCATTTATTAATGATGTTGTCATTTTAACCTCACTTACATCGTTAATTCCTAATTGCTCTCCTATAATTTCAACAACTCTCTCAAATACCATTTTTATTTCCTCCTCTTATTTTTGATTGAATTTTTTATTTTTTATTTTAAATTACATTGCCATTCCACCATCTACATGAATTACCTGACCTGTTATGTAATTGGCATTTTCACTGCTTAGAAAAACCACTAGATTTGCAATATCCTCTGGCTTTCCATATCTCTTTAAGGGTATATGGCTTAATAGCTCTTCTTTAATATTATCTGTTAGCACAGATGTCATATCTGTATCGATAAATCCAGGAGCTATTGCATTAACATTTATCCCTTTTACTGCTAATTCCTTAGCCAGTGATTTTGTTAGGCCAATTACACCCGCCTTTGAAGCACAGTAGTTTGCTTGACCAGCATTTCCCATAACACCAACAACAGATGACATATTAATAATTTTGCCATATTTTTGTTTCATCATTCTTCTAATAACAGCTTTTGTACAAAAGAAAATACCATTAAGGTTTACATCCATCACCTGCTGCCATTCTTCATCCTTCATCCTCATAAATAAATTGTCGCGAGTAATACCAGCATTATTTACTAGAATATCAACGCCATCGAAATGTCCTTCAATTTCCTCCATCATTCCTTTAACATCATTGGAGTCCGCTACATTGGCCTTAACTGCTAAACCTTTAACTCCAAGTTCTTCAATTTCTTCAACAACTTTATCAGCCGCTTCTTTGTTGCTGGTATAATTGATAATTATATTTGCACCTGCCTGGGCAAGGGCTTTAGAGATAGCTTTTCCTATTCCCCTTGATCCACCTGTAACAAGAGCTGTTTTTCCACTTAAGCTCATATTATCCTCCTCCTAGTTAAAAACTATTAATTAAGCTTTTAAAGCTTTCCATATCTTCTATGTTCTTTGTTTCAATTTGCATATTAATATTTTTAGCTATTTTTTTAATAAATGCACTAAGGGTTTTACCAGGTCCTATTTCAATGAAGGTATCTACACCCTCTTTGATCATAAATTCTATAGAATCCTGCCACAAAACTGAATTACTAACCTGTTTTACTAGGCTAGGAATAACTGCATCCTTGCCTTCCAGCAGCTTTGCATCAACATTTGTTACAACCCCTATTTCTGGGCTATTAAAGGAATATTGCAATAGATCATCCTTTAATCTATCCCCTGCTGGCTTTAAAAGACTACAGTGAAAGGGTGCACTCACTGGCAAAATTACAGCTTTTTTAGCACCAAATTCTATTGCCTTGCTTACTGCTGATTGTACAGCCTTCATCTCACCCGAGATAACAATTTGACCTGGACTATTATAATTTGCTGTTTCAACAACACCATATTGTTGACACTCCATTAAGCATTTTTGCAGCTCTTCTCTTCCTAATCCTAAAACAGCCGCCATAGTGCCTAAGCCCTGCGGAACTGCCTCCTGCATATATTTACCTCTGTTTCTAACTATCCTTACTGCATCGGCAAATCTAATAACATTTGATTTAACCAATGATGCATATTCACCTAAGCTTAGTCCAGCCGTCATATCGCAGGAAATGCCTTCATTTTCCAACACCTTAAGTAATGCTATGCTGGTTGTTAATATAGCTGGTTGAGTATTCTCTGTTTTAATAAGCTCTTCATCTGGGCCTTCGAAGCATAGTTTTTTCATATCATATCCTAAAAAATCACTTGCCTCTTCAAATACTTCTTTAGCAGATGAAAAGTTTTCTGTTATCTCTTTCCCCATACCCACATATTGAGCCCCTTGCCCAGGGAAAACAAAAGCTGACTTACCCATTTTTACTCCTCCTTGCCATATTTCCCTATTATAAGTAACTGATTCTTTGCATCAAGTATAATTTCATTTATGATTTCACTACAGGGTTTAATATCATTAATCATAGCAGCTATTTGACCTGCCATAACTGAACCTTCTTCAATATCACCTTCTACTGCCGCTATCCTAAGCTTACCAGTTCCATATGCCTCTAATGCTTCAATAGTGGCACCTTCCTTTTCCAGCCTTGAAAATTCCTTTGTTAGTTTATTTTTAATAACTCTTACAGGATGACCTGTTGCTCTGGCAGTAACTACAGCATCTCTATCCTTAGCCTTCAGCACCACATCCTTATACTTATCATGAACGGTGCATTCTACAGAACAGATGAACCGTGTCCCTATTTGTACACCCTCAGCTCCAAGTGACAAGGCTGCTAAAAACCCCCTACCATCAGCAATACCACCTGCTGCAATTACAGGGATGGTCACTGCTGAAGCAATCTGCGGAACAAGAACCATTGTAGTTAGTTCACCAATATGTCCACCGGCCTCTGTACCTTCCACAATCACAGCGTCAGCACCCAGCTTTTCCATACGCTTTGCCAAGGCTACCGAAGGAATTACTGGTATTACTTTTGTGCCGATTTCCTTAAATTTTTCTATATATTTACCAGGGTTACCAGCTCCAGTTGTAATTACAGATACTCTTTCTCTATATACAATCTCAATTACCTCTTCTACAAAGGGTGAAAGGAGCATTATATTAACTCCAAAGGGTTTATTTGTAATTTCCTTAGCTTTTTTTATTTCTTTTTCTACTACATCTGCTGGTGCATTACCAGCAGCAATTATTCCTAATCCTCCAGCCTCAGAAACTGCTGCTGCCAATTCTGCAGTTGCAACCCAGGCCATACCGCCTTGAATAATTGGGTATTTTATATTTAATAATTCACAAAGTCTTGTTTGGAACATACCATTCCTCCTTATTATAAGTCTATTTACACCATTTCATAACAGTAGATGCCCATGTTAGGCCACCACCAAAAGCTACTAAAACAATTATATCTCCTTTTTTTATCTTTCCATTCTTTAAGGTTTCATCTAATGCAACAGGTACAGATGCAGCAGACATATTTCCATACCTATCAAGGTTCACTACAACTCTATCCATTGGAAGTTTTAGTCTTTTGGCCGCAGCTTCAATTATTCTAATATTGGCTTGATGTGGAATCATATGATCTATTTCATCTAAAGAAATATTACTTCTTTCTAAAGCCTCTAATGCAGCTTTACCCATTACTCTAACAGCAAACTTAAAGACTTCACTGCCATCCATTTCGATATAGTGGAGCTTCTTCTCAAAAGTATCCAAAGAAACCGGCAGCCTTGTTCCTCCAGCAGGATGAGTTAGCGCCATACCTCCAGTGCCATCTGCACCAAGATAAGAGGATAGGATTCCATAACCCTCCTCTGTTCTTTCTATAACTGCTGCTCCTGCCCCATCACCAAAAAGGACACAGGTATTACGGTCTTCCCAGTTTAATATTTTAGATAGGGTTTCTGCACCTATAATCAATGCATTTTTGTAAAATCCATTTTTTATAAATTGTTCACCAATAGTTAATGCATATAAAAATCCAGAGCACGCAGCCTCAATATCAAATGCAGCCGCCTTGATTGCGCCTAAATTTTTTTGAACTATACAAGCAGTGGAAGGAAAGCTCAAATCTGGAGTTACAGTTGCTACTATAATTAAATCAATATCCTCAGCCTTTAGGTTGGCATCCTTCAATGCTTTTATTGCAGCCTCTGTTGCCAAATCAGATGTAGCTGTATTTTCATCTGTTACCCTTCTACAGGATATTCCGGTTCGGGTTCGTATCCATTCATCTGTAGTATCCACCATTTTTTCCAAATCAAAATTAGATAATTCCTTCTCCGGCAAAGCACTGCCTGTTCCAGTTATTCCAACTGAATATGTTTTATTCAACTATATCAGCTCCTAAGTCTTTTATTTCATTTTTAATATTATCCACTACACCATTTTCGATTACTATTTTAGCCTGGCGAATAGCATTTTTAATAGCTTTTTCATCAGAGCTTCCATGGGCTTTTATTAAAGCTCCATTTACCCCCAAAAAGGGAGCACCGCCATACTCTGTATAATCAAAGCGTTTTTTGAAGCCCCGCAACCCAGATTTCAACATCAAAGCACCAAGTTTTCTAATGGGATTCTTGGTCAATTCCTCTTTTAAAATTTTAAAAATTGTTCCAGCTACACCTTCTGTAAGCTTTAAAACTACATTTCCTGTAAAGCCATCACATACTATCACATCGGTGTATCCATCAGGAATATCTCTTGCTTCAACATTTCCTTGAAAGTTAAATGGAGCATTTTTACAAGCCTTATAGGCTTCTTTAGTAATGTCATTACCTTTTCCTTCTTCAATTCCTATATTAACAAGACATACCTTAGGCTTTTGAATTCCTAAGACCTTCTCTGCATAAATGCTTCCCATGATACCAAATTCAACAAAGTTCCTTGGCTTACAATCAGCGTTTGCACCACCATCAATTAAGACAGATGTCCCTTTGTAGGTTGGAAATACTGGTGCCAGTGCCGGCCTATCGATACCTTTTATTCTCCCCAGTATAAGTAAACCACCTGCTAAAAGAGCACCGGTATTACCAGCAGAAATAATTGCATCCGCCTTTCCATCTTTAACTAGATTTAATGCCACAACCATAGATGAATCTTTTTTCTTTCGTATTGCTGCAACTGGTTTATCTTCGTTTTCTATAATATCTCCACAATGTACAATTTCTATTTTTTCACTTGGATAATTATATTGTTTAAGCACTTCATTTAATTTTGCTTCATCCCCTGTTAAAATCAAATTAACTCCATATTGATTAACAGCATCAACGGCTCCCTTCACCGTAACCTTTGGTCCATGATCTCCACCCATAGCATCTAAGACTATTTTCATGGTATCTACCCCCTAACGACTATGTATTGCAATAAGAATAAATTTACCTCTAAAGACTTGATTTTGATTTACTGCAATTTTAACATGTACAAAATGCTTATTTCCTCTAACTCTTACTACTTCTGCCTTTGCCACTAATTTGTCTCCTGCTTGAACAGGACTTAAGTATTTAATATTGGAAACGCCAGTTAAAGCTACTTCTGCATCAATTACTGACATCGCAAGGGACTCTGCCTGTGAAAAGATATGATGACCCCTTACAATATTAGTTTTACTAAAAGCCATGTCTGGTGTAGTTTCAAGTATTGAGATGGCCCTTTCACCAAGGCTTAAGTCAATTAGTTCACCAATAATCTCCGTACCTACAATACTTCTTACCTTTTGATAGTTTTTCTCTGCTACCTTTTTTACTCTTTCTCTTAATTCAGGTATGCCAAGCTCTAGTCTATCTAGACGAATAGTTTGTATGCTAACAAAAAAACTGGTGGCTAAGTCCTCATCAGTTACAAAGGGGTCCTGTTTTAACAATTCTAGAAGCTGTTCTTGGCGATTGGCTTTACTAAGCCTTCCTATTGTTTTCAATTTATTCACCTCGAGTTAGTACTAATAATTAGTACCTGATACTAATATAAAGTATACATTACAAGTATCAAAAAATCAAGAGTATACATCTAAAATTTTCTTATTATAGTAATTTTTTTCCACAAGCATTAATTTCTATTCTTCTTATATTTTTTACTTAGATATATTTATTAATTACATAGCCCTTATGATTACATTGTTTTATATAGTAACTGGTTAGTTCGTCATTTTTTTCAACATTCAACATTCAACATTCATTTTCTATAACTCTTCTTTAATTTCTCCATTTTTGTTTTAATAAAACCTATATGTAAAAAAACGAAAAAAAAAATAGTAATGATCTCTCATTACTATTTATGTGATGCTTTGCTATTATTTTGTTGCTACAACCTCTTTATTCTTATAGTAACCACATTCTCCGCAAACCCTATGAGGTAATTTTGGCTCATGGCATTGTGGACATTTAACATATCCAACAGCAACATATTTTGAATTTGCAGCTCTTCTCATGTTTCTCTTAGATTTGCTAGTTTTACGCTTTGGTACTGCCATATTTTACACCTCCTTCAATTCTTTAAAGCAATTCCTTTAATTTAGCAAGTCGAGGATCAATAACTTTTTCTTCTTCATTCTTATCTAAATTACATCTGCACTGCTCTTCATTTAAATCTATACCACATTTGGCGCAAATCCCTTTACAGTCTCTGTCACAGAGGGTTTGAATAGGGATATTCATAAAGATATTATCCTTTATGATTTCTGCCAAATCAATGATATTATTATGATAAAGGATTATGTCCCCAGGATCTTCATCCTCTTCCTCTTCATAAAGCTCTTCGTTAACCAATTCTGCATTAACCTTAGAACTAAATTGATAAGTAAAGGGTTTAAGACACCTACTACAATTAACCTCCATTACGGTGTTAATATCACTAGTAAGGAATACCTTATCATTCATGATATAGAGCTTTCCTTTTACAGAAAAAGGATTTGGCAGTAAAATTTCATCACCATAGTAATTAATGGTATCAAGATTGAGTAAGAAATCCAAGTCTAGCTGACTTTTTTTCTCTCTTTTAAGAGCACCTAAATCAATGTTCACAATCTTCACCTCTTAACCATCGCTAAATTTGATTATACAAACGAACAAAAACTTTGTCAAGTATTTTATCTTGATAGTGCTATAGAATCTAGTATTTACAAATTTAAATTGGTTCAAAAAAGGTAGGTGTAACCTACCTCTTAATTATTTATATAAGAGCCTTTGTTTCTCTTGCAATCATTAATTCTTCGTTTGTTGGAATCAATAATACCTTTGTATTAGAATCATCAGTTGTAACAATAGTTTCTTTTCCTCGAACATTATTTTTATTATCATCAATTTTGATTCCTAGGAATTCTAAGCCTTCACAAACTGACTTACGTGTTTCTTTTGAGTTTTCACCTAGACCAGCTGTAAATACCACTGCATCAAGACCACCCATTTCAGCAGCATAAGCACCAATATACTTCTTAACACGCTTATTATATACTTCTAGAGCCATTACTGCCCTTTCATTTCCTTCATCAGCAGCTGTTTCGATATCTCTAAAATCACTGCTTACACCTGAAATACCTAATACTCCTGATTTTTTATTCATTAAATTATTTAATTCACCAGATGTTAGGCCTTCTTTTTCCATAAGGAAGGTTGTAATAGCAGGATCCATATCTCCACATCTTGTTCCCATAGCCAGTCCTTCCAGTGGAGTAAAGCCCATGCTGGTATCAATAGACTTTCCTCTATCAACAGCAGCAATACTTGCACCATTTCCAAGGTGACAGGTTACTATTTTTAATTCTTCTAGAGGCTTTCCTAAAATGTCAGCTGCTCTCATAGCAACATATTTGTGTGAGGTTCCATGGAATCCATATCTTCTTATTTTATATTTATCATATAATTCATACGGAAGAGCATATAAGTATGAAGATTTTGGCATTGTTTGATGGAAGGCTGTATCAAATACTCCCACCATTGGTACACTTGGAAGTATTTCTTCACATGCATAAATACCCATTAAGTTTGGAGGATTATGTAATGGTGCTAATTCTGAACACTCTTCTAATGTAGCTTTAACTTCCTCATTAATAATAACAGAGCCTGCAAATTTTTCGCCACCATGTACAACTCGGTGTCCTACTGCAGATATCTCCGTCATAGAATTGATAGCTCCATGGGTTTCATGTACCAAGCAGTCTAATACTATTTTGATTGCAGCCTTGTGGTTCTCCATTGTATCTTCAATGACAACCTTTTCCTTACCAGTTGCTTCATGCTTAACAAAACTACCTGCAATTCCTATTCTCTCTGCAATACCTTTAGCCAATACTTCTTCTGTATCCATATTTATAAGCTGGTACTTTAATGAAGAACTACCACAGTTTAAAACTAATACTTTCATTATTAAAACCTCCTAAACTTATATTGTATTTTTGACAAAAATTTGTCATAATGTAAACCTTAACATAACAATCATAATAAATTTCCTTATATATTTCAAGTCTTTTCAAGTTTTTTATGTATATAAATAAACATGTTTATTTTTTTTGCTTTGCTATAATTCCAGTAATTGTTTAAAATAAGTATATATACTTACTAGTATTCTTACTTGGGAGGATTTTTATGAATGTTTTAGGATTAATAACTGAGTATAACCCTTTTCATAATGGTCATTTATATCATCTTAAGGAATCAATAAAAGAAACAAAAGCAACCCATACTGTTGCTGTAATGAGTGGAAACTTCCTACAACGGGGCGAACCAGCTTTAATACATAAGTGGGCTAGAGCTCAAATGGCTGTGGAGGCAGGAGTTGATCTAGTTATTGAACTTCCAACGGTTTATGCCTGTGCAACGGCTGAATTATTTGCATTTGGTTCAGTTAAGCTACTGGACAAATTAGGAATAATTGACTCAATTTGCTTTGGAAGTGAAAATGGTAATATAGACCTATTAAAAGAAATCGCAGAAGTTTTAGTTGAATCACCCTCCAGCTTTGAAGCCCAATTAAAAAGCAAGCTTGATCTTGGCCTCTCATTTCCAGCAGCTCGTGGTAAAGCTCTGACTTATTATTTCAAAGAAAAAATGATTGACTCACCTGAAGAAGCAAATAAATATTCAGGTTTAGTAGAATCTCCAAATAATATTTTATCTGTTGAATACTTAAAGGTTTTAAGGCAGTTGAAAAGCTCAATAACACCCCATACTATTCTTCGGAGAAAAGCAGATTATCATTCCACTAGTATAGCTTCAAGCATAACAAGTGCTACAGCAATACGAGAGTATCTCTATCTCAATAACAATATCCAAGGTCTGACCCACACCCTCCCAGCAACCTCATATAATATTTTAGAGGATAGCTTTAAGGTGGATATAGGTCCTGTATTCAGTCGTGACTTTCAACAGGCTATTTTTACCTTAATAAGACAACGGGGTGCATCCTCACTGAAAAAAATATTTGATGTGGCTGAGGGTCTTGAAAATAGAATTTATCATTGCTCTCTGGTGAATGATTCTTTACATGACCTGTACGATTGTATTAAAAGTAAGCGATATCCTTATACTCGATTACAAAGAATTATGATGCATCTACTTCTGGGTATTGATAAGGATACCCTCAATAGCTTTAATGAGGCTGGAGGCCCCCAATACATTAGAATATTGGCCTTTAATGATAAAGGACGTCAGATTTTAAAGCTGTGTAAAGAAAATAGTACTTTACCAGTTATTAATAAAGTTCCTCAATTCAATGGAGATCCTCTGGCAGAAAAAATGCTTGATATCGACATTCGAGCAACAAATATATATACACTGGGAATGAAAAAAAAAGACCTAGTAAAGCAACAGCTGGATTATGCCTTCAGTCCGATATATGTAAGATAATAGTGAAGAATTAAGAATTAAGAGTTGAGAGTTAAGAGTTTAGAATTAAGAGTTAAAAGTTGAGAGTTGAAATTGCAAATTGAGAATTGAAAATTGAAAATGGAAAATTGTGAGTTAAAGAATATAAATAATTACAGAGAAATTTTCTGGCAAATTTTAACACTAATTCAACATTCAACATTCATTCATTATTCATTACTAATTGCTTTTAAGTAAAGGAGTTGTTTAAATTGTTTTTTCAGCTGAAGAATAGAAATAAAAAAATTAAAGAACTGCGAAAGGATCGTAGCCTTACTGCCAAAGAGCTGGCAAACTTATCAGGTATAGACACAACAGAAATTTTAAAATTAGATAATCAAAAGCTTAAAGAGATTACTGAGTCAGAAAAATCTAAGCTACTTCCCATCTTACGTGGAGATTATTTAGATTGATTTGTTAATTTCTTCTTGTTTATTGTCGATACATTAAGAGATGTTCAAAATATTTATTTTAGGAGTGATCGCTATCTTTTGGATTGATTTCAGCTACTTATTCTTCTTGTTATTTATATCCACATTGGTATTACAAGTCCCTATTACACTTGTTTTAATATACAGTACTGGTAACTGGAAGGCAGGTTATTACTCAGGATTAATAGTTTTTCTTTTTCTACTGGCAATTCTTGGATCAGGTGCTTTTGGAATATTATTTCTTTATGTTTCGGCAAGCTATATTGTAATCTATCCAGTAGTCAATTATTTTAAGAAACGACAAGAAAAAAAAGATATTGAAGATAATAAGGTTAGTTGATGAAAGAGATTTTTACACTATGAATATATAAAGACTCCCTCCAATATATATATGATAAAGGAATAGACCAGCTTAGCTTTTTATCAAATCTATATTCACTGGGGGAGTTTTTTTATGCTGTCTTTTTTTATTGTAGCCTTTTGCCTTGCTATATGTATTATACTTTTATGTTCTGAAATCTTCAGGCAAAGACTAATAAGTTTTATAACCAACTATTTAATTGTTCTTATTATATTCCTGCTGGTGATTGCCATTATAATTTATCCTGATGAGTCCGTTAATGCGGCCTATATAGGCTTAATGACTTGGTTTTCAATAGTACTGCCAGCCCTCTTGCCCTTCTTCATTGGGTCTGAGCTCCTTATAGGTCTTGGAGTAGTAAAATTCATCGGGATTCTTCTAGAACCAATTATGCGACCCCTATTTAACGTCCCAGGAGAAGGCTCCTTTGCATTTGCCATGAGTATTACCTCTGGGTATCCTGTAGGGGCAAAAATTGTAACAAAGCTACGTAGCGACAATGTCCTTACTCCATACGAAGCGCAAAGATTAGTATCCTTTTGTAGCACCTCTGGTCCTTTGTTTATTATGGGAGCAGTTGGTGTAGGAATGTTTCAATCTTCAGAAATAGGAATTTTTTTAGCTATATGTCATTACCTAGGAGCTATTACTGTTGGTTTATTATTTAGCTTTTATAAGAAATCTAAAAAAGCTAGACCTAAGATGGGCATACAAAAGAATTATTTGTTGTCTGCCCTTCGCCAACTGGCTAAAAGCAGAAGAGAAAGCCCCTCCTTTGGTATTTTGCTAGGAAGAGCTGTAAAGGAATCTATCAATACTATGCTGATGGTAGGGGGCTTTATTATACTATTTTCTGTCATAATTAATATTTTTGATGTGATAGGCCTTATAGACTTTTTTACAGGAGTATTGCTTTTTATACTAAAGCCCTTTAACCTCAATCATTCACTTATAAAGGGTTTAATAACCAGTATATTTGAGATTACTATTGGTTGCAAAATGGTGGCAGAGGCCAGCTCAAGCTTACTGGTATCAAAAATAGCCGTAGCTGCCTTTGCAATTGCTTGGAGTGGGTTTTCTATACATGCACAGGCCATTAGTATTATAAGTACCTCCGACATACGAGTGGGTTTATATATTTTTTCTAAATTATTACATGGTGCTTTATCATCTATGTTTGTTTTTGTTCTATATCCAATTTTTTCTAGCTTGTTTCAGTTATCTAAACCTGTATTTTTCAACAGCGTTGATTACATATTACATCAAAGAATTTTAGATAACCTGAAGCTTTCTGTAGAGCTTTTTATTGGTATAGTACTCTTCATGTTATTTATTTCTTTATTTGCATCTTTTATTCAATTCATAATTGGTTTCTTTAAAAGAAAAGGACGAAGGTTTTAACCCTTCATCCCTTTTATTTCATTACGGTTTTCTTTTACTGTTTCAATAATTTCAATTAATTTATCCTCTGTTAAACCCAAAAGCTCATCAACATATTCTCTTGCACCAATCCTCATCTCTTTTGCATTGTTTTGTGCTTGAGCGATTATTTCCTCTGCTTGTTTTTGAGCACGTTTTGTTATTTCATCTTCCTCTATTAATTCTCTTATATGCTTGTTTGCCTCTTCAAGAATCATATCAGCCTCCTGTTGAGCCTCAACTAAAATACGCTGACGTTCTTCCTTTATCCACTGAGCTTGTTTTATTTCATCAGGTAAATGTATTCTAACTTCTTTAATTATTTCTAGTGCATCATTACGATCCACCATAACCTTATTGGCAAAAGGTATGGAAGAACCACTTTCAATTATATCCTCCAACTCTTCTAACAGCTTAAGTACACTCACATTCATCCCCCTTACTCTGTTGCATTATAGCTTTTTAAATATTGCTTTTATTATTGGTTGAGGCACTAGCCCCTCAATACAGCCTCCAAAACGTGCTACTTCCTTCACTAGGCTAGAGCTTAGATATGAAAACTTACTGCTGGTCATAAGGAAAATTGTTTCTACATCTGGGCAAAGCTTTCTATTCATTAAAGCCATTTGAAATTCATATTCAAAATCAGAAACTGCCCTAAGTCCTTTAATTATAACACTGGCATCGATTTGTCCAGCATACTCAATCAACAGCCCCGAAAAGCTATCTACTTCTACATTATCGTAGGGTTTAATTACTTCCTTAATTAATGCTACTCTTTCTTCTAAAGTAAACATCGGATTTTTACTAGGATTATCTAATACTCCTACAATAACCTTATCACAAATTCTAGAAGCTCTATCAATTATATCAAGGTGTCCATTTGTTATTGGATCAAAGCTTCCAGGGTAAATTCCTATTTTCATTTATGCTTCCTCCCTTAGGCGATAAAAAGAAACACAGGTATTTCCAAATTTTTTACTACGATATTGAACTAATTCACTAACTACTTCTGGAGGAGGGTCATCTTTATCATGTTCAACAACTATAATCCCTTCTTTTTTCAAAAGACCATTAGTTGAAATGGCCTCAAGTGTTGGTATAATCAGGTCTTTACCATAGGGTGGATCCATAAAAATCAAATCAGCCCTTACTTTTATCTGTGTTAACTTTATTATAGCACTTACTGCATCAGATTTAATAACTTCTGCAAATTCTGTCTGTCTTGTTTTTAATAAATTTTCTTCTATTACATTTATACTTTGGGGGCTTTGATCAACTAAATATGCTTTTTCTGCCCCTCGCGATAGCGCTTCTATACCTAAATTACCAGTTCCTGAAAACAAGTCTATAACAATACTGTCTATTACAGTAGCTTGAAGAACATTAAAAATTGATTCCTTCACACGGTCCGAAGTAGGTCTAATATCAATACCTTTAGGGGGCATAAGGCGGTGACCTTTTGCTTTACCTGCAATAATACGCATATCATTCCTCCCCATTGTTTGGTAATTCACTATTATTATAACATTGAATATCAAAGTTAACAAAATATTTTTATTATGTAGCTATATTTATAGCCTTTCTACCTATTAAAAATTTATACCCTTATTATTACTGGGTTAATTTTTTGTTATTATTAATATCTATTCTTTACTTAATATGAAAAAATGTGATTTGCAGGTTGCTTTCTCTAACTAAAGCCCGACTCTTCGTAGAAATGCCTATACTTATCTTCTAGAGCCTTCTTTAATGAAGGATACCTCTCCAGCTTAAGATCGGGATCTTCCTTAATTAAAGCAGCTACCTGTTTTTCAGCCACCTTCAAAATTTTAACATGCTTAAATATATCGGCAATTTTTAATTCCGGTAGTCCATGCTGTCTTATACCAAAAAACTCACCTGGACCTCTAAGGGCTAAATCCTTTTCAGAAATAATAAAGCCATTATTGGTTTCCACCATAATCTTCATTCTTTCTCTTGCAATTTCACTTCTACCCTCATGAGCCAATATACAATAGGATTGATGGGATCCTCTTCCTACCCTTCCCCTCAGCTGATGAAGCTGGGCCAAGCCAAAGCGTTCTGCATTCTCTATTAACATTATTGTAGCATTTGGAACATTTACCCCTACTTCAATAACAGTTGTAGAGACTAAAATATGTACTTCACCCTTTTTAAAGGAGGTCATAATTCTTTCCTTTTCCTGAGGCTTCATTTTGCCATGGAGTAATTCAACTCTATAATCCGAAAAAATAGTATTAGATAATTCTTCTGCAATCTCTGTTGCAGACCGAGCTTCAATTACTTCTGATTCTTCAACTAGAGGACAAACTACATATGCTTGCCGTCCCTCAACCAGCTGTTTTCTTACAAATGCATATGCTTTCTCCTTACTATCACCTTTTATTTCTACTGTTTTAATTTCCTTCCTGCCTGGTGGCATCTCATCTATTATTGATATATCTAAGTCTCCATATAAAATAAGAGCTAGTGTTCGTGGTATAGGCGTAGCAGTCATAACTAATAGATGTGGATTAATTCCTTTGTTAACTAATGCAGCCCTCTGCCTAACGCCAAATCGATGTTGTTCGTCAGTTATGGCTAATGCTAACTGTTTAAAGTCTACACCATCTTGTATTATTGCGTGGGTACCTACTACAATGTCTATATTACCTTCAGCTATATCCTTTAAAAGAGCTGTCTTTTTACTCTTGGATAAGCTACCAACCAGAAAACCAATTCTTACACCATGAGGTTGGAGGATTTCTTGTAAAGATTGATAATGCTGCTCTGCAAGAATTTCAGTAGGCGCCATCATGACCCCTTGAAATCCGTTTAGGACACATCTATATAATGCTAAAATAGCAATTATTGTCTTACCAGACCCAACATCTCCCTGAACAAGTCTATTCATTGGAGTTGCCTTTTGTAGATCCTCTAGTATTTCTTCCAGAGTTCTTTTTTGAGCCGATGTCAACTGGAAGGGTAAATTATTCATTAAGTCTAAAAAAGCATTACATTGCTTTAGTGCTATACCATTTTTCTCCCTAGCTATACTTTTTTTAATACTTGCTAGTCCCAGCTGCAATAGAAAAAACTCATCAAAAACAAGTCGATATTTTGAAATCTTAAGCTGCTTTTCGTTTTCTGGAAAATGGATATGCTTCAATGCATAGCTCAAGCTACAAAGTCGATTTTTTACTCTTATATCCTCTGGAATATAATCTTCAATATTATTACTGGCTAGTTGTAATATATACTTCTGCAATGAGACAATTAAGTTTTGCTTTAAGCCCTCTGTAGTAGGGTATATAGGTACTATTTTATCCATCTTAATATCGTCATTAGATTCCAACAGGGTATATACTGGATTTACCATTTCAAAGCCATGTAGCCCTCGTTTTACTTCTCCATTTACGATTAAAGAAATACCTGATTCTAATTGATTCTTTAAATAGGGCATATTAAAAAAGGTAATAAATATCCTACCTGTTTCATCTTTAAAGGCAAATTGTATAACAGATAATCTCCTTCGATTCTTCAATAACCTACCTTGTCCTACTATTTGACCTACAATTGAAACCTTATCTCCAACAGCAAGCTGATTAATTTTTTTTATTTTTCTTCTATCATCATAATCTCGTGGAAAATGATATAACATATCAAAGGGAGTTTTTATATTTAGCTTAGTAAATTTTTCTGCTGTTTTTGGTCCTACACCCTTTAAAAACTGTATGTTCCCTTTCATCACATCCATTTAATCACCTCGACAATTGGTAAAATAAATAATTAAAGTATTTCAGTTAGTCCATAGTAAAACGAAACAGCGGATGCTGTTTCGTATTTTTTACTCAATTGAGAAAATATAATAATATAAAGGCTGTCCCCCATAATACATTTCAATATCACATTCTGGGTAAAGCTTTTCTAATTCTGATTTTAAAGAATTGGCTTCTTCTTCTTTTATTTCTTCACCGTAGAATAGAGTTATCATTTCATGGTCATCAGTTACCAGTTTACTCAATAGCTCCATTGAAACATCCCGTATATTTTTACCTACTGATTTAATTTCACTATTTCCAATACCCAATATATCGCCCATTGATATTTCCACATCATTATAGCTAGTGTCCCTAACAGCGTAGGTAATTTGCCCTGTTATAACCTGTTTAATAGCATCATTCATTTCAGCTTCGTTTTCATCAGTGGTTAATTCCATATTAAAAGCAAGTAATGCTGCAATCCCTTGAGGAACAGTTTTTGTAGGTATTACAATAATGTTTTTAGATGATATAGATTTAGCCTGGTTGGCTGCCATAATGATATTACTATTATTTGGTAAAATATATATGATATCAGCTTCAATTTCCTCTAATGCTTTAATAAAATCCTCTGTACTGGGGTTCATGGTCTGACCCCCCTCGATAACATGGTCTACACCAAAGTCTTTAAAGATTTTAGTTAAACCATCTCCCATTGTGACAGTAACCATACCATATTTTTTCTTTATCTTAGGCTTTACCTGTTGTTGTTCATTTATTGATTCATGTCTATGCTGAAGCTTCATATTATCAATTTTAATATCAGAAAGATATCCTACCTTTAATGAATGCTCAAGCACCTCTCCAGGGTTATTGGTATGAATGTGAACTTTAACTAAGTTTTCATTACCTACCACCAATAAAGAATCTCCATAGCTTGTAAATATACTCTTTAAAGAATCTAAATTAGCATTTCTGGAGTTTATAATGAATTCTGTACAATATGCAAATTGAATATCTCCTATATTATCATCTTCATGCTCAACTGTTGCTTTAACAACTTCATAATCATCAGTTGTAGATATATTACCTGTTAAAGCGCCTAGAGCTCCTATATAAATATATACTAACCCTTTACCTCCAGAATCAACTACTCCTGCATCCTTTAAAACCTTCAACATTTCTGGAGTTCTATTTAAAGTCTCATCAGCTTGTTGAATAACCTTTTCTAAAAAGACAACTATATTTTTCTCTTTTTTAGCAATTTCTATAGCCTTATCTGCACTTTCCCTTGCTACAGTTAAAATAGTACCCTCCACTGGTTTCATAACAGCCTTATAGGCTGTATCTGATCCAGATTTTAGTGCTTTTGCTATATCCATAGAGGATAATTTTGATTTACCCTTTATTCCTTTGGCAAAGCCTCTAAATAACTGTGAAAGAATAACTCCTGAATTTCCCCTTGCTCCCATCAAAGATCCATTAGCTAATGCATTAGCTATATCTTCAATTGATGTAGAAGTACATTTTTTAACCTCTTTAACAGCTGACTGCATAGTTAATGACATATTTGTTCCTGTATCACCATCTGGTACAGGAAAGACATTAAGGGAATTTATCATCTGCTTATTTTTTTCGAGAGAATTTGCCCCCTCAATTATCATACTCTTAAGATGTTGTTCATCTATATATTCTATTATCAAGCCTAGTACCTCCTTAGCTACTTTTCTACTCGAACACCTTGAACATTAATATTAACCTTTTTAACATTCATTCCAGTTAAGTGCTCGATATTATACTTCACTTTTTCAATTATATTATTTGCAACAACCGAAATTCTTGTTCCAAACTCCACAATTACAAATAAGTCAATAACAATTGTATCGTCTTCAGTGAGTACCTTTACTCCTTTACTTGATTGCTCTCTTTTAAGCAGCTCAACCAAGCCTCCTGCAGCAGACTTTGCAGCCATTCCTACCAACCCATAGCATTCCATTGCAGATGCTCCTGCAATTGAAGCTAAGACTTGATCATCAATAATAATTGTTCCAAATTTATTTGTCAATTTTCCAGGCATAACTAACCCTCCTTAAAACTGTTTTATCAGAGTTTTATTAAATATTAATTCACTCTTTGCTTTTCGTTTTCAATTTTCAGATCTCATTTATCAATTCTCGTTTTTCTTATCTTTTCATTTAACATTCTCTTAATTCTTAGTTCTTAGTTCTTAGTTCTTAGTTCTTAGTTCTTAGTTCTTATTTTCAATTTTCAATTTTCAATTCTCAATTCTTAATTCTTAATTCTTAATTATCAATTATCGTTTTTCTAATCTTTTCATTTAACATTTAACATTCACCATTCACCATTTCTTCTTATATGTACTATATTATTTCCAATTGTAGTTACCCTCATAATTGTCATATACCAATATTGTATATTAATTACTAAAATTGTTCAACTAAAAAGCTAATATCAAACCCTATTTCTGTTATAATTTCTATTTATTATAATTTATTTATATTGATTTAAGAATAAAAAATATATAGTTGTTGCAAAAATAGTATCAATGTGATAATATTATAATGTTTTTAAGTTGCCCTTGATTGAAGGAGGTGTTATCATGGCAAAAGTCTGTGATGTATGTGGTAAAGGAAAAGTTTTCGGTAGCCAAGTAAGTCACTCTAACCGTCATTCAAAAAGAACCTGGTCTCCTAACTTAAGAAGAGTCAGAGCTATTGTTAGCGGTACCCCGAAAAGAGTTAGCGTATGTACAAGATGTTTACGTACAGGAAAAGTAGAAAGAGCTTTATAATTTAAGCGTTTGTCCCAAAATGATATAAAAGCCACCGTAATGGTAGGCTTTTTATATTTTTTTGATTTTGAAGAATTTTATCAAAACTGAAAAATTAGTATGCCTATAATAATTAAGCCACAGGCAAATAAAAAGATCCATGCTTTAAAGGGTATTATATACATAAAAATAACTACTCCTACTCCACAAAATAGTAGTCCTAAAAAATTTCCTAAAGAGAAATGCTTTCTTCTTCTATACATTAGATCACCTTCTTAAATTGGTTCTCATAATAATACTATGCATGGAATGTAAAAAATGCTACCATTTTTAGAAAATGATAACATTTTTTTATAGTTCACATTCAGCCATTAGATTCTTTCCTGAGCTCACAATGACTAACTCCAATTTAAATTTTCAATTATCATTCTTTACACATATTATATTTCTCGTGTAGTCCAGTGGAACCTAATCTATGTATTTCGTCATACAGGGGCCGACAGAATCGCCGGCCCCTACACTATTTTTTCTCATCTTAATTATTAATTTTTACTTTTCATTACTCATTACTCATTACCAATTACTCATTTGTTTTCATTCAACATTCAACATTTAACATTCAACATTCAACAATACATAGGTAGCTAGTTAATTTGGGCATAAAACTCTAAATTATGCTTATGAAGTTTTATACCAAATCCCTAGCAAAGTGACTGACTCAAATCGAAGATTTGGTCATCTACTTTTCTCAACTCTTAACTCTCAGATTCTTCCCTAGACTGTATCACTAACAAAATACCTTCTCTTACTATTATTTGACCCCTATTATTCAGAAGTCGATTACTGATGCCAATTGAAGTTCCCATCTTTATGTCATGATTAAATAGAGGATACTCCATGCCCTCTAAGGTCACTCCCCTTGCCCAAGTAGTCAAGGGTATGATGGACACATTATCATTGAGCATTCCCTCTACTACAAGCTTATTATTGGTAATTGTAATCATATTACTTTCGTCCCTAAGTACACCCTTAATTCCAGCCTCAAGTAGCTTATTAAGCAGCATAACATTTCCAAGGCTATGGTCCCATCTAGACCCCATACAGCCAATTATGGTTATTAATTCAGGCTTCAAGGAAATACCATAATCAAGGGCAATATCTGTATCTGTTTGATCTTTTCTAGCAGGAAACTGCTCTATATTTACCCCCGCATTTACCATCCATTCCATATCTTTTTTTGAAATAGAATCGAAGTCTCCCATTAGTAAATTAGGCTTTAGCTTCAAAGCAACAAGATGTCTTGCAGCCCCATCTGCACAAATTATAAAAGAATGCTCTTGTATTTGTTCTTCTAAAAAAATATAATCATTAATATCGCCATTGGCAATTATTAAAACCTTCATTCTTTAAATCATTCCATTCTTTTTCATAAGGGCTACGGTATCGGGTATATTAGAGCTATTAAAAATGGCACTACCAGCAACAATAACATTTGCACCCGCCCTTGTTACTAAATTAATATTTTCCGGATTAATGCCTCCATCAACTTGAATATCAATATTTAATCCTCTTTCCTTTGTCATTGACCTTAATTTTTCTATTTTAGGCAATGTGGCTTCAATAAATTTTTGCCCTCCAAAGCCTGGGTTTACCGTCATAATCAAGACCATGTCCAGATCTGCCAGTACATACTCAAGTACATCTAAAGGGGTCGCTGGATTCAAAGCAACGCAAGCCTTAACTCCATGCTGCTTTATAAGCTGAATAGTTCTATGAAGGTGAATGGAAGCTTCGCTATGAACAGATATAATATCTGCTCCTGCCTTTACAAAATCTGGTATATATTTGTCTGGATTCTCTATCATAAGATGTACATCAAAGGGAAGCTTTGTTTTTCCTTTAAGACTCTTTACTACTAACGGTCCAATAGTTATGTTGGGCACAAAATGCCCATCCATTACATCAATATGAAGCATGTCACATCCAGCAGCTTCAACCTTATTAACATCCTCCCCTAGCTTTGAAAAATCAGCAGATAGGATTGAAGGTGCAATTTTTATCATGGCTAGTACCTCCTATTTAATCTAATTTCTTCCAGTAGTTTTTTATAGCTTTCATAACGTTCTGCAGCAATTTCTTTCTCTTCTACTCTTTTCTTCACTAAGCAGCTTGGTTCATTTTCATGCAAACAGGAGTTAAATTTACATTCTCCTTTAGACTGAAGTATTTCTGGAAAGTAGTATGCAAGGTCAATTTCTTCCATAAAATCAACCTTCAACGAGCTAAAGCCAGGTGTGTCAACTACCCAGCCCCGCTGATTTAATGGAATTAGCTCAACATGTCGAGTGGTATGCTTCCCTCGTTCTGATTTCACACTAATTTCGCCTGTTTGTAATTTAATATTAGATTGTATTCTATTCAACAGTGTTGACTTCCCAACGCCAGAAGGTCCAGCAAAAACCGTTACCCTTCCCGCTAATATTTCTTTCAATTTATTAATACCATCATTATTCTCTTTACTTGTTAGCAATACAGGGTAGCCTGCATTCTTATAGATATCCACCATCCAAAGGTAGTCATCCTTCTGTAACAAATCTATTTTATTAAAGCATATTACAATATCTAATTGTTGGCTCTCTGCAAGGACTAAGAATCTATCCAATAATGAAAGATTGGGCTCTGGTTGAGTTATGGCAAAAACTACAACAGCTTGATCTACATTTGCCACTGGAGGTCTTATTAGCTCATTTTTTCGTTCTAATATGTCTTCTAAAATACCTAATTTCTTTTCTGGGTCTAGTATAGAAAAACGAACTTGATCTCCTACCATTGGGGTTTTTTTATTTTTTCGTAGAATACCCCTCGCCTTACATTCATATATATCATGATTGTAATCAACATAGTAGAAGCCACCAATCCCCTTTATGATTCTTCCTTCCTTCATAGAAAACCTCCTATTTCCTTCTTGTTACAGCTTTTTTAGTTAGCTATTTAAAACACAGTATTGACATCTGAATGAAACTCGTTATTTACATAGACTTCGAATCTATGGGCTCCGGAACCCTCATTTCCTTGTACCAATGCACGTACGTTATTTCCATCTCGGTTAATATTATGTCTTTTATTAAACACAACACGTCTGCCATCATTACTTATTTGATAAATTATTATATCCACATTTCCAGAGTAACCATTAAGATCTACATTTATATATCTATCAACAAGTGTAACAGATGTTTCATTTGCTTCCTCTTCTTCTGTATCTTCAATCTCTTCTTCAGGTCCTAAGCTAACCACTAAGTTTACAACTGTTCCTTCCTCCACTTCAGTTGTTTCCGCAACACTCTGTTCAATTATTTCATCCTTATCATATTCATCACTAGGTCTTTCAGCTATGGTTCCAACTTCTAATCCTAGTTGTTGCAGGGTTCTTTTCCCTGTTTCAATATTTGTTCCCACTAAATTAGGCATTAGTATAGTTTGGATTTGTGGACCTAAGCTCACAACATAGTCAACGGCTGATCCTTCGGGAACCTCCAAGCCAGCCCTAGGGTTTTGTCTTATGATAACACCAATTGGCAAGCTATCGTGATACTCCTCTTCTGCTTCACCCTCAACTAAAGAAGCACCCCTTAGTATAATTCCAGCATCAATTGCGTTTTTCATCTCAAGAGTTGGGACATTCACCAGTCGGCTACCAAGACTGACTTGCACTTTAACCTGCCCACCCTTTTTAACTGTTCTTCCCTCCACAGGGCTCTGATGAATAATATGATCGACGGGCACCTCTACATCGAACTTTTCTTGAACAACCAATTCAACATCTAAATCAGCCATCATTTCCTTAGCTTCATCAATATCCATTCCTACTAAATTGGGAACTGTAACATCTGGAGTAGTAAACCAATTTCCCTGATAGAAAAAACCAAAAGTAAACAAAAATGCTGCAATTAATGCTGCAACAATTGCCCCAGCAACAATCCACTTGTTTGTTTTCTTATCATCATTATCTTTTTTATTGCGCTTACCTAATTTAGTATCTTCATAATTATTTATTTCCTTTGTTGATTTTCCATAGGCCTCTTCTGTAACCTTAGGTATGATTTGAGTAGGAGAATCAACCTCACTTACTCTACTAGGAAAATACCTAGTAGTAGGATCATTTTTCAACTGCTTTAAATCTTCTATCAATTCCTGCGTGTTTTGATATCTGGCAGATTGTTCTTTTTGCATTAATTTTTGGATTATCTTCTCCAAACCGTCATGTACATCTTCGTTAAGCTTAGAAGGCTCTAATGGCTCCTCTTGAATCTGCTTTAATGCTACAGTTATAGGACTATCTCCCTCAAAGGGAACTCTTCCGGTGGCCATTTCATACATAACAATTCCTAGAGAATATAAATCAGATTTCTCGTCTGTATAGCCGCCCCTAGCCTGCTCTGGTGAAAAGTAATGAACAGAACCGATGACGCTTCCAGCATTAGTAATGGTTGAAGATGTGGCAGCCAGAGCGATTCCAAAGTCAGTTACCTTAGCTCTATTATCAGATGTAACTAATATATTATGGGGTTTAATGTCCCTATGAACTATATGGTTATTATGGGCGTGCTTAAGTGCATATGCTATTTGCTTTCCATAATCTACTATTTCATTTAATGAAAGTGGTGCTTTTTCTTTAATTACATCCTTTAAGGTTTTACCATCAACATATTCCATAACAATGTAGTAAATGCTATCGTCCTCTTCACCAACATCATATATATTTACTATATTAGGATGGGACAAGCTGGCAGCAGCTTGAGACTCCTTTCTAAACTTATCAAGTAGATCCTTATCACTGGTAAATTCTGATCGTAATATCTTAACAGCAACAAATCGATTTAGTAAGTTGCATTTCGCCTTATAGACAACTGCCATTCCGCCTCCGCCTATTTTCTCTACTATCTCATATCTATTACCAAGTATCTTTCCTATCATTTTTTCACCTACCCCTCAAGCTCAGTATTATTTTTTATAATAATTACCGTTATATTATCGTAGCCACCCCGTTCATTTGCTAATTCCACAAGTTTCTCACAGGATTTCTGACAATCATCTATTTCTAAAACTGTTTTTTCTATTTCATACTTATCAACAAAGTTACTTAGCCCATCTGTACATAAGACTAATATATCAGATTGATTAAATTCAATTAGAAAAATATCTGCCTTTACCTGTTGATCAGTTCCTAAAGCTTTTGTTATTACATTTTTTTGTGGATGCTTCATAGCCTCCCGCTCTGATATGCTACCTTTTCTAAGAAGCTCTGCCACCAAAGAGTGATCTTGGGTAACCTGCTCTATAGCTCCATCTTTAATTATATACCCTCTACTATCTCCAATATGTCCAATATACATCTTATTATTTGAACATAATGCTAATGTTGCAGTTGTTCCCATACCATCACATTCACTATCCTCGTTGCTTCTTCTACATATTTCTTTATTAGCACGATTAAAGGCTTCGTAAATAATACCCTTTATTGATTCATCTTCCTTTTCGTCCTGCAGATATTTTGATAAATGCTCCTTCATGGCATCAATGGCTATTTGACTTGCTACTTCTCCTCCATTATGACCACCCATACCATCAGCTACAATAAATAATTTAATATCCTCCAAAATAATACAATAGTTATCTTCGTTAATATCACGAACCTTACCTATATCAGTAACAACCCCACAATTCATAGCATAAATCCCTCCTCTATACCTATTACAAGTATTCTACATAGATAATGAAATTCCCTGCTATATGTTAGCGCATTATTTAGCTTTAACATTACAGTTCTTACTCAAAAATCAGCAATATTGTACTAAGCTTTATCAACATGTCTGTTTCTTAGCTGACCACAGGCAGCATTAATATCCGAACCCATCTCTCGTCTTACTGTTGCCTCTATACCGCTTTTCATAAGTATATCAGCAAACTTTTTAACTGCTTCATTCTTGGATTTTTCAAAATTACCTTCATCTACAAGATTAACTGGTATCAAGTTAACATGACATAATAGTCCCTTTAAAAGTAAGCTTAGCTGCTTTGCATGGGATTCCATATCATTAACCCCTTTAATTAATGAGTACTCAAAAGTTATCCTTCTGTTGTTTTTTGATAAATAATAACGACAACTATCTATTAATTCTTCTATTGAGTATTTGTTTCCTATAGGCATTAAATTAGTTCGCAGTTCATCTGTAGGGGCATGTAAAGAAATTGCTAAATTAATTGGAATCTGTAAATCAGCTAATTTTTTAATTTCAGGTACAAGCCCACAGGTGGATAAGGTTATATGTCTATTTCCAATATTTAAACCTTTTTCATCATTTACAATCTTTAGAAATGAAATAACCTCTTTAAAGTTATGTAATGGCTCACCACTTCCCATAAGTACTATATTAGAAATTCTTTCTCCTATATCCAATTGCATTGTCTGTATTTGATCTAAAATTTCTCCAGCCATGAGGTTCCTAACTAGGCCCCCTTTAGTTGAAGCACAAAAGCTACAGCCCATACTACAGCCAACCTGTGAAGAAATACATGCTGTTAGTCCATGCTTATATTTCATTACGACCCCTTCGATAATATTATGATCCTCAAGAAGAAACAAATATTTTGTGGTGCCATCAATCTTTGAAACAAACTTCTCTTCTATCTTTATATCAGTTATATAAGCTTTCTCCTTTAGGGATTCTCTCAAATCCTTAGATAGATTAGTCATATCCTCAAAGGATTTTACTCCCTTATGAATCCACTGAAATATTTGTTGTCCTCTAAACTTGGGCTGACCGAGATCCTGTGTAAATTTTATTAATTCTTCACTTGTTAGGCTTAATAAATCAATCTTAGCCAATTTAAATCCTCCTAAGTATTATTTTAGACTCTTTTTATTAATTTTGAAATAAAGAAGCCATCAGTATGATGTATATTGGGATAAAGTTGAATTGTATCTTTATGATTTCCCGGAATCATGTTTTTATAGACCTCACCTATATTAACCTGTTGGTATTCAGAGGAATCCTTTAAAAATTGGTCTATCACCTCAGCATTTTCACGAGGGTCAATAGTACAAGTACTATAAACCAAAGAACCACCAGGCTTTACATACATTGATGCGTTTTTTAATATTTTCAATTGAAGTGATGTAATTTCCTTTATATCATCTGGCCTTTTTCGATACTTTATTTCTGGTTTTCTGCGTATTATTCCAAGCCCTGAGCAGGGGGCATCCACCAAGACCTTATCGGCCTTTTCTATTAAGCTCTTATCCAAAACCTTACCATCAAATTTTTCTGTCTTTATTATTTTTATTCCTAAAGCTTTAGCATTTTTTTCTATTAGCTTAAGCTTATGGTCATATACATCCCTTGCAATAATATTTCCTTTATTATTCATCAGCTGTGCCATATGGGTGGTTTTACCTCCAGGGGCACTACATACATCAATTACAAAATCATTCTCCTTTGGATCAACAATTTTACCGATAAGCATAGATCCAAAATCCTGAATATAAATAAGACCCTCTTTTAGAGCCTCCAGCTCAAATAAATTTTTATCTCCCTTGATTGTTAATCCTTCACTAATGAAAGCATTTTGAACAACGTCAAATCCGCTGTTGTTAAGAGCCTTTATAGCCTCCTCAACACTAATTTTCAAAGTGTTTACACGTACATTAAGCTCTGGCTTCTGATTATTTGCCTTCAATAGCTCCTTTGTAAAAACAGGGTCAAAAAACTTCAAAAACTCCTCAATCATCCATTTAGGATGAGAATAGGTTACTGATAGATACCCAACAAAATCCTTTTTCTCATCTGGTATTTTTATGTTTTCCTTCTGCCTCAACATATTTCTTAGAATTCCATTTATAAAGCCAGAGGAACGCTTACAGTATATCTTGGAAAGATTAACAGATTCATTTACAGCAGCTGATGGCGGTATTTTGTCTAAATATAGTATTTGATATATTGCCAACCTCAATAGTATCAGTGTATATGCATTAATTTTTTTCAATTTTATTGAAGAAAACTGTTCAATAACATTATCTATCATTATAAGGTTTTCTAATACTCCATAAACCAATTCCGTCATAAATCCTCTATCTTTAGCACTGTATGGTTTATCTTTCAGTTCTTTATTTAGAGCAATATTTGAGTATGCATTATCTACTTCCACCTCATATAAAACTTTAAGTGCTCCTTCTCTTGCATTCATAGCTATTCCTCCTACAGCTGGACTTCTATTATAAATATAAAGTATTAAAGCAAAGGCGTTTATACGACTTTGCTCAGACTGTTGAAAAACTCCCATCTTCTTCATTGCCGCAAAAACCCAGCACCCTTACGTATTACGTATACGCTGCAGTCGCTAGGTTTTCTTGCGCCTCGAATATGCCGATTTGATGCATCGAATCCGCATATTCTAAACAGTCTAAATACTGCTGGTTTCATATAAACACAGCCAAGGTACTGATACTCCTTGGCTATCTTCTTCTATTTCTTAGAATTATTAATCTTAGTAATTGAGCTACAGCTGTAGCCATAGCAGCAACATATGTTAGGGCAGCTGCCTTAAGTACTTTTTGCGAACCTGAGAATTCATCTGAGGTTATAAATCCATTGGAATCTAATAGCTTCATAGCTCGACTGCTGGCATTAAATTCTACAGGTAGGGTAACTACTTGAAATAAAACCGCTGCTGTAAACAGTAAAATACCTATATCAATTAAGGCTGGAGCAAAAATAAAGCCTGCAATTATAAAAAACCATGCAGCCGACGAACCAAAGCTGGCAACTGGATAAATACTGTTTCTAATTGATAAGGGTACATATCCTTTTGCATGCTGTAAAGCATGGCCTACTTCATGGGCGGCAACACTTACTGAAGCTATTGAGCTGCCTCGATAAACATCACTAGATAATCTTACAGTTCGTTTTCTAGGGTCATAGTGATCAGTTAAGTGTCCAGATACTTGCTCTACTGGAACATCCTGTAGTCCATTCGTATCTAATATTTGTCTTGCTACATCATAGCCAGTATAACCCTTTCGAGTTGAAACCCTTAAATACTTATTAAAGGTTGATTTCACTTTGCTTTGAGCATAGAAGGCAAATATAATTGCAGGTATTAAAATAATATACGTTGAATCAAAAAACGGATAATAAAACATACTATCACTCCTTTATGAAATGTTTAATTGCTTTTTCTACTTCAATAATATTAACATTAGTATTTATACAAGGACCCTCAGGTCTATTATTGATAATTGCAATGACAGGGATTTTCTTTACATCCTGCAGACCACTTATCAGGTCCCGTTCACAAGCAATTGCTATAATAACCTTTGGATTAATTTCCTTAATCATTTTTCGAGCCAAGGTTCCGCCAGTTGCTATTTTAAAATGAACATTATATTTATCCTTTAAATATATTAGTTGATCCACATCGCATTTACCACATCTCTTGCAATTATAAATATCGTGGGTAATTTTGTGGGGACAAAAGGATTTCTGAAGGCAATGGGGTGTTAGAATTAATATATCCTCTCCCTTTATACCATATTTATCTGCTAGTATTAGCTTATTATTCAATTCAGCATATATTTTTCTAATATCATCCTTCATAATTCCAAAAACTTTACCTATCACTATCATAGCAGGGTAAAATATTCTTAAGTTTAATTGAATTATTCTTTTAGAGTAAATGGACATATGATTATTATACCACAGTTGCCCAATTGTAATTACAGTAGATATAAGTAATATAACTACCACAAAAAGCACTGCAATAAAACTAGTTGCCAAAATCCTAGCATAGAATATACTATTTTGATTTAAGATCATAACTAAAAGACCCATTAATAGAAGCACTATTATAAGCATAGCTATGAGAATAATAAACAAAGGCTTTTCATTTTTATTAGTAAGCTGCTTTTTAAATATCATTGTCCTCTCCAAATATAATACCTTTTATTATTTCATTACCTATTAGATAATCCTTAACCATCATACGTTTACTACCACTAAATTGAATCTCCTTTATTATAAGCAAATCCTTTGAGGTACCTATGTGAATTTCATCTTTAGTTACTTCAATAATTTCACCAGGTCTATAGCGTACACCTGTTTCTTCAACTCTACTACTAAATATTTTCATAACTCTTCCATTATAGCTTGTAAAAGCTCCTGGCCATGGTATTGTTCCTCGAATAAGATTTTTTATTTCTATAGCTGTTTTAGACCAATTAATCTGTCCTAATTCCTTGTTCATTATTGGAGCATAGGTTGCCTCTTCTTCGTTTTGTTGCTCCCTTTCAACTCCACCAACTTCAATAAGGTCAATGGTTTTGATCAGTATATCTGCACCTAGGCCTGATAATCTATTATGTAGCTCTCCTGCTGTCTCTTCTGGTCCAATTGGTGTCTCTTCCTTTAAAATCATGTCTCCTGTATCTAAGCCAATATCCATATACATGGTGGTTACACCGGTTCTATCTTCACCATTTATTATTACCCAGTTTATAGGAGCTGCTCCACGATATTTAGGTAGTAATGACGAGTGGACATTAATGCACCCAAAGGGAGGAACCTCTAAAATTTCTTTTGTTAAAATTTGTCCATATGCAACAACAACAATAATATCGGGCTTCATAGCCTTAATAGCTGTTAAAGTCTCAGTATCCTTTAAAGTTTTTGGTTGAAAAACAGGAATCTCTTCTCTTAATGCAATCTCTTTAATAGGAGGAAAAGTAATTTTATTTCCACGTCCCTTTGGTTTATCAGGCTGTGTAAAGACTGCTATAATTTCGTGCTTCTCTTCAATTAATGCCTCTAGACACGGAACTGCAAATTCCGGTGTCCCCATAAATATAATTCTCATTTCTTCACCCCTTAATCCTCATCGATAATGCGATCTGTAAATAGAATACCCTGTAGGTGATCAACCTCATGGCAAATAGCACGAGCCAATAGATCCTCGCCTTCTATTATAGTTTCTTTACCATTTCGATCAAGACCCTTTACAGTTACTCTTTTAGGTCTTACTACCTTACCAGAGATGCCAGGCAGACTCAAACAGCCTTCATTGTCACATATTTCTCCATCTTCCTTTATAATTTCAGGATTAATTAATTCAATTAAGCCCTCTCCTGTATCAATAACTATAATTCGTTTAAGTACACCAACCTGTGGTGCAGCAAGTCCAACACCATCAGCATGATACATTGTTTCCACCATATCATCCAGAAGTAATAGTACCCTTTCATCTATCTTATCTACCGTTTTTGATTGTTTTCTTAATACCGGATCATCATCTTTTCTTATTATGCGAATTGCCATCTTAGACCTCCTATTTACATTAAATTATATGGATTTATATCAATGCTTACAGAAATAGAATTTGGAATATATTTTTTTCTATGTTGAATAAAAATCGATTTTACTATTCCCTTTAACAAGCTAAATTCAACGCCAACATCCTTTAATATTATCTGATATCTATATTTTTCATTAATTTTAGCAATAATTGCTTCATTGGGCCCCAATATAACCTCTTGTATTAGTTTAATACCTTTTGATTCTAGAATATACCTTATTATTTTGGCAATTTGAATAGAATAATCATAAACCTCCCTTTCATCCTTCCCACTTATGTTTATAGCTATTATATTTTGAAATGGAGGATAATTAAACTCATTTCTTATAGTTAATTCTTCCCTATAAAAGCCTTGATAATCATGCCTAGCTGCAGTTTGTATACTAAAATGCTGAGGGTCGTATGTCTGCAATATAACATTACCTTCATGAAGTCCTCTACCTGCTCTTCCTGAAACCTGAGTAATAAGCTGAAAGGTTTTTTCAGAGGCCCTAAAGTCAGGAAGATTTAACGTAGAGTCGATAGAAATAATCCCAACTAAAGTTACGTTAGGAAAATCCAATCCCTTAGTTATCATTTGAGTTCCAATTAATATATCTATATTGCCTTTTTTAAATTCTCCTAGTATTCTTTCATGGGAGCCTTTCTTACCAGTAGAGTCAATATCTAACCTCGCAATTGATGCTTTAGGAAAGTAGGTTTGGATTACCCTCTCCAACTTCTGTGTTCCAGCTCCAAAGTATTTAATTAAATTACTGCTACACTCAGGACAAGTGGTGGGTGCAGCAATGTCTTTTCCACAATAATGACATAATAATGTTTTAGTCTCCATATGGAAGGTTAGGGATATATCGCAATGCGAGCACTTAATTACATGACCACAGCTTCTACAGGAAACAAATGTAGAAAACCCCCTTCTATTTAAAAAGAGCATAGATTGTTTTTTATCCTGTATATTCTTTTGTAGTAGAGCTAGTAGCTTACCACTTAACATATTTTTATTTCCATTTTCTAGTTCAATCTTCATATCCACTATTTCGATGGAGGGAAGCTTGGCTGTCATGGCCCTTTTAGTTAAAGACATTAGCTTTAATTCCCCAGTCTCTGCCTTATAAAAGCTTTCAACGGAAGGAGTTGCTGACCCCAATATTACTACTGCATTCTCCATATTAGCTCTATAATTTGCAATTTCAATGGCGTGATACTTGGGATTTTGCTCCGACTTGTAGGTATTTTCATGTTCTTCATCAATAATTATAAGTCCAAGATTTTTAAAGGGAGCAAATATTGCAGAGCGGGCACCGATAACCATATTTACCTTGCCCTCTGCAATTCGCCTCCATTCATCATAACGTTCTCCCTCCGAAAGACTACTATGAAAAACTGCAATTCCCTCTTTAAATCGGCCTCTAAATCGGCCTACAGTCTGGGGTGTTAAAGATATTTCAGGTACTAAAACAATACCCTGCTTACCCTGTTTGTTAGCTTCTTCCATCAACTGAAGATATATTTCTGTTTTGCCACTACCAGTTATTCCATGAATTAAAAATGAGTCGGGCTTATTTTCACTAATGGAATTAGATATTTCATCAATAATATTTTGTTGCTCCACTGAAGGCTTTAGCTTTGGGAATGCTTCAATAATATCATTTGAAAAAGGACTTCTTTTACATTCCTTCTCAAAAACTTCAATATAACCTTTTTCTATAAGAGCCTTTATCGGAGCATTGGTAGTACATAGTTCTTTTTGCAGAACTGAAGCCTTAACTTCTTTTTTTTCCTTCAAATAATTAATAACCTCTAACTGCTTTTGTGCTCGTCTCAATTGAGCTTCTACAGCTTCAAAATCATCAAGAGAAATCTTTAGTTGAAGAAAGGTTTCTTTTTTCACCTTAACCCTTGAAGTAACATCATAAATAATTTCTATTAATCCTTCATCGGCAAGCCTCTTCACCATCTGATGACAATCTTTATATGGTAGTTTTCCACTTATATCATCAATTTCAGCTGCTCCACCTTGAGCTTCTAATAACTCAAGTAGGGCACTTAACTTATTTGATACCCCTCTGATTCTCCATTTTTCATCCAACAGTCTAAGTTTTTTCTTCTCCTTGTTAACTATTCCAGCAGGAATAATACAATGAATAGCTTCAACAAATTTACATAGATATTTGTTCTTCATCCAAAAAATAAGCCTAATTTGATCATCTGATAAAAGCCTTTGATAATCAATGGGTTCAATTATCTTCTTTAAGGTAATATTTTCTTCATTAGTTTCCTTAATATTTAATATGTAGCCCTCTAGTCTTTTATTTCCTTTACCAAAGGGAACTATAACCCTCATGCCATTTTGCAGAACATCTACCAGCTGGGTGGGAATCAAGTAGTCAAACATCCTATCGGTTTCAAAGCTGTTATTATCAACAATAACCTGTGCAATTAAATTACCCTTACTCAATTTCTCCACCTCCTAACCATCACTATTATACCAAACTTTCATAGATATTAAAAATGATTATCAATAAAAAACAATATAAAATACTAATCAAATCATCATTTTGATTTAAGATTATATTATATATAGTTCAGTTTGTCTGTTTGGCAAGTAACTTACACCCTTTCTTGTAAAAGCTATGGTTTCTTCAAGAAAAATTGCAACCTCTTTATTATCCCATTCTGGAACCATACTGGTTGTGTTTAACTCGAGAGCATAGCATGTATTAAAGAATAATGGATACTCACCTCGAATTGGTACCTCACCCTGCTGATCCCACATTCCAATAGTAGGACCTACTCCATGGCCATGATAACCAATTGGGTGAGTATAAAGCATAGCTTTAATCTCTCTATTTTCAGCTTCCCTTAATGATGCATTGAATATTTCATTGCCTGTACAGCCAGCAATAAAGTTCTCTGCTACTATATCTTGAAATACATTTCCAACTCTAAGGGCCTCTTTAATACCAGTGGGAGCACTCTTCTCGCCGGGCTTTAAAACATAAGCAAGTCTTTGAGTATCTGTGGCTAAGCCAAGGTAATGTATACCTACATCACAATGCAATAGATCTCCATGGTTAATTACAGTATTGGTTATTCTATTATTTTCATTGCCTTTACGTTGTAAATCAATTGTGGGAGTAAACCATGGAGTTAGCCCTAGCTCATTTATTTTTTCCATAATCCACCATTCTACATCATCAGTTGTGGTTTCATTTGCCACTATAACCTTTAATGAAAAAGCCTCTTCTATTATATCAATAGCTATTTTATAAATTTCAGGGTATGTTTTAAGTTCAAGACTGCTTCTCGTCTCTAGCCATCCAATAGAGAGCTTCTCTGCACTTACAATGCGATTTTTATATGGTTCCCCTAGGGTATTAGCCAGTTCTTCATAAAGACTCTTAGTAAGACCGTCAGCAGGTGCAAAGGTGTCAGAAATATTAATGCCTATTTTTAAGGGCTCTCTTTCCGTAACAAGTCTTCTTAGACAATCCCACTGAGATTCTTCCTTTACATTCCATTCTTGTCTATAAAATTTATCTAGTAGGGGAGTAGGTCTAGAAAGGCTAATACAATCTAGTCCTTCATCATCAAGAGAGAAAACTAAACAAGATAAACGGGAGGCAGACCTTTGTAATGCAGGAATCAAAGTTTTAAATATAGGGTCCTCATTGTTTTCTCTGGCAATAACAATCCACATATCGATTTTTTCTCTTTTCATTAGCTCCGGCAGAATATGCTCCAGTCGATGTTTTAGCCAATCATCAATAATTTTATATTGCTCCTTAATTGACTTAATATTGCTCTTTCTCATATAAACACCCCCATAAACTTCTAATATACTATTTTAATGATAACAAAAAAGGACTATAAAATATAGTCCTAGCTCACTTAGTTTATCACTTAAACTTCTTTAATTTTATCTAAAATTCTATGGGCAACCTCTAGCTTTGATGCTTTTTCAACCTTTGTTACTTGTTGTTTGTTATCGATTAAGTATACAACATTGGTATCAGACCCAAAGCCAGCTCCTTCTTCTGTTAAATCATTTGCAACTATCAAATCTAAGTTCTTTTTCTCAATTTTAGCTTTTGCATATTCTATTACATTATCTGTTTCTGCTGCAAATCCAATCAATTTTTTATTTCCCTTTTTAGCTCCTAGCTCCTTTAGAATGTCGGGATTTCTAACTAAATTAATTTGCAACGGACCATCATGCTTCTTTATTTTATTGTTCGCTGTTGTTTCAGGTCTGTAATCCGATACAGCTGCTGATTTAATGATTATATCCTGACCATCAAAATGCTCCATTACACTTTCATACATTTCTAAGGCTGAGTTAATTGAAATAATCTCCACACCTTCAATAGGCTTCAATGTGGTGGGACCTGAAACTAAAGTTACATTCCCTCCACGAGCTTTTGCTGCTTCAGCAATAGCAAATCCCATTTTACCGGTTGAATGATTGGAAAGAAATCGAACAGGATCTATTGCTTCAACTGTTGGTCCTGCAGTAATCAATATATTCTTTCCTTCAAAATCCTGTGGAGGAATCAATATATCCACTGCATACTTAATAATATCATCCACTTCACAAAGTTTTCCTATTCCAATATCACCACAGGCCAACCTACCTGAAGCTGGTGATATAAATTTATACCCCAATCCTTTAAGCTTTTCAATATTTTGTTGAACTATTGAATTCTCAAACATCTTAGTATTCATAGCGGGAGCAAATACAACCTTTGCTGTTGAAGCCATAATGGTGGTGGATAGCATATCGTCTGCAATACCATTGGCAACCTTACCGATGATGTTGGCTGTGGCAGGAGCCACCAATATCATATCTGCCTTTTGAGCTAAGCTAATATGCTCAATCTCCCAATATCGGGGAGTTTCAAACATGTCAATAATAACTGGATTATGACTTAAGGCTTGAAATGTATGGGGAGTGACAAACTCTGCAGCAGACTTAGTCAGTATTACATCTACCTCTGCTCCTAGCTTTTTAAGCCTACTTACAATGTCACAGGCCTTGTAGGCAGCAATCCCCCCAGTTACACCAACTACAACCTTCTTTCCCTTTAGCATTCAATCACCTTCTTATTTAATATCTTCCTCTTCTCTTGTATAGCTTATTTTACCTTCATGTATTTCTTGTGTAGCAACTGAAACAGGTTTTTTAGAAGTAGCCTTAATTGTTACTCTTTCACCGTCAATAATTTGTCTCGCTCTCTTTGAAGCAGCCAATACTAATGTGTATCGACTATCAATATTCTTTATTAAATCATTCGTTGATGGATATAACATTTATTTACTCATCTCCTTTTAGTTTAAAATCTTAGTTTTATTTCTTCATGAACTCTTAAAACCTTGCAATTTTCAGCTCGAATAATAGCTTCTATATCTTCCTTTGCTCTATCTATATCATCATTAATAACTACATAGTCATATTTTATAACCTGACTAATTTCACTCATTGCAGACCCATAGCGTTTTTTGATATCTTCCTCGGTCTCAGTGCCTCTATTAATTATACGACTTTTTAATTCTTCCAGTGAAGGAGGCAATATAAAAACAAAAATCCCTTCTCTATATTTTTCCTTGATTTGAAGAGCACCCTCAATATCTATTTCCAATAATACATCATTGCCTTTTTCAAGATTTTCTATTACATAATCTTTAGGCGTTCCATAATAATTTCCATAAACCTTTGCATATTCTAATAAATCGCCTTTAGTAATCATATTTTCAAAGCGATCATGATCGATAAAGAAGTAATTGACACCATTTTCCTCTCCCTGCCTAGGTCTTCTAGTTGTGGCAGAAATTGACGCCATAATTTGTGGGTTTGTTTCTAATAATCTTTTACAAATCGTCCCTTTTCCAGCTCCTGACGGTCCCGAAATTACAATTAACAAGCCTTTTCCCATAATATCTCCTCTTTCTAGTATACCTTATTCACCATCATGGTTACCTTCTGCTTCTTTATTATTTTCCTTTGAGTTAAGTCTATGTGCAACTGTTTCAGGTTGAACGGCAGAAAGTATAACATGGTCACTATCAGTAATGATAACTGCACGGGTTCTACGTCCATAGGTTGCATCTATAAGCATTCCTCTATCTCTTGCCTCTTGGATGATTCTTTTTATAGGTGCCGATTCAGGGCTAACAATAGCAACAATCCGATTCCCTGATACTATATTACCAAATCCGATATTAATAAGCCTAATACTATTCATTATAGTTCCTCCTACTCGATATTTTGAACCTGCTCCCTCATTTTTTCTAATTCACTTTTAATATTTACTACAATATTAGTGATTGTTAAATCATTTGCCTTAGACCCAATAGTATTTACCTCCCTATTCATTTCTTGAATAAGAAAGTCCAGCTTCCTTCCAACGGAATCATCCTCAGTCATTGCCTTTGTAAACTGCTTAATATGACTGTAGAATCGTACTATTTCCTCGGCTATACTGCTTTTATCGGCAAAAATAACTACCTCCATTAAAACTCGATTATCATCTATATCGAACCCATCATCTAATATTTCTTTTATTCTATCAGACAAACGCTGTCTATATTCATTAACTATTAAAGGACTTCTTTCTTCAATGTCCTTAATCATAGAGCCTATAATATCTAATCTTTTTAGGATATCTTGATGAAGCTGTTCTCCCTCTATACTTCTCATTTCCATTAATTTATCAAGAGCAATTAATAGAGCATTCTCCATACAGCTCCAAATTTCATCCTCGTTATCTTCTTCCTTTTCAACCTTAATTACCTCTGGGAATTTTGCTATAATGGATGCAGTAGAATCATTTTTCAAGTTTAAACTACTATTTATTGATTCTAATGCATTATAATATTGCCGAGCTAGAGCTATGTCAGGAACAATTTTTACATCTGTTTCTCCTAGACTCTCAGAATTTATGTATACCTCTACTCGACCCCTCTTTACTGCTTCCTTAATTCTTTGTCTTATTTTTTCCTCTAAATATGTAAATAATTTAGGCATTTTTATACTAGTATCCATATATCGATGATTTAAAGATTTAAGCTCAACAATAAACTTTTTTTGTTGTGACTGTGCCTCGCCTCTTCCAAAGCCTGTCATACTTCTAATCATACTCTCATCCTCCATTTTGCTATTAGCAAACTCTTTTATTATTTTATCCTTCCTTTGATTACATGACAAGTGTTTGTTACTTTTTATTATAAATCCTTCAAAAGAGCATCTACGACGCTTTCAAATTATACTACAAAGAATACACCTTTACAAATATCCTCTGCAGGCCCTTCCATTTCCATACTTCCATCCTCATTAATTGTAATCAAAAGCCTTCCTCCATCAATAATTACATTAATCTCATCGTTAACCCTTCCTAGATAGTGAGCAATGCCACAAACACTGGTGACTCCAGTACCACATGCAAGAGTAAATCCAGCTCCTCTTTCCCATGTCTTTACCCAAATATTATTTCCATCAATTATCTTAGCAAAATTAACATTGGTCTTTTCAGGAAAAATATCAAGTTTTTCTATAATAGGTCCATAATACTTAACCGTATCATCATTTAATTCCTCAGTAAATATTACAGTATGAGGTACTCCCATTAACACTGTTGAAGCTTCAAATACTTTACCTTCTATTTCTAATTTTTTTTCAATAAAATTCTCTCCGTCATAAACTACAGGTATCGCTTGTGGCTCTAATATCATTTTACCCATGTTAACCTTAACCAAATTAACCTTTTCATTTGCTGTTTTAACATCAACAGTTAATACCCCAGCGGGAGTTTCAATATTAAAGCATTTACTTGAAACTATTCCTTCATCAAATACAAACTTAGTAAAACAACGAATACCATTTCCACACATGCTTGCCAATGAACCATCGCTATTATAGTAAACCATTCTAACCGAAGCACTATCCAAATTTGAAGGACATACCACCATTAATCCATCGGCACCCACACCAAAATTTCTATGGCATACTTGAGTAGCTAATTCACTAAATTTTTCTGGGAAGGGATAATCTTGGTATCTAATAATAATAAAATCATTTCCAGCACCATGCATTTTTTTAAAAGGTATACTCATAATATCACCCCAACATATTAATTTTAACTGAAAAACATAGTATTTTTCACAAGTTTCATGTATGATTGTATTATTGTATTATCAATATAATAATATCACACTTATGTTGATTTTATTAATATATAATAAATATAAGGATTCTTATGTTATTCAAGAATAATAAATATTTTCCTGCTATTTATTACATTATATTAACAATTATTCTTTTATATAATTAAAGACCTTTTTAAAAGGAGGAATATACATGGCCTTAGACGGATTAGTAGTAGCTTCAATGACTCATGAATTAAAGGAAATGTTAACTGGTGGTAGAATTGAAAAAGTATATCAACCAGAAAACGATGAATTAATAATACTTATACGTAACAATGGAAAAAACTTGAGGCTATTATTATCAGGCAATAGTAATTATCCAAGGGTACACTTAACTAGCCTTAATAAAATCAACCCAGAGTCACCTCCAAATTTCTGTATGCTGCTAAGAAAGCACCTTAATAACGGAAGAATAGTCGATATTCTGCAGCCAGATATGGAGCGTATGATTATTTTTAAAGTTGAAGCCTATGATGAATTGAATATATTAAAGAGCAAGCAGCTTATAATTGAAATGATGGGTAAGCATAGTAATATAATTATAGTTGATGAAGAATCAAAACGGATCATTGATTCAGTTAAAAGGGTTTCAATGGATGTTAGTAGGCATAGACAGGTTTTACCTGGTCTCACCTATCAAATGCCCCCTTCACAGGCAAAGGTTAACCCCCTTACTTTAGATTCATTTGATATATTTAGTACTAGCATTACTAAAGATTCTAAAATCACAGTACAAAAAGGGCTATATACTTCCTTTACTGGTATTTCTCCTCTAATTGCTCGGGAGGTATGTTTCCGCAGTAATATTGAAGAGGATACTCCTGTTTTTGCCCTTAAACCCGTCGATTTAACAAATTTATATAATAGTTTTAAGGAAATAATGAATGCCATTAAGAATAATAACTTTAGCTATAATATCTATTTTGATGAAGAAAATGATAAATATATCGATTTTAGCTGTATTGCTTTGACTCATCTTTCTGTATATAGCTGCCAATCCTACGAAAGTGTAAGTAATATGTTGGAAAGCTTTTATAGGATTAGAGATTCAAAGGATAGGATTAAACAAAGGTCACAGGATTTAAGAAAAAATCTGCAAATTAAGCTTGATCGCTTAAATCAAAAGATGAGTAATTTAAATAAAGATATTATTAAGGCAGAAAAGGCTGATGAATATAAGCTAAAGGGTGAGTTAATAACATCTAATCTTCATCTGGTAAAGGGCCGGGAGGATAGTATTTCAGTAGTAAATTATTATGATCCCAACCTCCCAGAGATAATAATACCCCTTGATAAAAAACTTTCTGCTTCACAAAATGCTCAAAAATATTATAAGCAATATAATAAATACAAAACAGCTTTAACAGAAGTTGCTAGGCAAATGAAGATTACTAAGGAAGAAATCTCTTACCTTGAAGAAATATTCTTAAGTATTGAACATGCAACTGAGCTTTCAGATTTAGAGGAGATTCAAAATGAATTAGTAGAGACCGGCTACTTTAAATCGAAAGGGAAAACTAAGAAGAAAAAGGAACAAAAAAAGTCAAGCTACTTGAAGTTTTTATCCTCCGATGGCTTTGAAATATACGTAGGAAAAAATAATCTTCAAAACGAAGAAATTACCTTTAAAATTGCAACCAAAAATGACCTTTGGCTTCATGTTAAAACAATAGCAGGCTCCCATACTATTCTTAAGGTTAAGGATGAAGGCTATACTGATGCAGCACTATTGGAGGCAGCCACCCTTGCTGCATATTATAGTAAAGGAAGAAATACCACAAAGGTGCCAGTAGATTACACCATAAGAAAAAATGTTAGGAAGCCATCAGGAGCTAAGCCAGGTATGGTAATATATGATAACTACCAAACAATTCATGTAGACGCATTAACTAGTGAATTGAAAAATGTTAAAGAAATCTAATTATAAAAGCAATGTTAGATGTTAAATGTTGAATGTTGGATGTTGCATGTTGAATAAAACCAAAATTGAAAATGAAAAGTTTAAGATATAAAGATGAATTATAGATTAAACATGTAATAAAGAAAAGACTCATCTTCTTGGTTTGCACCTGGAATTTGAGTCTTTTCTTTTCTCTTTATATTAAAATTTCACATTGCTAATTACCTATTGACTTATATATTTCTATCTTTCTGGTAACAGTTTATTAGCCAAAATTCCAACAATGGCTGCTAAGCTTAAGCCTGCCAGCTCTATATTTTCTCGAATAGGGATTCCACCAATTGCGTTTCCAGCATCGTCTGTTGCCATAGCTGTTCCAATACCAATTACCAAAATTAGTGCTGCTATTAAAAGGTTTCTACTATTTGCAAAATCAATTTTTGCCTCTACTATAGTTCTCATTCCTATACTTGCTATCATACCGAATAGTACTATACTAATTCCTCCCATAACAGCTACAGGAATAGATTGAAGTAGTATTGCAAATTTGCCAATAAAGCTTAGTATTACAGTAACAATAGCAGCTGTTCTTAAGATCGATGGATCATACACCTTAGTTACTGCCAGTACACCTGTATTTTCACCATAGGTTGTGTTGGCTGGTCCGCCAACAAAGCCTGCCAGCATTGTAGCAATTCCGTCTCCAAGAAGGGTTCTGTGTAATCCAGGATCCTTAAAGAAGTCCTTTCCAACAACAGCTCCATTTGTGGTTATATCACCTATATGCTCCATAAAAACCACCAGTACAATTGGTGCAATCATAACAATTGCTGCTATATCAAACTTTGGCATAGTGAAGGCTGGTATAGCTACCCAACTGGCACCTCCAAGGGCTGCTCCCAAGTCTGCAAGTTGAATTTCACCTAGAATGATGGCCGCCACGTATCCTACAGATACACCTATAAGGATAGGAAGTAGTTTTAGGAATCCCTTTGTGTATAAGGAAACCACTAGAACAGAAGCTAATACAATTGATGCCAGTAACCAATTACTTGATGCCATACTAATTGCCACAGGACTAAGGTTAAGTCCGATTACTACAATCATAGGCCCTGTAACAATTGGTGGAAAGAAGGACTTTACTGTGTCTATTCCGAATATTTTTACACAGGCTGCCAGAACTACATACAATAGCCCTGCAACCATGATACCACCTTGAACGTACTCTAAACTCCCAAATTCAGCCTTAACAGCTAAAATAACTGGAATAAAAGCAAAGCTGGAGCCAAGAAAAACCGGAACCTTTCCCTTTGTTATCAAGTGGAACATTAATGTACCAGCACCAGCAGAAAATAAAGCCACCGCTGGATTTAGTCCAGTTATCATTGGTACCAATACTGTAGCCCCGAACATTGCTAAAATATGTTGAAGAGCTAAAATCATTTTTCTAGAAGTTTGAATTGAGCTTAAATCTGTAATTTCCTGACTTAATTCTTTTTTTGTCATTTGAATTCCTCCCTTTTCCAGCCTCTCTGGACTGCTTTAAAAGATGATTGAATAACTAAGTAGTTTCAATTATTACTAAGTTATCGCCATCTGTTTCCTGTAGCTTTACCCTTACGATTTCATTTTTTGCTGTTGGTGCATTTTTACCTACATAGTCTGCTCTAATTGGCAGCTCTCTATGCCCTCTATCCACCAATACTGCCAATTGAATAATACTTGGTCTACCTATATCTACCAATGCATCCAGGGCTGCCCGAGCAGTTCTACCAGTGTAGAGAACATCATCCACCAATATTACAATTTTATTATTTATATCATGATCTACATTAGAGCCGTGAATAACAGGATCAATCTGTTCTTTAGTTAGGTCATCTCTGTATAGGGTAATATCTAATTCCCCTACAGGTATTTCAAAATTCTCAAATTCGTTAATTTTTGAAGCTAGTCTTTTAGCTAATGGTATGCCCCTTGTCTTAATACCAATAATCACTATGTCCTGTGGTCCCTTATTTTTTTCTAAAATTTCATGGGCAATTCTGGTGATGGCCCTAGTTATTCCTTTTTCGTCCAACAGATGAACAGTCTTATTTGAATCCTTCAATTTTTTCACCTCCATAATAGTTTTGCATAAAAATAAACCCTTACCTGTAGGATAAGGGTTATGTAGACATAATTATACCAAGCTTTATGTATTACATAAATTTTCCTTACCAGCCTCACAGGACCAATTTAAAGGATTGCAATTTAATTTAGTATACCACGGACTTCTATCTAATGTCTATTATAATATATTTTTTTCGACAATTATTCTATTTGTTATTTTTATACTATAACATTTATTTATATTTCTTTTAGATCTTCTACATTACTCATTAATATTGTCATAAGTATCATTATAACTCCACTAGCCATTGGCAGCATCCAAGGACTTATTAAATCAACCAATATCCCAGCCATAATTAAATATAAAATAGTTAGTATTATTAAATACTGAGGTTGATTACAAACCACCAGATTTTATATAATCTGGTGGTTAAATTCTTTGTAAATTGATTTAAATGAAATTTTTAATTGTTTCTGCTACTAAACTATCAAAAACCCAAGATTATTCCTGGACTTTTGATAGCTTAGTGGCTATTTTTTTGATATTTTGTGCAGTAGCAGTCATTAAACACTGCATCTGAACTAAATGGAGTCCACGACAGTGGGCATACCTAAGGCCATGCAATTCCTTTGCGTCAGCAAAGATTCTTTCCACGGTTTCTTTTCTGCGTTTATAGTAACGCTTACCTTTTTCAGTTTTCATAAATCTTCTAG
>NZ_FMUS01000005.1 GCF_900101495.1 Alkaliphilus peptidifermentans DSM 18978
AGTAATCCATTGATAAAGCTAAAATCTACTGCTGAATCTATTCTTTTTAGTATATGATTTTCTGGTATTTTATTATATAATGATGAGTGAAAAGATATTTGCTTTGGCTTATGTTGAAGCATGAAAAAACCCCCTTTTGGTTTTGTTTGGTCGTACTTACATTATACCATAAACGGGGGTTTTTTTGTCTAAAATCAAGTATTTTCAATGACCTTAAAAATATTTTGCACTTAATATATAAACATATGTGTAAGTTAAACTGGATGTTTACAGGGGACTTTTTCACTGGTCCCAAAACGTCCCCTTGACTTTGGCTTGTATTATACATTTATACTATTGTACCTATCGCCCTTTAAATAAATTACTTTATTACCGGCAACATGTATGTCTGAATTATTATCAACTGAATCCACAATTTTTTCGTTTTTACTTCCATCAATACTTAATCTATAAAGACCGTCATCTTCCTTTATATAATAAATCCATTTACCAGTGACATTCATCCGATAAGAGGTACCCCTAATTTTAAATATATGTACTCTTTTATTACCCTCTAAATCACACTTATAGAAATCACAGAAATTTTCCATATAATAGATTGAACCATCAACTATATTCACGTTATAAATGGAACCTTCCAAAATGGTACTTAGATTTGTTCCATCCTTCATCATTCTACGTAAGCCGCTTTGACGAAAATATATCCAATTATCCCAAACCACAAAATTATAATCGCCTATTTTACCCAGTTGTGTTTTGTTAGTTCCATCCGTTTTAATTTTACAAAGGTATAGATCAGACTGATTGCTAAACAAACCTTTTTTCACACTTTTACAATAGTATATCCAGTCCTCGGCTACATGCATATATATAGCTCTATCGAGGTCTATGGTAGTAAAGGATGATCCATCAGTTTTGACTTTGCCGATTCCACCTAAAATGCTACCATATTTATTAAAATAAACCCAATCACCTACTATATTAAGATTATTTACTTCGCCTTCATAAATCCTTAGAGGTTTTCCATTCCCCACCTGCTCTTTATAGATACCTGCTTGCCCTCCCATTGTAACAGCAGAGTATATATAGTTACCCTTAAATCCATAACGTCCTCCGTTATTAATATTTCCAGATGTATTTCCATACTCAATCCTGTTTTTACTTGTATTATCTTTAATTGACAATGTATTTTTATCTTGGAATGAATTATTACTTCTTTTTGAGTCGTAATCAACTTTCATTTTAGGCTCTACCCTTTGTTTTTCTGGTTTCTTTACTGTTTTAGTAGTAAATCCATTCATAACATCATATTTAAATTCCATAGACCAGTTAAGTTCTTCAAATAATTCATCTATACTAAAACCTGAAATATTTCCTAATCTAACATGGATAATTAGTGCTCCCAGGTAAATATCTTCTAATTCATAATCCCCTTTATAATCTTTTAGTGTTTCAAGGGTCATTTCATACAAGGATGAATGGATGCTTGATATCTCATTTATCACTGACAATGTTGATGCTTGCATTGGAAAGTGTTTTCTTAAACATTCATCAAAGGAAATGCTATTATTATTCTTTTTATCATGTGTTCCCATTTGGCTATTGTTTTTTCTTTGGTTTCCAATTGCTTTTTCTTTATTCTTATCGGCTATAAACTTTCTCTTAGCTAAAACATACATATCTCCCATCATAGCCGTCATAGTTTTTTTATCGTTTGATTGAAATTTTCCGTAAACGTCACTTAAAAATATATTCATAATAGGCCTGGCAGATTCATCATCTCCAGCCTCTGCGGCAAATGTTCCAGTGAAAATAGCTAGAATCATTCCTGAAAGCACTATTCTTTCAAACGTATCACATTGTTCTGTTAAGGAGTCAAGTATCTTATTAAGTGTATCTTTACTCCGACCAGAATCTTCGTATTTAATCATATAGTCAAAGCTTAATTCAAAAATATTAGTAGACATTTTTTTTAATTTTACTCTGTCAGTAGTATTACAATGTTTATGAATCAACTCTTCAATATCATCAATATATCTATTCTTAAAGTCGTTAATATGATTATTTTCATTAATACTACTGGTTTGAGATTCCTGTTCGATTAATTTCAAGCTGCCTTTATTAACTAGATTATTAATAACAGTTAAGCATACAAATTCATTTTCATATTCTAGATCGTAATCTATTAGGAACTTATTTATAGTAGTTTTTTTCCCTGCAAAAAATACCATTTGATTTCTGTCAAGTTTATTAAGTTTCACGCTAATGCCCCCTCAATTGTCAATTTTAATTGTCAGATAATTACCAGTTAGTGCTTTAAAGCTTTGGTTTACAAATTAACAATTTAATTGCAACTATTTTTTCATATACTGTAAATTTCAACTATTATACGGCAACGCTTGATAGGTTGTTTTCCTGTGTTTTTTAAACAAATATTATTATGTCAAGCAAAAATATACTTTAGCTAAAAATCAAGTTGTTTCATGTTTCTAATGGCACTTAAAGTCAGCTCAGGAGAAACCCCTTCAAGCATTACATCTATAGCTTGCTGAGATTTTTTTATCATTTGATGTAAATAGCCATAATCAAGCTCCCCTTGACCTGCGGTAAGCATTTGCTTCTCATGGCCTAAATATGCAAAATCCTTCACATGAACCATACTGATTCGATTATCAAAAGCCTCAAAAAAAGTTTCGAAAAACCGCCTTTGATCGACTTTCAGTTCTTGTGTCATCAAGTTTACTGGATCAAAAATAACCTTCACCCTTTTGGACCCAATGTCATGAATTAATTTAGTCATTGTCTTAATATCATATATAATGTGATGGACAGCTGGCTCTATTGCAAAATCTACTTGACGTTCCTCGGCATATGCAATTAAAGGCTCTAATTGCTTGATGAAATGATTGTAACCAACTTGTGAGTGATCCTCCTTATGGGGCTTTCCATTTGCATTTAGCGTAAAGGATTCTGTTCCTACGCACTTTATGTTATTTAACGCTGCAATATTTATATAACCCTTACTAATATCTAGGAAATGCCTTTGTTGCTCAGAATCTGGATGTGCATGGTTAAGATAGCAACCAAGCATTAAAATTTCTTTCTGACATTCTTTAAATAATTGACAAACAAATGATGAGAAATCACCCTCCATAAACATTTCATGCCTTTTAATCGTATCAAACACCTTAACAGGTGCCAACTGTACACCGTCTAGCTTTAGTTCATCCAATTTATTCAATATTTGTTCTGGGGTCAATATCCCTAAATCATGTGCTCTAATACCATATTTTCGTATCATCTTTTTCTCCTATTCCGATTTTTTTGTATCTATATTAACTATAATTTATAATTGGGTTACAAATCAATGAAATGTTATCTGGTTTTTCATAGTTTATATAAATTTTTCAGCTGTGTCATAGCCTAAAAAATTAACATACATCTGCTTGTGCCTTCAGACTATATCTAGACAATATTAACTGCTGAATAATTTGAAAAACATTACTTGATACCCAGTACAACGTTAATCCAGCTGAAAAGCTGCGTCCCCACCAGAAGATCATAATGGGTAATAGGTAATTTAGAGCCCTTTGACTTTGGCCAGTACTATTAGATGATGCTGTGATACTTGTTAGGTAAGTTGTGAATCCTGCCAACAGAGGTAATATCAAAGGGTCTGGATCCGTTAAGTTGCTAAGCCATAAAAAATTGGTGCTCATACTGCGATAAATTTCTTCAGAAGCAAAAACGTACACCTCAGGACTTCGCAACACCGTAAATAAACCGATAATTATTGGAAACTGAATTAGTAGAGGTAAACACCCTCCATAAGGGCTAACATTTTGTTCTTTATATAGCTCTAGGGTTTTAACGTTCAACTTCTCTTGATCGTTCTTATACTTTTCCTGTAGCTCTTTGAGTTTCGGCTGCATAGCCTGTATATCATTCATTGATTTCGTTTGTTTTAGAGTTAACGGTACCATAAAAAGCTTCACTAATACAGTAAACAATATAATGGATAAACCATAATTTCCTCCTATCCCATAAATTAATCTTAGTAATATACCTAATGGTTGTGCTAATATATTCAAATACTCAACCTCCCTTGTGTTTTATTGCAGCTTTTTCTACACAAAATAATTAATATTTTCCCTTGCAAACTCACGGAAGGTTCGAGGTTTTTTTCCTGTAAGCTGATAGAATTCATTAGTCACTGTCTTAGCTGTACCCATTCTTGTCATGAAGTACAGGGCTACTGTTACATTTACATAATTTTTATCCAATCCCCTTTTCTTAATGTAGTAACTTCTATACTTTAAGAAGCTGGGTTTTTTATATGTTATTTTTTTCCCAGTAACCTCGCTTAAAATTTCTGCTATTTGATGGTAATCCAAAGACTCTGGCCCAGTTATAGTATGGGCAGTATTTTTATATTTTTCTGATTCATTTAATAGCGTTGCTACTGAAAGTCCTATATCTAATGCATCAATAAAGCTTGTTTTACTCTTTCCAGCTGGAATAAATATTTCATTTTTTTCTTTAATTTCTTCTGAATGTATCCCTGATAAATTCTGCATAAAAAACCCTGGCCTAATATGAGCGTATGGAATTCCTGATTTTTCAATATATTTCTCTATCTTGTGATGAGGAGGTATGGTATTTTTTTCAACACCCATTAAAGATAAAAATGAAACCAGTTTTATACTATGAAACTTCATAGAGTCAATAAAGGGATACATATCCTCAGGCTTGCCAAGATGTGGCGGCCTCATTAGAAACACACGGTCTACTCCCTTTAGTCCATTATCAAATGTTCTTTCGTCTGTAAAATCAAGTTTAACAGCATCAACTTCATCACCAAATATATTTACAATTTTAGTAATGTCGATGTCTCCAGCCACTACTTTCTCTCCTTTTTTTATTAACTCCCTTACTACATACTTACCTACATTACCTAATGCCCCGGTTACTAATATTTTCATTTACCTCTCTCCTCAATCAGTATTGTATTTGCTTTTTGAATAAGCTTAAAAAATGATTTAAAATCATCATCTCCCATTTTATCTTCTAGTATTGCTATGACTTTAAAGTATTCATCATGTGTTGATGCAACTAGTTCTTGTCCCTTCTCAGTAACAGAAACAGTATAGCTTCTTCCGTCGGTAGCAGAAGGTACCTTAACTAAATACTTTTTCTTAATCAGCTCATTAATCATTGCAGTCACCGAAGGTTTGGCTATTTGAAAGAAATTACTTATCATTAAGGGAGTAACAGGTTCATCTTGTTTCTGAATATAAATAAGCACCCCCATCTCACTTGATCTAATTGGCAACCCCTTTTTTACCTGCATTTGCAATCTACAAAACATAGCTATTTCTTCTGCGGCTAGAATTGTATTTTTCTGCATTGTTGTATCATCCTCTCATTTGTTAGTTAGTTTAACTAACTATATTGTATATGTATAACTATTTATTGTCAAACTTTTTTATTCCATCCAACTGAATTCTCTCATCTCACAAAATCCCTCTAGTCTACTAAATACTTCTCCACACTTTAAAAGCACTCCCCTCACTGATTATAGTTAATCAAATAACAAACCCTCTCACCGATTTGTGAGAGGGTTTGTTATTATGGAATTTACTAATTCATTTATCAATTTGCTTCAATATTAATTTCAACTAGCTGATACTTCATTGTACCCAGTCCAATTTTTTCTGCATGATAAAGAGATACCCTTCCTTTTTCAAAAAGCTTTTCTCCGCTATTACTCTGCACTAAGTCTAAACATGCAGTATCTAAAGCTACTGGATCCTTTGAAGCTAGTATACCTATATTGTCTGCAATTGGTTTCATTGGTTTACCCATACAGTCACAATCCTTAGTAATGTTATGTACGAAGGTTATGTATATTATATCTTTGTTCTTTGATGCCCCATAAGCATACTCTGAAAGCTTCTCGAGAAAATTAGAACCTCCCCAAGTGTTTCTAATTGCACCTTTAGGACAAACAGCTATGCAGCCAGCGCATCCAATACATTTGCTATCATCAATAACAGCAGTATCAGTCCTATATATGGCATCAAAATCACATTTCTCTACACAAAGATCACATCCAATACATTTTTCAGCTGTTACATTAGGGGAAATCCCTGAATGCTGTGCTAACTTGCCTCCCCGCGAAGCAAAACCCATACTTAGTTGTTTTAGGGCACCACCGAATCCTGCTTCTATATGTCCTTTAAAATGACTCATAACGATATACTGATTAAAGCTTTCAAAACCTTTGCCTATTTTGCAACTATTAATATATTCTTTGTTTATTTCTATTTCATTGTATTCTGTTCCCATTTCCCCATCAGCAATTATAATGGGGATCTGCGTGAATCCATGGCTTCTTGCTGTTTGAATATGACTAGTTGATGTTGTTCTTGCTCCCCTATACAATACATTGGTTTCAATATAACATGGAGATACTTCATTCTCTTTAAGATAATTTATAATTTCTTCGTAGCATACTGCAGGAATGAAGGTTGTGTTTCCCTTTTCACCGAAATGGACCTTTATAGGCATTTCTTTTTCAAACTGATGTGCAGTTTCTGATATGATTTTTTTCAATAAAGTTAACGCATCTTTTCCTAGTTGGGCATAATCCGCACCAGAATTCCTAATAAAATATACTATATTCATGATATTTCTCCTCTTACATACTAGTTTAATCAGTGGATTTTTCTAGTAATTTGTGTTTATATGAAACATATATTATCAATTAACCACTACCTGATTTTTGTCTATCACCAATACATAATCCACATGTGTTTTGATAGAAGGATGATAATGATATATCTTTAATCAATTTTGGAACTTAACCTGTTAAACCGTTGCATCCTCCTCAGTTTAGCATTGATAAGGGCGATCAAAACGTTTTTCATATGCATTGTTTGCTTTTAGCTGTTGATCCCAAAAAAGGTTTATTAGTCCAATTCTTGTAAGTAACTTAAATAGAATACTCAAACCCTTTCCCAATCTAATTGGCCTGCCCAGTTGACGAATATCTGACGGGCTGAAATTTCCATTACACACCAGGTTCACAATGGCACCTACCATTGGTTCAATAATTTTTTCTTGAGCATTAGTAGGTCTAACCTGCAAACCTTCCACTTGTCCCTTAATGGCTGTACCAACATATGTTCTTCCCAATCTAAGAGCCAATTGTTCAAAATATGCCTCAAGGAAATGAGACTGACTACTTTCAGGAAACCCCGATTGTATAAAAAAGCTTATACTTCCTTCAGAGGCTTGAAGTTTCTCTATAAAGCCCATGACATGGGAAGGCATTGCATGGACATATAGAGGCATGAAGAACATAACATGTTTCTCACTTTTAAAGGTCTCTATCCACTCCTCCCATTTATCTCCTTCCTTCAAATCACGAACCTCAACCCTATTGGAAAGGGCTTCAACAGCTTTTTTTAGAATAAGTGCCGAATTGCTTCCACTTTTTCTAGGCGAACCGTTGTAAATAACTAGTTTTTCCATGGGTTCAACCGACTGAAAGGCTACAGTCTGTCTTTTCGCCTTCCTTGATTCCAATAATCTCAATTGAATCCCACCATCTTTTACAGTTCTGTAGGCTCTAGACTTAAAATGGAAGGCAGTACGATACAAATAATCCTCAATAATCTGTTCTTCTCTATTTTTTAAGTCTACAGCATCATAGTAAAATACCATATCAGGATAGCACTTGTATCTAGCAACATGATGACATTCGCCATCTACAATTTCTATATATGGATGGTAGTGGGGAATAGTTCTGTCAAAAAAAGCTTTAGCTTGATGGTTTATGAATCCTTGGGCTGTATCCATAAGTAAAATTACTGTATCACTGTTTACATAGTCGTGATAGGACTCAGCCATTTGATCCTTCATTACACATCTACCAGGGTTCTTGAGCCAACAATTCCAACAGCCAATGCATGCAGCTATGGATTGATCTCCTAATTTAATAACCTTCAACGGTTCATCATAAAGATTTCTAATGGTCTCAATCATTTCGTCATCTTGCTTTACTCTTAAATCAATCAAAGTTTTCATATATTGTGCTCCTTCAATACCTTTTTTATATTTTAAAGGCGTCAATATTATAACCCATTCATATATACTTCATATATTTTACTATTCTATGCCTTTTTTATATTTACCTCCTAGTTATTATTGTTTTTGCAATCTTATTTTTTATCAAGCAGGCCCATCATTAAAAATCCAGTAGTCTTCATTGTGACAAATCCATCATTGTACTATTCATTAGAAAAACAAAGAGGACAAACTGTCTTAACGTTTATGGTTTTTAATCGACAAGTATAAAAACTACTTAATCCCAAGCTCTTCCATTTTTATGATTTATCGTGTATAATTACTAATATTATAGTATTAATTAGTCTGGAGAATGTGGAATGGATTATAAATTATTACTTAAAACCATTTTGAAATATAAAAAACAAAGCATAATTGTTGTTGATTCAGATGGCACTATTGTATATTTAAATGACATCAAAGGTGAAATATTTGAAACAGATCCAAAGTATGCAATAGGCAAAAATATACTGGATATCTTTGGAGGTATAGATAAAGAAGAAAGCACTTTATACAGAGTTTTGACAAGTAAAACGCCAATTATTAATAATATCCAGACTTTTTATACCTACAAAGGCAATAGAGTGAAATCTATAACGACAACTTTGCCGCTGCTGATAAACGACAATATTGTAGGTGCTGTTGAAATATTGGAAAATATTAATGACTATAAAAAACTTTCTAAAACCATAATCCTCTCTGATCACATATCTGAGCCTGAGCATAATAACACGGTGTACAAATCCAACGGAACTCAATATACATTAACTGATATTATAGGTGTAAGCAAAAACATAGAAGAACTAAAAAAGAAAATACATAAAATTGCTGACAGTTCTTCTTCAGTACTGATTTATGGTGAGACAGGAACAGGAAAAGAACTCATTGCTCAATCTATTCATAATGCAAGCTTTAAGAGAAGAAAAAGCCCTTTTATAGCTCAAAATTGTGCTGCCATACCCGATACATTGCTGGAAAGCATTCTCTTCGGAACAAATATAGGCAGTTTTACTGGAGCAAAGGAGAAATTGGGATTATTTGAACTGGCAGACGGAGGAACATTATTTCTTGATGAAATAAACTCCATGAATATGGATTTGCAATCTAAGTTATTAAGGGTTCTTCAAGACGGCATAATCAGAAGAGTGGGAAGTGATAAAACAGTTACTGTTGATGTTAGAATAATTGCATCAACAAATGTTTCACCTATAGAAGCTGTTGAGCAAGGCAATTTAAGAAGAGATTTGTATTACAGGCTTAATGTTATAGCTCTTACTATAGACCCATTAAGAACAAGAAAAAAAGATATAGATATATTAACTCAATATTTTATAGATTATTATAACAAGCTTTTATCAAGAGAGATCAAGGGATTATCCATGCAATGCAAGAGCTTGTTGAATGAATATAATTGGCCGGGAAATGTTAGGGAACTAAAATACACTATTGAAAATATTGTAAATTTAATTGATCATAACGAAATCACAGAGGATGATTTACCTAAGCATATACGTACCTTTGCAGATAAGCCTCTTCTCAATACAAGTATAAAACCTGAAACTAAAGAAGATGATGATGAAATTAAACCGTTGAATGAGGTCTTAGAGAATATTGAAAGAGATATGATCGTAAAAGCACTTTTAAAATCTAAGGGAAACAAGTCAAAAGCTGCGGAATTTTTAAAAATTCCAAGACAAACATTAAACAATAAAATATCAAAGTATAAAATAAAAGAGAATTATGAGGCAAAATAATTAGTGACTCAAAAATAACAAACTGCCCAAAAGATTACATCTTCATGTCGTGATTTTCGTCTATACATATAATTTTAATTTGAATATCATCAATGTTTTTAATATTTTTGTTCTATAAACACAAGTATTAAAAACCCCATTAATTTCATTGTTGTGGCATATAAATTGCATTACTATATCAATGAAACCTTATTGCAGAAAATCCAACTGAAAGTACACCTTAAGAAAGCTTTGAAAATGGACTCCCCTTAGCTTATCATTGTTATAAAAATTAAGAATTGTAATAAAAATAGTATTAGCTGATATTTATTAGATATTTGATGGAGGTTTAGTAATGTTTAATAAAATAATGTTATTAATGCAAAATGAATTTATTGACGGTCTTTTAATCAGCAATCCATATAATGTTCAATACATAAGTGGCTATAGAGAGCAGCACGCTTATGCTCTTATTACTGAAAAGGGAAGATATTTACTCACCGATGGTAGATACAAAGAGCTTGCCTCTAAAACAACAAGGGGTTTCCAAATTATTGACTGGCAAAAAAAAGAATATAAACTAAAAGAAGCCATCAATGAACTTATCAAAGAGGAGAATATTAAAAGACTTGGTTTCGAGGCTGAGTATATTACCTATAAGCAATTTACAGATTTATATGATATGATACAAGCTGAAATTACACCAGTTGTAGGTATGATTGAAAAACTTAGGGAAATTAAGTCACCTGAAGAAATTTACAACTTAAAGATTGCATGTCAAATTAATGACATGGTATTTTTGAAGTTATTGGATGAAATCAAAGTTGGCATTACAGAAAAAGAGCTTTCAGCATTATGCGAATATTATATTAAAAAGGAAGGCGGAGATGCTCAGGTTAGCGAAAGTGTTTTTTTAGCCGGAAAAAGATCCTCGTTAATTTTGGGTTCTCCGACTGACGCTAGACTTGAAAAAGGCGACTTTTTACTCATGAATTATGGAGCAAGATACAAAGGATACATGTCAGATTTCTCGAGGACAGTTGTTATTGGGAAACCAGATTCAGAACAAAAGAGAATCTATGAGGTGGTTCAAAATGCCCAGAATGCAGCTATTAATTCAATAAAAGCAGGCGTTTTAGCGAAAGAGCCTTTCTTTAAATCCGCCAAGGTGTTTGAAGAAGCAGATTTGATAAGATATCATTATGAAGGAATGGGTCACGGCATCGGACTGTTTCTTCATGAAGAGCCTTTTCTCGATAAGAATTCAAAAAACATTTTGGAAAAAAATGCGGTTTTGACAGTAGAACCGGGCATTTATATTCCAGAATGGGGTGGCGTTAGATTGGAAGATATTATAGTCGTTACAGAAACAGGTAGCGAATTGCTATCCAAAACCACCAGGGAATTAATAGAAATTTAAATAAAAAACTAAAGGAAGTTGACCACAATGATAGTAACCAGAGCAGCATAAAGTTTTGTTCTGGTTGAACTGTCATAGACAGGTTTATATATACGAATACAATGAGATGTCAAATCCATAGTTCTCAATCATTCTCTTAATTTGAGATCTTTTGATATTTCGATATTAAGATTATTTATTTTATAATGTAATGTCTGTCTCGGTATACCCAGCAATTTTGCCGTATCGGTAATTGAATAGGACTTCTCTGCCAATGCTTTCTGTATCACTTGCTTTTCAAAAGCACTGACCATCTCTTTTAACGGCTTGTCCATTTCTGGCTTGCAGTCATCTAAGAAATTATCTGCATAACTCTTAAACACGACAGTATTTACCATTGCCGGCAAATCTTCACTCCCGATTATAGTACCCTCTGCCATCAGCATGCCATGCTCTATTGCATGTTCCAACTCTCTCACATTACCAGGCCAGTCATGATTTAATAGTGCCTCCAGTGCTTTTTCACTGATACCTTTAATATTTTTTTGAAATTTTCGATTGAATTTTTTGATGAAATAGTCAGTTAAAACTATTATATCTTCTCCCCTGTCCCTTAATGGCTCGATTTCTATGTTCAATACATTAAGCCTATAAAACAAGTCTTCTCTTAATTTTCCAGTTTTTACCGCCTCTAATGGCCTTACATTCATTGCGGCTATAACCCTGACATCCACCCGTCTGGTATATTTGTCTCCTATACGCCTGATATGGCCGTCCTGAATGACTCTCAAAAGTTTGGCCTGAAGGAAAGTATCCATTGAATTGATTTCATCAAGAAATAATGTCCCTTTGTCAGCCAGTTCAAAAATACCAGGAGAATCTTTAGAATCGGTGAAACTGCCGACAGATGTGCCAAAAAGTATGCTCTCAAGCAGTGTCACAGGTATAGCAGCACAGTTTTGAGCAACAAAGGGCGCTTTACTTCTTTCACTCAGATTGTGAATGCTCTGAACAACCATTTCTTTTCCTGTTCCGGTTTCACCCGAAACAATGACCGGCGAGCTACTTGCGGCTATTTTTTTGATCTTGTCTTTTAGTCGGGTGATTGATTGACTTTCACCTATAATAGCATCTAAATCATGAGGTGTTTCCTCTTTAATAATTTTTTTACCTTTGCTATTTCTGATTTTATCTATTTTATCGTTGAACTCCCCGTACTTGTTGAGATCTTTAGATATTTCAATGGCACCAATGATGTCACCATTTTCAAAAACAGGGTAAGTGGTGGAGATAATCGTTACTTTTTTAAGATTATAATTGTAGTAGCTTTGAATGTGTCCAATAATAGGTTCTTTCATTTCCATGACCCGTAACAGGGTGCTGCTCTCTTTAGTCAACTTAGGGAAAATTTCCAGAATATTCTTACCGATAGCATTTTCAAAATTCACACCGGCCTGATTATCAGCAGATTCATTGTAAAAAACGACTTCTCCCCCTTTGTTGACAACAAATATACCATCATCAATATTATCCGTTATTATTTTTAATATCTTTTTGTAATCCATAACCTTACCTCGTGTTATTTTATTTACCAATAATTATAACACAAAAAGATCATCAATTGAAATTTTGTTCTACCCTGTTAATGCTTTTATCCCCAATTGCTTTTATCAAATTTTAAATCTGTTTACCTCTTTTTCTAAAGCATTTGATTCTTTGCTTAGATTCTCACTAACAAGTTTCACTTCTCTTACTACTTTCAACTGCTCATCTGTTACCCCATTTACCTGTTGAGCAGCTGCTGATGTTTCTTCTGTTATAGAGGATAGATTTCCCATAACTTCTGATAAAGAGGTCTTTGATTCTGAGATTTTTACTGTGCTCCTATTTATCTCTCCCATTACCTCCAACAGCTTTACGCTATTATTTTTAATAATGTTAAAATAACTAACGGTGTTTGTCACGTACTCACTCTGGTTCTCGGTAGAAGACTTAACGTCGGATATTTCACTTGCCATCTGATTAGAATCTTTTATAAGGTCTGTGACAGTATTACTTATACTCTGAGCTAATTCATTACTTTTCTCAGCCAACATTCTAACTTCATCTGCCACTACTGCGAAGCCCCTTCCAGATTCCCCTGCTCTAGCCGCCTCTATAGCGGCATTAAGTGCTAAAAGGTTGGTTTGTTCAGCAATGCCCTTTATATTGTCACTGGCTTTAGTTATATCATTTATCTTAAGATTATTGTTATGAACAATTTTTACTACTTCTAACACTTTATTAATATTGTTAGCATTAACTAATTCCAGTCCCTCAGTAGTCTCCTGAGATAAATATATAACACTGTCCAACTCTTTTATCGAATCCAATGCAGCTGATATTTCATTTGATATAATGTCTATACCCTCGTTTAGCTCCATTACCAGGTTAAGACTTCTTTCTGTATCGGATGCCTGCTCTTCACTGGCTTTTGATATTTCAGAAACACCTTGAGCAGCTTCATTAAGACCTTTTTCCGATAATTTAGTTTTCATCTCTAATTCAGATGCCATCAAATTAAGCTTGGTTCCCGACTCTTTCGTTCTCTGTAGGGCTTCTCTAAAGCTATTTATTAGGGTCTCTAGAGAAGAACTTAATGTACCTAACTCATCTTTTCTGTTGTTGAATTTATTGTCTATTAATGTAAAATCTAGATCTCTACCAACAACTTCCATCTGACTTGAAAGGTGGGTTATAGGTTTGGTTATACTTCCTATCAACAGCGACATAGCACCTAATAATGTTATAAGGGCTGTACTTCCTATTATACCTAATTTCCACAACCTATTTTTATATTGGTATAGGTCGCTGTAGGGTACATCTGCTGTTATATACCATTCAATTTCTTTACCTAATCTTCTATCCAATACAAGAGGTACACTTTTAGTATAATTATCAGAGTGATGCTCTTCATCATAGGTTAAAACAAATTTACCATTTTCAAATATCTTCATTTTTGACAAAAATTCGTTTATATACTCTGTTTCAATGTTAACACCAACAGCTCCTTCGTTAACCCCGAAAAGGTTAATAGGATAGGCTATAGAAATTATTTCCACATCTTTACCATCTACATCCCATACTACTGGGTCGTGTATATGAATATTACCCGATTTGTATGTGTCATAATAAAAGAATCCATCTTCTTCATTATCCATCAAGCCTTGTGCATTAAGAACTGTTCTTTTTATGTTTCCGTTTTCTCTGTAGTAGTAAGGGTTATATTTTCCACCATCTGCGTAGGCTGAGTTGCTGTCAACGAATCTACTGTCCTCAAATCTGAACCATATACCGTGTATATAGCGGTTATGTATTATGTTATTATTTAAAATCCTATTATACGTATGAACTTGAAATCCGCTAGTTTCTATCATTGATTTCGCTATTCCTTCCAGGTTGGCAAGATTTTCGATGTTCGAGTTCAAAAAATCCGTTACGGCATTGGAAGCAACTACTAATTCACTTTCTATATATTTATCGTTACCTGCCTGCTCTACAGAAGCAATATCAAAGATTACAGAAGTCATAAGTACAACTAATATAATGCTGCACAATAAACCTCCCGCCATCAAACTCTTCTTTTTCAAGTTTGACTTATTGGTTTTAATTACCTTCTTGGTATTCTTCTGGATTTTTTTTGAGTATTTCCCTTTTAACCTCCGTGCCCCACTACTAAACATTTCCTTAACATGTAAAAAGCTTAACTTTTTATGAATTTTCAATTTTTGTCACCTCCTAATTAGAATGTACCAAGATTTGGGAGTGTAATGCATCACTCCCAAGTCTCATTAGTATTAGAATTAATTTACATACTCAAATTATTTTATTGAAATTGTAATAAGCTTGGGAAATCATTCAGATAGCTATGCTTATCATCTTCGCTTAATTTTAAAAATTTCTCAAAATTCTCTAAGCTAATTCTTCCTGCAGCAAATAATAGCTCTGTAAACTCTTTTTCATTAAAACCATATTTTTTTTCCCAATCACAAAGTTTCTTCAATCCATAATAGTATGTTGTAAAATAACCTTGTTGTCCTTCCTGTGCCTTTACTTGACCTCTTGCAGTTCCTCTATCAAATCCAAGTTCTTCAACATAAAGCTGAACTACATCTTTAATAGGTTTTCCGTAATATCTAAGCATTAAATCAGCCTTTATTCTCACTGAAGTATGATGTCTTCTGTATGCAACAAATAGAGGATAAAATTGATCTTCTATAAATACAAATTCAAACAATCTTTCTGACCTATGGGCAGTTCCTTCTGTTATAGGCGCTGATTTAGCTCCTATTTTTACCGTTTCAGGTACTGGGTCAAGGGTTGTTCTTACAAATTGAACATGATGTCCCGGATATGCTTCATGGACTGTATTCATTTTTATCCAACCATCTGTTACTGCTTTGAAATTATAGTTATTTAAAAACATATGTCCCTGTAGTGGTCTTCGTATGGGACATCCGCCCCCGTAACCCCCCCCATGGATATGACAATTTCAATTGTTCAGGTACCTTTTTTACCAGGCATATCTCATCTTCTGGTAATAAAACATATCCTTCACAAGCCCCTCTTGCCCTTAGAATATATCCATTGGCTCTTTCGTACATTTCTTCTGGTGTATCACATGGTCCTGCATATTTAAGTAGTATTTCATTTACCTCACTCATAGTTTTAGGTATAGGATCTGATATGTTAAGCTTATTAGCTATCTCAAATACTTCATTTCTTGTTTTTTCTATTTCATCTTCATGCCAAAAAAGAATTTCATTAAGATTTACACCTATTATATCTTCTAGAAGAGTTCTGTAATATTCTTCTTCAAATTTGATGATATCATCGTCTGAGGCTTCCTTGACTTCACTGATCCCTCTTTCTTCTATGATTCTTTTAATCTCTTCAATCCAGGCTCTCATTTTCGAAGAAAGTACTTGGATTGCATCAACCAATTCTATATATTGTTTTTCATTTAATTGACTGAAATTCTGCGGAAGCCTTGGAATTTCAACTGTCATTGTATCAATAAAGATTTGACAATTATCAATTAATTCCTTCAGATACATAAGGGATACATCTGAAATCCATGTTCTGATTCCCTCCCAAATTAAATCTGCTTGTGAAAATCTATTAATCAAAATTTCTACTTTTTGTGGATCAGGTCTTGAATCATTTCTGACTGCATTGGTAAAAGTAGACATAAACACGTTAATAGTTCTGGAAGGTCTTTCATATATGCTCTGTAATTCAACTCTTTGTCCAATAACAAAATCCTTCATATGGCATTGAATTAAATCAAATACATCATCTGGTCTTGCTATGGAATTTACTCTTTCTTCCAATTCATCTAATTCTTCATTTAAAGATTTTATGTTATTTGTATGTGGTATAAATAACTTAGTTTCATAATCTCTTTTGTTCCTTATTTTATCGGAAAATAAAGCACAATCTCTGTCTAACAACCTGTAGCTATAAATTAAATCGATATCTCTCATTTTACTTCTCCCTTCTTAAATCTTTTAATTATATAAAGTACATGCAACCAAGTGATTAGGAGCAAGTTCTTGTAATTCCAGCTCATATTGTGTACACTCGGGCTTAGCAAAAGTACATCTATTTGCAAATCGACAGCCTGGTTTTGGATTAATTGGATTTGATACCTCTCCTTTTATTATTTCTCTCTTAGAGTTTCGCCCTGAAAGATTAGGTACAGGAATAGCATCCAGCAAGGCTTTTGTATAAGGATGGAGAGGATTGCTAAACAATTCATCCGATGACGCTTTTTCAACACATTTTCCCATATACATAACCATTATCTCATTGCTAATATGTTTTACTACGCTTAAATCATGAGTTATAAACATATATGTTAAATCACGGCTTTCTTGTAAATCCATCATGAGATTTAATATTTGCGCTTGTATTGAAACATCCAGTGCAGATACGGGCTCATCACATACTATAAATTTTGGATCCAATACCAATGCTCTTGCGATTCCGATTCTTTGTCTTCTGCCTCCATCCAATTCGTGAGGATAAGTGTTAACGAATCTTTCTGCCAATCCTACGGTTTCCATTAATTCAAATATTTTGTTATCTATTTCAGTTTTATTTGTTATTGTTTTACAAACCTTTATAGGTTCGGCAATTATTTCACTTACTGTCATTCTGGGGTTTAAAGAAGCGTAGGGATCTTGAAATATGATTTGCATTTGCTTTCTCATTTCAATCATTTCTTTTCTGCTATAATTAACTATATTTTTTCCTTCAAATAATATTTTTCCATCAGTTGGCTCCAGAAGCCTAAGAATAGCTCTTCCTAAAGTAGATTTGCCGCAACCTGACTCGCCTACAACTCCCAATGTACTTCCTTTTTGAATTTTAATGTCTATACCGTCTACGGCATGCAAATTTCCTTTTGGCGTATTAAAATATTTTTTTAGACCCATTGTTTCCACTAAAGGATTATCCATCGAATTTCTCCCTTCATTCACAAGTAAATTTTAACTTTATTTTTATTACATTATTTGAATAAATGGCATTTTATTGTATGGCTTCCATTTACGGCATTGGCCGGTTTTTCTATTTTACATTTGTCCATACATTTAGGACATCTGGGATTAAATGCGCATCCCTTTGGCAAATCTGTCGGATCAGGCATCAAGCCTTGTATAGGGCTCAATCTTCTAGTTGATTTAGTTAAGTCTGGTATCGAACCAAATAACCCTTCAGTATATGGATGATGATTTTTATTTTCAAATATATCTTCTACCTTGCCGATTTCAATTACTTCTCCTGCATACATTATTGCAACTCTATCACAAGTTTGAGCTACAACCCCCATGTCGTGAGTAATTAGTATCATTGATGTTTTTAATTTTTCCTTTAATGTTTTCATCATTTCTAAAACTTGGGCCTGTATTGTTACGTCCAATGCTGTTGTAGGTTCATCAGCAAGCAATAATTTAGGTTCACAAGCAAGTGCTATAGCTATTACCACTCTTTGTTTCATTCCGCCTGAAAATTGATGTGGATAATTGTTTTTTCTATCGGAGGGTATTCCTACTAACTGCAATATCTCATCAACTCTTTTACTCAGTTGAGCATTAGAAGAATCCTTTCTATGAAGCTTCAAAACTTCGTATATCTGATCACCTACTGTCAATATTGGATTTAAGCTTGTCATAGGATCTTGAAATATCATTGATACAATATTTCCCCTGATGCTTCTCATATCAGCTTCAGCTGCATTGATTATATCTAAATTATCAAGCTCTATTCTCCCTTTTTTAATTGTACCTATCTTTTCAGGCAATAATTTCATTACACTTAATGCTGCCGTTGTTTTACCGGCTCCTGTTTCTCCAACCAGTCCTAATGTTTCACCTTCTTCTATTTCTAAATCTAAACCATTAACAGCATGCATCGTGGCATCATCTGTTTCATATTCAACATACAAATCTTCTATTCTCAATAATTTATTAGTCATAATTACACCCCTATTTTTAATTCTTTAATCTTGGGTCCAATGAATCCCTTAAACCATCTCCTATTAAATTTAATCCCATTACTGCAAACACTATTGCAATTCCTGGTATAATAACCAAATGGGGATAATATCTCATATATGCCTTTCCCTCTGAAAGCATAGAACCCCACTCTGGAATAGGCGGTTCAATTCCCAAACCGATAAAACTCAATCCTGCTATACTGATTATCGTAGATGCCATATTCAGTGTAGCCTGAACTATTATCGGGCCGATTGCATTAGGTATAATATGTTTTGATATTATTCTTGCATCACTTGTACCACACGCCTTTGCTGCTTCGATAAATTCTTGACCAGATATTGATAATATTGAAGACCTAACTATCCTTGAGAATCTTGGAACCGACGATATACTCATGGCGAGTAAAAGATTGAATATTCCAGCTCCTAAGGCAGCCACTATGGATATAGCCATTAGAGTTTGTGGTATAGCTAAAAGAACATCCATTAATCGCATTATAACATTGTCTATTTTTCCGCCGTAGTATCCTGCCACTGAACCAATCACAACTCCTACAGCCAACGATAGGGTTATAGAAACAACACCTACGAACAACGATATTCTGGCTCCGAATACCACTCTGGCAAATATATCTCTTCCATAATGATCCGTCCCCAAAATATGATCACGGTTAGGAGTCTGAAGTCTAGCCTGCATATTCTGTGAAATTGCATCAGCCTCATAATCAGCAATAAAATTTGCAAATACTGCTATCAAAAACATCAAAGTTAATATTACAAGACCAAACATAGCCAATTTATTTTTTTTGAACCTAAAAAACATAGATTTTAGTTGACTTCTCTTTTTTATCTTTGATTTAACTTCTACTTTACTTTTACTTGTCATCTTATCGCTTATACTTGTCATCCGAATCACCCCCTATTAACTTTTTGAATATTGAGATTTAATCCTTGGATCTACATAAACATATAGAATATCTACTATAAGATTAATTATTCCTGCAAATATTGCAACGAACAACACTGATGCCATTACAGTGGGTGTATCCTTCATCCTAATTGCATTTATTGTTAAAGTTCCAAGCCCAGGCATTGCAAATACGCTCTCTATTATCATAGTTCCTCCTAAAAGTCCACCAAAATTCAAACCTATAATTGTTATTACGGGAAGAAGGGCATTTCTTAAAGCATGCTTATATATAACTGTCATCTCTTTTGCGCCTTTTGCACGTGCTGTCCTTATATAATCTTGTCTTATTACTTCCAGCATATTAGACCTTGTCATCCTGATTAAAGATGCCATCATTGCGGCTGCAAGAGTTGTACAAGGCAGAATAAAATGAACTATTGTATCTACACCAGTTGCCGGTAACCATCCAAGTCTGAGGGAAAAAAATAAAATCAGCATAAGCCCCAGCCAAAATGCCGGCATTGAAGTTAACAATAGTGCTGTAACTAGACTAATTCTATCAATTAAGGAATATTGTTTAACTGCAGATATAATACCCACTGGAACTCCTATGAATATCATCAGGAGTGTTGAACCAAATGCCAGCTTTAAAGTGCTGGGAAACCTTTCAAACAATTCAATTGTAACAGGCAGTTTAGTAGAATATGAATTACCAAGATCAAATTTAAAAACCGCATCCTTTACATATCTAAAATATCTAACTAAAATGTTATCATTTAATCCCATTGCTTCTCTTAAATTTGCTACTTCTTCAAAACTTGCACCTTGTCCAAGTATAAGTCTTGCCGGATCACCCGGGGTGAAGCTCATTATCAAAAAAACTATAAATGAGACGCCCAATATAACAGGAATCATCAACAAAACTCTTTTAGCTATATATTTTAACATTTTTCCTTTCCTCCTATATTGCAAGTTGTGTTCCACTATGGATTTTTTATTGCCTCAAGATCATTTTGAAATTATGCATTATCTCTAATATCTATATTTGCCTTGACATATATCAAGGCAAATATAGTTTAAATTATGAGTATTTATTGACGCTTCTTAATTTACTTCCAAGAATAATCGTATACAAACATTCTATTGGTGGGATGTGCCATGACTCCTTGTAAATCTTTATTAGCTGCAATCGGTGTCATATATGTGTATAGAGGAATAGACACTACATCTTCCTTAAACAATTCACATATATCTCTGTAAATTTGTTTTCTTTCTTCTTGATCATTTGACAATCTTCCTCTTTCTAAAAGTTCGTCAAGTTTTGGATTCGCATAATTAAAGTAATTTCTTCCTTCAGTTACCATCTTACCATGGAATGTTGAATAGATATAATCAGCATCAGGATACGCCGTTGTAGCTGCTGAAACAACTATTTCATAATCGCGTTTAGTAAGTATATCATCCCAAAAAGCTCCTCTTTCCATTTTAGATATGCTTGCGTTAATACCAATTTGTCTTAATTGATCTTGTAAAACTTCTGTTGGTTTGAAATAAGTAGCTGATTCATTAGTTTTTAATGTTATATCTAATCCATTTGGGTAACCAGCTTCTATTAATAATTGTTTTGCTTTTTCTACATTATATTCTCTATTTTTGAAATCTGCTGGCCAACCAAAAGTTGATTTAGCCATTGGAGTTTCCAAAGCTGTTCCTATTCCTTCAACAGAACCTATAATTAAAGATTCTTTGTCTATAGCATGGGCGATAGCTTCTCTTAATTTCTTATTTTTACCTATCTCACTATGATGATTTATTGCAATAAATACAGTAGCAGCTATTTCTGTTTCATAATATTCTATATTGGGATTATTAATTAAATTTTGTCGATCAGTTCTAGGTGGTGTATCAATTATATCAATTTCGCCATTTTCTAAAGCAACAACTGCCGTACTTCCATCAGTTATTATTTTGAAAGTTACATCTTTAATCTCAGCAGCACCTTTATAATAGTCTTCAAATGCGGTAAGTGTTATACTATCTCCGCTTCTCCATTCCACGAATTTATATGGTCCTGTTCCTATAGGATTTCTTCCATATCCATCTGGATTAGCTTCATGCACTTTTTTATTAAGTATAGGTATTTGGGAAGAAGCTACACAATACTCAATAGGTCCATAGGAATGCTTCAATATTAAAGTGACGGTATTCTCATCAACCTTCTTCATCGATTCCATAACTGAAGTAACCCCTTGAGTAAAAGCTGATGCTATAGCAGTTTCAAAAGAGTATACAACGTCATCTGCTGTCATTACATCTCCATTATGAAATTTGACACCTTCCCTTAGTTTGAAAGTAATTTCTGTACCATCATCTGAGTATGTCCAGCTTTCTGCAAGACCTGGCACTAAATTACCATCAGTTCTATTATCAATTAAATGATTGTAAATTTGATGCGTTACATAAAATGCAACTAAGTCGCTTACCTGAGTAGGGTCAAGAGTTTTTGGTTCTCCTATTGCTCCTAAATTCAGGTCAGTTCTTTTTACTTTGTTATCACCACCGCCGCCGGCTGGCTGAAGATCCTTGTCCGTTGCCTTACCACATGCTGTAATAAACATCATTACTATTAACAATAAACTCATCATAGATATAAATTTCTTTTTCATAATATCCTCCTTTTTGTTTACCAAAGTTTTTCATTTTGATCATCCTTATAATGTTTGTTTGATCCAGCATCTTTGTTAGTTAAGCTCAATTAAATCCCTTGGTGATTTTGTCAAGACTTCACAACCTTCATCTGTCACTATAACTTGATCTTCTATTCTCACCCCCCCCCATTTAGGAATGTATATCCCCGGTTCAAGGGTTATGATATTATTAGCAACAAACCGGGCTTTGGATTTTGGCCCAATAAAGGGCTTTTCGTGAACAGCAAGACCAATACCATGTCCAACTCCTGTGTAATGGTATGCCTTGTATACTGAGTCCTCCATAGCCTTCAATGAGGCTATATAGGTGTTCCTAGCATCCACTCCTGCCTTTACAGAGGCCATCATATCTTCCTCCGACTTCTTGATGATACTGTATATTTCCCGCTGTTTTTCAGTGGCTTTTCCCATAACAACTGTACGGCTCATATCAGAAAGATAGCCCTGATACCCAGCACCAAAATCCATTAGGATTAGATCCCCTTGTTCAATGGGCTTATCTGACGGAATGCCATGTAACAAAGAAGTTCTAGCACCTGAAAGTGTAATGTTTTCATAGCACCTGGCGTCGGAACCTTCAATTCTAAGATAATAGGCCAGCTTTGCCGAAAGTTCTCTCTCAGTGACGCCCACCCTTATGTCCTTTAGTATTCTACTAAAAGCCCGATCTCCAATCTCACATGCTTTTCTTAAGCAAACGATTTCATCAAGATTTTTAACAGACCTTAGATTCTCTATAATTCCTTTAACAGGAAAGAGTTTTGCCTTCGTCTCCTTTTTTAATTGGCTGAATAGATCAAAGCTGATATTGTTTTCCTCAAAGTATAAGCTTTCAACTTTTTCACTAAGAAGCAAATCAGCCACTGTATATCCTACACCATTGTAATCGCGCCAGTTCACAATTTGGTAACCTTTGCAATTATCAGAAGCCTCCTCTATATATCGGGGATCTGTTATTAAATAACGCTTATCCCTTATCAGCAATAGATAGGCATCATCACTTTTGTATCCACTGAGGTATCTGACGTTATGTATCTCACTGATGAAAAGAGCCTCAATTCCTTGCTCTTCCATAATCTGATGTATGTCTTTCTTCATAATTCATCACTTCCTTAACTTGTTAGTTAACCAAAATGCAAGTTGCATGCCACATTAAAATATAAACTGTGTTTTTGCTGACAGGCTTTATCATAAACGTCTTTATCATATATATCAGCTTATACTTTTAAAAAAACATAAAAAAACGACCATAATTTTGACGTTGTTCCGCCCAAATTTGGTCGTTCAGCTTGTTTTTAGTCGTTTTTCGATGCTTTACTAATATTCTAAGCTTAAAAGGTCTACTAACCTTGTGAGTTGGATATATAGGATTGGTATTAATTTGGGAAGAATAAACTCATTATAGAGCTTGAAAATAAAGGGATTTCTAATAGAGTCACTTTTAATTACTTCTTCTCTATCAAGGATACCGTCTCCACTTGGTTTTGATAGAGAGATGGTAATATTTCGTAAAGGGTCCAAACAACTTACTCCGTACCCGCTTTCAGTGCCTCACTCATGGATATTTTCGCCAGCTTCCTCCCGCACAGCCACTTGGTTATTTCGTACACGGCGAAAATAATTATAAAACTTATCAGGACATACAACGGGTTCACAATCATGGGTATCACCATATTGATGGTCTCCGCAACATAACCGTATAGGATGTTCCCGAAGGCCAGCATTAACGGCAGCCCCAGCCAGTAGCCGATAAACACCGCCGGCGTAGAGCTGTTCAGAATCAGCCTCGCCAGCTCATTCCCGCGGTAGCCCAATACTTTGAGCAGTGAGATGGTGTTCCGACTCTCATCAATCATCAACGACGTCACAAGGAAGATAATAATGACCGCAATAAGCACGGCCAAGGCCGTTACAGACGCAACTATCAGCGTCGTTGACATGTTGAGGTCTTCAAAGGCCTCGGGATCTCGTGCATCCATCACCCCAGAAAGCTGGCTTTCGTCAAAATCTATCTCGTGGCTGCTGAGGACGGTACGGTAGCTTCCAGGAGGATGACCAGTTATGCGATTGAACTCCTCAAGGGGCATAAAAACAAATTGTTCACCGTAGGCTTCGACGATCCCATCGATTATCAGGCTGTATGATTTTCCATCCAGCTTGTTTACAAAGCTGATGGTATCCCCTTCCTTGAGCTTCAGCCTGCTGGCCAGTGGATACGTAATATTTACTTGATCTCTGGGCAGCTGGTCGCCCCCCAGGTCCTTCATCTTGAGGCCTACAGAATCCGTCTCCATTCCCACCAGATAAAACTCAACCGATTCTCTACCCTCGGGATAGGCTCGGCTGGCATTGTAGGGCTCCGCCCCTTTAGGAATACTTCTATCCTGTAAATTCTGTACTTCCTTAAAGTTATACTCCAGGGGATACACGTATCTCTCCAGCGCCCCCCTGTTAACCTCATCCATCGAGTAGTTGAAGGTAAAACCAAACAGCAGTATCATTGACGCAGCACTAACCCCCAGCACTAAGAACAACAGACGAGGTATGCTTCGTACCTGCTCCCGGATTCGGAATTTGGTATTGAATTTGAGCCGATCCAGTCGGAGTGTGGCTTCTATAAAATTCACCTTTGCTTTTTGCTCGTCCCCCTTCATCAGCTCAACAGCGGTTTTTTTGAGTATCTTGCGTATAAAAAGAAAACTTGACAGACTGATGAAGGCCACCGGTATCAGCACGGCAAGCACTAGGTTTAATGGAGAGAAGGTAATGCCTTTATCCGGCAGGATGTAATAAATCAACATAGAATTAACAACGGGCCTTACACCAGGCAGCGCAAGCAGTGTACCCGCAAAACCTCCCACCCCGGATAGCAACACAGGGATCGCCATAAAGTGCCTGGTCAGTTCACGGCGCCGGTATCCCTGTGCGTACAACGTTCCGATGACTACGCCGTCGGACTTAACTATACGCATGATCATCACTGCTACAATAATACAGCTAAGAAGAAAAAAAACCGTTGCTACTGGAAAGCTCATGGACTTCATGCTGGAAATATTTGCCCAAGGCATACTTACGCGCTTGTTATTCCCGGCGACCATCCACTCAGAAAGAGAATATCCTTTTTCGCTTAAAAGTCCATGTAACTTCGATGTCTGTCCATTTATGTTTTCCCTATCCTCAAAGTATGCCGAATAGACCGTGACCACCTCCGGGAACGCCTCGATATCGGCGCTGGAAACAATCCCGATGCCAAAACCACTGGTTGGCAGCACATCATAAAGGTTTTTGAGAATAAAAACATAATTGGGTACAGCCATTGTACCTACTATATTGAAGGTTTTACCGTTTAGCTCTATTTCACCGCCTATATTCAAGCCATGAGTCTGACTAAAATACGGATCCAGTAAAATATCCCCAGGGTTTTCAAGACCTCTCCCTGATAATACCGCTGGGATATTGATTTTAGCAGAAAGGCTAAGTAGCCGCAGTTCTCCGTCGGGCAGTTTGATGTCGTACTGCCGGTAAGCCTCTATCAGTGCACCGGATTCATCCTCCAGCGCCGCAATATCCTCAATGGACTTGTCTGTCGAAAATGTCAAGTCTTCCTGCCTGTATTCTTCGGCAAACCCGACAACCATTTTTTCGAGGTTATTTGCTACCCCTGTAGCCGCGGTAAAATAAAAGCTGCCTAAAAGAATCAGAATAACGATACCAATATACCGCCCTTTGTTTTCCTTTATGATTCGCCATACACGTTTTCGCAGAACCATCACCATTCAATCCTTTCCGCCGGGATTATTTCGGAATTGTGGGCAACTTCCGCCACCTCGCCGCTTCTCATCCGGAACACAACCTGCGCCATACCGGCGATGGCGCTGTTGTGGGTAATCATCAGTATGGTGGTGCCAAACTGTTCGTTTACTTTTTGGAGCAATGACAGCACGCCACGGGAAGTCTCGAGGTCTAGCGCTCCAGTGGGCTCATCGCATAGCAGGAGTTTTGGATTTTTGACGATGGCTCGTGCGATGGATACCCGTTGCTGTTCGCCACCGGAAAGTTCCCGGGGGAAACGGTTCTTTTTGTCGTAAAGCCCGACAGCAGAAAGCATCTCATCTGTTTTAAGTGGTTTTTTACTTATGTTGGACACAACCTCGATGTTTTCGGCTACTGTTAGGTTCGGCACAAGGTTGTAAAACTGGAAGATGAAGCCTACGCTCTCCCGACGGTATTCAACCAGTTGGCTGTTGTTTAGATCCGTAATACGATTACCGTCCACTTCCACCGTGCCACCGTCTGCCCTGTCCACACCACCTATAATATTCATCAGGGTAGATTTACCTGAACCAGAGGGGCCTAATATTACTCCAATTTCTCCTCTTTTCATCTCAAGGCCCACACCTTTGAGTACATGGGTAATAATCCCTGTATTATAGCTTTTAGTAAGGTTTGATGTTGATAAAAACATAATTAACACTCCATTCCTATTCTTATTAAGCTCCAAGTTTTGAACAAGTTCATTTTTTATGGTCTGCTCCATGTCGGCAGCTATTTCTGTCGTATAGTCAATATATAAATTCATCTAGCCCACCATAGAACAAAAGCATTTCATGCGTTAATTATCAATGGATAAAATGCTTTTGTTTTCCAAAGGAACCCCTGAGTTCCTTAGGACGCTTCGCTGTATCCTCCTCATTAATCATAAGGGGGACCGCCCCCTTAACAACCCCGTACTTAATAGGAAAGTAGGACTTTCCTATTAAAAAATAAAGAGCCGGTAACAGTGAATAATCTCACATGTTATCGGCTCTGCGTCTTAGCGTCTGGCTCTTTGATAACTGACATATTTAGTTGCTTTACATTGATTATAGTTTCCTGCTTACACTTGGGACAAAATAGTGGGAAGTTTTCAAGCACCGTATCACCATGTATCTTGACCCTTGTTTTGTTGTCACAGATCGGACATAATATCCACTGGTATTTACACACTCTATCACCCCTTTACTTGAAACAATAAGCTGCTTTGCGCTTATATGCCCTCATTGCGAATACATATCCCCCTTTTACTTTGTTTTATTTGATTTATCTGTAATCTTTTTCGTGGCCTTGTTAACTTCTTGTTCAACATATTCTTTATAAATGTCCGCGTAAGTTTCTGAATCTTTTATTAGATCGTCGCAGAAGGCTGCAACGTCACTGCCCGTCACCTCAAGCACGCCTTTCCCCAAGGCCGCACCCTCTTCAAAAAGATCTATAATTCCCGAAAGCAACCCTGTTCCTTCGGTTAACTCAACAGGGCCTACCTTAAAGAAATATTTTTGGATCTCTTTATAAACAATCTGATAATCCTGCGGAAGCCCTTTGACACGGGCCACATGGGCTCTCCACTCTTTTTTACCTTCGATAATTTCTCGTATACTCATATTATCCTCCTATTTACCTAATTTTTTTGAGATATTATTGTTCAGTTGCTGGCGCCACTTGTCGCGATAAGACTTTGCGCCTTCTTCGCCCACCAGGGCTGAACAGAAACCTTCGATATCATCACCCAAAACCTCTTGTACACTCTGACCGTCCGCCACTGTTTCCTCCAACAAATCAAGGACACCATCAAGAATTGGCATGAGGTTGCGACCGGTGAAATCTGAGTGATGCCAAAGATTGGCGTTTATTTTTTCCCATGCCCCTTGAAAATCAGCAGGCAGCTTTTTGGCACGGGAATCGAAGGTTTGCATTTGTTTTGTCATGTCACTTCCTGTGACCTTTTCCCAGAAATTCATTATATTTCCTCCTTTAACTGGTTAATTTTTGATGATAGAAACTCCCATTTTTCCCAAAACTTCCGTAATTCCTTGCGTCCCCCGTCGTTGAGGACGAAAAACTTTCGCGGCGGCCCCGCATCCGATGGTTTTTTTGTAATTTCCACCAACTTGTTTTTCTCAAGCCGCACCAAGATTGTATAAACTGTACCATCCACAACATCCGAAAAACCGAGGGCGTTCAGTCGACGGGTGATCTCGTAGCCGTAGGTTTCTCCACGGCTTATAATTTCAAGGACACAACCCTCTAGCACGCCTTTGAGCAATTCTGTTAGGTTTTCCAGTGTAATCCCTCCTCGCTATTCAGTATAACTGGTATTCAGTATTACTTACTACTAGTATATAGTATCACTGAATAGTCGATCTGTCAATAGTAATTATTCCGATAATAAACTTAGTTCTGAGTATAGTATTACCATGAATTTCTCCACCTACGCAACCCTCATCTTATCTTCGAATATCTATTATGTGTCCAATTTAATCAGACTGACGTTTCAAAAGTAAACTGTATTCAATTTAATTGTTCAACAAGCATAATATTCACATGTTTCAGGTGTAAAATAGGCATTTCTTTTTTCGCACTATTTCTCATGTAGTTTTCCATAAAATAGTTTTCGAAATCTCTTTTCATATAAAATTTACAGTAAAAAGAGCCAGTCAAGGTGACATCAGATCCACCCCAACTGGCCTATAAATGGTCATTCAGTTATTGCAATTAGCTCTGTCAGTGTAACACACTCAACATGATTTTGATAGATAAATGACATTTTACTTAGGTAGCATTATTATAAACTTAGTTCCTTTGCCTTTTTCACTATCTACACTGATTTTACCACCATGGGCTTCAACTAAGGTTTTTGTAATGGTTAGTCCTATTCCAGCTCCTCCAGTTTTCCTATTTCTTGATTCATCACTTCTATAGAATCGTTCAAATATATATGGAAGGTCCCTATTATCTATACCAATTCCTGTATCATCAATAGTTATTTTTATTATCTCCTTTTCTTCTACTAGATCTACCTTAACTCTTCCTCCTGATTTTGTAAATTTAAGAGCATTTGATAACATATTTATTAATACCTGTTTAATTTTGTCCCTATCTCCTTTTATCTGAACATCCTTCTGAATACTGCTATAAACTTTAATTCCTTTATCTTGAAACTTTAATTTAAAGCTCTCTACCACTTCATCTAAATTTTTAGATAAAGAGTATTGTTGAACTTTTAAGTTAAGCCTATGACCTTCTATGTCTGTCAAGTGTTTTAGCTCCTCCACCAGCTTAATCAATCTAATAACTTCATTCTTACATATATCTAATTTATCCTGGGTGGGTTCCCATATGCCATCACTGATCGCCTCGATATGACTTTGTAATATGGTTAAAGGAGTTCTTAACTCATGGGATATGTCAGAAGTTAATCTTTTTCTTAATAACTGCTGATTATTTAGTGAGCTAGCTAAATGATTAATAGAACTAGAAAGTTCTTGGAGTTCTACTATGTTATTGAGTATTTCCACCTTAGTATCTAGCTTGCCCTCCCTTATAAAATTAGCTGCCTTGGTAATCTGCAAAATTGGCTTTGAAAAAATCCTTGAAGAGTAGATTCCTAGTAAAATCGCTGATATAATTGAAATAATTGCACTATACAGGATAGATCTATTTATGCCTTTAGTAAATTCTATTTCCCTTTCAGATACTTGAAAAGGACCTATGTGCCCAATTGCTATGGTTCCAATCCTTTCATTATCAAAAAATCCTTCATGATTCTCTACAATGTAGTTTTCTCCCCTTATGTTTTGGTTCATCATCCCCCTAGACCCCCTACCCATCATAGGATGTCCCATTTTACCCATCATCTGATTATGTAGCTGAATCATGTTATTGTCCATATAGTGAGTATACACAATATTATTTTGTTCATCCTTAATTTCAATGTCAAAACTATGGATAAGGTGAGAAATATTAATATTATATAATGTCTCCTCTGTCCATCCCCCATTTACGGCATAGGACTCCTCAATCAGATTGATTACTTCTTCTAGTCTATTTTCCTGCTCTCTTTGCATATAAACCTCAAACCTGCTAAATACAGTTATGTTTGTAATAATGCTCACTAAAAGAATTGAGAAAACAGCTCCTCCTAAAGTCATTAAAATAAACCTTATTCTTAGTTTATTGAACATTTTTAACCCTCCCGAAACTTATACCCTACGCCATATACAGTAACAATATATTTGATGTTGCCATCCTCAATCTTTTGCCTTATATTTTTTACATGGGTATCTATAGTTCTATCGTAACCTTCATAATCGTAACCTAATACTTTAACCACCAGTTCTTCACGACTAAATATCTTTCCTACATATTGAACTAATATACTCAGTAACTTGTACTCTTTTGCTGTTAAACTCACAATTTTGCCTTGCTTTTTTACCTCCATCTTATTTAAATCTATCGTTAAATCTCCATCAGAAAAATCTAGTATATTTGCCTTTACCTCTTCAGTACCTATTCTTCTTAAGATAGCCCTTACTCTAGCTACTAACTCCTTTGGGCTAAAGGGCTTAGTAATATAGTCATCTGCTCCAATATCTAATCCATAAATTTTATCTGATTCCTCTGCCTTCGCTGTCAGCATGAGTATTGGCACTTTGGATCTGACTCGGATTTTCTTGCAAACTTCTTCTCCTGACAGGTCTGGTAGCATTAAATCCAAAATTACCAAATCAATTTCCTCATGATTAAATATATCCATGGCATCACTTCCACTATAGGCAATAAAAGTATTATACCCTTCTTTTTTTAGATAGGCTTTAACTACATCTGCAATACTCTCCTCATCCTCTACTATAAGGATATTTCTCGCCGAATAATCCATTTTCCCACTCCCTATATCTAATTACTTTATCCATAAAGTTTTTGCTTTAATATTATAAAGTCCAGTATAAAAAAATACTGGACATTGTAATATCTACCCTATTTTTATTATTGAAAACGACCCATCATGTTGAATCTAGCACCTTTTCCTCTCATCATAGAGTTATGCATGTTTGTCATACCTTCTCTTCCAACAGATTCCATCATTCTAGCTTTGTTTCCATAGCCATTCTCTCTCATTAAATCAATCATTTTTTCATAATCTTCATCAGATAGATTATTCATAAACTCATCCATTGATTTAAAATCTCCTTCTTCCATCCAGATAATCATGTCCTCAAAACCATTTTCTCTCATTGCTTGGATCATATCTTCACTATTTCCGCAGTGGTTACTAAAGTTTCTTTCTGTTATTCCCTCCTGGGCCAAATAACCTCTTGTAGCATTCATAGGTCTTACAAAGTTTGTTTCTTCAGCAAAGGCATATCCTGCTATTGATGTAGCTGCAATAATTGTTACTCCTGCTATTACTAATAATCTCTTCTTCATAATATTTTCCTCCCTTATATTTTTAGGTAACCTTATTAACTTACTTACATTATAGGAAAGTATTTTGAAGAAATTATGAAGAAATTTTTCTCAGCATATATTTTTTAGCTTCTGTAAAATTTATAAATGCAATATCGCATCTCATTTATTTTCATCTTACAATAGTAAAACCTATCAGTAGATATCCAGCTAGAGATAATACTACTCCCGCTATTACATAAGGAAGAGATGTAATCAAATGATCCCCGAAGGATGTATCAGACATTTGTGCTGAGAGTGGAGAGACTACGTCTGCTACTGCTCCGCCCGCCCATACTGTCCCTACCATAATTGCAACATTAATTCCCGAATTAATTGCAAAGGTGATTGCTAACGGCATAATCAACGCCCAAGTTGCCCACGAAGAACCAATGGTGTATGCTAGTATTCCTGCAATCAAAAATAATACCGATGGTATTAAGAAATTAGGGATATTTTTAATCATCCCTTCAGCAATGAGCCTATTAAAACCAAGCTCTTCAGTTACAAGCGTAAGGGCCCAGCTCAATACAAGAATCATCACCAGACCCATAACCTTTTCTGCTCCTATGATAATATGCGCCTCAATTTCTGCAAGACTAATTTTTTGTAGCATGAAATAAATACTGGTAATAAGTAAAGTCAACAATACACCCGCAAATATTGATGCATTGAAGTTTGCAGCGCTTAGTGCTCCAAAAAAAGTTTCCGCTTCTTCTCTTCCAGTCCACCAAAAAAAGAAAATTGTACTGATCAACAAAATTAAAACTGGTATCAGAAGATTTCTGCTTTTTTTGGGGTATTCTTCGATTTGTTCACTAGCTTTTTCTTCTCTTTCAATATGAGCCTCAGTAAATTCTTCTTCTATTGCAATAGCCCTTCCTAGCTTTATCCTACCAAACCCCAACCCCATCAAAGAGACTAATGCAGCTAGCAGTAACATAGACCATGAGAAAAAATTCCATATAACACTTTTTACAACAATCATATAGGCACTTTCAGTAATTCCAGTCCCCCTTATATTATTGGTGACCAGTGTTACCATGTATCCTAGGTATGCTGTTGCAATAGGAATTAATAAAATAAGCTGTAAACTTGTTACCGATAGTACAAAAGCAAATTTCTCTTTTGAGCCCTTTACTTTTTGCAATACTGGATTTAGCATCGTTCCTACTGCTATTGTATGAAATGAGCTGTCGAAAAAAGTAAATATACTTAAAAACCAAGCCCATCCAAGTACACCTTTTTCGCTCTTTATCCATTTACTTACTTTATCACTAAAGCCTGCAATTCCCCCCGCCATCTCAATCAAATCAGCCAATGCTCCAAAACTAATAAGAAATCCTAGAGTATACGCACTATCTTTATCAGCTACAGCATCGATAATATAGCTACCTATCTCTGTAATGCCTCCTAATAATGAACGGGTATTAATAAAAGACCCTACAACAACTCCAGTAAAAAGTGCAGGTATTAACTTCTTTGTTTTAAAGGTAATAACTATGGTAATTAGAGGTGGGATTAAAGATAACCAAATCATATAAATGCCCCTCCATTGTCTTTTCTATTTAATGCCATCTATAATAATATGACCTAAATTTAAACTCAAAATACCATAGTTATTGAAGCAGTTGCTATTAAATATATCGACTGTGCATGTAATGCATAACTAAGACCATGAATGGTACATGTTTAAATTTTCTAAAATGAAAGCTATTATTTCTTGTTTTTCAGTACCCAAAATGGACATATCATTAGACATTATATACAAAGATTCACCTCACTTGATTGAAGTTAAAATAAGTCTTGCTCCCATTCAAACACCCTAGAGTTCACCCCGTCTAAGTTCATTATCTCAAGACGAATGTATTCTTTATCTTTATAATCAAGCTTTGTCCCCTCTTGTTCCCTAGGAACTTTGATCATACCCGACACATGGTGTCCTCCTCCTTCAACCATCGTCCATTGGATATTTTCTGTAATTTTAACTTCATCTCCAACGTATAAAAAAGTCATTTGACTCAAATTATAGCCATCTAAATCAACTGAGTGGGTATTTAAAGCTACACCAAAGTTAAAATAATCATTATCTTCCTCTATAGGATTTAGAAAAGCAACTCCCACCGATACATCGCCCTGCATATCTATCTTATATAGCTTATCGTTAAAGACATCCACTACTTCATAATTCTCTTCATATGCTACTTCATCTTTTGTATTATCTTGGTATGTATTCATATTAACTACCTCACCTTCATCCGTAAGCTGTCTATTGTCTGCTGTGTTTTGTGGAAGTCTTGTAAAAGTACCGAAACCTACAGCAGTAAATGCCATCGCTCCAATAATAGCTATACTAATAATCGCCACGTTTTTTTTATTCTTCATATATTGTTCTCTCCTTTCCTTAACTATTTTCATATATCTTTAATCAACTTCACTAACCTCTGTCAAGGTAAATATTACCCTCCCGTTAAACCTCATTTGATGCTAAATAATTATAGGAGAGTCATGAGAATCTCCTGTGACAATTGGTTTTATCCCCTAGGATTTTGCTCCCCATAATCTTAATAAAAGTATCACCCCAACAATGACCGGCTGATGAATTAAGTAAATGGAAAGGGAGAAGTTATTTGATACCTCACTTAATATCTAATTTTCTCTATTATAAATTAAAAGTTTGAAGAGATTATGAAGAAAAGATAAACGATTCCACGGGGTACGATTCATAGAACAAAAGCAAAAGCAGATACAGAAAAGCATCCTGAGTGCTAAATATTTTTCAAAGAATTTAGAAAACAAAATTATTAAAAGTGTAGAGTCTCATGGCATTTCACAGCCTAATCTCTACACTTTCTAATTTTTTATTTTATTAACATATCCTCCTAGCGACTCCTCACCTTCTTGATATACTTCTATAAAAATAGGTAATAAATGCTATTTTTTTCAATTGATATTACAGTTTCTACTTTAGTTTTTCCTAAATCTCATCATCGGAGTTTTTATCTATAAACTCAAGTATTCTAGCATTAACCTCATTTACTATACTCACCATTTATAGCATGGGATGCATTGAGCCAATTTTCTATTTCAATATCATATAGTGCTTCAGTTCGAGAACTGCTTCAACACGTAAAAAGAATATCTATTTGAAATTTAGTGAATATATACTATGTAAATATTTCTCCCCTCTAAAAATTTCATATTTTGAACCAGTCAAAACAAAACCTAGTTTCTCTGCCAAGCTTATAGACTTATGATTCTCAGTATAAATACAGGCATTTATTTCCTTTAACTCCATAGAGTACTCAGCGAATTCAATAATTCCTTTTAAGGCTTCATACATGTATCCATTTCCCCAAAATTCCTTTTTCAAATCATAGCCTATTTCAACTTTAGAATCTTCAATACTCCAACAGTGGAATCCACAGGTTCCCATCTTCACCCCATCAGCTTTTCGTATTACTATCCATCTATGTTGTGGTCGTGGTTCAGGTTTTAAATAAAATTCTATCACTCCATCTGCCTCACTAATATCTGTCAATGGTTCAGCATCAAATAAGTATTTATTTATGTCAACATCGGAAAATTGACTAAAAATAAATTCACTATCTCCACTATCAATGTTTTTCAGTAACAACCTATCTGTCTCTATATTATTATAAAACATACCTTCACCTCCTTATGCTTTGTTGATTAAATGGTGACTAATTTCACTAATAGAAATGTAATAATCAATACGTATTTCATCTTCACTAATAATATAATAACTCAAATCAAATCCTCCCTATGGATACTAGTTTAATAATACATTCTAGAAATAATAAACTCTTGATATTTTTTATCATCCCTATAGCCGCTCTATCTAGATGCAGCACCAGTCGAAGAATGAATAAGGCCCCCCCCTTCCCTTTTTTAATAATCCTCACACCAGTTACAATTACCACTTGATATTTAATTTTGTTCCTTTAATGCATGTATTTCTGCTACTGTATAAAAGTAATAACTAAGTCCTGTTTGTTGACCTTCTAACATATCTCTGTGAAAGTCATCCTCAATAAAAAACCAGGCTGTTTCAACAAGTTCTTTAGAATCAGTGGGCATATTATGGGAATTTAGAAAGTCTATATGCCTTTCTAATTCATTTTTTAATCTCTCGTCATTTGGTTTCCATCGATTTTTCAATGCATTAGCTAAAAAGCTCATAAACCTTTCTGATTCTATCGCTACTTCATTTAAAGCATTTGCATCAATCGACTCTATATCCATCTCAAATTCATACTCATTTATCAAATACTCTTTTTGCTCAGCAAGTACCTCTTTCCATTGTTCTTTGTTTAGTCCTTTAAACATTTTTGATTGATCCATATTTTCTCCTTTTTCGGCGAATATGATAGATTCTTCAATTGTCTTTAATATGCCATCCATTCTCTCACTACGCTCACTAAGAAGTTTGAATTGTCGTTTTAAAGTCTCAACACGATTTGATTCATCATCTAGTGCCTTTATAATATCTTTTAATGAAAAGTCTAATTCTCGGTAAAACAATATTTGCTGTAATCTTTCTAATTCTTTTATACCATAAATTCTATATCCAGCCTCTGTAACTTTACATGGTTCCAAAAGTCCTACTTTATGATAATGATGCAGTGTCTTCACTGTAGTCCCTGTTAATTTTGAAACCTCTTTTACTGTATACTCCATGACTTCTTCGTCTCCTTAAATTGAATATTTTACCTAAGATAAGAGTCAATAGCTTATTTACCCTTCTTAATAGAAAAGCAATAAATATCTGTTCCTTAGCCACAATTATATCGATCTTTGAAAGGTTTTAAATGATCGAAGTGAGATTAAAATACATATTACTCCAAATAGGAGTACCAAAGTTCCATTAGTAATTACATCCATCCAATAAATTTGCGAACTTAGTACCTCACGGGCTCCTAATATTGCCCAATCAATTGGATTTATAATACTTATTGTACGAATCCAAGCCGGCATAAGTTCTCTCGGCATAAATGCTGATGATAGAAACATAAGTGGCAAAGTAAAGAATTGTAATGCAGTTATCATAGCTTCATGTTTACGTGTTATTAGTGCTAAACTAATCGATAGGGCACTAACCGCTAGACCTAATAGTATTGGTATAGTTAAAAATATTATAATACTGTAGAAATTCAAGGAAAATTTTGCTCCCATAATAATAGCTAATAGAATAATGATAATAAACTGAGCCAACAAAAGAATAATTAATTGTACTAATTCACTTAGTATAATAATAATTTTATTGATTGGTACAATTAAAAACCGCTCCATAACACCGCTGTTTATGTCGTTTAGTGTCCCCATTCCAGTATAAATACCTATAAACAATGTATTCATGACTATCATGCCCGGTAGTATATATTCTACATAGGAATCAGTTGAAAAACCTGGAACTTCAACAATTCCCTTAAATAGGTTACCGAACAGTAATAACCAAATAATAGGCTGTACCATTGACATAACAATAGTCATTGGTTGCCGAAATGTCGGCCTAATACGCCGTAGGGCCATATACCAAGTATCATTTAATACTTTTTTCATTTCAACCTCTCTCCTTTTCATTATATTTAATACATTTTATATTTCAATGCTTTTGCCTGTATATTTTAAATACACTACATCGAGAGAAGGGGGAATAACCTCAACTGACAATACTTCAACTGATAATGATTGAATTAACTGTAATATATTAGGCAATATTGTTGATCCATTACTCACTTGTAGCATTACCTCCCTTCCTTTAACCTCCACCTCTTTCACCCCTTGCTGTTCTTGCAAGATGTTTTTAATATGTGCATTATTATTCGAATAATGTTTTTGAAATTCTACCTTAATTATATCTCCCTTTAACTCTTCTTTTAATTGTTTAGGTGAACCTTCCACAACTACTTTTCCTTCATCAATAATAGCGAGACAATCTGCAAGACGATCAATTTCATCTAAATAATGAGAAGTAAGCAGAATAGTAATCTTCTCCATCTTAGATAAATCTGTAATTAGTCCCCAAAGGGCGCTTCTTGCCTCTGGATCGAGACCAGTAGTAGGTTCATCTAAAAATAAAATTTGAGGGTTATGAATAATACCCATTGCTATATCAAGTTTTCGAAGCATCCCACCAGAATAAGTTAAAGTAGACCTATTGGCAGCTTCATTTAATTTGAAAATATTAATTAATTCATCCACCCTATCATTGAGCTTTTTTCCTCCCATTCCATGTAATTGCCCCTGGAGGGTCAAGTTTTCACGCCCTGTAGATTCAAAACAAACCCCTGACCTTTGAGATACACATCCAATTACACTACGAACCTTATCTGGTTGTGATATAACATTAAATCCTAATACTTTTGCTTCACCACTGTCAGGAATTGATAATGTAGTTAAAATTTTTACTGTTGTGGATTTTCCTGCACCGTTGGGACCAAGAAGTCCGTAAATAGTTCCAGATCTAATGCTAAAACTTAATCCAGCTAATGCATTTATACTGCCTTTATAGGTCTTTACTAAGTCATTGACTTCTATATCATATTTTTTTTCATCCTTTAATACCATTTGATTCCCTCCTTATAATTGCAATATTATCTCTCGAAATTAATTCTAATGCCTCCCCTAAGGTAAGAGTCAATGTTAATTTGGATAAAAAAATTTTCGTCTTATTATTGCTCACACAAAAATCCCCCCAACCCGTAGTCTGAGGGGGAACATGTATCGCTTAGTCTTTACTTGGGATTGCAGGTCAAGAAGTGTTTAGATTCCTTTCTATGGCGCTTTTGTTTCTAAGAAGCAATGACATAAATTCTTACCAGTATACCTATGCTACCTACTTTAATAGGTAGCATAGGTTGTGAATAATTTACAGCTTCTCTTTCTTATTCTCCATCAAAAGCTCTACGTGCATTCATTGTCGCAATAGTAATGGTGATGACTGATCCAATAAATCCTACAAGAAAACCGTAAAGTATATGCGATGGCATCCATCCTCTAATTAATAGAGCCCTCATGCCTTCAAATATATACGTGGTAGGATTAATTATTGCTGCTATGCGCAACCAGCTTGTTTCAATTAAATCTAATGGCACAAAGGTTGTACTCAGAAAAAGCATAGGAAAGAAAATCATTGTGCTCATTTGAACAGCTTGAGAACTTTTAGTTACTAAAGCAACAGTAGCTGCATAACCGGTAAATGCTAATCCTAGACCAGTAACCAATAAAAGAATTAACATAAACCCACCTATGCCACTATAAATTCTAACTCCCATCAACATTGCTATCATAATCAATAATGTTGATTGAAGTACCAGTTGAATCATACCTGTAATAATTGATCCCAATACGATAGCCAACCTCGAGGTTGGGGTAAGAAGTAGCCTTGCAAAATATCCACTTTCTAAATCTTTTACTAACGTCTCAACTGCTCCTGTAGCTGCACCAATAGCGGCGGAAACTACTGACACAGGTAAAATAAAAGCAATATAATTAACACCTTCTAGAGTAGGTAGGTTTGTCACTGCACCTACCCCAGCTGTATAAACAAATAGGAAAAATAAACTCATTATAAAATTTGGAATATAAACAAATGGATTTCTAATTGAACCAATAAGACTACGTTTCGTTAATAGTATTATATCTAAGATTAACATTGTTTTTTTCATGCTTACACCTCCGTTTTTCTTCTTTTAGTTATTTTTATTTCTGATAACTTGCAGAAATACGTCATCTAAGGTTGGAGAAGATATACTAATATCTTCTGGAAATACATATGCTTCTGCCAGTATTCGAATGATTTCGGGCAAAACTTTTTGACTTTTTTGTACGTAAACCTTAATCATTGTTTCTACCGATTCCAAGTTAGGAGCAATTTTTATAACAGCTAATTTAGCCTTTTCTTTCTCTTCCATAGATGAAAAAGACATTTGTATCTTATCTAACGCAAGTGAATTTTTTAATGATTGTGGATTTTCTAAAGCTACAATTTCTCCATTTTTAATAATACCGACCCTATCTGCCACTTGATCTGCTTCTTCTAAATATTGAGTTGTTAGAAATATAGTGGTACCATATTCTCTATTTAGCTTTTTAATTTCTTCCCATAAATCTATTCGACTAGCTGGATCAAGTCCTACAGTAGGTTCATCTAGAAACAGCACTTTAGGACGGTGCACCAATGTAATTGCTAAATCAAGTCTTCTTTGCATGCCACCAGAGTACTTACCACAAGCCCTATCAGCATCTTCAGTTAACCCTACTAATTCCACCAATTCATTAGCTCTATTGTTAGATTCAGCTTTTGAAAAACCAAATAACCGTCCTTGTAGCCTAATCAGTTCTCTTCCAGTTAATGTTGGATCTATTGCTGTGTTTTGTAAAGCTACACCTATTTTAAGGCGTATTTTATCTGGTTGTCGTAGCAAGTCATATCCTGCTATTTCTACCTCTCCTGAAGTAGGTCTCGTTAATGTTGTTAACATTTTAATAGTAGTAGATTTTCCTGCCCCATTAGGTCCTAAGAAAGCAAAAAACTCCCCTTCTTTTACATTAAAGCTAATGTTTTTAACTGCTTCTACTCCTCCTTTATAGGTTTTAGAAAGCTGTGATACTTTAATAATTTTATTAGACATTAAAAACCCTCCTATCTTTTCAAGTAATTAAAAACCAGACTTTTATATCAAGCGTATTTCATTATACACTCTAAACATAAGTCTGGTGGTATACTGGAGGGTTTGAAATTAATCAATACTTTTTTCTAAATTGAAAAATCCCCTAAACTTATATCGTCTAAGGGATCATTTTTACATTATTAAATTTTATATTCGTTATTCTAAACCACTTATTTCAACTTACTTCTTCTCTATCAAGACATAACAAACCCATTCTCCTGATTAGTGGATTGAAAGATAGTAAGCATATTCAATTGGTCTGCGATAGATTAGCTGTTCATGCTTAAATTTATTAATGTCTTTGTATATGTTTTTTTGAGGTTTACCGTTTAGCTCAATAATCCATAAATTCATTTTCTCGTCTAATACAAAATCCACACTTAATTCACCCAGCAAACCCATATTGGTTTCTAACACTTGGGCAGCATTTACACTTATCTTGTTAATAGAATTAATAGTAGTTTCTTTCGTTTTTTTTAGGGGAAATATCAGATCTAAAATTTCTGCAGCATCATATAAAGATTCGTATACGCCAGTGTTAAAATAAAGTTGATTAGCCACTCTACAGACCATGGTTGTAACATTCCATTTGCCGTTAATATCTTTTTGAACAAGCACTCTAATATCATAATTTTTATTATCTATAAGACTTGCTTGAATCCCTTTTTGCACTATGAAAATATTTTCACCTATTAGTTTATCTAGTTTTTGCTGAATATTTTCATTTTTTCTGCAAATCAATCTAGGAGCTAAACTGTGTAAAGATATATGAATATCTCCATTCTCCTTAAGCTCTAATCTATACACGTTCTTTCCACGATTTCCATAAGATGGCTTCATGTATACCATTTTATATTTCTTCACTAACTCTGATAGATTCACCTCATTTAATAAAAATGTATCTGGTATATACATTTGAAGGTTTGATTTGATTAACAAGTTATAAACTTTCCATTTATTAAACCAATTAATACCGTTAAAACATTTTTCTCCACCAATTATACTATTAAGGTGCTCAATAGTTGTTGTTTTTTTATTATAACACCGGTTATAAACTGCATGAGGAAAGGGAAACATCTTTTCTTCCCATTTACCCCCAATCTGACAAAGGCCAATTATTTTATGCTTTTCCCAAAGAATACCTGCCCGAGTAAAAGCGAACAGCTTCAAGGGCAGATTGTGATGACGTTGATAAAGTTTCAAGATTTTTTTTCTTTTATTCCTATTAGGTACCAAAATACCTATTATTGGGCAATCCGACATTCTTATCACTTCCTTTTTTTACCTCTTTCAATATCTTATGCCGGATTAAATATATTGATATATTTGCTTATATCCATCACACCTTTCTTTTTTTTTGAGTATTATATACCATACCTAATAAGAAAGGAGATGAGAATATGGGAAGATGTATTTGTCCTCCAGGTCCTCCAGGACCGGAAGGTCCAGAGGGTCCTCAGGGTCCTCAGGGCGAACAAGGTCCAGAAGGCCCTCAAGGAATACAAGGTCCTCAAGGGCCTACCGGCGAACAGGGGGCAACTGGGGCAACTGGGGCAACTGGGCCATCTGAAGGAATACTAGCCTATGCTGATTTTTACGCCTTGATGCCTCCTGATAATACAGCAACAGTTGCTGTCGGTACGGATGTAGATTTCCCTCAAGACGGGCCTTCAAGTATGACTACTATCACCCGTGTTAATGACAGTGAATTTAACTTAGGTGCAATTGGCACTTATCAGGTCTTGTTTCAGGTGAGTGTCGACGAAGCAGGTCAACTGGTTTTAACTCTCGACGGCGCTGAGCTAGCCTATACGGTTGTAGGACGGGCAACAGGCACATCTCAGATAGTAGGTATGGCACTTGTGTCTACAACAGAAACCGATTCAATACTCACTGTGAGAAATCCTGCTAATAATGCAACGGCGTTAACCATTACTCCTATGGCTGGAGGAACCGAACCTGTTTCAGCTCACCTAGTTATAACACAAATCGCATAAAGGGAAATAGAGTATAGGGACTTTCTCAAAATGATTAAAGATCATTGAAAAAGGTACACTATTAAGAATACTATTATTCAGTAATTGAAGTTTCAAACCTGTGCCGGTTAGGGTTCTCCCTCCGGCACCATGCTTTTCATAAAACCATTCCAATTAAGTTCTGATCTTGTTGCGTTGATGGACCATTTAAAGCTGGATCAGGCAATCCTCTGCGGACTTTCAATGGGAGGACATATCTCACTTCAAACAGCCATCAACTATCCAGAGCGTGTCAAATCCCTTATTTTAATTGGTAGCCCATGTAGTAATACTCTTAACCTATATGAAAAAGTATTTGTTCCAATAAACCGTTTCAGTAGTAAAATGATTTCTATGGAGCTCAGTGGAAAGCTACAAGCAAAAATGCTATCGAAATTCAATCCAGAAAATTTCGACTATATAATGAATGCATTTTCAATGATTACTAAAGACAACTGGGTTCGTATTTGGGATGCTGTAACTAGAATGGAAAGCAGAAATGATCTTCATAAAGCAAAATGTCCTACTTTACTTCTAACTGGTGATCATGATAGAATGTGCCACAAACCCAGATAATCCAAGAGCTGTGAATGAAGAGATTATAAATTTCATTAAACTATAAACACATGAGTCCAGCACAAGATGCTCAGTCATAAAGTTCTCCATCTGATGTCAATTTTTTATCATATTGGTCAACTTTAAGTACTAACATGCGCACTTAGTTCTTTAAATCAAAGACGTAATCATAATGGTAGCGAGTCCTAAGAAAAAGAAAAAGCCTAAAACATCTGTGACTGTTGTAACAAAAACAGCTGATGCCAATGCTGGGTCAATACCAATTTTTTTCAATATAACTGGAACATAATAGCCAGACACTGTCGCAACAATCAAGTTTAAAAACATCGCTAGACCAATAACAAATCCAAAAGCAAAGCTTCCTACCCAGAAATATCCTAGCATAGCAACAACAAGACCAAGACATAATCCATTGATTAAGCCAATAGAAATCTCTTTTTGTAATATTTCCTTTTGATTCTCATAGCTTAATTCACCTAAAGCAATACCTCTGATAATCATGGTAAGTGTCTGTGTCCCAGCATTTCCTCCCATACCAGCAACAATAGGCATAAATGTAGCAAGGGCAACTATTTGTGCAATAGTATTTTCAAAGAGACTTACGGTTGCAGCTGCAAGTATTGCTGTGACTAGGTTTACAAGCAACCAAGGCAACCGGGACTTAATAGCACTTGAAACAGATCCAGAAATTTTTTCTTCTTCATCGAGACCAGCAAGTCGGAACATATCTTCAGTGTATTCTTCTTTCATGATTTCAATCACGTCGTCAACGGTTACAATACCTAATATCACACCTTTATGGTCAGTAACAGGTATTGCCATAAAGCCATATTTTTCAAAAATATTGCTTACCTCTTCCTGATCCATATCAACGGGTGCACTTATGATTTTTTCTATCATAATATCTTTTATCAGTGTATCTGGATCGGAAACTATAATTTCTCTTAATGGGACGACTCCTTTTAAAACATCAAAACCATCAACCACATAAATGTAATATGGTGTTTCTGAGTCAGGAGCCATGGTTCTTAAATACTCTATAGTTTCGTTAACGGTATATGATTCCTTAATGGCTATAAACTCAGTGGCCATTATCCCCCCTGCTGATTCAGGGTCGTAGGAGAGAAGCTCTTTCACCTCTTCCACATCATCAACGTTCATGTTGTTGATGATTGCGTTTTTGTCTTCTTCATCAAGACTGCCAAGTAAATCTACAAGTTCATCAGATGACATCTCAGAAACGATTTGACCTTTTCTTTTTTCAGAAAAAAGTGAGAGCAGCTTAAATTTTTCATCGTCTTCAGCATAGTCAAGTAAAAGCCCCACATATTCATCAGGTAATTTTGAAAGTACAATTATAGGGTCTTCTTCAAATTCAGCAAGGGCTTCTAAAAAGTCAACTGGATGTATTTCATCAATTTGATCAAGAATTGCTTCAAAGGTACTGTTGATTATGAAATTGAGTATCTTGTTTTTATGCACCATTATAATACCTTCTTTTCTTTTTCTTATTCTTTAATATCAATTATAACATTTTTGAGTTCATATTTTTATATTTCCATCATTATAATAGACTAGCCCACATAATCAAAATGATTCACTTATACCTGCAACACCCAATCCTACACCTTTCCTAGAAAACTAATAAGGCCAAGTGATAATCCACCTCTGCTGTTATATGTGTCACATAAATATTAGCATGGGAAGGTGTTAGAATTGCTTATAAACTGTATTTTTTTCTAGACTAACTACTGTCTCCTCATAGTCTTTACTAAAATCCCATTTTTTCTAACCACTCATATAACTTTTTCTCTCGGGAAGATGTTTTTTCCTCTTCTCCGTTATATTTTCCTAATGTCAGTTTATCATGGATATTTCCATCCATAAGGAATATTACTCTGCTTGCCCTGGCTGCCACCTTCACATCATGGGTAACAATGATGACAGTTGTGCCGTCAGTATTGACAGCATTAATGATATCTAATACCTCCCTTGAGGTACTGCTATTCAGGGCTCCAGTTGGCTCATCTCCAAATAAAATGTCTGGCTGATTAATCAGTGCCCGGCAGATGGCTGCGCGTTGCAGCTGCCCCCCTGAAACTTTTTTAATATCATGCCCAGCTACACTGTCAATGCCTGTCTTTACCATAAGTGAATCGGCATTTTGATTTACCTGCTCCCTCGATAAATTACCAAGCTTAAACCCAGGAAGTACAATGTTATCTCTGATAGATAAATTTTTTAGAAGATAGGAGTGTTGAAAAATAAACCCCATTTGCTTTAATCTTACTTCACTTATTTTTTCATCATCTAGCTTGGAAATATCTTTACCACAAAGTAACACATTACCCGAAGTAGGGCTATCCATTCCACTGATACTATAAAGCAATGTGGATTTTCCAGAACCCGACTGCCCCATGATTGCTATGAAGTCACCCTCTTCAACATCAAAATTTATGTTATTTAACACCTGTGTATCTTCAAAACTTTTACATAAATTCTGTACCTTCAATATTGTTCTCATATTTCACCTCCTCAATTTACTATTCATTTATAATAGAAATAATATTGTATTTTTTTATTGTTTTCAGAACAATCAATGTTACTAGCAGCATCAACACCTGTAACAACAATGGTACCAGGATGTACTGAAATAAAGGATTGACAATAAGCTCAACCTTCTTAACCCCAAGCCCTGAAATGCTTAACACAAGGTTAATTATCTTTTCTCCTAAGACATTAGTTAAGATAATTCCTGCCAAAATACCGGTTATGGAAACACAACCTATTTTTATCAAGTACTGCTTTTTAATATCAAGTTCAGAAAATCCTATAGCCTTTAAGACTGCAATTTCCGAAAAATCCTTTGCTAACCGCAGCTTTAAAAATAAAACAGTGATAAGCATTACCAAACATGCTCCAATTATTACAATTATAAAAACGGTGGTTTTAAGCTGTTTTACGACGCCTCCCAATGTCTGGTTAATGAATTCCTCCATTGGGTCTACTGCTACACCAGATCCAATTATTTCAGACCATTCATCAGCCTTTTTTTCCACTTCTACATTATCTTTAAGATTAACTGAAAATGAATATTTTTCACTGGTCAGTTCTGAAAAAACATATTTTGACTTTGCTGTGTATCCACCGCTGGTAACGTCCTGATATATTCCGGAAATAACAAATTCTTTTTCTTTGTCATCATAGAAAAGTACTATTGCATCACCGGCAACTTTTCCTATTTCATTGGCATTAAGATAGGAAATGGCAATTTCATTTTCCCCATCAGGAGCCTTTCCACTAATATACTTTAGCTCATTTCCGGAGTTATCTCCACAGTCTATATGCAAATTCATAAGTTCATCTTCAGCATTGGTGGTCTGAACACGTATCCTTCGATATTTATAATAGCTTTCAATTGAATCATCATTTTCCAAAACCTGTATTACCCTCCCATAGTTGGTTTCAAGATTTTCCCCATTTTCCACTTCAATTAGGATATCCTCCAGAGAACTTCCCATATATGTAATAAATTCAGGTGCCTCAAAGGTATTCATCAGATTAACAGGAATCAGAATCATTAGTACAGTAATTATCACAACTGCAAATACTATTATCCAATTATTAAACTTATAAAAAACCTCCCTGATTGCCATCAGCCAGTTAACAGGAAGCTTCTTTGAATTATGTAGTCCATCCTTTATATGGCATTTATCTTTATCAAATCCCTTCCCTCTAACCAATGTATCAACAACAGTAACCTTTTTAATTTTCTTTAATACCTTCTTGCAATAATAGTTTATAAGAAGAAAAACAAGGCATCCAACAACAAGTGATAATATTACTACTGCGGGGGACATACTAATATTTCCAAATGTAGTCCTGATATGATTTGTAAATACACCACTAGTCAGCAATGCTAAAATATACCCTATTATTACACCTACCATCGCTAATATCCTGTACTTATTTAAATAAATATCCCTAATATCGGCAAATGGAAGTCCAATAGCCTTCATTGTACCTATTTCACCGATTTCTTCTTCCAAAGCAGCCATCATTGTAAACTTGACACAGATAAAGGAAACAATGATTAAAAGTATGCTAACTAGAAGTAAAACAAATACAGTTGTAATATCAGTTATTGCACTTAATAAAAAAATCATTGCATAGGTTACTGCCTGCCCATTCTGAGGAAGTCCTGCGTTCTCATAGGCTGTTTGAAAATTCGAAGCCTCTTTTGAATTGGTAAAATAGGCTTCTATCAGATATTCATTCTCTCCAACCTGATCTTTGAGCATGTCAAAATCTTCATGGCTTAACAGTATTCTTGTAGAAGAGACCATTGGAGAATTCATCTGGGAGTCCAAAATAAATTCCTTAATTACAAATTTCTTTTGGACATCGTTATAGGTCAAAACAACATGATCCCCGATTTCCATACCATACATTTCCTTTAATAGTACAGGAATTCCAATTTCCCCTGCATCAACGATAACTTTTTCATGTTCAGAATTCACGAGTAAATCCTTAGTTTCATTCTGCTTTACCAGACCAATGCCAAGACGGCAGTCAGAAAGATTATATGTATTCTTATTACCAAAAACAGTAAGAGATTCACCGTGGACATTAATCATTGTAATGGTCTGCCAGTAGGTTATACCTTCATAGTCTGACAGAAACTCATCTATTTTCTCCTGATTAATTTCTCCCTTATGCATCTGAAGAAAATGAGGTGGCTGAGCTTTCTCATATAATTCAGAAATTGATATAAATGTTTGAACCCCCGTTATCACAGACAAGACAGCAAGACCTGCTGAGAACATCATAAACAAAAGTAATGCAAGATTAATCACTTTATTTCTCTTAAAATCATTTTTAACAATTAACCAATTCATCTCCAATACCCCACATCTCTTTAATTATTTTGGAGTTAAAACCAAAACTAAGTACAAAAGCAAATGTTAGCATTCCATTAATAGTAAGCATTAGCCCAAGTTCTGCATAAATAACTTCATAAAGGAGTCCTCAGGAACATCTAACATCTTCTCAAGAGTTGAAATTAATGCTGCTAGAACCTTCATTTGGGAATCAGCATCCAATTCAAAAATACCTTCGTCGGTTAGAGTTAATGATGCTGCTAGAAAAATCTGCATATACTGTAACGGATATCTGCAACTCCACACTTTCTTTTCAATTCCTTCTTCAATGACCTTTACCAAAATAGGAGCCATAGCTGTAACTATCTGATTTAAGGCTTTTTGATGTAATAACGCATTTTCAGTTTTATGCATATCATCAAGGATATCGCTGTTAACCTCTTCCTTAATCCGCATAGCCATAAAGACATGCATAAGTTTTTCTTCTGGATTAATATTATCATTTTTAAGGATTTTTTCTGCCCTGCTAACTACAACTTCTTTATACCTCGATACAATGGCATCCACAACTTCTTCTTTAGATTTGAAATAATAATAAAAAGTCCCTTTTGCAATGCCAACCTCTTTAAGTATGTCATTAATAGTGCACTTCTCATATCCTTTTCCATCAAATAGCTTTTCGGCAGCATTAAGAATTTCATTCTTCCTTTCATCATACTCTTTGGTAATTCTCATATATACACTCCACTTCTTTATAGACTGACCGTCGGTCTATATATACTATATTAAACCATTTATAATCTGTCAACATTTTTTTATAAAATGAGATAAAAACAAGCAAAATTCACAGATTTCACCCCAATCTTCCACCTTTATAAAATACACTTCAATTATTACCTCGTGAGGTGCAAGTATTTTTTTAAATATGTTTTGTACAAACATTACTGAAAAAATTGTGGGCAACTACAAAAATCTAAATCATGATTTTTTCTATCAATAACTCAATAATCCCAATTCTATTTCTTACTTATTGTGAGTCATTATTAGTACTCCTTAACTTTTCTAAAACACCTCTATTCTGCGAGATTTCTTTCCTCCCCCCCAAAAAATCAAATCCCCTAAACTTATCGTCTAGGGGAACATATTTATACTATCCATTATTATCTAAACCTTCAAAACCAAATGATAGAATGAACTGGAAGTCTATACTCATATTCATTATCAAACATAAATAGTTTACCTCCTCAATATAATCTTTTAATGTTCATCAATCCTTTTCAGAATAGGCCATTATTTACAATAGACAAGTGAAACGTCGTCTTGTTATTCATTAAAACGATATTACACCTAAAACAGCTAAAATATTTGTTATAACTATTAATATCGGTATAGATATCATAGTTCTAAAAAAAAATACTTTAGTCACATCCCAAAAGCTCAAACCAATTTTACTCTTAACTAAAATCATTCCAGTTTCAGACATAAACACTAACTGGGTAAATGCTAATACACCAACAAAAAATCTTGAAGCTTCAGAAACCGATCCACCGATAAATAAAGCTGGTAAATACATATCTGCAAACCCAGCAACCGATGCTGGTGCCATGGCTGCTGCTACTTCCTTGCTGTATCCTATTAGAGTATATAAATATATCAGTGGTGCACTAATGATATTAAAAAACTGGGTATATTCTGCTACTACCAAAGATAATGTTCCAACCGCCATAATAATAGGTAAGAAGCCAACATATATATTTATAATATTCTTTAACGAATCAATTATTACTTCTTGAATCTTGGCATCTCCTGCCTGCTTTATTGCAGATTCATATGCATGCTCAAGAACAGTTTTACCTTTTGGAATCTCAATTCTATTAGGAGTTACCCCTTCATAATAATTTGGTGGAAATTTCTTAAGTGGCATTCTAGATGTAATAAAAGCCAATATAACAGTTACTAATGCAATAGATCCATAAAATATTGGGAAAATATGCCCGAACCCTAGCTCTTCAGCTACTGCAGAAGCAAATGCAATACCAACTATAGAAAAACTGGTTGCAATAATATAAGCTTCTCTTCTATTATAGTATCCTCTTTGATATTGGTTATCCGTTACCACAATACCAATTGTACCATCACCAACAAAGGATGCAATAGCATCGATAGTTGAATAACCTGGTACTTTAAACAACTTTTCAACTATAGAACCTAACAAAGTCCCTATAAATTCAACAATACCAAAATGTGTTAATAAAGGCAGGGCAATAATGCCTACAAAGAATGTTATATAAAGTGTAGTTAAAAGGCCACCATCTCCTGCCATTAGCCCGCCAGTATCGCTATCTAAAATCATACCTGCAAACTCATAGTTTTCAAGCCAATTATTAACCACCATAAGGTATAAGAATGAGCCAACTACCCTTAATACAGCATTTGAGCGTGATGATTTAAATACAGAATTAACAAACTCATTTTTTGATGAATAAAAAGTGAAAAGCACAGTTGCAATTAACACAATCCATGCACAAATAATAGTGAACCCAATAAACGGATCAAGCATATTGCCTGTAACAAAATTCACTATGTGGGATATAGCTATTTTGCTTTCACCATTAATATTAAACGGCATTAGAAAAAAAACAAATCCAAAAATTGATAAAAATACAAACTTTAACTTGCTTATCATACTTACAAACCTCCATTTTGTCTTAACTACGATGCACATTTTTTAGAATAACATATACCATGGAGTGTTGCAATAGATTTTTGCATTTTTTATCTATGTTTTGTATAAATATTCACTTTGGTGTACTATGTCATTTCGGTTTATACGTGAAACTGCTCATTATTTCATCCTCTTTTTATTACTCTATTAATATTTCTTTTTTATTAATATCAAGAATTGAAATCCTATACATACCGCCTAAATTTTCCTGACTCAGCTTTGCCAGCTCATTTAATGCACTCTCGAAGTCATCCATTCTGCTGTCATCAACTAACTCAATACACAAAAAAGCATTTTTTGTATTTTCAGTGAGCATTGTTCTGACGGATTCCCTCCAGTTCCAGCATCTGCAGATAGCTCCTTTATCATCCTTATACACTATCTCCCCCTGGTAGGGTGGCGCATTCTCATTTGTTCCGAGTGTTATAAATGGTTCGTTCCCTTCTGCTTTGGTTAAGCTGATATCGCCAACAAAAGTATCAATATCCTCTCCACCACATGGCAATGCATACTTTAGAGAAATAGAGTTGTAAATATCAACAAGGGGATTGATCGTTCCAATATGATCGCCCTTGTGTACGCGTTTCAGCAAAGCTTCAATTGATGACCTTGCTCCTTTCTTTGTTTTAAACTTTTGAAAAGCATCTCTCCAGACTTTAATAACAACATTACTGCTGAATTCTTCTTTCGTTAAATGCGCTAGGGCCTGCTTCTCTGAGCTTAGAATCATCTCTTTGTACTGATTTATATCCTTTATTGTGTTGTCAACTCCGTTAATAACAACAACTCCTATCTTTGCTCCTGGAAACAAATCCCAAAATCGGTCCTCAACAATGAATTTTTTCATAAAAACATTCCTCCTTAGTTATAAGAACTTAATATATAGAAATATTAGTATCTCCCAAAGTTTTCCCTTCCGGCATAGGGTTAACTGATTTTTTTCTCAGGAGATTTAACATAAATAGAAAAAGAGATATGTTAAATATATCCCTATAATTGTAATGGTCCCTTTTATGATCTATAATTTCATCACCATGTATAGCGCCCCATCTGAAAATTTTGTAGCATTAGGAAGATTCGTAATGGGTTTATTTTTGTTATCTGGTATTTTACCTTCTCTTATCATCTCAATTATTTTGGATTTCTTATATAAGAAAAAAATCAAAATTTGTGGTTATTAGTTCAAACATTTTATTAACTTCATTTTTTATTGTTCTGTATACAGAAGAGAGAATTATTTAGTACTTATCTTTCTTTATATATTATAAGCAATGAAAATATAATACAGTTGATGAAAACTTTATATCAATTGGCTCTATTGATGTATCTGCTAAAATTATTTGCTTTATCTTCTAAGCCTTTTTCAGACATAGCGTAAAATATCTTTACTTTCAAAATACTCATCCTCCTTTATTAACGAAGCTGAGGAAACCCTTCTTTGTTTTGACCCACAGGGACGGTTTTTATTTATTGGCTAAAGAAGTAATTATTTTTAAAACCACCTTTATTGTATTTTCAATTGTTTTAGAATTTAAAGTATCGAAGGTGTCCAATTGAGTATGATAGTATCTGGGATTACCAGGACCATATTGTAAAAATGCTACTGGTATTCCTATGTGTTCAAAGGGTCTATGGTCACTGTCTCCATTAAAATATTCAACTGCTTTAATGTTAAGATCGTTGGCTGCCCTTAAAGCAATTTTACTCAAATAATTGGAGCTATTCCTACTCTCTCTATTAACCATCAGAGTATGACCTATACCTATCCCATCAAGATTAATCATCCCAATTACATTTTTATAGCCAGCAGTATATCTTTGTTGGACATGGAAATTAGAGCCCACAACATCCATTTCTTCAGCACCGAAGGCAATGTAGTGGATGTTAAAGGGTAAATCAACATCCCTTAATACTGCTGCAATCTCCAATAAACCACCAACTCCAGCGGCATTATCATTGGCCCCCGGGGTATTTGCGCTATCATAGTGGGCACCAATAATTAGAACCTTATCGGTTTCTTTACTGCTTTTTTTAATCCCGATTATATTTCTTGAAGCTCCATCTTCTATAATGGTATCAACAATTAAATTAGCCAACAGTTCCCCTTCCTTAAGGGCTTCAACTATTTTTTCTCCTTCTGAGGAAGATACTCCAATTGCAGGGATCGTTGACTCCTCCAGAAGACTAGATATTAAGGAAGTATCTTCGCTATTAATTATAATAACAGCCTTTGCCCCTTTTGAGGCACTATTTATTACTTTATCTCTAAAATATATATCTCCCCTACGAACTACTGCAATAGCATCAGTTAGATCTAGTTCAACTAAATCGGTTGTCTTACCCAGACCAGCATAAATTAATGGCATATCCTTTAAACCATCCGCTGGTGTAGATGCGGAATAATCAAAAATATTTGCTGCCAAAGGAATATACTTCCCTTGATTGTTAATGGTTATTTCAACACCTTTTGCTTCGAAAATTTGTACTGGAAATTCTTCAACTTGTGTAATTAGATTTAAATTTTTGAAGGCTTCTAACAAATATTTGCCTGCTTCAACGTCGCCGGATTGTCCCGGAAGCCTAGGACCAAAATCCACCAAGCTTTGAATATGTTCCATTGCCCTCTCAATTTCTATTTTCTCTTGCAGATCTTCATAGTTTAAATTGCCCGCATCCTCCATTGTAGTACAGCCTACCAAGACAAAAACCAAAGAAAAAATCATAAGGAAAATCAATTGATTATTTTGTAGCAATCTATTATTCAAAATTATTCCTCCATGTCCTAAATTACACTATTGTCATATTTTTGATATTGCTCTTTATACTTTAAAATTTAGATTATCCTTTTCTCTAAATATTCTATTCAACTACTCAAAATCCCTCTTCTTTCCGGCAATATTCATCAAATAGTAAGATCCTCTAAAATAGAAACTTCCTCAAACAATAGTCTGAGGAATCATATGTTTACTATTAAACTCACTTATAATATATACTATTTCCTTTTTTAGTAGTAAACAACTGTAAAATACCTACTAGCACTCTAATAAATATGCACAGAATTAATAAGTGACCTATTCTAGGGTTTAAGAATGCTAATATTGGCACTATGTGTCTATTCAGTAAATAGGTGATGTATCCTAAAACTAGGCTAATACCACATTTTAGTACAAACTGAGTTTTGTTTTTCAAATGAAGGATTTGCCTCTTTCCCCTTCTCAAGTCTTTATATAATTGAAGTAATTCCATTACAGACCATAACATTAAAACTGATGATACTGAATATATAGTAGCATTTACTCTATGACATAATTTGTCAAGGGCACGTTTGTTTTGAAACACTTTATAATGCCATGAATTCAACACTTCATTAATTAAATATGTGCCATTATCACCATTGGTTAATATTACAACTCCATCTCCTGTAATTGGTGCTAGTGAGAAATTTGCTTTCCAACCCTTGTTACCTCCATCGTGAGCAATTAAAGGTTTACTTTTTTTATCAGTATTAACAAAATGACCTAGTGCTGTAGTTTCGTATATAAACCCTTCTAAATCCCCAACTTCTAACACAGGGCTATACATCTCTTGAATTATTTCCTGTCTCAAGAAATTATCTTCTTTATAATTACTAATTGATGTAATTACGAATTTGCTCAGATCCTCAATAGTTGTGTAAAGCCCTGCTGCGGCTTTTTCTGTAAACAAATAGTTTGGCAATAACTCTAAGTTTTCATTGTAAGCCTTAGCAGTTCTATTTTGCAGCTTCTCTATCCATCTAAAACTACTATCCTGCATTCCTAAAGGAGTAATTACTGTCACATCCATATAAGTCACAAAGTCTTTGCCAGTCACTTCTTCTATTAACAGCTGTAGCAAATTATATCCTCCACCAGAATAAAAATATCTAGTTCCTGGTTCATAAATCAGTTTTACTGGCTGAGAGCCTCCCCCAATTCCACTAAGCGATTCTTCTAAAGATGGCAGTTCATTAAATGGTTCGTATCCCGGGTAACCCCCTCCTCTGGATAGTCCTGCTGTATGACTTAAAAGCCTTCTGATAGTAACCTCATCTTTGTCATATACCGACTCAGGAATTTCCCATCTTGTTATATATTTTTCGATGGGGTCATCCAAGTTTAATATACCATCTTCTACGAGTTTCATTATTCCAAGGGCAGTAACTGATTTTGAGATAGATGCCACTTGGTAAACTGTATCTTTATGTATTTCAATTTTTTCTTCAATATCTGCATACCCAAAAGTACCTATCCATTTGAGTTCACCATTTTCTATTAATGATATTGATGCCCCAGGTATATTGAATTTTTTTAATAAAACAGGAGTTTTTGTTTCTAAGTTTTCAATCATGCTGTAAATATCTTCATTTTTTGCTAAGCTATTATAGTCTAAAAGAAATGGAGTGATAGATACTACTAAGAATAATACCAAAATCATCAACTTCCTCATCATCTTAGCCTCCACATAAGTATTTGTCCCAATATAAGGCACATTATTCTACTTTAATTTATCATATAGTACCAAACATAACAAGTAGAGTATACTACAGTAGCTGATAGTGTTATAAGCCTCTAAGAACAAATTCTATCTTGCATTCAAATATCAAAATACACTCCTTTTCCATAATTCTTCTATTCTGTAAAATTTCTTCTCCCGTCTAAAGAAAAATCCCCTAAACTTGTCTCGTTTAGGGGAACATATAAACATTATCAAATTCTACTTGAAGTCTTTTAAACCAGTGATAGCAGCCTATTTTTTCTCTAGTAACACCACACACACATAATCGAAACTATATAGTATAGATTTCTGAACTTAGATTTATTTCACATATTTCAGAGAAACAATATTATTAATCCCAACTTTCTTTGCACGATTTGGGGGAAGAGATTTTCTTTTATATTCGTTAAATCCCAATTTTTTGTATAGTTTTAGAGCTGGCAAATTCGTATCAGCTACCTCCTCAATTAAATATTCTTTGTACGGGGTATTTTCTATAATATATCTTATAACTTGCGATGCAGCACCTTGCCCTCTAAATTCAAGAGCTGTTCCTACATACTCAATAGAGCCGGTTTTGGGAGCAGGATTTCTAAATGGACTTTCAAATTCTTTTTTTAAAACAATTCCAGCAATGCTACCTTTAATGACACCTAAATGCTTTCTTAGCTCTTTCTTGTCTAGTCTCACCGCTAAAGCTCTACAATCTGTACAAGCAGCCATTGCTGCAATTTTATTATCTATCACAGCTACATAGAATTGGTCTAAAACAAACATATGAGCAAATGCCTTGGCGATTATATTTTTATCTTTTGAAAAATATTCAAGCCATTGTATAAACCCCTCTGCAAAAATCTCAGACATTTGTGTCCTTACATCTAACTCTATTTTATCGGCTCTGACAACTGTAAAATCGTAACTGCTAAATTTCATAAATTACTCTCCTTCCTTATTCAAAAAATTCTAAGAATAGTTATGGCCCACATTTCAATTAATATACAACCATCACTTTTATGAGTGAGTATATACTCATAATTGTAGTTAAAAAAAATCATTTTCATGCCTTACGCTTAAATAACTGTCCTGCAATAAATGCACTAAGAATCATGATTGCTAAACACCATAAAATGGCTTCCATAGTATAGGACGAGGATGTACTTGTAAATAAGGAACGTAGGCCCTCTACCAGAATCGTGATAGGCTGATGCTCTGCGAAAATTCGTAGTGCTGTGGGAAGTGTTTCAAGAGGAACAAAAGCAGAGCTGCCATAGGGCTCACTTCCTTCCTTTCTTCATATAGGAAACTTGTCACTAGGGATTTAGCAGGCAGTTTGAAGATCGGTTGAAGGGCTGCTCGAATAATCGTGATACCCTGAATGGTTGAAAAGAAAAGAACAGCCATTTGCTAAATTCCCCCCAAACTTATCAGTCTGAGGGGATATATAAAACTCTCTAAACCTGCTCTATCAATGCAACACATTCCACATCATTATGATAGAAAGATTATATTATTTCGCATAATAGTTAACTAGTTCCCTTTTTCCCCCTCGGCTTGTATAGGCATTTTTCAATATATTATATTATTATTTATTCTTTCAAAACAAAAATAAACCCAATACTGTATAGGTATTGGATTTTGCTTATTCTTTTTGTTGTCTATATAAATATTGAACTTAAGACCTGCAGTTTATAGAAGAGCTGTTATCCAGATCTCTTTTTAAATGTCATTCTTACCTGCTTTAAGCTAATTTTCCCATCAATATATGATTCGAATAATTCTAGATCCTTCTGAGTTAGCTCAATATTATTCATATCATTAATTGACATTGCATAGTCAACCTCTCTTATTCTCTTTTCCATTTCCCTAACCGATACTTTACACATGTCTTTTCTCCTTTAGAGGCTGGCTTATTCAGTTCTCTTACTTAGAGTATATCACAAATACTAAAACTTATATAGTAATCTCCTGGTATAATCTTATTGATTTCTAATCTTACTTCTTCATCTTTTAATCTTTTAATAATAACTTCATCTAAACAATTATCTTTATTATTTTCTTCATTAAATGCTTTAAATTTATTCATTGCAATATCCTTATCTTCCGAAAAATATTTAAGGGGTTTGGTTGATGATATGCGTAAGTAAGGCAACTCTAATGAAAAATTAAACTAGGCAACGTACATATAATCTTCAACTCTCCCTCTCTATAACAGTAACCTGCACTCTGTCACCGGGTTTTTTGCCGATTTTGGAGCGAATATCCTTACGAAGTCCTATGATATAGCAAATACTTCCATCCTCATTCCTAACTCCCATGTTTACAATGCTCCCGTCATATCCCTCTCCATCAAATGTCGCGTGTACTTTTACTCTGCCTTTTCCAAATTCCTCTCTCACATCAAATGGCATTTTTACATATGCCCCATCAATATCAGGAACTTTATAAATTTCCGATTCAAACTCATATTATTTTTTCATTTCATCTACCTTTCTTATGGTAATTAATTCATGTATATCCATTGTAATACAATAACTTTTTTTTGAATAGATACCTCGATCAAATTAACTATTTAATAATAGTTCTTTCCATAAAGAAATTGACCTACCGGACAGTTAGTGTTATAATGAAATAAAAACATAAAGAAAGAGGGTTAAAATGACTCAAGATCTAAGAATTACTAAGGGCAACGAAACAAAAGATCGTATTCTAGCTGCATCTATGAAAATCATTGCTGAAGAAGGAATCGAAGGATTAAGTGCAAAAAAAATAGCTGATCTTCTAGGAATTAGTAAGAGCAATATTTTCCATCACTTTGGGTCTGTAGATGAAGTTCTAAATGTGATTTTTGAAAACATCCTTGATTATCTGGTGAAACCAGTTAAATCCCATCAGGGCCCAGACTTAAAAGTATTTCTCCTTTTCCTTGGGGAGAGTATCTACTCACTAAGTGAAGAAGAAAAGATATCCTATTCTGTTTTACTTAATTTCTATAATTCTTGCTTATACAACGAAAAATATAGAGCCTATTTATTAAAGACTAAGGATGAGATGATTGATGCTATTGCAACACAATTATCCCGCTATAGTTCTCAAAGAAAAGAGAAACTTTTAATAATTTCAGAAATGATCATCATGACATTAGATGGTTACGGTCTCCATTTTTTACTAGAATCGGATATAGAAACATTTGAAAAAATTTGGACTTTACAAATAGATGCATGGCAGTCTTTATTAAATTAAATCGCTGCCATTTTCTATATAATTCAAATTGACCGTTCGAACGGTCAGAAAGAGGTGTTTTATGATTAAAATCCCAAAGTTTTTCCATGAAATTCTAGGTGAATTTCAGACGAAATCATCCTTAGTTGTTATTGCTCTTTTTGTACTGATTTCTGGTTTTGCAATAGGTATTCTAGGCTATGATGAGTGGAATGGATTATCTTTAGTAAAACAAATAGTAACTTGGTTTTTGTTCTTAGATATCTCAGGAGGCGTTGTAGCAAACTTAACCAAGGGCACTGATATTTTTTATGATCGATATCCAAGGAAAAGGTGGGTATTTATTGCTATCCACATTCAACCAATTATCCTTTCGTGGTCGATAGGAATTTCAATTCTTTATGGGGTTATAATTTGTGCCTACACTTTAATTACTGCAGTATTCTTAAATTTCATTAGAGACTACTCATTTCATACCCTCTTAGCTGGAAGCTTAACAGGTTTAGGTTTGCTAATAGTGGCTTATTTGGGGCAAACAGTTCCCTTCTTTGCATCTACTTTATTGATTTTTTATGTTTTTAAGGTGTTATTTAGCTTTTCAGTTTTTCACCATAGGGGGGAGCAAAATGAACATTAATGAAACTCATATATCCTTGCTATCTCGAGCATTTGAGAAAGACCCCATGTTTGATTATTTATTTTCAAACAAAAAAAGCAAAGACCAATCAAAGATTTTAATTAGATTTATCATTAAGCGAAATCGCTTATTAGATGGTCTGATCCTTACCGATCATACTAAAGAGCCTACTTACGTAGCGATTGTGGATCGACCAAGGAATCTTGTGAGTATATCTACAAGAGCTATGGTTAGATTAAATATAGAGATGCTTTTATTAATGTTTCAGCTACCATTTCATGTGCTTAGGTTCTTAACGAAGTACCAAAAACTATCTTTTAGAAGTGCACCAAATGAACCCCATTACTATTTAACCATGATTGGTGTAGATCCTTCCTCTCAAGGGAAGGGCATCGGTAAAAAGGTTTTAAGAGAGATTCATGAAATTGCTGAATCTTCACAGCCATCCTACCCTATTGCACTTGATACAGAAAATCAGCAGAATGTCGCTTATTATGAAAGTTTTGGATATGAGCTAAAGGATACAAAAATTATCGATGGACTAAGGGTATATTGTATGACTCGGCCTGCAGAACAAAATAAATAATTACAATTTATACTCTATCAAAATAAACCTAGCCTCTTATTTACCAAGGAGGCTAGACAATTCTTTCCTTACTTTTCACAAATTTCATCTATTCTGCGAAATTTCCTCCCCTCTTTAACATAATAATATTTCGCATAAAATAATTTACTTCCCCCAGGGAGAACTCTCAAATAACTTGTATACATACTAATAATTTTCGAATGGGCTCCATATGGCAATTTAAGCAAGCCTCCAGTAATCAAAAGAACCGTCCCAGTGATTATTTACCAGTGATTATTTACAGTGATTATTTAACTTCTTTCTTGGTAAAGTCGACTTTATACTGCCATTCATCGTATTTTTTGTCGTTATCAGTTATGATTCCTTCCGTAAGGGTTATACGCAGAACTATTGAGTCAGGGTTATCTTCGTCCCCATGTGCATCGAACCATGCGAAGATTTTTTTCATCTTCCCTCTTATTTCTGCATTCCTCTCGTCCTTTACCCAACCGAGATTTTCAGCCCTTCCTTGAGCAACAAACAAGCCCAAGCCACAAATGGAAACCTCGTTGTTTTTCCCAATTTCCAACGTTTTATTTTTATTGGCGTCTGAAGAAACATAGAACACGCCGTCTTCATAATAAGCGTTAACCATACGGACAGCAGGGCGGGGATTACCGGCGGCGTTTAATGGCAATGCAATAGTTGCCAGAGCAATAAGGTTGTCCTTGCCCTTTCCACAGAAATCTTCCATAAGTTTCATTGCGTTTTCGTATTTACTCATTTTAAATCCTCTCCTTTAATGATTTACTTTTTCATTATTGTTTGCCAAAGTGCTTAAATATCATCTTTCAGCTTTATAGGAAAATATCTTTGCATTTGTTTATAACCAAGTCCCTTTTCTATGTCTTTATAGGCAACATCCCTTCCATCTTCATATAAATAAGGCATATTGAACATAACATTGCGGCCTTTATCAAGCTCAAAATTTGTGCTTTCAATCCATCTGCGAACTTTATTTTCCACTTTGTGTATGCTCTCGTTATCTTCGTCAATACTGACTGCCATAGCGTATAAGCCACCCTGAAAATCCAACAGTTTAAAAGGGCTTACATCCGCATTGGTAACACCATCTTTAACGGCGCATATCCATTCGGCTTTGTCATTTTTAGGTAGCAAAAAATCAAAACAGTCGAAAATCACATTTTTGTACAAATGCACATGCTGCCACAATTGATACATGTATCCGCCGTTATTGAACATATCCTCCCATGATTGTTCGCCCACTGTCACCGCTCTAAATCCCGGTATCCTGACGACCATTATATCAGGGATTTTTTTATCTAATTTTTCCGTTATTTCAATCAAGCGGTTTATATTGGAGGGCTTGCCTATATAGTCAATGCTTATCAATTGTGTTTCAATCTCTTTAGCCTTGTTATACAGCAGTTTTATGTCGGAGTTGTCTGAAAAGTTCACTTGTTCGATTTCGCGTATAAAATCCAGCACGATTTCCTTTAGCTCATGCAAAAGCGCAACCTCGTTGTCTATGCTCTGTGCTTTTTTCCCCAGCACTTCTAAGACTACATCGGAACCGGAAGTGTTAAAAACACGTTGAATGTCTTTTATACTGATATTCAACTTGCGTAAAATGAGTATTTGCTCAAGCCGCCTAACAGCGTTTTCATCGTACATTCTGTATGCGTAGTCATCACTTCGGGTGCTGGACAGCAATCCCATATCCTCATAATAACGCAGTGTACGAGCTGTAATGTCATATTTGCTTGACACATCTTTGATTTTGATTAGGTTTCTCATTTGTTTCAACCTCTTTTCTAAATAATTGGGTATAAACTTAGTATAAAGTATTACCCAAAGGAAGAGTCAAGAGGGTAATGCTATTTTCTGTAAAAAATATTATCTCACACCCTGTATCTCCTCTTTAATCGAGTGGCTAACAATCTATATTTGCTTTTCTTGCTTGACTGCATAAGTCTCTTACATTAAGCAAATATTCTTTACCATCTTTAATAAAGCGAGTTCCACATTGTCTAAATTCAAAACCAACTCCTTTAGTTCTGCACTGCTCTCGAATTGATAAAACCCAATTGTAATTTAGTGGTCTTGCATTTCTATCTGATTCTCCACCAACTATAACTACTTCAACATTGTCTAGGTATTTTACAATGTTTATTTCTTCAATAAGCGGCTGACAAATCACATTTCTATGCTTTATTGGAAAGGCAGCGAGCATAGGGAGCCTGTAATCTGCCCTATCTTGATTCTCAACAGTGCAGCCAACAATTACATTATCGTACCCATCATTCCAGTCATTTGGAATACACTGCAAGAACCTTTCGATTCTCTTTGTAAGAAAAATAAATTTCAAATCAAAACGTTCTTTTATCATTTTCCAACATTCTTCTCTCCATTCATCAGCTTCTTCAATAAGAAAATCGGTAGAAAAGCATAAGTAGACTGTTTGACCTGATTTTATCTTATATTCACCTTTTTTGCTCTTTGCAACAGGCGCATTAAAATTATCGGTTTTTACAATAGTACTTGTGTTTACTCCTCTTTTGGCATCACCTTTATGAATATAGCAGTATTTACATCCTTCGCTATATTTATAACATCCACGCCATGGACTCCACATTGCCATAATAACACCACCTAAAATCTCGCATTCTCTTTGTTATGTTATATACTGGACCAACAGCCACATCTTCAATTTTCTCTAGGATAAGCCAATCATCCATATTACCCTGATGTTGGAAATTAAGACTAAATGTACCATGCCTAATTCGCCTTTTTTGTAACCGGGACCCAAACCTCGTATTTAGCATGCTCCGGGTCTGCATTTAAATATACTTCAATATCTGGTGCATTTCCATATTCATAACCTGAAGTCGGAAGCCATTCCGTTACAACTCTTTTTTCTAGTTCTTGTATAGACTGATTACTACCTTCTCCTGAAAATATTGCCCAGGTAGAGCTAGGAACAATGTACTCTTCTAAATCACTTTCTATTGGTTGATTACTTGCAACTGCAATATAATATCGCCAATTCTCTAATTCATTACAGGAACTTACTCCTAAGAGTCCCCATGGCACTCCCTCCATTATAGCAGCAAGCCTTGGTATTATCCCATTAACTGTGGCTTTACCCCACATCTGGGGTACTATTTCAAAGTTCTTCTCTACCTCTGTTTCTAATGGCTCTGAAATCCCAACAATTCTAAATGCTTCTTTCTTTTCAATTCTGTAATTCATCTCACTATCTCCTTTTATTGTTATTTTGAAGCTGATAGGAGGAAATGCTTTTAATATTGTACCTTCTTCTCTTGCCTGGGATGGTGCTATTCCATGTACACTTTTAAAAGCTCGATTAAATGCTGTTGGTGAATCGTATCCATACTTTAGTGAAATATCTATCACTTTCTCATAGCCATTTTGTAAATCTACAGCTGCTAATGACATTCTCCTACGACGTATGTACTCCGATAATGTGATATCCGCTATATAGGCAAACATCCTTTGAAAATGATACGGTGAACAACATGCAATCTTTGATACTTCTTCTAAATTAATAGGTTCTTTTATATTCTCTTCGATATAATTAACCGCACAATTCAATCGTTCTATCCATTCCATATCCACAGCCTCCTAACAATAAAATACTCTATTTTAGATAATCCTACCTCTCTTTTTCTGCCTAATAAAGAGAGGTTTATTAATTTATCCTTTTCCATAGTAATTCTTTTTTCTTTCCTCATTTATCATAGGCCCATTCCCCCGGTCATATACTGGCACTTCATATCTCATTTATTAGATCATTCAGGAAATATACAGAACCATCCTGGCTAACTTTTAATTGTAATTCTGCTTCGATACCAGCGATGTTACTACTACCGCCACATACTCATACCCGATGATTTCAAATCCATGCTTATGCTTATCTACCTAATAATGTGCATGCCATCATTACGTGGTGAAGCTGGTTTGGGTTCCTCTGCTGCATAACCCATAATAACCTTTCTTGAACTTACAAGTTTCCCTACTTTTTGCAGGTTGCATATAAAAATCGCCCATAACCTATTTCTGCTACATTTTTCATTAATTCTCCATTTAACCAAAGTGCAATATCAGCAAAATTCCTATCTGATAATGGCCATTTAGCATACTGCTTTAATTGGTATTCTTCGTCTGCCAACTCATTTAATTTTGATACCCATTGATCGTGTAATAACTTTATTGTCACTTTTGCCTGTTCAACATTTCCTGGCCAAAGGATGTCTTCTTTATTTAATGTGCCATCTCCAAAATTCCAATCTAGTGCAGTAGTCCACCAATATATAATATGCCACATCGTCCAAGCAATACTAGACGGCCCTATCTCATAACTTTCGCTTTCAGGCCAATCTATGCACCACCCATCGTCTTCCTTGCGCACCTGGAGCCCCTTGGGGCTAAATGCCCAATTTGCCTCTGTATCCTCAAGATTCTCTGTATGATAAAGATAGAGCTGCCAGCACATGTCAAGCTGAAATAGTATATTCTCTTTTATTTGCTGATTTCCCATTGATTGTAACACTCCTTAATTATAATAATACAGATTCCCCTTTAAAAAATATCATAAGTTTTCATATACCACTAAACCATGGTTAATACAATAAACATATAGTTTGCCACCAATAGTTATTGGAAACCTACAAGTAGGACTTTGCTCTGGATACAAACGATTTAAAAATACCCTATCGCTTTTAACACAAGCAACAAAAGAAATATAATGTTCTTTGGTCATAGGATGATCAAAGGTAATATAGTAATCCATGTCTATTTCTGCTACTGTAATTTGGGGTGAGGTAAGTGGATCCATAGGCATGATACGCTCCAATTTTCTTCCACAACAGAAGATAGAGGCACTTCCCGTGCTAACCAGAGTATTTCCACAGGAAGGACAGACATAAAATCGGATCCTGTCAATATTGCCATTGTCTGGCTTGTTGGGTGTAATTTCACCCTCCATCATCGGTTTCATATCAACCCCCAAAATAGCAGATAGTTCTGGCCACAGGGATAAATCAGGGCAGCCTAAGCCACATTCCCATTTGGAAACCGTCTTATTTTGAATACCCAACACATCTGCAATATTTTTCTGTGTAAGATTTTTTTCCTTTCGCAGCTTGGAAATCAACTTGCCTATTTTCACACAGTCCATATACCTACCTCCATTTCTGCTTAGAATAACATACTTACAGAAACCTTGCAATTATTTGTAGCAATCTTGCTGGAAGCTGCTTCAAATCGGTTATATCCAATGTATTTTCAGCTCCGTAAAGTTCACGTATAGCCTCTTTATCCTGCCCAATAGCTGCAGCAAGGAACTGGATGCCTTTACGACGATATTCCTGTAAAGTATCTTTCATGTCGTGAGCTGCTTTATCACCTGTGTAATCAGGCATAGCTTTAGGCTGCCCGTCACTAATGCTAATTAATAATTTAGTTTTTTGCGGTGCATTAAGCAATCTATCAGAAATAATACGTAATGCCATACCATCCCGGTTATTGCTACGAGCTTGAATGTTCATGAGAGCATATTTTTCGTCTATGTCTTTGTTTTCAAAGTTTACATATGCATAAATGGACATTTGTTCTAACTTAGAGCGGTCTGCTGTATCCCCGTAAACCATAATGGGAATTCCACAGCCAGTGCAGAATTCATATAAAGCGATGGCAGCCTGTTTTGCTGCATCTAAGCGACCAAAAGCCGACATAGACGCTGACTCGTCGATCCTGAGGGCAACTGCAAGGGAGGGTTCCTCTCCGGGTGGACGCTTACGGGCAAATACCCGAAAATCCAAAGAAGCAGCTTGATCAGCACAGAATTTTGTACCATAAAGCTGGGACTTAGTGAATTCAGCAGAAACCTTATGCTCTAAAAGTGGGTTTGTTTTGCGGATTAGCTCTCGAATGACTGGTAGTAAGCTTGCAGCCATGTTTTGATATTCTTCCCTATTTTGAGCGGTAGCTTCCGGACGGTGGACAATTAGCTTGATTGCATCATGGAAGCTTCCTTGAACACTTTGCCGAGCTTCTGTGTTCAACTGTTTACGAAATTCTTTTTTTTGTAATTGGCTTGTAATGGGTTTATCAAGCTCATGGTAAAATGGAGTGCCATTTTCTCCATTATCATTGCTTGAAGCATCAGTATTTTTATCACTGCTGGTATCGGAATGCCCCTCGCTGTCTGCTGATTTTCTCAGACGGATTGCATTTTTATCAGCCTTATCTGGTTCTGCAGCGTATTCTCCATTATCGGAAATATTAATTTCCATTACTTCTGGATTCTCTCCCTCTAAATGGGATTGATAGACGGTATCCAATTCGGAAAGCATCTCTAGCAAGCCATGGCTTGCTAGAGCCTGTTCTAAAATGGCAAGCTCCTGTGGATCAGTGGTAATTTTGTAGAGTACTTTGTGATATAAAGTATTTTTCACTGATGCCCCACTTGCAACGGCATCAACCCAAAATATATAGGATCGCATGCCGGCCACACCTTTAATTGCATTAGCCTTAGCTGTTTCATCCAACAGGATAATCGTTTCTGCTAATAGAGAAAGAACATTTTCAGAATAATAGCCGGTCTTAGCTTTGGCCCGTTCCATCATAACTGCTTTCGTTGGTAAGTCTAGTTTTTCGGCATGCTGTACTCTATCACGCAAAGCTTCGTTTAATGGACGGTAGCCATTGTAGCCACGGTTTGTTGTAATAATAGCAATAAAATCCGGGTGTCGATGGGCGATGCGAGTTGGTAGGTTTAAGCTACCACCAGGTTCTAATGCTGAATTAAGAGCCATTAAAACAGCTGCATCCCGAATCACTGTCGGCTCCTGAATTTCCAAGAGCCATCCATTTTCATAAGCACGAACAATTTCCGACGGATAATAGCGATATTCAACTGTATCAGATTTATTATTTTCGTTTAATACTGGCAGTATAGAACCCAGCACATCGGATTTATCCATATCTGCAAAACAGGTTACTTTCGTGTAGGGTAGGTTAAAATCGGCAGAGAGGGCTTTTGCAAGCTGGGTTTTTCCCGAACCTGCATCCCCCTCCATTAAAATTGTACTGATTTTCATTTCACCACGATTCCAATTTCTTTTTACTTCTTGATATATGCGTTTTTCTGCTTCACTTTCAATATGGGAAAGAGGCTTTTGCCAAACAAGGGACTGCTCTTCTTCTGTTAACAGTCTGCTAGGTGACAGAATACAGTTCTGTTTCATCTTAATAACACTCCAATTCTTCTAAAATACGGCTCAGTACCCGTTGTCTTTCTCCAATCAATTCCCCTAAATCATTCAGACCTTGAGCAAATGCTTTAATATCATCTTTGATGTTTTGGTTGTCAACACAAATCTCTACGGGTAGTACCCCACCTTGTACGCCAATTCGCTCCACGGTTGGTTTTTCCGGATCATATAACAGTGGAAGCCGATAAGCCTCCTTAAAGTAAAGTAATGTCCTGGATAAAAAGATTATCAGGTCAAATACTTGATGTATAGGGATCTCCTGGGCTAAAATCGACTTACCATCTTTGTCATTTTTCCAAATTTGTGCAGCAATCTGCATTTTTTTATTTTCTTCCAATATTGGCACACCTAATGTTAACCGTTTGATGTCAGAGTTATATGCATTTCTGCCATCTATGAGATCATAACCCTTTGACAACATAACTGTTTTTTCATTCATTTCCATATCCTCCTTGCATTAGGATCAGTAGCTAAACATTGCTCCCTTAAACTTTCTAGTTCTGCTGTATGATCTTCGTTTGGGTCATCATACTTTAACACTTTGATAACTGATAGTTCAAAGTTTTCTCTGCAATATTTGTTCCAAAGTTCCTGTAATCGTTTATTTGGATGCCAGTTGGCTGCTAATTTTAAATTAGTGCTGTTAAAGTCAGCTTTTGTATCTTTAGAGATACCTAAAAATACTTCGCCAGTTTCTTTACAGCAGTAAGATATTACACCCATTTCAGGCTGTCTGTTTTTATAGGCTTCCAAAATTTCTTTTTTTCTTTTAATATCCATTTGTCTTCACCTCGACTTTATTATATACTTATGTACTTAAAAACATAATCCACGCTACGTAGACCAATTAAACGCATTTATCCTATCCTCTCTACCCTACAAATTTCATCTATTCTGTCAACTCAACCCTATCTAATTTTAGGCTCATTTTTTACCTAAAAATAAACCCTCGATATGTTCCTATGAAGGCATATCGAGGGCTAAAGTCGAGAGGACAGAATTACTTTTAATTTTAACATCCTCTGTAATATATTGTTCTCAAGGCTTTCTGAGCCTTACTTTTTAAACATATCCACGGCATTTTTTGAACCATCGGTAGGTGGGAACATATCGATAACTTCTTTACACCGCTTACGAACCTTGCACTTCTAATACTTCCTTTGCCATCTGTTCATATTCCTCAATGCCAGACACTAATGCAAACTCAGCGATTGAAACTGGGTATGCTGCGTCAAGTTCGATAATATGCTCTTTCATCTTAAGCCAGTAATATCCACCAGCTTCCTTATAAGCAAGAATCAAAGCTTCCAGCCCTTCTTCTCCAAAAGCTTTATAGTTGAAAACAAAGTCATGCGAAACATCTGTAACCTTAGCTTCAGTCCAGTCGATTAATCCAGTCACATTGGCATCCTTATCAATCATAGTATGGCCGGCATGTACATCCCCATGAATCAGTCCAGTTTTCTTAGGCCACATATCATCATCATTCATCCATGCTTGCCATCTGTTCCATAGATTCTCACCTACACCAAACTTTGCTCTTACTGCATCCATACGCTGCTTCATTGACATTCTTGCTTCTTCTGGTGTGTGCACTACTAGGTCAAGCTCTGCGGCTTTACTACTAGGTATGCTATGCATCTCTGCCAGCACACTGCCTAGCGACTTGTGAAATAGTTCTGGAACATTATTTATGTCTATCTCCCAAATATAGTTACCTATGTTATGATCTATCGTACCTGCTGGCACACCATCTAACTTTTTATAAGCTATTAGATCATCTGTGTAAATGATCCAGTTTGGTGCCTGAAAGGATACAGCGTACTTATTTACCAAATCCAAAGCTTGTTTTTCTACCTTTGTTCTAGGCATCACATCTTCCCGTCTAGGTAATCTTAGAACCCAATCAATTCCATTATTATCTCGTGCAAAAACAACTTGAAAATCAAGCCCTGATTCATTAAACTGCATCATTTCTTCTTTAAGAAAAAGATTGTGTTTTTTTGCTATCTCAATTACTTGTTTAATATCTTTACTCATTAAAAATCACTCCTGACTTTAGCTTTTATATAGAAGTTATAAACTTGCAGCATGCTTGGATAAACCTCAGTACAGATATGAACATCATTAAAACGAATTATTCTTTCTGTCATAAATAACCACCTTTATACTTTTATATCACAATATCTTTATCTAGTCTAAATTAAAATCGAGTGATTCGATCAGCAACAGCTTCGAACAATAACTCTTTAATTCTTTCATAATTGTATTGCTGCAAATCTCTCTTTTGAGAACCTATTAACCAAGCTGCTCTTAAAACTCCAGCTATAATGCCTGGTTCTTCATCGATAATCTCCTTAGATTCTTGACGTGACTTTATAAACTCCATAAGAGGGACGATGCTTCTTAGATGCTCTGAGCCAACATAATCTGGATTTAGCTTTCTAGATACAAGCTTGTACTCCTCAAGGTCATAAACCAACCTTTGAGTTAAAATTTTATCTTCTAGTTCCAACGCCATCTCATTTAAGTATATCTTTATAGCTGAACGTATATCCTCTGCGGCCATAACCTTTGGCCAAACCTGCTTTTCAATTTGCTCTCCCTCATGTGCTAACAATTCCATATATAGCATTTCTTTTGATTCGAAAAATATATAAAAAGAACTCTTTGCAATGCCAACTGATGAAGTAATATCCTCAAGAGATGTACTCTTAAAGCCTTTATCTATAAAAAACCGATATGCAACTTTAAGCAATTCTTCTCGAATTTTTTCTTTTTCTAACTCTGTAAATTTAGCCACAACATAAAACGCCTCCATTCCAGAACATAAAAACAAATTGTTTATTTGTTTTTATTCTAACATGGATGTATGTAAAAATCAAGATTTGAATCACCTCAAAACCTAATCTCTTTCCTGTCTATTTTTAGTGTTCATTTAGATTTTGTCTTTTCCTCTCTTGACCAAACATACTAATGTACAGAAATATTTCATCGGTATCTTAACTACTGCAGAAATCATCGCCCAAAGCTGATGAAGGCTAAACGACAAGCAGGGCAAGTGTCAATACACTTGCCCTGCTTGTTGGGGCCAGCCCCAAACCCGATTTGACCTCTGCCCAACTTTACAATGGACCTTGATTATAATTATAGCATCATTATCCGTTATCTACTAACTTTCTCTCTTATTTCTAACATTAATCATCGTCTATCCTTATAGCATTCCCAAATTCATCCAACACAAAATCTTTTAAGCCTTTGATATCATCCTAATTTTTCTCAATCAAGACGCAACACAATTTACCAAATAAATGTTAGTGCTTGAACTTTATAACGAAACCTATCCCCAGAAGGTAAGCTTCGAGTGACTACACTCATATCTTTTTATTATTATATTCATTAAGTAATCTAACAGCGCTTGTGCAACACACGAGAACCGTCCCTTTGTGTTCTTTGTGTTCTCACTGAGAGGGACTTTTTATATTACTCGCTTACTAATTTTAATGTGTGTTTAATTAAATCTATACTTCCCCATTCTCCATGCCCAGGTATTACTACTTCGGCATCAGGGTACTTTTCTAGTAAGTTTTTTACTGAATACGGCCATTGTTGAACGTTTGCATCTTCAATATTACCCTTATCCTTTGAATCTAAGGATTTTATGAAACACCCACCAAACAAAACTTTATATTGTGGAAACCAAACTGTTATATTGTCAACTGTATGCCCTTCTCCAGGATAAAAAACTTCCACATCAATATTTCCAACCGAAAAGTTCGGTTCTGAGTCAAGTTTTGGTTGTGGTTTATTAAATCCACGCTTCTCAGCCTCTTTAACAGTCATGCTAGTACTTCTGACATCTACTTGATTTTCAAGTAATGTATCAATACCACCTATTCTATCCTCATGTGCGTGTGTAATGATTGCAATGCTAATATCTTTCTTAAACACATCCTTAGTAAGGGTTAACAACTCTCTTGTTTGCTCATTGTTCCATGGAGTATCAACTAAAATTAATCCATTTGAAGATATTGCAACAATACCATTAGAGGGTACCCTATAACCATTGTATATTGAATAGCTGGTATGTACCCAAATCGTATCATTTATCTTATATAACTCAATATAGTTCTCATCGCTTGAACCACTTTTGTAAAATTCTTCAAAAACCTCAACTTTTCCTTGAGAAATATCACCATTTTTATTGCAGCCAACTAAGGATAATAAAACAATTAAAATTATTATAAGTTTACAAAATCTTTTCATAAGACCTCCTTGAGTATTGTGATTAAACTTATTGCCTTTTTAACATTATACATATCTTAAAAACCTCACTTTCTTTAATATAACTATCCTTTATCTAAATATTACATGTGTAATATTAAAAAGTCAAGTGCTTTTATAAAGATATTTTTTATTGTTATATATAATAAAGACAACCTGGTTCCTTAACAGTTAGAATCACTAGAGTTATTGAAGAATCTTTACTATATACAAAACTACGAAATAACACTTTGGTACTTTATAGTAGTATATTATAGTATAATGGATTGGAGTTTTTTGATATGAGACAATTAATTTTTTACTTTTAATAGCTCCTTATTATTTAGGTTTTTCGAAAATATATTTATCCAACAAAACAAGACAAGGATAAAAGAATGAGAATATTATGTTCAACATTTCTTTATCTTTGTCTCTCGTTGTAAAATAGAAAAGGAAGGTATATTTAGAACACGTTGGTAAGCCGCACCCTACTTTATTACTTAATATATGTTTTTGCTTTCTAATATAGAGAGGGTTATCTCTGCTGCCACACTTCCACTAGCTTCATTATCTGCTCTGATATAAGTGGCAAAAATAAAGGTATTTCCTGCCTTCTCCACATATCCGATGAACCAACCATTGACGCCCTTATCATTAACAATACCTGTTCCTGTTTTTCCAGAGAGAATGGTTCCCTCTTTTTCTGACAGTTTTAATACGTCTTTGACTACCTTAATGTTTTCCTCTTTGAAAGGCATATTATATGTATAAAAATCTTTTAGCATCTGGACTTGCTCCACAGGAGATATGCACAATGAGGATTCTACCCAATAGTTCCATATCCCTCCAGATAAATCATAATTGCCGTATTGGATTTGTTCAAAATAGGATTGTAAGTTACTTAACCCTACCGATCTATCTAAATCTTGAAAATACCAGTTTGTAGAATACTTCATTGCAGAAGATAAATCTTGGTCTTGATTCCATTTTTCAAAAGGGTATTTCGTTCCATTCCAATGTTTTGATGAATTTCCATCCTGTATCACATTCAATTCCAATGCCATTAAAGCACTGAATATTTTGTAGGTAGAGTTGGGGGATACCCTGACTGTACTTATATGCTTATTGTAAATCCAATACTGATCATCTTGTAAATCATATAACACAAAACTTCCATCAAAACCATTGAAGAAGGGACTTAAATCCTCATACAACAGATGTTCTTTTTGAAAATCAAATCTGCCTTCCTTATAAGAGATAGCTGAGATCATAGGAAATTGGCTAAAAATAATACATCCAATAAAAACAAAAATAAGGATACTCTTAGCTCTCAATTGCTTTGATTCCGCTGTAAATGCAGTTATTTTTTCTATTCGTTTTTTTGCTTGTTGTTTGGAAGCACTTATATCTATGGTTAAATACAGATATGAGGGCTGTGATAATTTCTCAATAAAATAAATAATAGTTCTTCCGTAATCAATATAACAGCTTTCATCAAGCATCTTTAATACAGAAATATCACAGGCTATTTCTCGGTCTGTTCTCATGGTTTTAAAGGCTATCCACACCAGAGGATTAAACCAGTACAGCATTTGAAAAATGCACATCAAATAGTTGATAAAAATGTCCTTGTTTTTGTAATGGTTCAGCTCATGCAAAAAAACATACTTGATTTGATTACTAGATAAGTGCTTTACAATATTGGTAGGGAGTATAATATATGTACGTAGAAGTCCAAAAGTAATAGGAGTCTGTACCAAAGAGGACTCCCCCAGTATAATTTTCTTGGTAATGCCAAGTTCATCTTTACACTGCACAAATAACTTTTCTATTTCTTCATTTTGCAATGATCTAATAGATCTTTTTAGGTTCTTAATATGACCAGTACAGAGTATCGTGATTGCTATAAGAATAACTATGCCTGCAAACCATATTCCAATGAAGAACATGTTTAAGTATTCGGGAGTATAGCGGCTTACAGATAGTGCAAAGTCATCCAGCCAGCCAGCACTATTTAATGAATTATATTCTTTATAATGTAGGTCAAATATATGTGGGGTAATAATTTCGTTGATACTTATGCTACCTCCCCATTTATATAAACCTATACCATCAATCCATTGCATTGGTATAAAGGGTATAGTGAGCATACCTAGAACCAAAAACCAAATATTGTACTGCCATCTCATAGAAATATGTTTATTTAATATCCTTTTGACCAATAAGATAAGAAGAATCAAGGAGGATGTCACAATGGAACTTATTAATAAACGTAGATAAAAGAAGTCCATAGGCTACTTTCCTCCCTTGTCTAGCCTTTCGTCCAACATCTTCTTTAATTCATGTATTTCATCATTTGTCAATTTATTGCTTTCAATGAAATTCACAAGCATTGAATTAATAGCTCCGTTATAGAATTTGTTAAGAAAAGATTTGCTTTCTTTCTCTACATAATCTTCTTGTTTAATCAATGAAGTATACACGAATATTCTGCTATTTTTTGTGTAGTCCAAAACTCCTTTTTTAACCAATCTAGAAAGCAGGGTCTGAATCGTCTTAGGAGTCCATGAGCTACTTTCCAAAAGTTTATCGACAACTTCATTGGTACTAATGGGCTCATTTGACCATATAATCTTCATAACCTCGTATTCTGCTTCAGAAATAGTAGGTAACATACTCATATCATTAGACCTCCTAACTCTTACATTTGTAATAAATTGATTTTATCATATTATGATGAACAGAGCAATATCACGAAACACCTTTATAATCAGTAGATAATTGCAACAAACTCATATTGAACCTTCCCACAGGAGACATAAAGGGATAGTTCTTGCGTGCTCCTTCTATGCTCTATATGTTTATCTTATTATGCCGATGCTTATTCTTGTCAGTCTTTCCATTTACAACACACTAGAACCGTCCCTTTGTGTTCTGTGTTCTTTGTGTTGCATGATGGAGGATGTTGAAGCTAAAAAGGTTGAGATGATCATCACTAAACGCCTGTCCTGATTTGGCCGAAATACCGTCGATACACTATAATGTATTAGTTAGCTTAGAGAACTGAAAGTGGGCTTATACTTTGAAAAAAAAATATCCCCACAATAAATAATGAAGATAAACTGTTAATCACCTTGATTTTAGCCACAGCCTAGTCAAAAAGCCTAGATATGGGACTTCAGAGACATTAATGCAAATTCAGTTCTTTAACCTTCTTCGCCAAGTTATGGTAATATTTCTTCATATAAAGTACCTGTGGTTATTGGTATAGGATCATACTTTGTTTTTCCACTGAAATCGATTTTTTCAAAGTTCAAAACTCTAATAGATTGGTTTTGATTACTGCGAAAATAATATTTTTTATTTTTATGGTCTCTAACAACCTCATATTGTGTTATATGAACTCCACCTTCATGTGATTTTTCACCATTAACAAGGGTTACTCTATTAATAATGTAAAAAGCTTGCTGTATTTCCTGATTAATGTTTTGGCTAACTGAAGAATATTTTCGTAGTAGAGAAGTGCGAACAAAGCGGGAAGATGATGTAGAATCTCCCGGAAGCCCATGCAAACTACTACCATCTTGTGAGTTATTATTAAGGTTACGATAATTTTTCAAATTTTTTAGATGCCAGTGTAAAAAGGGATTAATAGTTAAAACTGAAGCACCTTCATTGTGGTATTGATTAATTTGACTGTTTTCTGCTTCAAGCACAATACTATCGCCATTGGCATCATGTGCAATAAGATGAAAGTCATTAAAGAATCGTAGGGGGGTCAATAGTCCACAGATAGTTACTTGAGGTAAGATTTTCTTTATATCTTCAATATCTTTACATTTTCCTAAAATATATTGTAATAGATAAACCATGGGAATATTTTTATCATTACATTTACAGGGTTTTGGATACTGAGTACCACCCAAAACCAGTAGGGCTGCTGATAAACCTTTTTCATTTAGGCCATCAGCATAGAAGGGCATGTTAAAGACACTTATTCCAACAAAACCATAGTCTGATTCCCACCTCATCCCTTCTTTCAGGAAATTTTTTTCATCTCCATCAATGAAACTTTGCACTCTTGTTTCTCTAGGAACTATAACAAACTTTGAATGAAGATCATCAGTGTAGTCCATAGTACGACCAGAGACTTTAATATTTTTTTGCCCAGGCAAAATAAATTCAGTACACATATATGATTCCTCCTTGTAATGAATTAATTTTTAAATAAGATGGCGAAGTCAATTTGTCTATCTGCACTACAATATATGTCAAAAATAATATATTGTGTACTTTGTGGGATTAATATGGGGGCTGGTGGCTTATAATACTAAATAATTAAAGGGGCAACAATAGCACTTATAATTACTAATTTTTGTGGACTGCAGAGAGGAAGGATTGCATTATTTGAAAAGGATCATAGCATAAGAATCCCTGAAGAAAAACTGGAATGGATTTCGAACGATTTATGCAGGCAGACAATACCCTAAGTAGAAAAGCAGAAGGTTCCGATTGGACTTTCATTGGTAAAACATATCACTAATTTCAACTTCTCTATCAGCACAACAGCCTCAGTCGTAGAATGTTCCCAATTCCACTTCGTTTCTCTCGTGCTCTTTGACATTCCTGACATGAGACGTATATTAGCTCGTCCAACGACAAAGGAGTTGTCGACGAACTTATGCAAGAAAATCTCAAATCTTTGATTTCGCGATTTCTACTGCCATCTGCTTACTTTGTAAGCAGTGTTACGGCTTCAACATGTCTGGAGTTGATAGTGTCAACAAAATCAAGTCGGAATAGCGCTTGCTCTCTAAAAAAATAATCCCCCTTAGGGGGATGGTAGTTCTATTATTATATATACTCCTACTCTTCTTGTACCATTTTTGGTGCTATATTGATAATAAAATCCCTAATTGCCTTCGCACTTATTAAGGCATCCTGCATATCTCTTTCCTCTAGCATTAATTCATTGGATACCTAGGTTGTACCCCGTAAGCAGTTAAGTCGGAACAATGATCTGCTATATCTAAAAAGCTATCAGATACATTGGCACATAGCTTTTGTAATTGATCTAGGTCATGAGTCTTCGGTGGATTCATCCCATGCAATACTAGATATCCCTTTAGATATTTTTCAGCTGACTGTTGACAATGATAACAGATAATTTCAATAGGAATAGGACACATCTTCAGAAGATATTCTGCACTCAATAAGTCCATTTCTGCAAACCTTTGCCATTCCTTTGCACTTGTTAATTATCCATAGAGCACCATACCTTCCTGTGCTATTTGACGCTCTATAGATGGAATATACTTTCGTTGATTAAATTTATTTTTCTTGCTAACTATCACATCTACTGGCATTGTTTTTTTATCCCTAATTGCTTTGTTTATCAGTTTCATTGCATCAATTTCGCGAATATCAGCATCCTCTTTAATTACAACAAAGATATCTAAGTCTGAGTCAGCATGTGGTATGCCAGTTGCATATGAACCAAAAAGAAATATCTGCTCCACTGGAATAATTCCTGTAATAATGTCTATAAGCATTTGTAATTCATCCTGTATTCTTTGATCCAACCTCGACACCTCCACTTACTTCTCAGTTTCTACATATCATTTTAACTGCCCTATATATCTATTATTCCACAATATGTAAAATTTATCTTCTGATATAAATAATCCCCTAGGGGGTAGTTCTCTAAAAATAATACGGCCAAGTCAGTGTATGAGGCATGTACTCCGGTATAAATGAAATTCCAACGACTGTTCCCGGTATATTTGTAATCTTTGCTAGCCATCCATAATCTACTTTTTGCGAGTACTTGACGATACCATAAATTCTCCCTGTATTTTCACCTACAATCAGGCTGTTTCTTTTAAGTTCATTACCGATTGGGGTAATAATATTTAATAGGCTATTATTAACTGTTGCTTGATTTTTCTGTGTCTTTTTCATTCACTTTCCCTCATTTTTTGCACGAAAAAAACACAACATCAATGTGCTGTGTTTTTTTCGTGATTATATTCATTTAGTTAATCTATCTTTTTGTATTCAAAGAATAAGTGAAAATTGCTATACCGTTTGAGGGAATTTCCGTTTAGTTTTATAAATTCCCAAGTCTCTTTGTAATCACCTTTAACTGCAAACTGTTCATCTCGAATGAAGTCAACAAATGTAGCTTCCGTCTTATAATAGGAATCAGAAAACCGACCTACAGAAGTTATAGGGTGAATTATCTTTTGTGATATAGTCTTCTTCATATTCTAGAAAGACAATTTTACTTTTTCTATTTATACCTTCTATGTACTTCTTAAGCAGAAAAGCCCTGTTCACACACCATCGTGAAAGGGGCTTTTATTCATTAGCTATTATTCTTAGTTTATTTATCAACAGGCTATTCTTTACCAGTCCACGGGCAGTTGCTGTTCTTGAAACCGGATTTTTAAATCGACTTTCAAGAATAATCCTTAGTTCAATTAAAGAGGTTTTTGACATATCTCCTAATTATTCCACCTGCCATAGTTAAATATTGAGCTGCAAATACGGTAAGTCTGATTGGCAAGTGGGCTACCTCCATCAAAATGCAACAGACGTGTTAATATTCATACCTTAGAGACAACTCATAGTAATTGGTTAGATAAAATCTATATACTGTTATTCCTTATTTTTTTAACCCTCTCGTCGTACTCTTTTAAACCAATACCATAGTTATAATGCATATCAATTTTGTTACCTAAGTCATTGTTATCAAGTGCATTTAGTATGCGTTTTTTCTCTTTATGACTAGAAACGGGATTGGCAGTTGCAACAACTCCGTCTACCAATGTATCAAATATGCCTATAGGAATGGCCACCCCTAATTCTCCTTTTTCAAATCTACCATTAGCTCTCATACCTCTACACATCAAGGAAACATTGATGTCATTGTTATAATATGGTTTAGAAATTAAATCTCCGCACGCAGCTTGATTCCCAAAGAAATTTAGATTTTTGGGGCTCCCAAATTTATATGCATAACCTTGCATTACCCTCATAATAGTTTCTGCATAATCAACCATAATCACAATGTCGGCATCTTCCATTAACTCCAATGGTCCAACCACAATTCCATATATTTCGTGACTCAGATACTTCATACTAGATACTATTTCTCTTGCAACTCCTTTACTTTGGTAAAGTCCGCTATAGTGATAGCTACGACCTTCTGATATAGTAATGTCTGGTTTAGATAAACCCAACGCATATCTAGCATACTCACAGGTCACATTACTATCAACAGCTTTTAAAATATTACCCTCCATAGCTTCTCTCAAGAGATAACACAATGTTCCTTTTTTTGCTGGTGTTGGAATTTTTAAGGCATCAAATTCATTTTGAAAGTCTACAAATTTTACGCCAATAATACTCCTTTGTAAATTCAATACAATAGTTGCCTTTTTTATATTCTGACTTTTCATGAGATGAGCTCCTAGTCTTCGATCCAAACATTCCAGAAGAAAGGTTGTCCATAGCCTGCATATCCTCTTACATTGTCTTGAATTCCATATAGCCTTTTATCATTGAAAACCTTGATATAAGGGACACTCTTCCAAAACTCTTTATAAAACTCTTTTACGATTTCGTATCTTTTATCATAATCAATTTCCTTTTCCATTCTTTTAAAAATTTCATCCATTCTTCTTGAATCCTCATCATCCCAATTAGTGATCCAACCATTTGTACCGGTCCACGGCTCAAACACTTGAGGATCTGGATTCATATCACTCCAACGGGAAAGAGTAATATTCCAATTGCCATTCTTCCTGTAATCACTATATGTTGATCGGTCATACAACTGTACCTCTACATTCAATCCAATATCTTTTAACTGATTTTGTAATACTAGTGCTCCATTACTCATATACATATCAGCTCTAACACCTAAAATAGTAATTAACTCTCCATTATAGTTGGAGTTCCGTACAAATTCTTTAGCTTTTTCTATATTCTGGCTGTCATATATACCTTCCCCCGCTGTCGCATCATGCCAAATGCTTCCCTCTGTGAACCAAGAACCATCATCAACACTCCAAAACTTACTATCCCCTACTTGTGCAGCTGCCATATCATAAGGGTTAATTGCATATGCAACACTTCTCCTTAGATTAACATCATCAAATGGACTTTTACCACTGTTAAATGCTACTACTCCAATAGTACCAAAGTTAGCTGCCGTTGGAGAAATGTTGGGAAAGTTTTCAACTTCATCGTATCTATCAGTTGACAATTCGTCTATAAAAGCAAATTGGGCGCTCTGCAGTCCCGCAACTCGCACGCTTTCTTCTGGAACAAACTCAATCGTTACTTGATCCAAGTATGCAACTCTTTTCCCCGATAAACCAGAAGGTTCCAGCTCTACATGTGTATAATCTTCATACTTCTTTAAAACTACTTTCTGTCCCATAACTATTTCGTCAAAATAAAACGGACCTGTCCCAATATGTTCTGTTATTATAGACTCACCAAATTTATCAATTATTTCTTTTTTCTTAACAAGCATTTTCTGACGAGAAACAGGAGACGCTAAAATATTTATAAAAGGTGAGTAAACTTCATCAAATTTCACTAATATTTTATAATCATCTATGATATCAATACCAACTAGAGAATGAGCAATGGCAGCACCAGCAGGGTTAACCTTGAACCATCTCTCCATAGAGGCTTTAACATCCTCCGCTTTCATTTCTTCACCATCATGAAATTTAACACCTTTTCTTAAAACTATTTCATAGGCTTTCCCATCATCAATAACTGTATATGATTCAGCCAAGTGTGGTATTGCTTCGTTATTGGCACTGAACTCGAACAACCCTTCATAAGCATGATTCGTAACTGCTGTTACTACCCAATCCGCTGATGGATGATCAGGATCAAAATTGTCTGGTGCTGACTGAAAAGCAACTGTTATTTCTCCACCATATACTGGTTCATTGCTTCCCTCTTCATTTATAGTATCATCATAGTCTACACTAGTAGGCTCAGATTGACACCCAGTTAAAAGTGTTGCCAATAAAGCTATTATTATCATAATTTTTATACCTTTTGATAGTTTGTTTTTCATTTTATAACTCCACCTTTTTAATTAATTTTAACATTAAAGTCAACTGCGAATCACTGCTGCCTTTCCTGATTCATTATGATGTGTTTTTTTACAAGCCACATAATGGGTTTCAGTTATTCTTTCATATTCATTTTCAAAATTTCTGCAGTTTTCATCCCCAAAAGGGCACCTATTATAAAAGCTGCACAAATCTTCATCATTTTCCATCTCTCCACCACCAAAGCATTCATAATCCAAATCTAAATTGCTATTTGGCTCAATTTTTAAAATAGAATCTAACAAGAGCTTTGTATATGGATGATGGGGAGATTCAAAGATCTCATCGGTTTTACCAACTTCAACAATTTGTCCCAAGTACATTATAGCGATCCGGTCACTCACATGTTTTACAACTGATAAGTTGTGTGATATGAATATGTAGGAGTAACCATAATCAACCTGTAACTTTTTAAGCAAATTGAGTATTTGGGCTTGAACGAGTAAATCCAGCGCTGAAACAGGTTCATCGCATATTATCAAATCAGGTTTTGTTGCTATAGCTCTTGCAATACCTATACGTTGTCTTTGCCCTCCTGAAAATTCATGGGGATATTTATTCAAATCATCAACTTCTAGTCCTACACTTGTAATTAATCTTTCACATTCCTGTTGAACTTCTTGTTTACTTAATCCTTTATCTGTCATTATGGATTCAGATAAGAGCTTTCTCACATTCATTCTTGGGTTTAAAGAGCTGTATGGGTCTTGAAAAATAATTTGCATAGAAGGTCTTATTCCTTTTAATGTTCTTTTAGACATAGTTCTAATATTCTTACCTTTAAACCATATTTCACCAGTATCTGCTTCAATTAATCTCAAGATTATTCTTCCTGTAGTCGTTTTACCGCAACCAGATTCTCCAACTATTGAAAAAATTTCGCCATTCTTTAAATTAAAATTTACATTTCTAACTGCTGGAATAGTATGGTCTTTTGAGGTGAATTTTTTGCTTATATTCTTAACTTCTAATAAATACTCATTATCCATTTTTCATCATCCATCTTCTATAATAGTTATCAATTATTTACTTCCCAGCATTTAACTCTACCACTTCCATGTAATTTTAAGGTTATGGGGGGTCTTACATTCATACATAGTGGTTTTCTCTCTTCACATCTTGCTGCAAACTTGCAACCGATAATTATTTCTTCCGGCCTAGGAACAGAACCATTAACAATCGTCAGATTCTTTCGACCTTCCACTAATTCCTTAGCAGAAAGTAAGAGTTTTTTAGTGTAGGGATGTTTCGGATTATTAATAATGTTTTCTGTTGTATCTTCTTCAACAATTTCACCGGAATACATGACAATAACTCTTTCACACATTTGGGAAATAACACCTAAATCATGCGATATGAGTAACATCGACATGCTTTTCTCTTTTATTAGCCTTTTCATAATTCTCAGCACTTGAGCTTGAACTGTAACATCTAAAGCTGTAGTAGGTTCATCAGCAATTAGTAATAATGGGTTACACGATATAGCAATGGCAATTAAAACACGTTGTCGCATTCCACCTGAAAGCTCATAAGGATAACATTTCAAAACTTTTTCTGGTTCTTTAATACCCACATCATTTAATAGTTCTATACTTTGACTATGTGCCTCTCTTTTAGACATTTCTAGGTGAGTTCTTAGTGGTTCTGCCAACTGTCTTCCTATAGTAAGCAATGGATTCAATGCTGTCATTGGCTCCTGAAAAATCATCCCTATCTCTCTCCCACAAATTTTCCTCAGTTCTTTCTCTTTCATAGTAGAAAGCACTTTCTCTCTAAAACTAATCTTCCCCCCTGTTATGCTGATATGTTTGTTTAATAGTCCTAGAATACTTAGTGCGGTTATACTTTTTCCACAACCAGATTCCCCAACTATTCCTAATGTTTGTCCTGGTTTTAAACTAAAGGATATATTATCCAAAATGGTCACAATAGCATTTTTACTCTTAGCTTTAATCTCTAAGTTCTCAATTTTCAACACTTCACTCATATTTCTCCTCTTCTATTTACATTTTTATTCTTAGGATCGTAATGAATTCTTAATCCATCTCCAAATGTATTTAAAGCAAAGACAGTTAAAGAAATAGTCAGTCCTGGGAAGGTCATAATCCATGGAGCCGTCATAAAGTAGTTCCTTCCATCATTAACCATGCCACCAAGACTAGGCATTGGAGCTTGAATCCCGACACCTAAAAAACTAAGAATCGATTCATTTAATATGGCCATTGCAAAAATATATGTTGTCTGCACGATTATTGGTGATATAATATTGGGCAGTATGCAGTTGGTAATGATATAAATATCTCCCTTGCCGATAGCTATAGTCGATTCAACATATTCAGTTTCTTTCACAGAGCGAACTGAATTAAAGGTAATTCTAGCTATCATAGGGAAGTATGAAATAGATAACGCTATTATGATATTTATAACCCCTGACCCCAAGATACCCGCTAGAGTAATTGCTAATATAATTGTTGGAAAAGCCATAATGCCATCTACAATTCTCATTAATAGTTTTTCTGTAATAGGATAATAGGCAGATATAGTTCCTACGACTAAACCAACAAATAAGCTAAATAATGTAACGAAAGCACCTATAAATAATGATATCCTTATACCAAAACAGGTTCTTGCAAATACATCTCTTCCCAAGTTGTCTGTACCCATTAAATGCTCTGTATAAGGACTTTCAAGTCTATTTGCAGGAGAAACAGAGGTTGTATCATGCTCTGTTAAAATAGATCCAAATATTGACAACAATATAGGTATGCACATCAAAATAATACCTAATCTTATTTGTGAATTTTTAAATGTAAGTTTATTGCCTATCATATTACTCAAACCTAGTCCTTGGATTAATTAATGTACATATTATATCTGCTAGCATGTTGATAAAAACAAAAATAATTCCAATAAATAAAAGTACTCCCTGTATTAAGGGATAATCGCGATTATGAACTGCAGTTATCACAAGATTCCCAGTTCCTGGTATATTAAATATTTGCTCAATCACAGCCGCACCACCTAACAAACCTGCAAAACTAAAACTCACCACCATCACAATCGAAGGCAACGCATTTATAAAAGCATGGAGGTTTATTACCTGCTTTTCATTTATTCCCTTTGCACGAGCAGTTCTTAAATAGTCCTGTTGTAGAACATCAAGCATTGTTGTTCTCGTCATCCGAGCAATTTGTCCGCTGTGCATTATTCCTAAAACTAATGCCGGAAGTAACAGGTCATAAACTGCAACGAAGAATCCTGCTGTTTCTACCCTTCGATATCCAGCCACTGGAAATAAGTTGATTTTTACGCATAATAAATGTATAAGTATTATTGCAATCCAAAATGCAGGTAATGATATAGATATTAATGATCCGATGGAGAAAGCTCTGTCGAAAAACCCACCATTTTCTTTTGCTGCTTTAATACCTATTGGAACACCTAAAGCAACACTAATTGTGATCGCAATCAACGCCAATAAAAAAGTGGGCTCAACCCTTGACATAACTATATCAATTATAGGTTCTTTCCAAAGTAAAGAATCTCCCATATCTAGACGTAAAAAGCCCGTTAACCAAATTAAAAATTGCTCAACCATAGGCTTGTCCAAATTCAACTCTTGTCTCATATGTACAATTTGATCGTTGGTAGCCTTATCCCCAAGCATTGTAATTATGGGGTCGCCTGGCATTAGGTGTATAATAAAAAACGAAAAAATAATTATCAATAATATTACAGAAAAACCCCTTAAAATTCTTTTAATAATATAGTTCAACATCCCTTATCGTTTATGACATCTTTAAAAAACTATTATGTCATACATCCTTTCTTATTATTACATTAATTTTTAGTACCATTATCGCTACAAATCATAGTTCCTTTTCCCAAACCTGTCATAAAAACTAACAAGTGGTCACCATCATTGAAAGAAAATTACACTAATAAATGCCATCAACTTACTAAAGCCCTTTATGCTTAAAAGCCATCTAGAATTATATCTCAACTTTATAACCACTGTCTAATTGATTTTATCAATATCTTTGTTAAAAATTATTCAAAGATTCAATAATATAGGTATTTAAAGTATAAATTGTTATAGTTGGTAAATAAGGCTTCTCCACAGCTAGTTTAACGCTTCAGCGCTATATTCTAAACATAAAATAATTATTTGCAAAACCAGTGAAATTACTATAGATAAACAGCTCGAAGGTTAATAGAAGATACTAAGGGTCTACAGACGCTAATCATAACTCCAACAGTGGTGCACATTTGCTAAAACAACTATCTTTCAAAGCACTTGAACTTTTAAGTTTTTTAAATCGCTCAATAATTTTGTTGTTTTTCATGGGAGCACTCCTTATATTAATATTAATATAGTTTATGCAATACTAAATATATCGCTCCTTTCTCCTACGTATACGTGTACAATTACCCCGTTGTCCCACCCGCACTTCATCGTATTGGTCTTTAATACGATTGCTAAAAGTTTGTGACCGATCCCAATGCAACAATTCAGAATTGATAAACCTACCCTTAATTCAAACCCATGACAATTTCGCAAAACTCTATATGCGAAATTTCTTCCCCCCCTCTAAAGAAAAATCCCCCAAACTATAGTCTGAGGGAACATATTGTACTATTCAATTTTCATAAAAACCCTTCCAGACCCACTACTCTTTCACCCTTGTTATCAATGTCACCGTCTCCACGTGGGTCTTGATAGAAAGATGATAATATTTCGCAGAATAAATAAGGGGTTTAATGGAGTTTCCCCCCTTCCCCCTTAAAATTATATTACACTATTATATGAGCTTAAATAATCACTTAAATTGTTATGAATTTTATTCATCTTGCCTGTTTCTCGAGCTTCAAAAACTTCTGATTTTTCATTTTGGAGTATTAATATGCCTTCAATTGCAATATTTTCTATAACATACATATTAGATGGTATATTAGGATTAAGCTCCCTTTCATTTAATGTAACATCCACCACATTAATTCTTGAGGATACATTTAGACCTGTCAACTCTATACCTTTAGCGCTTATAGCCCCAAAGTTTTCTAAATACATTTTATAATCAGCTGAAAAAACTAAATCTAATCTCTCTTCTGCGCTTTTAATCTCTATTTCTGATACTCCTTTTGAATGTCTTAAACCTTCTAGTTTTTTTATTACACTTATAATATTTTCCATAAGATTCACTCTCCTTATTTACTCACTCTCATTAGCTCTTATTTCCCAGTGATTAGATCTTTCTTTTGCAAATTCATTTCTATCTATTTCTGACTCCTTAGATTTATCATGTAAAATTTTATCATTACCTTTACCCCTATGTTCTTGAGTTGTCAGCTCAGCTAATGGACTGTCAGACTTTTGGCCAATATGATGTAGTTCAACAGTTTCTCCACTTTTGGTTATAGGTGGAAGTCCATTAGCCATACGCTCCCTATTAGTTTGTCCAAAGTCATCTTTTTGTTCAAGGTCAATATCGTTTCTTATTAAGCACTTCTTTCCATCGATTTCCGCTTCTTGTAACCCTGCATCCTTATATATCTTATATTCTTCCATAGACTCAATAGCATCAATAATTTCGTCAGACCAGCCTGTTTCTTCTTTAATTTTTTGTTTATCTTCATCAGTTAATCCTTTTTTCTCAGTGCTATCATTAGTGCAACTAAACGATAATGGCTTGTCTAATTCACTAATATCCATAGTCTTATTTGGCATTTCTTTAGCTAACTTAACTAATGAAGAATCTTGCCAATTTATTTCTGCAAATTTCATAAAAGCATTCATATCAATAGGCCTCCATTGTCGATTTCTTTTCTCCAAGCAGCATATATTTCAAGTTTATCTCCTCCTTGTTTTGAGTAGTCCTTCAATAAACAATGACATATAGCTATTATTATTTCATTAGTTAGCCCAATTGTGTGTTTTCTTACTATATCATATAGTTCATCTGTCAATAATTTGAAATTTTCCACTCTCTGAACTAAATTTTCTACAATAACCTTACAGTCAAGTAGCTCAGTAACCAGTTCAGCTAATTTATCAAAATGCTCATTTTTCCATACTGTCAGTTCACCTGTATTCAAGTATTCTCTCAACAAGAAATGTACACCTATTTTATTTTTAGTAGTAATATTTGCTTTTCCTAATAATTTGTTTAATTTATCTATATCAACATCAATTTTTTCAATAACCCGTCCCTTTAAGAGCAATTTTAGTAATTCATTAACAAATATATTATGATCCTCTTTTGTGTGTTCAAGAGATCTTGCATATTCATAGGGAATTTCTTTGCCATCAAATTTGTTTATTCTACACAAAACTGGCTCCAACCAGTCGTTTTGATAAACAACAGCAACTCCTCTTGGTAATTTTGCAATTTCATCCAATTGCTCATCTTTTAAAGCTGCTGATTTGCCCGCAAGTCGCCGATCAGACTCATCAGGTAATCTCATAATAATTTTCGTATTAGTATTCCTTATAGCAGAAATGTCTACAGCACTAGGTGACTGATCAGCTATGATAAAGCCTTCTCCATAGGTTCGCATCTCAGCTATGGCATTTGACAACATTTCTACTGATTTTCCTGCAACGTTAGAACCTTCTGGGTTTTGATCGTTAGATGTTCTCTTTAAAATATGGTGAGCTTCTTCTAAAACTGTAACATGTTTTAGCGTCTGATTCATACCTTCTGTAAATGCCATCCTGTGTTCATTCAACCTCATCACCAGAATGCCCATTATGAGAGATTTAGTTTCTAATGAGCCAACTCTACTTAAATCTACAATAACATTTTTATCAAATAAAACATTATTATCCACTTCGTCTGCAGAGAATATTTGTCCATTCAAACCATTAGTTAACGATTTTACTCTTGTTGCAAGTGAGCCTATATAGTTACTTTTTAACTCCTGTGAATATGCGGAGTTATCTATTACATTAATTAGCTCAATTTGCAAATCTTGAAAAGTAGGAAACAAATCATCTGAATATTTATTTTTAGACTCAACTAAATCCCATCCACATACCTCATATGCTTGTAGAACCGCATCTTTTAATACCGCAGGCATAGCGGCATACATAGGCCAACACACGCTAAATATTTCTATCAGACGGTCGATATGTTCTAGGATATGTATTTTAGGTGGAAATTTAAATGGATTAATTCTCAGCAAATCAGAGTATAGAGGATTAGTTCCAAATACAACTACATCTCGCCTATTACCAAATATATTTTTATATTCACCCTTAGCTGGTTCAATAATCAAGAAATTAATCCCAACAGTATCAAGTTGATCAAGTAATTCATAGACTGTATTACTTTTTCCTGAACCAGTAGAACCAGTAATAAAAGTATGCATAGATAAACTATTTCTATTAAGTCTTACTCTGTTACTACAGTCACTTCCCATGTTAAATACTTTGCCTAAGTTAATAGTATGGGTTGCTTTAACCCCATTATAGCTAACAACTTCCTTTCCAAAATCAGCATGTTCAATTACAGGAAAGCCACAAACTGATCTTCTTGGTAATCCCATGTGGAGTGCTAATTCATTTCCACTTACCAATGCACAAGGAGTTACTTGTATACTTCCTGCAGTGCTATTATAGGAAAAAATAGGATGGGCAAAATTTGTAACGTATTGTTTAATTAAGTTTGTTTTTATGCCATCAACTTTCCCCCAAGAATTGATAGCTGAAACTTCCACACCAGAGTTTTCTCCACGCATAAGTGCCTTATATGTAGAAGCTGCAATTTCAGCTGCATAAGAATTCTCTGATAAAAAATATGCAGCACATTCCCACATTCCCAAACTTTCAAACTCTTTTAATCTTTCTAGCTGTGTATCAATACGTTCTAAAGTATTTATTATTGTCTTGTCTTGCATCGTTAGCGCAATACTTTGAGATGTACCAGAAGCTATTCCTTTTGTATCTGTAGTCCCTTCATTCCTACTTTCATTTTCACCATAACTTTCTCCACTTGTCTCAGATTTGCTTTCACTGAAAGATGTACTAGATGATGTGCTATGTGTCTCAGTGTTTTGTAAGGCTGTACCGAGCAAACCTAATCCACCTGAAACAACACCTCCAATAGCTAAACTAGCACCTCCAGTAATTGGTGCAAGGGCAGCACTCACGATTCCCACAGCCGAAGCCAAGCCTTTTGTTGTTTTACTTCCCATTCCTTCCTTAGATATTGAATTAGAAACAGAATCACTTCTGGATTCACTAGAACTATATGTAGATGATTGGTTTTTTGTATATGAACTACCTTTTGTTAAACCCTCAGTAAATGATTGGGCTAAATTTATTGTATTATTATTTGAATAGCTTATTTGAGAATTTGCGAATGGTGACAAATGTGTATATATTTTCTCATAGTTTTTTCGTGTTTCCATCAACTGCTCTTGTGTTGTGCCATTTGCAACTATAATAGCTGTGTATCTTTCACCCTGCATTGATAGAGCAAGCTTTTCTAAGCCCTGCACAAAAGATTTATTTGCTTTATTTTCCTCATCTCTGCTATTAGCTACACATGATACTGCTGATATACTGTTCGCTTTTATTCTCCCCAATATATCATGCATTTCATCTTCAAGAAATTCTTGAGTTTTTATGCCAGGAAATTGGCCAAACATTGCATTTTTCAGTGTATCTTTTAAAGAGTTGGTAGTGCGTTCAGAGTCAAGTGAACGTATACCCAAATAAAAATCAGTTTTTTCTCCATTACTATCAATAATAATAAAAACAGCACAGTTCGTTGTTGAAAGTGCATTAAAAACACTGGCAAACTTGTAAGTAGAATATTCATCTTTTTCATATACCATTTCAGTAATTTTAAAAAATCTTACATTTTCAGCAATGTTTGATTTGAGTTCCTGCTCATCTAGAGGAACAACTTCTAGTTCTCTCAGTTTTGTTATATAATTTTTTAAAACTATATCATTAACTACTTGTAATGCATCTCGGAACTGCATATCTAAACTTTCATATCTTGGCAAAGAAACTGAATTACTACTATATTCTTTGATTTCATTCATGGATCTGTCCCCCTACTTATCAGTGATAATTAGCACTCCTCCAACAACCACAAATGCAACACCTGCTACTACAACAACTGACTTTGCAACAGTTATTCCTACCACTGTAGCTAGTACACCCCCAACCACCATACCTGTGCCAATTTGTTTCTGTGAAATCTGATTTCTATTTGAAGAAACTATTCGTTCCTTCTCGATTTTTTGAGCTCTCTCCCCATACAAATGTTTACATATACGTTTAAGTAGCTCAATTCTTACTTTTGAAAAATTATAAACAACCTGTATCATTTGTTCATCCATATAATTTTTAGTCCATAAGTCCACATCATATTTTAGAGCTTCTCCATCATGTTCTTCATACAAATCTAATAAATTCCCTTCAGACAAAGAAATCATCTGATTAAACTCTTCAAATGTAGGATCGACCACTAAGCTATCCTTTAGCATAATTCTAATCATAAGTGTATCATTATCTTTTACTGCTTGTTTAAACTCTTGAGTAATTGCCATTTCTATTTCCCTCCTTTATTAGATATCCAAAATAGATTCTATACGAGATTGTATATCCTGAAGCCACTCTAAACGTTTCTGCGTTTCTTTAATCATTGCTTCTACGTTTTTGCTATCCTTAGCACAGTGCTCTAATTCATGAAGTTTTTTGCTTAAAACTTCATCAAGTTCAACAAACTTTGATCTAAATGTGGTCTTTATGTAATTACTTTGTTCTTTTGCATATTTCATAGCATTATCACTGTTTTTAAATAATTGTTTTTGAATAGGTGCAAAGAATCTTTGTGTTAGCTCTGATGCATCAACATATTCTTTATTTTCATAAACATCTTTGTAGTAACCATCTTCATCAAACCATGTCCATGGTTTATACCATTTTTTATCTGAATTCTCCACCCATTTTTCCCCAACTTTAATTGATTCTGTTTTTGTTAAGTTGGTGATTAGGTTTTTTATATTTGCCATTGTCCCGCCATCTATTTCTCCATGTAATAATTCAAATGGATTTACTGTTACCGTACCTATTTCAATATCCTGTGCTAAGGCAGATATCCTTTCTTTGTATTGATCTAATAAGTCTTTTGCATTTTTCTCAACATAATCAGTAATTACCTTTTCTAGTTTAACTTGAACTTCTGCCTGTAAACCTTCCGCAAACTTTCCAAACACTTTGCACATGCTTTCCGCATCTCGCTGAGTAAGCTTAGAATCATCTTTTGAATTTTGAGATGAAATTTTCTTTTGTGCCTCCATAAGTATGGTGCTTGTAATAGACTTAATTTCCGAGTCATAATTAATTGCTTCAATTTTATCTTTAAATTTTTTAGCTTCTTGTCCATTTTTTAATTTTGCTTCAATAGCTTCTATTTGTGATAAAATCTCATTGCGTTTATTTTGATTTAAGGCTATTTCTTGTTTTGTATTCTCAAATGATCTTGCACTCTCCAGCTTTTTAGAAAAGGTATCTACGATGTTTTTGATTTTTGCTGTTTTTGCATACTTCGCAACATACATTTTAATAGATGATTCAATTGGAATTATTCCAGTATGAATAAGTGCTTCTGTATATTTATCATTGGAGTCCTTGGCTATAGCTAATTGAGATGTTATTTCACCTCGGACACTTGGTGTTAATGGTGCATAAGTTTCCAAGTGCAACTCTTCATTACGATTTAATTTCTTCACTTTTGTAATTGCTTCCATAATATTAGGGCTAATATCGTCATCCATAAAATTAATACTAGCTAAATCTACATTTTTCAGAGACGTTCTTATATCTAATGCAGGTAATGCTGCGGCAGGAAAAATATTTGGATTTTTGATTCCTTTATCCTCTAAATATTTTCGAACTTTTTGAATTGAACCAACAACACTATCTTCGCCTTGTTTAAAATCATCTAATTTATTAACTACAAATATGAATCTATCTTTTGACTGTTTACCTCCTACTCCCATACTATCTGCTACATGATTTAATAAATCATTATCATCATTAATTGCTAATTGAGTAGCATTAAGTATATATAAAACAACAGTTTTAGAGGATTCTGATAGCATTCTATACGTTGCTGCTTTATGCTCTGGATCTCTAGAGTTATTAGGACCAGGAGTATCTACTAATACCAGAGAAACATCATCTGCAGTAACAAAAGGAATATTTCCCTCAATACTTATGTTCGACACTATCGGGTTACTATTCAATTTATCCATAACTTCCAAACTAAGCTCCATATGAGTTTCTAATAAATCTCCATTTTTATCATATACAGTAGCTCTAAATGGATCTAAGTCCTTATCTTTAATTTTTGTAATAGTAGCTGTACATGCCTCCTGTTTTGCTGGCATAAGTTTTTGTCTAAGCAGCGCATTAATTAATGTAGATTTTCCTGCACTCATCGTTGCAACAACATTAACTTCAAAATCACTACTACTTGCCATTTCAAAGGCTCTCTTAACATCTGTCTGTTTCAATTCATCAAAAGGACCATTCTGAATATCATAAAAAATATCTTTAATAGCTTGTTCCTTATCTTTTACTTCCTTAGCCGGTCTATGATAACATATAATATCGATACCTTTTTCTTTCGCATCCTTGGTTACAGACAATAAATCTTCATAATCTAAAACAGTCCCATGAAAAGTAATTCTAAATTCTTTAGTATTACATTCTTCAACAAGAATTTTGGGCAACTCTTCTATCCACTCTTGTAATCTTCTATCATCTACATTTAATGCACTGTTTGCCTTAATAGGTTTGCCATCAATTTGAACTCTAGTTTCAACCTTGTATGGATTGTATTTAATAAATATTTCTCTCATTAGTATTCTGCCCCTTCCATAACGATTTGTTCTAAACAAAGTACTCCACATTTTACTAGCAAGTCATTAATTTGATAATTTTCATGTTTACTGTAATTTTTTATGGCCTTATTTAATGTATCCTCAGAGTAAAATTTCGAAAGATTATACTCGTCTTTTTTAAACTTCATTTGTAAAAATTTGTATTCATCTTCTTCGTCTTCGTTAAGGTCAATTCCATACATTTTCTTTTTTGCTAGTCCTCCCACATATGACGACACAGGACAAATAATCGGATTTTCCCACCCAATTTTATTTAAGTCTTTCTTTAAATTATTGATGCTTTCCTCAATTGAGTCCTCTGGAACTCTAAATCTATCTAGCTTATTCAGAACAAATATCAGTTTCTTTTTATCTACATTCTCATAAATAAACTGTAGATACTTTAAATCATCATCTGTCCCTGCATTTTCAGCATTTACTATGTAAACAATTTTATCATAATTTTCATTTAGAATACTCTCTTTTGTGATTTGAGCGTGATCATAGTTTTGTGATGAATTAACTCCAGGGGTGTCAATAATACATAATCTAGATGAGCCCTTTATCAATTGCCTAAAGTATGTAGAAGCAAATATTCTATTATCTTTGCTGTCAATATCATCAGTTAGTAAGTCTTTTTTACCTGCATTTAAGTTTAAATCATAATCAAATTTATAATTAAATCCATCCTCAAAGGGCTTATTATAAACAAAGTGTAACTTTGATGTGCATGCATCGTTCATAGTACGATTTACTGTCTTTCCAACTAGTGTGTTAATTAGTGTGGATTTTCCTGCACTCATGGTAGCTGTTGTCAAAATTGTCATTTGCTTTTGTCTTATATGCCTCTGGTTAATCTTCCAACATTTAACTTGATATTTAATTTTATCTAAATCTTGAATAGACTCTTCATCATTATAAAGATAGTTAAAAAACCTATCTAAATTTCTATGGTGTCTTTTATGACACATAAATTTAATATCATTTATTATGCTAGTGGCTTTATTAGGTTCCATCATAGCATTTATAAACAGACAGTCACAAATAAAAGCATATCTGTATGTAAAAAATTTGAAACCTTTAATTTTAAGTCCCATTACTCCTTTGCTCATCTTTTTTAATTCCTGAGTTCTATAAGTGTAGCTATCCTTGCTTACTCCTAAAAATACATTTTTATAATTATCTAAAGCTGATACAGAGAATTTATTTTTCGCGGAGTACTTATTTACAAAATATTCAAGAGCATTCAAATATTTTATTTTATATTTAATACTTTCTTCTATTATAGGATGGTCTTTTAAAAAGTGTGAAACGAACATCAAGTTTATATCAAACTCCATTTTTCTACCTCTCTCATTTAAATTTCCTTAACCATATCCCCCTGACTCCTTAACCACATATTAATTCCATTTCCATATACCTCAGCACTAATTGTATATACACCATTTTGCTGTGCAATAATTTCTGCAGTTGGTAATTTATCTAAAACAGCCTCAATAGATGGTCCAAGAAACTCAAATTTAACTTTTCTTAGTTCTCCGGAATACATAAATTGAACTCTCTTACGAAATTCTCCATCATTAAACTTATCTTTATATGGGATATTAAATTGTTGCTTTGTACCTTCTAAATCATTAATCCTATCGATTCGAAATACTGTAGGAAAATCTTTGCTTCCATCTGCCATATAAGCTATTAGATAAAAATAGTATTCAGAAAACATAATAGCAACGGGTTTAACTTCTCTCTCCTTCATAATGCCGTCTTGGCGTGTATATGTAAACTTTGTAATCTCACAATTTAAAATTAGTTGAGATAATTCCCAAAGTATAGAAAGTAGCTTTTTCCCATGTTTCAATGGTTCATAGTAGAGCTGCTCATTTTTTATTATTTGCTCGACTTTTTTACGGTCATTAGGTACTACCTGATTCAATAACTTATTGATAAGCCTATTTAGTTCTTCTTTACAAAATGCACGACTCTCTAATAATATTTTCAATATAGCCATTACTTCTTCGTTCGTAAGCCACTCTCGCTCAAACCGAACTAGAAAATAACCTTTTCTAGTCTTATCATATTTTATTGCAACTTCATTCTCTGTATAGTGATTTTCTGAAAGGTAGGCTCTTAGATCCTCTATATCTCGCTGTATTGTTTTTTGAGCAACTCCAAATTTTTCTGCAAGATCTCTTTTGCATAAAAGCTCTCCCTTATTTAAACCCTCATACATACTTAAAAGCCTAAAACCTTTGTTACCATTATAATCAAGACTAGTATTCAACTTATTCACCGCCTTATTTTCATCTTGAATCATTATATCTGGTTAAGACGGTCATTGATGGAATTTCGTTAGATTTCATCAGAACATACAGAATCCCATGTGTCCATCAATATTCACATATAATGCTGTTAAATTGTGGATATAACCTACACTATAAAACTTCGACAAAATCTTTTATAATCCTTTCCGTTTTTGCTGTTTTTCCCTATACATTTCACTATCTGCTAAGTGTATAAATTGATTAACATCTAAATCAGAACAACTATCATATTCATAGAAACCTATACTTAAGCTTATAGGAAAGATAAAGTTGCTCTCTTTGTTAAATCCTTCTATTGCCTTATAGACTCTTTTCCAAACTTCTTTAGCCTGTAATTTTGTAATACTAGTAAATACAATTATAAATTCATCTCCACCAAATCTAATAATAAAATCTTCTTTTCTAATGTTTGTAAGTAATATCTTGCTAAGTTCAACTAATAATTGATCCCCTGTACAATGTCCTAGTCTATCATTTACCAGTTTAAATCTATCAATATCAATAAAAGCAATAGTTGTGTTTGTATTATCTCTTAAATTTTTTTTCATTTCATCTTTGAGTTTCTTTATGCCTTCACACTTATTTAGAAAGCCAGTCATTTGATCTATAGAAGCTTGTTTTTTCAATGCATTTATCTCTTGGTTTAACTGTAAAATTTCTCTTTCTTTTTCTTTCAATAATATACAGTTTGATCTTTTACACTCTTGCCCCATATTGAATCTCCCCTCGCAACCCAATCTTATATGTAATCCTATGTCTCATTATATATGGTGATAAAGGACACATATTGTCCATGTATCCAACTTTCCTTAAGTTTTTTCAATAAAAAAACCGGCTAAGATAATTTTTTATCCCAACCAGCATATTTGTTATTTATTCTATTTATATTGAATACATTATCTCTAGAAATCTCTTAATGTAAGGTTCAAATCATCTACGATTAAATGCGAAATCCGATAATTTAAATAGCTTATTTCCTATGTCAACTATCAGCTCTTTTAATTGAACCACCTTTATCCATTCTTTAGGCAAGGCATCAATGCCATAACATGCCCCAAGAATATTTCCACAAATAGAACCTGTAGAGTCACTATCCCCATCATGCTTCTGGTTTGTGTATAGTACCAGCGAAGATAAGATTGATATGTACCACTTCCTGCGTAAGTTCCAATTCCTCTACGACTACAACGATGATATGCCCACATCATCCCATCAGCAGTAAACAGGGTCATCTGAGTATCATCAGAGATAAGAGCCTTACCAGTTACCATGTCAATCTCTAAGTCAGTTATGCCTAACTCTCCATATTTAGATTTGATTTCATCTAGTTTCATAAACTCCACTGTATAGCCTAGGGCATCCCCTATAGCTCCTCCAAGCAATGATGCTGCGAATAAGTCTTTTTTATTTCTCAAAGTTGGCACCTCCTAATTACTAGGTTAAACAACAAGAGATAATAACCTAGCAGATACATCTTCCCACTCTGCATCCAGATTTAGAGTTCTTATGCCAATACTTTTTCCCATAATTGGGAAGTTAGCATTGATTTCTTTTTCAATCGTTGGATATAACAGCATTCCCTTTACATTACCAGTAAAATTGCTATTGTTAACGTACGCCAAGATTTGAAACAAATGCCCAGTACGAACCTTTTCAATATCTGTCCAGTTGCTTGAGACAAGTGTCTGTGCATAATACTTGGTATCGATTATTAGCTGTGCATTTTTAACTTTATTTTCAATTACTATATCTGTTCTCATTTCTGGAAGCAAAGATAGATCTTCCTCGCAGATTTCCTCATCTAAGTTCCATTTCAATCTAGGGGCATGAACATTATATATTGCTTCTTTTAAATGGGTACGAAAAAAGTTCAATACAAATTTTTCATATAGTTTTGCCATTTGATTGTCCCTTACGAAGTCTGAAAAAGAAAACTCATTCTCCTCCTCATTAGTGATTAAACCTTGATATATTAATTGACTAATATTTATTAACATCCTGTAGTGGTAATTATTTCTGTTGTATCTAAGAGAAGCAAACAATGCTTTAGAAAGTCGAACTTCATTTATATCTGAAAAATACAGACGCATTCTCAATAGCTTATTCTTTAGAGTAGTGTCTAGGCTCGGTGATTTTACTAATATATTAATAGTTGTCTTTACAATCTGATTTAGCTTAATATCTTCTGAAAAATAATCGTACTGACATATCATCCTACCATTAAGAAAAGTCTGCTCCTTAATTGAATCTGATATATTAATCTTTCCTTTGATAGTTGATACTGCTTCTTTCTCTTGAATATAATATCTATTCAATCCTCTTTTTATTAAACTGCTTGTCCCGTTTATATAAATTCTAGCAAATAGATTGTAAATATTGTCAAACTTTTCGCTACCTAAAAGGATGCTATCTGATTGATCTAGCACATTCCATGCATAGCAAAGCATATAATATATATTTTTTATTGGTATTTTAGGACTATTACTCATATCTATCACCTTAGTAACTCGTCAACATAGTTCTTTGCCTTTTCTTCTTCATCAAACCAATATTCTCTTATAAGTGGTTGTATCTCATACTTAATAACATCTTCGTACCATTTATCCGAATTAATAAAATTACAGAAATAACTGTGGCCAATTCTAAAACCTTTTCCTAAATTAACATCTTTCACTATTTCTAGGTTTATACTACCTATCTTTGTCTTTATCTTATTTACTAGTTCTTCACTAGCCCCTTGTTCTATAAGATGGTTTTTAAATGCTTCTGTTTCGAATGCTGGTTCTAGTTCAAAGAAGCAAAATCTTCTTCTCAGTGCATAATCAATTATTGCTAAACTTCTATCAGCCGTATTCATCATGCCAATAATATACAGGTTCTCTGGTACGTAGAAAGGACTATCCGAGTATGTGAGTGTTAATTCTTCTCCACGTTTATCACTTTCTATCAGCATCATCAGTTCCCCAAATACTTTACTCATATTACCTCGGTTTATCTCATCAATAATGAAATAGTAATCTTCATCTGGATTTTCTGATGCCAGTTTACAGAATTGGTAGAAAGGTCCTTCTTTTAGTTCAAAGCCCATTCCATTGGGCCTGTATCCTATTATAAAGTCTTCATATGCATAACTTTGATGGAATTGTAGCATCTTTATTCTTGATGCATCCTCTTTTCCCATCATGGAATAAGCTAGTCTCTTAGCTGCAAAGGTCTTACCAACCCCTGGTGCTCCTTGTAAGATTAAGTTCTTCTTTCTTATTAATAATGATTTTATAGTTTCATAGGTTTCTTCTGTAATGAAAACTTGTGATAAAAAGTCTGCTTTTGTATAAGGTTTATATTCCTCTTGAGGTGGAAGTTCGATTTGTGGAGGCGTTATCCCTGTTTTAATTTCAATTTTCCCACTCCATGCTTTATACGATAATTCAGGAAAAGAGTGGACAGGATAATCCTCCTCATTAAACTTTTCTTTCATCAACTCTACAAGTGCGATATAGTCTGCACCAGCACACATTTTCTTTTGAGAGTTACGTGGTACCTTTATTTTTAACTTCTCTACCAAACTCGTTCTTGTATTATTATCTAGGGTTAAGTAATCCCACGGCCTAATCCAATATAATCCAAATGTGATGTTCCACTGAATACCATGCTGTTTAATTACTTTATCGTATATTTCTATAAAAGAGCTTTTATTTTCTACTGTATAGTTTTCAGCTAAGTTAATAGCATATTCAAACAGCTGCCATAGATTATCTATATCATTTTCTTCTCTATGATTCTCATCACCAAAGAACCATGACTTCATATTGTTTAGCACAGGAATGCCATCAAACGAGGTAGGAACTTCCTCTTCTACTCCAAGAAACTCAGACATTTCTTTCATTATTAATATTCTATTCTGATTTGTAATCCCTTTATTAAATAGTCCAAACACTGTAAAGGGGCAAACGTCAGTTAAAACTTCCTCTGTACCATCTGATGACTTTTTCATTAAAGGATTGTTCATATCAATTTTATTAAAAATTCCATTAATACCACTCATTAATTCAGAACGCTTGTCCTTATACTTAAGCAGTGCTTTTGCAGTTTCTTCATAAAACTCTGTCCATTCATATTTGTTACTTTCCAAGCCCCCATATTTATCTTTCCAGTAAGGGTCATTAAGAAATCTATCAATATCTTGATTACCTTTATTAAACGTAAAGTCTATCAGGCTTTTATACATCCATCCGTCTTTCTCATCTATTCTCCAAATAGTATTTCTACTAGTAAAAAAGTACCATTCTCTAAGGGGATTAACCAGTTCCCATTTAACAAATATCTTATGTCCATCATTAGAGTTGTTAGTCACAACCCCTATAGATTTAATTCCCATGACAGAGACACTGTGCCCTTGATTATCAAATGGCAGATTGTTTTTCCTAGTATAAGAGGCCTTTATTGCAATCCTGTCACCTGGCTTAATAGAGTTTACAAGTTCAGTATATTTATCATCATAGCCATTTTCCCATATCCCCTCATCTACGAATCGTTGCGTTTGATCCACATCATTTATAACAGCTCCAACAAACCAAGCTACTATACTTGTAGAAGTTCTTTCCATTAAAAACTCGCTGTACTTTGCCATTACTGCCGAGAGTTGATTATTTCCATATTTTTTATTGACCCTTGGAAAATCTTTATTTTCTCTTATTAGCTCTTCAATCTTTGTAAATTGGTTAAATGAGTCAATAGTAAACAAATCACTATTATCCAATGTAAGATTTTCAATTTCACTACATGCCTTTGAAAGAGTATATATATAACCTTTTATAGTAACCTGCGAGTATGGTCTCCCATTTTTTTGAACTTGTTTGCTCATCCATTCTGCAAATTCTTCTTTCAAATCATTTTCTTTCATCACATTTTCCTCCACAAAATCATTAGTATTATTTCTATTAGCCAATATATTGCACTCAATAAATTGCTTATATAAAAGTAAAGCAGAGCTCCATCTCCTGTTACACGAAATGTTCTTCTCATTATATAACTCTGATGAGTCCAGCAAATCACAGACTCTGCTTAAGACTTTACTATTATTAATTTCATATATATCTTGTTGAATAATCTTTTCACTCATTGCCCAAGTAGAGACAGCTGTTATTGCTGACCCATATGATTTTCGAGTCCCCTCAGCTAAATTTTTATTATCTTTTAACCATTTCTCAAATAATTCTCTCCCCAAGATATCCTCCCCCTTAACCTATATCTTCTCCTATGTACTTCTTCATAATTTTTATTAATCCATTCCAGTATGGTGGGTAATCATTACTTCCATTCTTACTGATTTTTTCACGGTTAGGAAATTTAATAATTAGATGCCACTGAGTTCCATCGCATATATTATTCTCGTAGTAACTATCCCTCCAACATGATACATCCAGAGCTGCTATTTCCTCTGTAAAAGTAATCCATTGTTCTGGTGGTAATGGGACTTCTTTTAATAAAATATCTGGGTGAAAATTAATTTCATTTTTAGGGTGCTTTAAATCCGCTGCCATTCCACCTGGGGTCTTAGCATATCTAATTAATTTGCTTTTTCTCTTCCCATTGATATATACAAAATAGGACTCTCCAAAATATCCGCCTACATAGAATTCTAATGATGTCATTCCTAGCATGCTAAATGTCTCATTAACACCAAAGTCTTGTCCACATGTTTTACAGTGTCTAGTTGGATCGTTGTCCGAAACACAACACCCTCCTAACACTGTTTCCCCACGTTCCACTAATTCAAAAGCTTCATACGATGGCATGCCATATAAAATTTTAACCGTTTCAGTTGATCCACAAGCTGGGCATTTTTTCTTTGGCATAGCAATATCACCCCATTGTCCTTTGTAATGCACCATTTGGTGTAGGTATATTATCACTGTCTATTTCTTTAATCAGACAGTAATGTTCCAAAAACTCTTTTGCAAATCTCTCCTCGGAAGTTCCTTTCTTTATTTCACAAATTTTCTTAAGTACTTGAGATGCTTGTATATCTGTTATGTATCTATGTAATCCACTTCCAAATACAATCTTCTCTGGCTTATTAGGATTAAAATAATAATCCCAAAACTTCAACTTTATGGCTTCATCAAGAGATAGTTGTAATCTATATTTGGGGTTTGCTCCTACATATCCTTCTTCTCGACTATCTCCTTCATGGTTTTCATCAATTAAAAATACAGCAAAGATAAATCTATCGCTATCATCAGTATAGGGAAGCTTAGAGGTCAGTAGTGCTAAACTATTAGCTTTCACATTTCTCAGTGACATAGGTTTTCCTTTCTCATCACCATTCTGTGTTACCCCTGCCCCGGCATTCCATATTTCAAGCATTTGGCTCTCATAACAAACAGATTTGCTGAATTCAAATTTTGTTTCATCGTAAAACTTAGCAATTTCATCTCTTGATATTTCACCATTTAAATATTTAAAACACATATTTTCTGGTTGACTACACCAAATATGTTTTGCTACTTTTATATTGTATTTAATTGTTTCGTCACTACATACACCTTTATAACCAACTACTTCGTTGTTTTTCCCACCATCACAATAATTACACTTAAAGGCAATATTATTTCTATCTGAATATTTTGTAGTAGATGCCTTTGTTTTACTGGAACTACCCATATTTTTTTCATTCTTTTTTACCTTAGCACTTTCCTCATTAACTTTCTTTATCTCTGCTTCTTTCTGTGCAATCTCAATTTTAACTTCTTCAATTTCTTTTAATAGGGCTGTATTTTCCAATTCCAAAAACTGTCCAAAAGCCGCTGGGAAAACAAACTTCTTTTCCGCCCCAGTTTCGTCAAATAATACTACTACATAATTTTGTTCAAATTCTATTATTTTTCCCTTACCAAAAACTTTATGTATAGCAATTTCACCACAAAGATTCAAATATATCCCCCCTATAATAGTTAAATTAATCCAAATGAAACATCACTATGAGCAGTATATTAAACCTACGTAGTAGCTCCATCTATAAACATAGGATTTATTGTTAAATATCCTCTTTCATTATTACAAATGCCTGCCCAGTCAAGTACTGCACAGATAACAAATCCTGGTCCAAATGCAGTTTCGCCTTCCTGTGCTCCATGCACTTTATGAGCAATATAGCCCTCAACAGAATCTAAAGATAAGTCATCACTACCAAGCTTTGCCCCTGAACGGGCTTTGCCTTTTACAGCTTTACCATTGTTTTTAAGTACCACTTCTACAGCAGCATCAAATGCTTCCCAAGTCAGTTGATTTGCTAGCGGAATTTTAGGTGAAACTAACCCTTTTCCATTTATATCAAACCTTATATCACAAGGGTCACCCTGTAATAATCTGATGGTGGTTTTACCTCCACAGTCGTTCAGCTTTTCTTTAATCTTTGCAATTACCGAACTATCACTACATTCTATTGGTACAAAACTCAATGTGGGCGCATCTGGAACCTCTTCCTTTTTATCTTTTATATCATCTATTCCTAACTTCATTACAATTTCAGCAATCTTCTTTTTAACAGCAGGATAAGACATACCCTTTTGTATTTGTACAGTCTTAAAATTTCCTTGATATCTTAGAAAAGTCATCACAAAGTCTAGTTCATCAACCGTAAGGTAATCAAACCTACTAAGTCCAAAATCTCCTGTTAATTCTAAGTTGCATTTCTTACAACTAAGATGAGTGGCTATTAGTTTATCACTACACCTTGGGCAATGACCTACAAGCTCCTTATCCATAATTATCCCTCCATTTATTACCATTGTATTTTAGTTTATTATTTATGTCAATGTAGTATATAATATATTTAATGACTACTTTTACTTTTATACATACTTTTCCTAAAAAAACAGTTGAGATACTTAGCCTCAACTGTTAATATTTTGTCTTTAACTTATTTAATTTAATTTAACGCTGGTAGAGTTTTTTGTAAATACTCTTGCCAATAATCATCGTCACCTTCTAGCCTGTGAATCCAGTGATACATCATTAATATCTCAAACCCTTGCTTTTTCCCTTTAGTATAAGGTTTCTTTGGCATTCTCCTATATAATGAATCAAGATTAAATAGATTACTTTTTTGCTTTATGTCATAATCATACTTCCTAAAATTATAACTACTTTTCTTTCTATGTGTAGCTGGCCATAACTCTTCATGGTCATAGAAATGTTCTGTCATTTATATACAAAGGCCCATACATTTACTTGATATTTGCTCCATGTTGATTCTATCCACTGATTTATTTCATCAGATATAAAAACACTTTCCTTTTTTATCTCTCTTTGACTCATCACTCGATGATAATCCTTTATAAACAAAAATAGTATCTCGGTTTGGTCTTTGATAAAAGGAAATTTCTTTACAAGTTTTGAATAACAATCATATGATAAGCTTCTAAATTCCTTATCAGAATCATAGAGGAAAAAGAATTCATCTTCTTTTAAGATGTTTCCAATATACCGGTTGATTTGCTTTCCATACTCTGAATATATTCTTGCAAGCCATTCCCTTATCTCCTCATCATATTCCTTCAGCTGTTGACTATATTTATATAGCTTTTCATTCTGAAGAACTGTTCTCTCTTCTGCCTCAGTAATATTAAGATAGTTATTAAAGTATTCGAAAACATAATTAACACAAAGTCTCATGTTTTCATTTCGTTCGTCAATATTAAATTCATTAATTTTATCTTCCTTTTTTCTTTTAGCTACATATTCTTCAATAGTTAGCACTATATCACCTACGCTATTCATTTGATATAATTACATTATCGTCAAACTTCTAAGACTCTAAATATATTGCAAACAAAAAATCCGGTTAGGTTGGTGTGTACCTTGACCCGGAATATTAATAATCTATTTTTTACCATGTAGTAAAGCCACCATTTTACTTTTCTCCATTATAAAAACCAATCCCTATTTAATATATTCGATCCACTTACATATATATTGTATTAGTATTAATATCTAATAATGCATCGCTATCGAAAAATTCTTCTAGTAGTAAATGTTTGCTTTTCTGCTTATCTCTTTTAGTCAAAATCTCAATTAGCTTCTGAACAGATAAATATTTAATTTTTGCATCTTGAAAATCCCTATTAAAATTTATGGAATTTACCCATTCACAAATAACGGGATAATCCGTATTAGGATCATTACCAACTATAACAAAATAAATATCTTTTCCATAGTCACCACATAAAAGTTTTAGAGCTTGAAATTTTAATAATACATCTTTCCAGACCCTCTTTAATTCCACCTCAAAAGCTACAATAATTTTTCCCTTTTTATTAGTCCATATAACATCTATTAAATCCACTTGTTCTTTTGACTTACCCTCAATCAGATTAATCAAATCAATATCCTTCATTGTTAAACATGCAACACTATTTAAGTTTATCCCATATAAACTCTGATTTTTTTCCCCTTTGGCTAATTTTGAATTGAAACCGAAATACACACCTAATGCACTTATTTGCCCTTGATAACTTAAATGTAACTGTTGTGCTGTTTCTTTATCTACAAAGTAATATTTCTGCTTTATCAGCGAATTTAAATTTGCAAGTTCAAACTCTACATAAACACTGTCAGTCTTTAGAGTTCCAAATCTGAGCACATTTTCTTCTTCGAACCAACCTTTAATCTTCTTTGAGTCTGATTGAAAACCTTCATAGTAACCTCTATCCAATATTTTTTCCTTTATTTCTTGGTATTTATCTTGCCAATTTTGATAGACATACACAACTGGTTTTTCAGGATCAGAAGTAGGCCTAGTTACTACTAACTTACTATTAGGCCGAATAATATTGTTAGTTTTTAGTTCTGCAATATCAAAATAGTTACTTTTACCACAAGCTCTATTTGTGTCCCATGGTTTTACAATATTATAATTGTTAAGAAGTTTTCTAACTTCTTTATGACTATTATTTAGTATCTTGTCTTTGATCGTTGATCCCTCATAGTAGCTTAAGTTATTAAACTTATTTAAAATTATTTCATGATTATTAGTTTCATCCAAACCTCTATCACCTAATCCTAGATTTTTATCTTTAGTGTTGGGTTAATTGCATAAAAAAATACCTATAGAAAGCATTTAGCCACTATAGGTATTTTTTGTTCAACTATATTCATTTTAAAGAAATTAATTCTTCCACAAGACCTGAATAAATATCTGGAATTAATTCACACCCAATAACATTTAATCCTAAGTTTAATCCAGCAATTAAAGTAGTTCCACTACCAGCAAAAGGATCTAAGACAATATCATTCTTTTTCGTTGCAATACTTAAACAATATGTAGGAAGTTCTATCGGAAAAAGTGCAGGATGTGATTTCATAGGTTTTCTCTTTCTTCCAAAGCATCCTATATTACTGTAAAAATAGTTTGTTGCATTTTTAAAATCCAACCAATTATCATCTCCGCAATTCTTACATATAAAATGACTATTACCTGGTTGGAAATTATCAGCTTCAACGGCAAATCCCTTCCCCTTTGTAAAGGCTAATACATATTCCCACCCACTAGATAGATACTTTTCCTTATATCTTCCTGAAGGCATTGGATTCCGTTTAATCCAAATTATAGTATCCCAATGATTAAATCCTACATCTTTTGCAATTCTAATTATGTCATGACTTGCATCAATTAATTCACTGTTTTTATGCCAAGTTGAGATATTGACAAATGCAAATTTATTCTTCTTAAGCTTTTTATACATAAGCTTAATTACTTCTCCTATGTCATTTATATACTTTTCATAACTACACCCGTTTCCTATTTCCCCTTTCATTAGTTTCCCTTTATTTGCATACTTCCATTTTCCGATATTACCATCCGTTCCTCCTCTTTGTCCGTATGCTCTTCTTTCCCAGTAGGGGGGACTTGTAACAATACAGTCTATCGAATCATCATCTATTTCGCTATTTAATACTGCTAAGCAGTCTCCTTGGTATACTTTCCACTTGTTTAATCCAAATTCCCCTTCATATACCCCCATAATTTTAACTCCCACAGGTAAAAGTTTTATACCTCAATATATGAGAGAAAAATTATAGAAATAACAATTATACTAAAATATAAGATATTTATGTAAAATAACATGCTCTTTAGATTGTGTTTTCATTCAATGTCACACTCAACTTCCGTCCCATCCAAAAGGCTGACAATCAACCTTTTATCTTCAAAAACTGTCATCTTCTCAGTAAGTTTAAAGTATAAATTCATATCAAAGTCCTTAAGGCGTTCTGCCTTTTCCAAAACCTTTATAAATTGATTTGCCTTATATCTTACTAAAACATTTTCACTTTCAAGTCTTTGTTTCCATTTATCTATAAAATAGTCTTTGTTTTCAATCATGGCATTAAAGGTGTTTACAAAGGCTAGATATAAAACTTTATCGTCTATGTGGCTACTATTACAGCTCTTCTTGCCCTTCCTTTCATACTTTTTATTGCATCTCCAAATGATTCTCTTTAACCTCTCATCTGTAGAGTTCCATACTTTTCTGCCAAAGGTACTTCCACAGTTGCCACAAATAATTCTACCTGCAAAGGGGTTTTTAACTGTTGCATAGTCTAACTTTGCTATTCCATGCTCTTTAACAAATGCTTTCCTTCTTTCCATCTCAAGCTGCACAGCTTCCCACATTTCTTTATCAATAATGGCAGGATGGCTTTCCTCTACATAGTACTGTGGAATTTCACCATTGTTCTCCGTCCTCTTCTTTGAAAGGAAATCTACTGTGTAGGTCTTTTGTAGTAAGGCATCACCCTTGTATTTTTCATTAGTTAGCATGTTTCTTATGCTGCTTTCATACCACTTTGCTTTTCCATTCCAATTGATAATCCCTTCTTCTTCAAGTTCTCTAGCTATTCTATTTGCTCCTTTACCATCTAGAAAATCGTTATAGATTCTTCTTACAATCTTTGCTTGGCTTTCATTTATTATAAGGTTACCTTCTGCGTCTTTGTCATAGCCTAAAAACTTAGTATGGTTAAGATGTAATTTCCCCTGTTCAAACCTTCGCCTTATTCCCCAGGTAGAGTTTTCAGATATCGATCTACTCTCATCTTGGGCCAGTGAACTTAAAATGGTAAGTAGCACCTCTCCTTTAGCATCTAAAGTATTGATATTTTCCTTTTCAAATATAATCCCTACTCCTATATCCTTTAGCTGCCTTACATAGTTTAGGCAATCTAGGGTGTTCCTTGCAAACCTTGAAATGGATTTGGTGATAATCATATCTATCTTACCTGCTTTACAGTCCTCAATCATCTTGTTGAATTGATCTCTCTTCTTAGTGTTGGTACCACTTATTCCTTCATCGGCATAAATTCCTGCTAGAGTATAATCTGGGTGATTTTCTATAAAAGTAGTGTAGTAATTTACTTGAGCTTCATAGCTTGATAACTGTTCTAATTGGTCTGTGGAAACCCTGCAGTAGGCTGCCATTTTCTGATTCTGTGGTTTTAAACTCTCTGCGAGATTTGTTCTGTTTACCTTTGCTGGTATAACTGTAATATTTCTCGCCATTTTTCATCTCCTCCTTTACTATCACTTCTTCCTTTATATTAATCCTGCTAATAATCTCATCCTCTATTTTTGTGCCTTCGCAGGAATTTTTTCCGTTTTTAATATAGTTGCTACATTGCCATACAATTTTTCTGCAGCTTAGCTTGCTATTCCAAGTTCTCCTTATTAAAGATGCACCACATTTACTACAGTAGAGCATTCTTGATAGGGGATATTGTTTTGTGTATTTATCTCTACCCCCAGTGTTCCCTTTGCACTTTCCTCTTCTTTTAATCTCCTCTTGTACTCTTTCCCACATTTCTTTTGAAATAATGGCAGGGTGATTGTTTTCTATATAATAGCTATTTACCTCTCCAGTATTTTTAACTTTCTTTTTCGTTAAATGATCTAGGGTATATGTCTTTTGAAGCAGGACATCCCCTTTATACTTCTCATTTTTTAAAATGGTTAAAATAGTGCTGTCATACCACTGTCCACCTGTAACCGTTGGAACCTTTTCATGATTTAGTTCTTTTCCAATTAAAAAGGTCCCTTTTCCACCAAGGTATTCATTAAAAATCCTCTTAACTATGTTAGCTTCCTCTTCATTGATGATTAGATTGCCATCCTTACTTTTGTCATAGCCTAGAAACCTAGTGGTGTTAATCATCACTTCTCCAGCTTCAAACTTTTTTCTAACTCTCCATTTAATGTTGTCACTGACATTTTTGCTTTCTTCTTGGGCAAAAGAAGAGAGAACAGCAAGCATCAACTCACCGTCCCCTGATAATGTATTAATATTTTCTTTTTCGTATCTTACCTCTACACCTAACTCCTTTAACTCCCTTACAACTTCTAGCATTACTGTAGTATTTCTTGCAAGCCTTGAGATGGATTTAGTAATGATTAAATCTATCTGACCATCCCTAGCTGCTTTAATCATTCGTTTAAACCCTGGCCTATTTTCGGTAGTGCCTGTTATACCCTTGTCAGCAAATACACCTACAAACTCATATTCAGGATTTGATATAATTAAGTTTTCATAGTAGGTTGTTTGGTTTTCCAATGAGTCTCCTTGAGCTTCACTATCAGTTGAAACCCTAGCATAGGCACATACCTTTTTCTTTACATCTTGTACCTTTCTAATGGGTTCAATAATCCTCACTCGCACTGCAGTTCCTCCTTTCTATCAATTTGGTACTACTATATATCACTCTAAACTTGATAGAAGTCAAGCTATATACAAGATAAAGAAGTTACCTATTAAAAACCATAATGGTGGCATCAAAACCTGCTGTCTTCAGCCTTTGCACTTGTTTTTCAGCATTATCTCTGACCCCATAAGAACCTGCCATTACTCTATAAAGGACCTGCCCATCTGTTTTTCCAGTAGCTAAATCTTCTTTATAGGAAATTCTAAGCTGAGCTAATATAGCCTTTGTAATCCCCATCACAATTTCTTTTCTTTTGCTATCAAATAGGTTATTATCCTTGGTATTATCAATAAACCCCATTTCCACCAGCACTGCCGGAGCTTTGATTTCCCTAAGTACATGAAAGCTTGCTGTCTTAACTCCCCTATTGATAAAACCAACCCCCACTAAAGCATTTTGTATTTTCTCAGCCAACACCTTTGACTTTGCTGATGCTTTTGTATAAACAAAGGTTTCAGCCCCCGTAGCTACCTCCGGTTTAAAGGCATTTCTATGAAAAGATATGAAGTAGTCATAGTTCCCTTTGTTCTCAAATTCACTTCTTTGTTTTAAACTTACAGCTACATCAGTAGTTCTAATTTCATCTATTTCAATGCCATGACGTCTAAGTTCCTTGGCTACCTCCATTCCTATACTAAGATTATCTTCTGACTCCTTTCTTCCTTTGTAAACAGCTCCTGGATAACTTCCTCCATGGCCATAGTCAAAGCATAATCTTGCCATTCTACTCATCCTCCCTACTAAGCTGAGATAGTACGCCCTTTAACTTATCAGGTATCGGTAGTCCTATTTTTGAAGCATTCTCTAAAATGCTAATCCCTTCATTTGAAAGGTAGAAAAAAATAACAGCGGTGCGAATGGCACTACCATTTTGAATAATATAAGTATCTACAGTGTGACCTACTGCAACCATAGTGAAGATAAGAACCTTTTTGAATATCCCATGAAAGCCTATTTCACTGGAGAGTTTCTTCTGTAGAACTGCAAGCATTATTCCCGTTACATAATCAATAGTCACAAAAGCCAAAAGAGCATATAAAAAGCCGTCAAAACCTCCTAAAAACCATCCCAGGAATGCTCCAACAGCTGTAAAAATAAACTGTATTGAATTTATAAAATCCTTCAAATTACTTCCTCCTCCCAACATTTATAATTGATTTTTTTTAAAATTTCATTTGGTATTCTATATATCCATCTTTTCAATTCTCAGAAGTGTCCTATTAATCATCCTTGGAATGTATTTTACTGGGATATCAGGCATCCAACTATCTCTTCTGATTTGTGTTCCTGCCCATACAAAAACCTCCCTCATTCCTCTAGATAATGCTATAACCGCTGCACTTTCAATTAACTGCCACTGTTTTTCTATACTTTTACCAAATAGATTGGTGAACTCTTCCCAAGCAAAGCCTGCAAAGTAATGGGTTTTATGCTGCTGATACCTAAGAAAATCTAGAGCAAAGTCAAAGATTTCCGGATGTCTTTCATTTTCATGGACCACCCAGTCATAGTCCTCTATCTGAATAAAGTCCAGGCTGGGATTTCTCCAATCCTCTATAGGAACATTTACGATTCGTATTCCTTCTGGAACCCTTTCTGCATCCAATACTGATGGTGGGAAGAATAGAACTGTATATTGCCCTCCAAAATAACTTTTAACGATTTCCTTTGCAAAATTAGAAAAGTCCCCTAATTGGTCTCTTAACCATTCAAGGACTTCTATATTTCCCGGTGTCAGTGGGATATCTGATGTTGTATAAACAGGTAACTGCCTTCCCTTCTCACTTTGAAATTTCTGTTTTGTGGCTTCATCATAAAAACAGGGCGGTCTTCCAGGATAGGGCTGTTGAACATTTCCCGGCATAAACTCCTGCCACCACCACCAAGGTTCTCCCAGCTGCAGTATTGGGGGCATTCCCTCTTCCACCATAATATCTAATAACTCCCTACATACCTTCTCATAATATTTCCTCGCCTGCTGATTGGTGGGACTAAAAAATGAGGTAGGGGGTTCCCATCCCGTTTGTCCATACTTCCCATCATACATTTTCTGTCTCCACTCCTCCGGTAGCTGCAGATTTTCCATGGATACTGACATTATCAAAGTTTCAAACCCATACTCCTTCATGGCTCTGCATAAATATCTCACCCACTGCTTTGCTGCTGTGCAGATACCTACTTCTTGTATAAGTGTTTGAGTATTATGATCTGTTGAATCAGCTCCAACTGTCCCTTTTTTATCGTAATAATGAGAGGCACCAATATATAAGTTGATGATTTTCCTATAACCTAAATGATATGTGGATTGTACCAACCTTAAAGGGTTTCTATAGTATTCATCATCATAACCTTCTGCTACTCGAAAAGGATGTTCTGCTACTACTTCAGGATAATCACCTAACGCTCCTCCTGCTACTAACCAATTATTAAACACAACTTTAATTTCATCAGAGTTTCCTGTTAATTCATTTTTTCCTTCTATATAATAAGTAGGGATTATGGGAATAACAATTCTTTCAATATTTGTATTACCTACACTGACAGCATTGTTTGGATGTGTCCCTTCCTTTAGGTTGTCAAAATGAATAGTATAGGTTTGATGCAAGCCATATTCGTAAGTAACCCAAATATCAGCTGCATAGAGAATTCCGCTTCCTGCAACTGGAGCAATCCTTCCATTAGCATAGTCTAGAACGTAGTCAGACTCCCTTGAACCATAGCCAGTATGAAGTTCTGTAATTTCACGGGTGTATAGGTAGTTACCTTCGCTATCAAAGACATCTTCATAACCTACCACTACCCACTTTTCCCAATAGACGATTTCACTGTCCCAAGCTATCCATTTATGAGATAAAGCCACCTCCCCTGTCCAGTAGTTGTAGCTATCTGTAGTATTTGCCCTGTTAGAGAGAAATCCTAATGTAACAACCTTCTCAGTGCCATCGGTATAATATATTGCTAAAGCCGGCAACTGCTCTAGATCATTAAACTTTGCCACACTTCCTTGAAAAACAGGAGAAAAACTGAGACTTACCCCTGCGTAGTTTTTACTAGTAGGATACTTAGCTCTATCATGCATTCTATAATCTTCACTGTTAAACAAAAGACCAATATAATCTGAAAAGGATCTAAAATGGCCTGTCACTTCTAAGCTATTTTCACTAGGAGATACTACAGAAGCCATAGCAGAAAAGTTAAATTCCACCTCCATAATTTCTGGCTGAAATTTAGTAACCATTTCTACAACCTCCCCACCACTTGTACACTTACATAACCATTGTCTATTGAAGCTGGTGCTGAACCTCCCCAGGTAATATAGGCTCCTGTGTAAAAAAGAAATCCATTTTCTTCTTCAATGATTAAATCGATATTAGGTACTATGTTATAGCTACCAAAGGAACTTCCTACATTGCCAGCAAGTATATTTCGAAGTAGAGAAGCCGTCACCGTTGGCGGTATGGTATATCTTTGATTAAACTGAATGCTAATGGTCTGATTATAGGGTATATTAATGTATTCCAGCCAAGTATCTGAAAGAGGAACCTCATCGGCACTGACAGAATAGGGGCCATTGGTATAGAAGGATGGGTATTTGCCATTAAAATCCGGTTCCATTTGAACTGCATCAATATAGGCTGCCCTTGTTCCAATATTAGAAAAGCGAATCCATACCCTTCCACTTTTAAGGGGTTCAAAGGAAAAGGTGTATCTTCCCACATCCCAATTGTTAGATTCTCCTGTATTATAGTAAGTTGCCATCATCCCAGCTTCATCTCTTAGTGGATAGGGGGCATAGTCATATTCACTAAATACCTGTACCTGAACATCCCCACCTTTTTTAAAGAAGGAAACTCTCGTAGATTTATTATCCCACCAAGCTGGATTTGCTCTTGGGTTATAATTTCCTTGAGTTGTTGTCTGTTCACTGGTTTCTCCCGGGTTAAGTTTCATGGACCTTGTATTGTCAAAACTTGAATCAGCAGTGGAAATACCTCCTGTCCAGAAGTGGGGTATTTTACTGACGGGATCAAACCGTTCAAAGGAGGAGTTAAAGATTAGGTTTTTAAAGGTTTTAATGAACCTTGGGTCAATGCCGTATTCATCCAACATAACTACATTGTTTCTTCCTCTGATTTCAAGACCATAGCGAATCTTTTTTTCCTCTTCTTCTGTATAAACATCTACTTGCCCCAACTTAACTTCATGATTACTTTGAGGTCCTTTCACTTTTAGACCAAACAAATTAATTTCTTCCCTTTTATCATGACGGCCTAGGGTTATAATCTTTTCAGCACCTTCAAAGGCATTTCCATCATAAATATGAAGTCCATCATCGTCGGTAATAATAGAGTTAAAATCTTTACCTTTATCTTCCCTTTCTAAAAGCTCATTGTCTAAATGCCTAAGATCTACATTATCTACCCAGAGATTCCCTATAGTCCCTTCCTTTTCAATGTAAATCCCAACCGAAAGGATTGTTTTATCTTCTTCCCTTTCAGGTTCTATGGTGATTTTCTTCCATGTAGGATAGCCTATAGGTCTTAAACTCTCTGGAAATGTTATACTTCCTATGGGATGAATAAACTCGTCCATACTGCCATCTGAGTAATAATAGGTCATTCTACATCGTGCTTTTATCTTTGGCTCTTGAATCAGAGGTGCTTCATCTACTCGATAGGTGAGGGTCAGTTTAAAGGAATAGGGCTTAAAATCAAGATTTGCTAGATTTACGGATTGGGTCATATAGGCATCTCCCGTTAAGACAAAGATGTGTCCTTGGGTAATGCCAAAATTAGCAACCCACACGCCACTAGAAGTCCAGTTAGAAAGTCCATCTACTGCTGTTGAATTTTTAAGTAAGCTGGCACTATAGCCCATTCCCTTCACCTCCCCTATTTATGATAATGCTTCTTTGGCCATTCCATAAACGCTACAGCTAAGTCCTCCATCATATGCATACTCTAGTTTTGTTACAAGAATTTCTTTATTGACAACCTTTAGTCTTTCATCGGATATTTTTATCACATCTCCAACTTCTAAGGCAGGATTTCCTCTAGCCTCTATTCGAACATTTCTACTTGGGAAACTCAGCATTTTAAGCATATTGGCACTTACTGCTACTGCGTATCCTTCATTTTGAATGTATTGGGTTTCATAGAAATATGTTTTTTCTCCCACCATCCCAACTACTGTAGAATTTTTCTGCTGAATTGTAAAACTTGCTTCCTCCACCTTATAGCCATATATATTTAAATCTACAGTTGTTCCCAGTGGTGATGAAAGAATGAATTTACCTAGATTAACTCCAACCTCTGCTGAGTCAAGGTATACTTGATGCGAGCTTCTTTTCTTTAGTTCAATACTGTGGAGAAATGCAACCGGCCCATTAAGAGATACCCTATCTAAAGTAATGTTTCCACTTGGAACTTGAAGATCTGTTAAAGACAATATTTCTTCCGGTTTTTCTACATTTCCCACATAGGATTTCTTATAGGTTAGGTCCATGCCTGAATAGATTTTGTCATAGGGACTTTCTATTTCCATAGATAAAATCTGATCTTCTCCTGTCCAGTGGGAAATAAATGCTTCATGATTTAAGAGCCTTCTTATCTTTATAACTCCATATCTGTCTACATACACGGAAGAAAACCCAGCAGTAGCTAACTTTTCAAGGCATTCTCCCACTGTATCTCCTTCGTACCAAAATATATCCAACATTTGTGTGAGGCCAGAATCAATACTGTACTCACTAGTTGATAATCCTAAAAAATAAAAGAGGACTTCAAAGGCCTCCTTTAAGGTTTTACTGTACTGTATGGGTATGATAGGCATTGGCTGTTTCATTAAATCCGCCAAAATATCATAACAGGTGGCATTGACGGTTAATCCATCGTAATCATAATTCCACGTTGAAGTTTTAAACTTTCCAAGAGGAATGTATTCAAAATCTCCACCAACCTCAAGTCCTAAAAAAGCCTTTACTATAATTCCTGGCACCTGTTTTTGATAATATGGACTTTCTGTATTGGTAGGTAGAAACATTTTATCCGTATCATTCAATGTAAATCTCAGTTCATTAGCAGTAACACTGCCAACTGGACCTAAAGCATCCCCACTTAATTCTTCTAAAAGAGAGAGGCTTATCATCTCCTCATCATCAAATACTGTTGGAGGGTTGTTTTCTCCTTCGAAATAGATTTCAATTTTCCCCTTCCATTTTCTATAGTCGGAGGATACTTTTTCTTTGTAGTTTTCACTGGTTGAAATCATAAGCCACCTCCTCTACTGCTCCATTAAGCTTAAGGTTACATTCTCCCAATACCTCTGACCCCTTATTGTGTTCCATAGACTTGTATCAAAGTTCTCTACATAGCAGACCATAGTCTCCACTCTTCCTGCTTCCATGTACTCCACACTAAAAAAGGGGCGATTTTGGTTTAACAGGGTATAAAGGCTATCAAGTTGACTATCTGAGAGATATCTCCAACCTAAGGTTAGCTTTCTTTTAGTAGCAATATAGTCAATTTTTGTGCTGCCGCTTGCTGTTTGGTTGATTCGTTGAATATCAGAGTATGAAATCTTGTACTCCGATAAGTTGAGTATAGGAACTCCAGCTATTTTAACCTCCATCTACTTCACCACCAATCCTATGCCTCTTTGTTTTTCCTTCATAAGGTTTGGTATAATTGCTCTGGCAAAGCTGGTCCCGTCAATTTTTAGGACGATTTCCTTTTGATCATTTCCAGCCTCCATACTGCTGAACTTTAGTGCATCTAAAACCCCTTGGTATACTGCCTTTGATAGGGTATCTTCATTACCCATAACAGTATCTATATTCCTTACCATTCCCATACCACTACTAGGTTCTATAGTTGGATTCATAGCAGCTGAAAGAGCAGCATTAAGTTTTGGTATTTCTTCTTTAATCCCTGCGTTCAACATATCAAAGAGATTGGGTATCCACTTATCTGATTCTGAACCAGGACCTTCTTCTGTGGGGGATGAAAAACCTAAGAATCCTTTTATTTTATTGGCTACACTCTTTGTTGCTTCTCCCACTGCATTGATACCTGATCTAATTCCATCAGCTAAACTCTTTGATAAATTGGCACCCCAACTCCAAGCATTTTTTACTGTGTCACTTATGAAGTTAAACACCCCTTTGAATCCATTAATAACGCCTTTCACTATCTTCCCTACGGTTTCAGTGATGCCCTTTAGCATATTAGTGAAGAAAGATAAAGCCCCATTAACGATATCAGGAATAATGGAACCTCCTACTAAGGCATACCATAATCCTTTAAATAGGGAAATTACACCTTCAACAAAACCTTTAATAAAACCTAGGATGGTATTAAAGACATTTACAATTAACTGCCATGTATTTTCTGCAATGGACTTCATAAAATCCCAAGCTGCTGACCAATCTCCCCGTAGGACAGCTATAACTAATCCTATAACATCTACAATAATACTAACTGCATTAATTACTGCCTGAATAAAGGGACCTAAGGCTTGAATCACTCCATTAATTGCCCCCACTGCAATAGCCATATTCATAGCAATAATGGCACCTAAAGCAATGAACACCGGTTCTAACAACTGCCACAATTGTTCAATAACATTCCATAAGGACATGAACAGACTTTTTAATGCCTCCCATATGGGCTCTACATAAGAAAAGAACACCTTTAGACTCTCCCAAAGTTGTCCTAAAACTGTAGATACAACTGTCCAAATGGCTGTAAAAACTGTTGTCACTGTGTTGATGATTCCCTCTCCATAGGTATCCCACCATGCCTTAATTCCTTCAATGGCTGAGGCCACTGCAAGGGATATACTCTGCCATATGGATACTACAGTATTTCTAAAATCCTCATTGGTGTTCCATAAATAGATTAGACCTGCAGTTAAAGCCGCTATTCCCACGATAACAAGTCCTATGGGGGAAATTAAAAAGGATATCGCACCAGCTACTGCACTAAGTCCCTTTGCTAATCCTGCTAAGATTAAAAAGAAGGGACCTATGGCTGCAGCAATAGCTGCTACCGTTACAATCATCCGCTTAACCCCTTCATCTAAGTTGGAAAACCACTGGACAGCCGGCTGTACATATCCTGTTACTAAATCTCTAAGAATAGGAATTAAAATATTCCCAAACTGAATAGCAACTTCTTCCACTGCTGATTTTAAAAGCTTCATACTTCCCTTAAAGGTATCCAGCTGTTTTTCAGCCATAAGGGCTGCTGCATCGGTTCCCGTAAGGTTTGCTTCCATTTCTATTAAAGCCTCTGAGCCTTGAGAGATTAAAGCCATCATACCAGGACCTGCTTCTTGTCCAAAGATGGCAATGGCTTGAGCTGTTGTAATGGATTTATCCCCTAAAATACCTACAATATCTGCAATGGAATTTGTAGCTGGATTTACTTGACCATAGGTTAATCCCAATTCAACAAGGGCATCATTGACAGCCTTTGTTGGCTTCATCAAACGGGATAAGGCTCCCCTTAATACGGTTCCAGCCTTTGAACCATCAAAACCTGCATTATATAGCTGTGATAGGGCTGCTGCTGTTTCTTCAATGGAGTAGCCTAAACTATTGGCCACTGGTCCTACATAACTCATGGATGTTCCAAGTTTATCAAGGGTAGCTTGGGAATTCCCAATGGCCGCTGCAAATATATTAGTGACCTTACCTGCATCTTGACTCTTTAAACCAAACTGATTAAGGGTGGCAATAACAGTATCTGTACTAAAAGCCAAATCACTCTGGGTAGCTGCTGCTAAATCTAGAATAGGCTTAATAGCCTCTCCCATCTCCCCTGCCTTATATCCAGCACTGGCCATATAATACATGGCATCAGCTGCTTCACTAGCTGAAAATACAGTGGACTTTCCCATTTCCCTAGCTACACTTGTCATCTTCTCTAGTTCTTCAGCAGTAGCCCCTGAAACTGAAGCTGCATTAGCCATAGACTGTTCAAAGTTTGCTGCTGTGTTAAGGGCAATTCCCCCAAGAGCTGTAAGAGGAATAGTTACTCCAGCGGTGAGGGTCTTACCGATATTCCCCATCTGTCTTGAGAAGCTGTTCAACTGGCTCTGTGCATCTGATAATCCTTTTTGTAATGATGAAATGTCTGCTGCAATTTTTACTACAAGATTTCGAATAATAGCCAAGCACCCTCACCTCCTCATATAATTTACTGCAATAAAAAAAGCACCTATTTTGGTACTTTCAGCCCCTTCTTCTCTGCAATTTTCAAAAGATCTCTACTGCCAGTTTTTTTCTCTTCCTTTGCTTTAACTACTTTCAATATCTTATCTAACTTAGGCATTTTCTTCTGTCTTGCAAAGGCTTCAATATGCCAAGCCAAATAAAGAAGGTCTTGTTGCTTTTCCTGCTGTTTGTACTGATAAGCATCACTTACTATAGAAAGTTCGTAGGGAGTATAGTCCCAAAAGCTTTGTGGAGATAAACCTAATCGACCAACGGCTACCCTTAGGAGTCCGTCAAAGCTCCATTCTCCTCCTTGTTCTTTTTCACCGCCGGTCTTTTGGACTTTCCCCCACCAAAGGCAAGTTCCATAGCTTTTCCTAGTTTCTCTGCTACTGTTTCCATTGAACTATATTCATCAATCAGATTCCCAACCACCTCTGGTGTCAGAGATTTATCCTCATGAAAAAGACCTCCGTACACAATGGTTCGAAGATCCTTCATACTGATATTTTCTAAGTCTAATTTACTGATAGGCTTTCCTGTTAGCTCTTCAATCTTAACTAAGGCATTCATCCCATACCTTAAGGTTCTAGGTCTGTCTAATTCTAAAGTGACTCCCATTTTACCCATTGTCATTCCTCCCTATATTCAAGCTGTCCCCTACCTATTAATTCGAGGGGTTTATTGATTATTTCATTACTGACTTCTACTTCTTCTAAAATAAAAACACACCCCTCATATCTTCTTCTGCTTTTACTGCTGTCGAGATAAAGATGGATGGTGTACTCTTTACTTTCTTCTGGCTGTTTTTCAAACCAGTAGCTTTTCACATTTACTTCGAAACTGAATTTTTGGAAGGTGCATTCCCAGTTTAATAAAAGACCTATTTGTACATCTCCATCAAATACAGCAGCTATCTTGCCTCTACTATACATTCTTAGAATCCACCTTCAAAGCTTAGTTCCCCTGTTCCTTGAAATTCAAAGGAAATGGTTACTGCATCTGATACATCATCTTCAATGGATAGGCTTGTGATAATTGCAGTGCCACTATAATAAACCGTTGCATTGACATAAAGTTTTAATAATACTGTCTCTCCATTTAAAAAAGCTGTTTGTAGAGCCTTCTGTCCATCGGTATCATTTTGAACATTAAACATTCCTTCTGCTGAAGCAGTCCACTCCATAATTCCTGCAATGTACTGTTTCCACTCCACCCCAAAACAGGAGGTATCTATGGTTTCAGAGCCTATGTCTAAAGACCAGTTTTTAATTTCCGAAACTAAAGTGTTATCTCCAATCTCAACCTTACCTTTTCTACCTGCTATTGCCATCTGTTTTCACCACCTAATCTTCTATATATTGAAATTCATAATCTGTTGAAATGATAAATTGATCGGTTCTATAATTTGTTGTAGTTCCTTGGCTTAGTGTTACTTCGCCAATTAAAAGAACCCCTTGAATGGTTAAATCACCCATAGTGCCACTGAAATTCTGCAGTATTTTTCTAAGGGTTTTTGAAAGTGCAACTGCTTCCTTATAGCTTTTTCCATGGCAGGAGAACTGTATTGTTTGGCTAACAAAGCCTGTGTCTTTTTGCAGAGCATGGCTTCTTCTTGTTGATATTTGAGAATATATGATCACTGGTAATTTTGCATTTTGGGGCATCATTATAGGATAAATCCTATCTCCAATTTTCTCCTTTAGGTCAGAATGATTTGATAAATACTGAAAAAGTGCTTCTCCCAGTTCCATTATCGAAACCTCCCTAATGCCCTAAGAACTGCTTGATTAACTGCCTTTGATATCTCTCCCTGTTTCTCATCAACTGCTGGTCTAAGGTAGGGTTTTGCTCCTTGATGTTTCGTTCCAAGCTCTACAAAGGTACCGTAATACTCCTGTTTTCCCGTCGCTATTTTAACATCTGCTTTACTTTGACTCTTTTTTCCCTTTGTTAAATGCAAACTTGCCTTTAACCTCCCTGAATCTACAGGGCATCTTCTTTTGGCTTCCTTAAGAGCAATTTTGCCTCCTTCTTCAGCAGCTTTCTCCAGTATCTTCTCTGCTGCAATCCCCATGTCTTTAAGGAGTTTTATAACTTCATCTGCTCCTTCAATACCTGAACTCACTTTTCTCTGCCTTGATGAATAGCTTCTCCCCATTAAACTTCCTCCTTGCACATCAGTTCAAGTTCTCTTTTCTTTTCTTCAACATTGATAACAGAAAGGATTTCAAAAATCCTATCATTAAAAAGAACCCGCATCTTAGGATGTATTCCTTTAAGATAACGAGTTCTTATTTTCGTTGTAACCTCTGCATTGATTTGCTTTGCAGAAAAATATTCTCTTCCAGATAAGGGCTCGATACTTGCCCATACTGTTTTTATATCCACCCATTCCTTTACCTCAGCACCGAAGCTGTCCCTTGTTGCCTGATACTCCTGTATGGTAATGCGATGACGAAGTTTTCCTATCTTCACCCTATCACCAGCTCTCTTTTCTATAGGGACTTAGGAGCCTTTTTATGGTATCCAATGTATTTTTAATGTTTTCCCCCTCCCTATTTTCATACATGGCACTGACGCTGTAAAGAACAGCATGCTTCACAAGTTCTGGTATTTCTTCAAACTCTGTAAGTGGATATCTTAAAATTCCTTCACAGAGTTCTACTGATGCTTCTATAAAGGAAGTAATCAAAGTATCCTCTTCGTCACTGTCTACTCTCAAATAAAGTTTTACATCTTCCAGTGCTATCATCTTCCCACCTACCCATCGGATTTAGATTTCGAGGCATTATTGGCCGTCTTTTTAGTTGCTTCTTGGACTTTTACTTCCACGGCTACTCCAGCCTTAATCCATTCCTTTGCTTTTCTTTCTTCCATGTCTACTTCTTCACCCTTTTTATAGCTAAAATTCAAGCCTGAAAGAGATGTATTAATCCTCACTTTCACCTGCTTCACCTCCATTAACTTCCCAAAAACCCTTAAAGAGGGGCATAAAAAAAAGACCCCTCTTCAAAAGTCTTAGTATCTTCTAACCATTAATTTATCTAAGCTGATTTCATTGTCAGTACCTTCACTGCTTCTGGAAGGATCAGCTTTCCATCTACTCTTTGGTAGGCTCTAAATCCAACCTGACCATTTACAGCATATAGTTCATTTAGTCTTTGGAAGGATCTCCCCTGTCTGTCTGCAATCCAGTAGTAGGAATAATCCCCAAAGGATAGTACCTTTTCCCCTGCTCCAATCTCTGGCATGAAGGCTGAAGTCTTTACTGGATTATTTAGAATTTTATCTGGTTGTCCTACTTGAACAGAAGGCTGCCAAATATATTGACCGTTATCATCCTTAAGCTTTCTGATGGCCTTTGCCGTGCTATCATTTAATAGCCATGTTGCATTTTTTCGATAGGGCTCTCTTAGAGAATGCCAAAGGTCAATGACTTCATCAAAGGTAATGGCATCGGCTATTGCTGTTGTAATACCAACTTGAGCTGTATTAAGAACTCCAGTAGGCTTGTTACTTCCATTTCCTTTAATAAAGGCTTCTTCTTCAGCAGCACCAATCCTTCTTGCAAACTCTGTGGCAATATAGTTTTCTAGGTTGAACACACTGTCATTTAGTAGTTCCTCTGAAATCTTAATAATCGTCCCAAGCTTATGAGCCCCTAAAATAACCTGACTAAAGGTATCATCACTTTCATTAAAGGCTCCACCCTCTTCAATCCAAGAAGCTGTTCCTTTAGAGGATACCACAGGAATTTGTCTGTCCCCATAGGATGTAGTGATAACTTTTGCCAGAGTTCTCATGATGTTTACATCATTAAGTGCTTGAATTAATGTAGCTTCAAATTCATCTGGAACCAAGTATCCCCCTTCTGAGTCCTGACCAATCCGGAGAGCATTCTGCACATCTAAGCTACTCTTACTCTTCATGGCATTCCAGAAGGCTTGTACGTATTCTCTTGATCCTCTACCTTTTCTTTCTGGCTCATCTAGATTGGTTGGCTTTGATGTAATAGGGTTGCTTGTTGCCCTTGAAAGTTCTAAATCTAAAGTAGCTTGCCTTTCTAGTCTTTCAATTTCCTTTCCTAGAGCTACAACTTCTTCCTCCATTTTTTCGTAAGTGGTTGTATCTTCTTGAGATAACAGTCCGTTTTCTCCTCTTCTACTGTCTAAAAACGCTTTAGCGTTTTCCCATACATTTGCTCTTTTTTCTCTTAACTGTAAAATCTTATTCATTATCCATTCCTCCTATTTCAATAGTTCTAGTCTTTTGACTAGATGATTATATGGGGTTCCTTTTTCCTTAGGATCACTATCTTTGCTTCCTTGTGGTTTAGCTTGTTTTGCCTTTTGAAACTTACCCATAAAGTTGTTGGTAATAGTGACCCTATCAAACATGAAGCTATTTACGATATTTTCAGGAACTTCTGTTTCTGTATATAACACCTTGTTACAAAATCCTAATTCATGAGCCTTATTGGCACTCATCCAGGTTTCTCTATCCATCATCTGAGATATTTTGTTTCTCGGAAGTTTTGTCTTTAGTTCATAGGCAGTAATGATACTTTCTTTTACTTCTGCTAGCATTTCAATGCCACGTTTCATATCTGCTTCTTCACCCCACACAATGGTGCTAGGATTATGAATCATAAGCATAGCCGTTGGTGACATGAGTACCTCATCTCCAGCCATGGCAATTACAGATGCTGCACTGGCTGCAATGCCATCGATCTTCACTGTAACTCTTCCTAGATACTCCTTTAACATGGTGTAAATTTGACTGGCAGCAAATACATCACCCCCTGGGGAATTGATCCAAAGGGTGATATCACCATCTGCCTCATCTAATTCTGCTTTAAATTCCCTAGGGGAAACTTCATCTTCAAACCAACTCTCCTGGGCAATGTACCCATCGAGATAAAGGGTCCTTCCATCTTCGTTTTTAACCCAGTTCCAAAACTTCATCTACTTTTCCCCTCCTTCCTTATCTGTATCTGATTCCTTCTTTGCATAGGCTCCTATGTCCTCAAGTTTTAACATATTCCCATTAACTGCATAGACATCCCCATGTTCGATGGTGTTTAGATCTTCTAATTCCCTTACATCATTTGGAGATAGGAAGCCATTTTGAATTCCAGTTGCATATCCCTCCATTCGACTCTTGTAATCTCCTCGAAGAAGTCCCTCCACATTAAGCTTTATAAAGTAGTCCTTTTTTTCTGATGGGGACAGTAGAGCCTTTTTCATGGCCATCTCCCACCTTGATAGCCACGGAGACAGAGTGTATTTTACAAACTCCAATGACTGCTGCTCAATGTTAGAAAAACTGGACTTCTCCAAATCTCCAATCATATGGGGCGGAATTCTAAAGATACGGGCAATTTCATTTAATTGAAACTTTCTTGTTTGAAGAAATTGGGCTTGTTCTGGGGGTATCCCAATAGGTTTAAAGCTCATACCTTCCTCTAACACTGCAACCTTATGGGCATTGCCACTACCTCCATAGACACTGTTCCAACTCTTCCTCACCCTTTCTGGGTCTTTTAAAATTCCAGGATGCTCTAAAACACCACCGGGATTGGCTCCATTATTAAAGAAATTTGCACCATATTCTTCAGTTGCTATTGCCATACCGATTGCATTCTTCGCCATAGCAATTGGTGAATAGCCTACAAGTCCATCAAATCCTAGTCCTGGAATATGAAGAACCTCCCAGTTTCGAAGAATATGCTCCTGTCCCTCTTTGTTGTAGATATAATAAAGTTCACCTGCCTCACTTCTATGGACTGTCATCTTATCTGGCATTAGAGGATAGAGTGCCATTACCTTCCCTCTACCATCTCGGATAATTTGAGCATAGGCATTTCCCCAAAGTAAAAGATGACCTATCAGTGTTTCACGAAACACGAATGAAGTCATCTCGGGGTTGGGTTCATCATGAAGTAAATAATATATTGGGTGGTCCAGTGCCTTTTCTTTTCCTCTGTCAGTCCTTTTATATGTGTGTAAGGGTAAAGATGCAATAGTCTCCGATAAAATTCTTACACAGGCATATACTGTTGTTGTTTGCATAGCTGTTTTCTCATTAACCATCTTCCCACTAGAAGTAGGTCCAAAGAAAAATTGATAGGCACTTTGCCACATACTATTTTTAGGGTCTGCTCTCGACCTAAAAATTTTTGATATAATGGGTATCTTCAAATGTCATCACCTCCTATAAATGGGCATGAAAAAAGCACCCATGTTAGTGGATGCCTTATTTATCTATACTGCAGATAGTTTTTTATTCAAGTTTGCTAAATTAATACTTTCTTGATAATTCCACTCAATTAAAGCAATACTATTTTCTGAGCATTTACGTCTCTTTTCATTATCTAGCCAAACTCTATGTTTAAATCCCTCTTCACCCCCAAAATAATCAATACTTTCATAGTGTTGTATACCTTGATACTCAATACCTATCTTTAGTTCAGGAATAAAAATATCTAAACTCTGTGGTGATAGCCAACTGGGTCTATGTTGATACAATGCGCTTGGGTACTTACTTTTAATAATTTTAAACAATGTTTCCTCTGACTTCCACTTTGATTGTATCACCCCGTCATTTACTAACTTGCTAAATATATTTTCCTTTCTACTTTTCCAATCATATGTATACCCTTCCACAGTCTTCTTGGTATTTTTATACCAATTATGAAATTCCAGCAAAATTAATTCATACAAGTTTCTAAAAAGCTCTAATTCATTTTTAAAATATTTATGTTCAATTACAAGTTGCGTAGCTTCACGACATTCCAAAATCAAAAATGGATTTGTATCTCGCCTTATCATATTCCCCTGAAAATGTGCCAGTAAACTTAGGAGAACGTGGTTCCTCAAGTCAACCCCATTATAACAAAGTGCATTTGCATAATACATCAAGCCTTTACCAAACAATTTGTACCCACCAAAATTATCACTCATAAAAAAGTAATATACCAAATGAAACATAAATGCTATATCATCTATATTTTTTCTATTAAATACAGTAAGATGATTTATTGTTTCATCTAAATCAAATAAATTATCTATAATTATATTTTTTTCAGCTTTCTTTACTACTTCTCTGATAATAAAAAAAGTATGAGAATAATCTTCTGGGTAAATAAATGCAACTTCATTCTCCCAATCTATCCACTCAAATTGTTTCATAAATTTTGATACGGTATCATTAGCAACAAAATGGCCATCTGCTTCTAATAGAAGTTGTGTGCTTTTCATAGACTCCTGCTGCTCTTTATAATTAGGCCACAAATACTTTTCGCATCCCATTTCAATAAATTTTTCTCTAATAGAGTCTATTGTTTTTTCATATTTTTTAAAACTTTTATGTTGTAGAAAATCCTCTAGATTCATGCCACGCCCCCTAGTTTTTCATGATATAACCAAACACTCAAATATTATTACTATTCAATCAACAAAGCTTCTTTACACTTTTCTCTTTTTTAATTAGATTATTTTGAATACCTTTAACATTATGAAGTAAATTGCTACATTCCTCATTTAATCTTTTTAGGTTAGTTTCATTCATATCAATGGATTGTAAATTTTTTAGAAAATCAATGCTATCATAAAAATCATCAATATCGATATATAACTCCCTATCATTTAATAGTACCAAGCCATCTTTCAATATGTCCCACCTTTGATTTAAAATATTAAATTTATAATTTGAAATAATTTTATGTAAGAATTCTTGATGATAAAAATCTTTATAGATTTCAATCATAGGATGTTCTTTGTACCTTTCACCATAAAAAAACTGGAACATTTCTTCATCAAATCTATTATCATTTATAATGGTATCATCTAAACGTATTTCATACATTAATAATGTTTTATACAATTGAACAACATTTTCTTTAGTTTTATCTTGCAAATTATTAAATTCGTTTATGTTGTCATATATATATTTAAATATTTTTAAATTAACCTTACCACTATCGTCAATTTTCTCATACCAACCTTCTATTAAATTACTATCTATATATTGCTGTATTAACATAAATTCTTTATATACGTCTCTTTCAATATTTATGTAAATCTCCTTTTTTTTCTCTTTTATTTGTTCTTCAATATTTAAAATTTGTAGGGCTTTTTCTCTTGATATAATAGGATTTTCACTCTGAGACAATACTACCATTTCTTGTTTTAAATCAGTTAAATTTTCTTCTAATTTTTCTATTTCACTACTTAATTTCAATAGTATAGAAGGTCGTTCAAAAACATACTGATCAAAAGCAAAGTAATCTTTTTTAATATTTTCAAGTCTTAATAAGACTTCATAAAGTTCTTTCTTTAGAATTACATTTTCTACTAAAATTTTACTTTTCTTATGTTGATATTTTTTATTTAATTCTAAGAAATCCTCTATAACTATCTTATTACATTCTAATTCTCTCCTCAATAATTCTATTTGTATATATAATCTATTTGCGTCTTTTTTCTGGGCAGATCTCTCTACTAAAAAATATGAGAGAAACGCAGAAACTAAAGGAACTATAATGCCTATCGTTAAACTGGTTAGTGGCAGTTTTTCTACATATTCTATTAATTTCTCCACAAATCCACCTCCAAAATTCAATTTGCTCTTCTTAACAAAATTATACCATAGTTCATAAGAGCTGTTATATTAAAATAGATTTATCTAGATGCTCCTTCACCATAATCAGAGTCACTATATAATAGGTTAGCTTTAATGTTTATAATATTAGAATTCCTCTATCATCATAAACCGACTTTCCACTATTTCCTCCTTCATTCCTAATTGCCCTATCTAGTGCCATCACCATAGCAACTGCCCCATCTATTTTTTCAGTAGACTTAGCTTTATCAAGCTTAATATTTCCGGCAGGATCCGTCCTTACATGAATATTATCCATCATCCATGATAGCACTGGATTTCCTCCATGGGCTATCCTCTTTTCCATGGTTATTTTCATTAGTTCTTTTGTAGGTGGAGACATATCTTTAAAGCCTTGTCCGAATGGAACTACAGTAAATCCTAAGTCCTCTAGGTTCTGTACCATTTGAATAGCTCCCCATCGGTCAAAGGCGATTTCTTTAATGTTATATTTAGTACCTAAATCCTCAATGAACTTCTCAATAAATCCATAATGAATCACGTTTCCTTCAGTAGTTTCCAAGTATCCTTGCTGTTTCCAAACATCATAAGGCACATGATCCCTTCTTACTCTTAATTCTAAATTTTCCTCTGGAATCCAAAAGAAAGGAAGAACGTAATACTTATCATCTATATCTGTTGGAGGAAATACCAAAACAAAGGCTGTAATGTCATTGGAACTCGATAAGTCTAAACCACCGTAGCATTCTCTTCCTTTTAATTTTTCTGCATCTACTACGAATGAACATTTCTCCCATAGGTCCATTGGCATCCATCGTACAGATTGCTTGACCCACTGATTAAGCCTAAGCTGTCTAAATAGATTCTCTTCGGCTGGATTATCCTTAGCACTAATAAATGCTGCTCTTACTTTTTCTATATCAATGGTATGACCTAATGAAGGATTAGCCTTAAACCAGTTTTTTTCATCTGTCCAATCGTCATCATCACTGATTCCATAAATAACAGGATAAAATGTAGAGTCCTTTTTCTTACCTCTTAAAATATCCTCTGCCTTTTGGTGTACTTCATAACAAATGGAGTTTCTATCAGTTCCTGCTGTAGTGATTAAAAAGAAAAGAGGTTGCTTTCTAGCATCCCCTGAACCTTTAGTCATAACATCATATAGTTTTCTGTTGGGCTGTGCATGAAGTTCATCAAAAATTACTCCATGAACATTAAGTCCATGCTTTGTAAAAGACTCTGAAGATAGTACTTGATAAAAGCTTCCTGTTGGCATAAAGACTAATCTTTTTTGTGATATCACTGGCTTGATTCTCTTCTTAAGAGCTGGACATTGCTCCACCATATCTACTGCTACATCAAATACAATAGATGCTTGCTGTCTATCTGCAGCACATCCATAAACTTCTGCCCCCCACTCCCCATCACCACAAGTTAGGTATAGGGCCACTGCTGCTGCGATTTCACTTTTTCCATTTTTCTTTGGAATTTCAATATAAGCTGTATTATATTGCCTATAACCATCTTCCTTTACCGTTCCGAATATATCCCTAATAATCTTATCCTGCCACGGAAGAAGATCAAAAGAAATGCCATGCCACACACCTTTTGTATGTTTTAATGCGTTTATAAAATTAACAGCTCTTTTAGCCTTATTATTATCCATCATTATTTCATCACCCTTAAAATCTCTTCCATTGGATCATAACTTTTATGCTCTTCTATATCCACACGAATTCTACTTCTTGAAGCAGGAGTCAACCCAAACTCTGAACAGAAATCTTTCATGACCTTTAGATATGTCTGTGCGATCGACACCTGGGGCACTTGTTGAATATATCCTGATGGAGTTTTAAAAATAGTACCATGCTTTGATAAGAATTCTTCTGCTTCTTTCCATCTAGAGTAGGCTTGGCAATACCCAGCAAAGGCTGTCATATCTACTTCTGTTAGCACCCCTAACTCCTCTAGAATCTTTGACATCCGTCTCCATTCCTTCTTTGCTTCAGGTTCCAACCATGACGGACAACGGGGAGCTTTCTTTTCTGGCTTTGGTTCTTTTTCATTTAAAGGTCTTTTTCCTGGATTACCCTCAAGTATCTTTAGAGCTGTCGGTTTTGGTTTTCGTCCTTTTGTTGCCATGGTTTCACCTCCTATTGTACAACTATAGCTTTAGCCTTTTATAAGTTGATTTACTAGTTCCATAACGAGAAAAAGAGTCTGCAAAGACCCTTCCCTCTCTCTAAAAAAACTATTTCATTTATCCTTTTATTCCTTTGAAATTATAATTGCCTTTCTTTACTTCTTCAAGTTCTGTATCAGCAGCTTTCTTATAATCCTTATCAAGCTTTTCCTTATCCTTGCACTCTAAGCAGATACAATCTTCATTAAACATAGACATAATCCTTCCATTCTTTAAGTCTTTTCCACATCTGTCACAGTTTTTCTGACTAAAAAATTTATCCATTAAAATACCTCCTATAGCTTTGGTACTCTATATATCACTTAAAACACAAGTAATAGCAAGCTTTTCATTGAAAGGTACCTACTAAATCTCTTAACTTTTATAAATTAAAATGGGGGTTACTCTTCCCCCCGTCTTCTCCCTTTTCTTGCTTTGGTTTTTCTTTTCTAAAGGCTGCATTCCCCGAAAGGTTCTCAAGAAGTACCTTTCTTGAAGCTTTATATTCATCACCAATCATCCCAAGTCTAAGGAGCCAAGTTCTGAAGGTATATTTTTCATTATCTATTTTACTAGGCTTGGGTGAAGCATACTTTAAAGATTTGGCATGCCTATTTAATACCTCAGCAAACTCAGAGTAGGTTTTTACCTTTTCCACAATCCACTTCCCTTTTATAAATTGAAAGGTTAGATTCTTATCCTTAAAATTAAATCCTAGTCCTGGGCAACTCTTTTCTCCTATATCCTCTAGTGCTATTTTGAAATCTTCAAGGCTCTTAACTTGGACCTCGTTAATCCCTAGAATAAAATCCTCTTCTACTATATTTTCTTTAAGATCAAAGGATTTTCTAATCAAAGTCTGCTTGCTAAAAATTATGTTTACTAAATTTCTTAATGTAATTCCTGTATGGTCTTCCATCGGTATAACAATCTCAACCTCATTTATTTCTGCATCCTCTTCCTCTAAACTTTCACTAGGGCATAGTATTTCTTCAAGTTCCAGTCTTTTATCACCCTTTGTAATGAATCCTTCTCTGTCGATGATGTAAGATTCTCCTCCTACTTCAACTCTGTATGCAAAACTGGGTGCTGCTAGGTATTTCGCTTTGACTCCAAAGTGTGATTCTAAGGCTTTTACTATTTGTTTTCTATCCATATTCATTCCTCCTGTGTTTTGGTAATACTATATATCACTCTAAAACACAGTAATAGCAAGTATTTTATGTTTTTTTAGGTAGATTATTTGCTATTGCAAAGGCTACATTTACAGTGACGGCATTTCCTGCCTGCTTATAAAGTTGGGCATCAGAATTAACCTTTTTGGCCCTTTCAAAGAGTTCATCTGAAAATCCTTGAAGTCTGAAGCATTCCTTTGGAGTTAACCTTCTTATGCGATAGTTTTCAGAAAGGGTTCCTTGCATACACTGGGTATCTAGAGTCTGCGCAACTTTCTTCCCTACTCTTCCTCTTCTAGTCTTACTGTTAGGAAAGGCAATATTTATGCTATCCCCTATCTTTGCTTCAGCAAAACCTTTCTTTGTAGCTTCTTTGATGGCAACACCATGACGGTCTTGAGAAGTTAAAGTAAACATCGGCTCATCAGTATCTTTCATCCTCCTGCCATTTTGCTTTTTTTCTTCTCGTTCTGGTGTTATAACGGCCCTTGCTTCTAAAACTGCACTATTCATAGCTGTTCTATTTACAATTCCTCCAGTGTATCTCGAAGTTATGCATCTTGAGGTTTCTGTTATTTTAGTTTTAGTAGTGGATTGGTCTATAAAGTATAATCCTGTCTTAGCTCCTACTCCACCACCATTTGCTGTAAGAGTAGGTGAAACCCCTTCTGTATCATACACATTACCACTGGCTCCTCTGCCACTTGGATTTATATTTCCGATTCGATAAAGTCCACTCTTTGCGCCAACTCCTCCAGCATTACTTTGAAGGGTACATGCAACTCCTTCCGTATCATAAACCCGATAACCCTGCATTCCACCTATAATTTGCTTAAGAGCTGCTGCGTTTTCTCCTCTGATAGGTAGTATTTCTCGTCTACCTCTGCTTCTAAGATTTGCAATAATGAACACACGCTCTCGGTTTTGGGGGACTCCGAAATCTTTGGAGTTAAGCACCTGCCACATTGCATCATACCCTGCTTGGTCCAATTCAGAGAGAACTGTGGCAAAATCAAATCCTCCATTAATTGATAGCAGGTTCTTAACGTTCTCAATAAGTAAGTATGTGGGTTTATCTTTTTCTTTTTTGCTTTTGATGAGATCAATGATGCTGAAATAGATTCCACTTCTTTCTCCTCTAAGTCCTTTTTGCTTTCCAGCAACTGAGATGTCTTGGCATGGGAATCCAAAGCACCAAATGTCTGCATAGGGGATTTCTTCTGGTCTAAGTTTTGTAACGTCATCCGCATACCACTCTCCTTCTGTATCAAACATTGCTCTATAACTTTTTATTGCAAATTTATCATTTTCACAAAAACCAATGCATTTATATCCAGCAAGTTCAAGTCCTAATCTAAATCCACCTATACCTGCACATAAATCAAGGAAGGTCATTTTGATCACAACCTTCCTTTTCAATATTCCTATAGGCTATTTTTTCTCCATTTCTAACTAGAAAAACGTCCTCTTCTTTACCCACATGTTCGATATATCTTTTTACAATAACATCTACATATTTCTCATCTAATTCAATGGCGTAACAGATCCTCCCCGTTTGCTCACTGGCGATTACAGTGGATCCACTACCACCAAAGGGCTCTAATATAATACAGTTTGTCATAGAGCTATTTTGGATTGGGTAGGCAATCAAAGGCACTGGTTTCATAGTTGGATGGAGTTCTGATTTTGTAGGTCTGTCAAAGTTCCAAACCGTTGTCTGTTTTCTATCTGCATACCACCGATGTTTTCCTGTAGGCTTCCAGCCATATAAAATAGGCTCATGTTGCCATTGGTAGTCAGACCTACCTAAAACCAATGATTGTTTCACCCACTGGCATACCCCTGAAAGTTTAAATCCAGCGTCTTTAAAAGCTTTCCTGAAATTAAGCCCTTCCGTATCTGCATGGAAAACATAAATAGAACCACCGTCATCTAAAGCTGTATAAATGTTTTTGAAGGCATCTAGCAAGAAATTATAGAAATTATGATCATCCATATTATCGTTTTTTATTGTTCTTTCATTCTCTTTCCCTGCTGTATAGTTCACGTTATATGGAGGGTCGGTTACACAAAGATTAGCCTTCTTCCCATCCATTAATTTTTCATAGGTTTCAACCTTTGTACTATCTCCACAAATAAGTCTGTGCCTTCCTAAAATCCAGAGGTCACCTTGCTTTGATATAGGTTCTTCTTCTAAGGCTCCATCAATGTCAAAATCATCATCAGATATATTTTTATCGTGAATGTTTGAAAATAACTCCTCTATTTCAGCAGCATCAAACCCCGTAAGATTAATATCAAAATCTAGTTCCTTTAAGTTTTCAAGCTCTATGGCAAGAAGTTCATTGTCCCACCCTGCATCAAGCGCCATTCTATTATCTGCTAAAATATAAGCTTTCTTTTGGGCCTCTGTTAGGTGCTCTACCAATACACATGGTACTTCTTTTATTCCCTCTTCCTTTGCAGCAGCTATTCTGCCATGGCCTGCAATAATATTTTTTTCTTTATCAATAAGTACAGGATTTACAAAACCAAATTCCCTAAGGCTACTTCTTAGCTTTTTAATCTGTTCTTTACTGTGAGTTCTAGCATTGTTAGCATAGGGAATTAATTCATCAACAGGAATTAGTTTTAATTCTTCTGTTCTTTTCAACCTTTCCACCTCCTAAAATGAGCATAAAAAAATCACTACTCCTCTCGAGTGGTGACAGCTTCTTCTATCATTTCGTATTCAGTTTCTTCATATGTTCCAAATCTATATTCTGTAGTACATCTTATTGAACAAAACTTTCTATTCTTATTTCCGTATACCTTAAATTCCTTACCACAATATTGACAAGTGAATTGATACCAAGCAGTGTCTCTACGTTTCTTTTTATCGGGGTTTTCTTTCCACCAAGTTCTTCTACACGCATCAGAGCAGAATTTGGCTTTTCTTCCCCTTTGCTTTTTTTTATTAACTTCTTTGCCACAATAAGAACACTGTTTTAAAAGCCCCTTCACTTCTTCCCTATGTTCTTGTAGCATTCCATAACCTACATACCCTTGTAATCCATGTTTCTTACAAAGATCCCTTACCGTATCCCTTTTAAAGCCGAGGGTACTGGCAATACTCTTATATCCATATCCTTTTTTCCTAAGTGCTAAAATCCTCTCTTCTTGAATTTTATCTAACATTGTTATCACTTCACCTTTAAAGTTAATACGCCCACCAAATTCTTGAGCTTTAGCCATTTGGACTTTTTCGCAAAATTCCCCCTTCCCCCCTTAGAAAAAAGCGTTTTTTCGTGTGAAGGGGCGCCACCGTTCCTGGAACAAAGGGCTGTAGGGATTGTATCTCCCCTCCCCTCTTAGAATTATGCACAGGCTCATAAGTTATCAACAGAATGCTAACAATTTATCCATAGTGTTATGCACACCCCTTAATAAGTATATACCCTCAGTTTCCACCGACCGTCCTCCTTTGCTGTCTTGCTATCATGGCAAGACTTACATAGGGACTGAAGGTTTTCTATATCATAAAAGAGTTTCTCATCTCCTTTGTGTGGATTAATGTGGTCCACCACCGTTGCTTTAATAATTCTTCCATTGATTTTACAAACCTTGCAAAGAGGGTGATTTGCTAGCACCTGTCTCCTTAGTTTCTGCCATTTGCCAGTTTTATAAAGTTTCTTATAAGGCCTATTGCTACGGTCGTATTCAATGTCCATCTCCCGTTGATGTTTGTCACAGTATCTTCCTTCACACAACTCAGGACATCCAGTGTAACTGCAGGGTTTATTAGGTTTCCTAGGCATATTTTTTCACCTCACTCTATACGGCTATAAGGCATTCAGTGCGCCCTTTTGCCTATGAAAACTCTGTTTCTAGGCACAGCTTTTGTGTTTTATTTTCTTAACTTATTAATAAAAAATTTTAATCTAAGGATCTTGACATATTAGATTGTCCCATGGTATATTGTTTTTATAAGAATGTACATATGTACGTACGTTTAATTATATAGCTTAAGGAGGTGAATAAAAATGACTCAAATTTTACGTCAACTTTTGACTCCGGGGACAATTTTACATCTTCACGACCTCTATGAGGCTACTACCAGTGTAACCTTCAGAGATCGGCACAATTGTCGTGGCTGCCTAAGCTCCTTGCAAAGAAGAGGATTAGTCGTATCCCTTGGTGGAGGATTATGGAAAGGCATCTAAACACATGTAGCGTTGCAAGTAATTAAAAACATGGGGAGGGAATACAATGGAAGTAATAACCGCAAAATATGAACTCATTATCTATGATGGAGGCGAAAGAATCGAGTTTAAACGAATTGATAATTCGCAAGAAGTAATTGATTACTCGAAATGCAGCTCAAGAATATCACAGATTTTGGAAATTGTCACAGAAATGAGAAAACAGCTATCAAATAGAACTAACGTCTCAGATATAGAAATTTACACAAGTGCAATCAATGAAGTAGCTCGTAATTTGAAAGTTACCAATACCACAATATCAGATAAAGTTACAAGACAACTGGACTTGACCGCTGACCAAGCGCGCTCTTTGATTTTCGATTATCTACGCAATGGTTCACCAGATTTAAAAAATCTCCTATTAAAAAAAGTTGGAAAAAACACCAAAATCTCTGATATTTCTGTCATTGAAAAAATATTAAAGTAATTAGATACTTCAACAGTTTCAAGCAAATTTAGCGAATAAGATAATAGGGCATCCAGCATTTTAAACGGATGCCCTTTTAAATTTCAATTTTCAATCATTTCATTTAACCTCCATACGCCCCTTCTTTTCTATGGCAACCATTCTTTATGATATTTGCAATAAACACTATCAGCCATCGCTTCGTGTCTACAGTTTTTATATTTACAAATCCTTAGCATTGGTTTCTCTCTCCTAAAAATAAAAGCCCACAGTCTCCTGGGGCTTGGTATTGATGTTGATACTAATATTTTTTCGCATCTTTACACTTTATACTATATCAAATTCTTAACTACACTTCACTACACTTTACTACACTCTTTTAAAATCTTATCAATTTCTTTTAGAGCTTGTCCATGAATTTTGAAAACCCCACTTATACTGTATTTTAGTTCTTCTGAGATTTCCTCCCATGACTTTCCGTTGATATATCTCTTTTCCAGTAATAGTTGACAATTCACATCTTCTACCTTCTGAATAGTCTCCATAATTTCCACCTTAAGTTCTATGAACCTATCAATCTCATCATTGATTTCATTGCTTAGATCAATAATCTTTACTAGGGTCTTCTCCATTTGACTCTTTTCTATATTGCCACCACAAACTTTAGTATGACTAAAACAGGAGGTCACCTTCATAGATATACTTTTTAACACTTCCAATTGTTCTAATTTACTATCTATCCTTTGATTTAGCTTATATGCTTGTGATAGATATTCCTTAGCCTTCATAAGAATTCCCTCCCATCTTTCCTCGATAGTAGGTTTCATTAATGTGGTCTTGAACATCTTTATCTAAAGAGAAAATTCTCTTAAGTGCTTTCGCCTGGTCTTTGTGATGTTGGTCGGTAGTTTTATAAAAGCTACAATCTTTACATGCTTTAAACTTTAAAGCACTACATCCTTTCTTCCTACTGGCAAAACAGTCATTAGTAGAGACATGTGTTATTCTATTAGCTCTATCCACTACTTCATCCCTCCCACTTCTTTGCAATGAATATTAAAATACCTAATAGGCATTTTTAACTTCTTAGCTTTTTCTATCTCTAGTGCCATTCCTGAAGACACTCTACTTCCAAATACCCATAACTCTTCACACTTTGAAAGTAGGACTAACCCCATTTGAATTCCTAGTTCCCTTTCCTCTGGATCCTCTTCATTTAGAAATTGTGGGAACAGAAGATGTGGTGCAAAGGGTATAGCCTTTTCCGTTACAGCAAATCGTCCATATCTTTTAGCCCTTGCTATATTCCCTTCAATATCTCCAGCAAAGGGGCTACAAACAAACACAATCTTTCTATTTGGATTTAGCTTCTTCTCTTTCTCTATATTCTTCAGTGCCTCATAGGCTGTTGGATCAAGATATCCTTCACTGTTATATAAATTAACTCCCATTGTTCTTTTCCCCCTTTATTTCTCTTAATTTTGCCCTTACTGCATTAAGCAGCGCTTCCTGTCCTAATTCTTTATTTTCTAAAACCTTCATCACATCTCCATCTAAGGTTCCTTTAGCTACTAAGTGGTGGATAATTACATTTTCCTTTTGCCCCTGACGATAAAGTCTTGCATTGGCTTGACTATAAAGTTCAAGACTCCAAGGTATGCCAAACCAGATAATGATATTTCCTCCAGCTTGAAGATTTAATCCATGTCCTGCTGATGCAGGATGGGCTAGCATGATGAGAATTTTCCTTTCATTCCAATCACTTATATCTTGGGGTTTATCAAGAACCCTTAGGTCTTCTCTTTTCAAGTGCTTTTTAATTCTGTCTATATCATGCTTGTATGAATAAAACACTAGAACTGGTTTTCCATTGGCGGCTTCTATAGTATCCTCTAGGGCCTTTAATTTTTCCTCATGAATCTCTTGTACATCTCCATCCTCATCATAGACAGCACCATTTGCTATTTGTAAGAGCTTATTACTTAGAACTGCTGCTGTGTTTGCTATAATATCCGTATCTTTAAGTGGAAGCAGCAGGTCTCTTTCTAACTGCTTGTACTTTTCCTTTACCTTCTCAGGCAGGTGGACAGAAATAATATTATTGATTCGCTCCGGTAGCTTCAAATAATCCTCTGCCTTCATACTGACACAGATATCACTAAGTTTTTCATAGATGGCTTCTTCAGCACCATCCTTTGCTTTATAACTGAAAATCACATGTTGATTCCTTTTATCTGGAAGAAAGTATCTATCTCTAAATCCAGTAACTGTTTTTCCAAGCCGCTCTCCACCGTCCAAAAGATAAATCTGTGACCATAAATCAATTAATCCATTGGGTGCTGGGGTTCCAGTAAGACCTACTACTCTTTTCATTAGTGGCCTTACTTTCCTTAAGGATTTAAACCTCTGAGCCTTTGGTGATTTAAAGCTGGATAACTCATCGATAACCACCATGTCAAAGGGCCATTTGTTTTGATATAAATCCACCAACCACTTTACATTTTCACGATTGATGATATAAATATTAGCCCTCTTATTTAAAGCTGCTATCCTTTCTTTTTCTGTTCCCAGCACCTTAGATATTTTTAAATGCTTCAAGTGATCCCATTTAGCTGCTTCTTCATCCCATGTGCTTTGGGCCACACGAAGGGGAGCTATCACTAGCACCTTTGCTACTTCAAAGTAATCATAAAGGAGTAAAGATATAGCTGTTAAGGTACAAGAGGTCTTTCCCATACCCATATCTAGAAAAAGTGCAGCCTTTTCTTTATCTATAATCCACTGAGTGGCGTAACTTTGATAGTCATAGGGCTTGTATTTCACTTGATCACCTCCTGTAGAAAATCTTCAATTCCCTCGTAGGAGTCAATGACATATACCTTAAATCCCAACTTCTCTAATTGCTTCTTTCTTTTCTTCTGAAGGGGCCTTAGCTTATTTACGGGAGCCTTTAGTTCCACAAACACTACTCTCCCAAGGGGTAAGAGGACCAATCTATCAGGCACCCCTGCCATACCTGGAGAGGTAAACTTAAGGCACATGCCACCTAAGTTTTCTACCTCTCCTTTTAATTTGGCTTCAATTTTACTCTCTAAAATTTCAAAACACCCCACTTTGATAAACAAGAATAAATCTTGTTACCACATCTTCAAACCTATACACTCCTGTAATTTAAAGGGTTTCACTTTAATTCATCCTCACCTTAGTAAACAAGTAAACGAGATTTTCTTATAGACTATTACGTATTATAGAATTTAGGTATTTACATATAGGCTATATATTCTTTATTTTTATTTATCTATATATATAATCTTGTTTACCTTGTTTACTAATATAGGTTAAAGCATTTATATAACTAAGGTATAGGTGGTAAACAAGAATGGTAACAAGCTTAAATCTTGTTTACTCTTGTTTACCTTTTCTTATAAATATTCTTTGAACACCATATAGAGGAACCTTAGCATTGCCCTGCTTATTGCCGGTGTATTTCTCCCATTCATTAATCTTTCTCATAATGGCATTAATCTCGTAGGAGTCAATTTTCCTCATGGCACTGGCTTCCTTTCCAAAGAGCTCGCACCAAATTTCCATGGCGCATACCTTATCTCGCCTTGCAGTTCCTACTACACTATCTCCAAAGTCATCTCCACGTATATAACTTCTTCTTTCACTAATCTCCATCTCATCCCAATTAGATGGGAGAAATTTATCTAAATACTCCCTAACAATCCCTTCTCTATCATCACTTTCTAGGGCATCAATTTGTGCTTCATTTGCTATTTTTTCAGCTTCATCACTTAAGATTAATGTCTGTGCCTGGCTATAATAAGCCATTACCTCAGCCCAAATCTGATCTATATCTTTTAAGTGCCAAGGCTTAGAACCCTTGCCTCCCGAAACCTTCACGGGCCAAAATCGTCTCCCACCGGTTACATCTCTTAAAAATCCTGCTTCTTGATTGGTTGTTCCAACTAATATACATTGCCTTGGATGGTCCTCAACGGAATAACCATAACTGGCTCTAAACTTATCGTCTTGTCTTGATAAAAAGGATTTTAAGGTTTCTTCATCTATCTTTCGGATACCAGCAAGTTCTCCAATTTCTAATATCCAATAACCTTGTAATTTTTCTGCTGCTGTTTTATCCCGCATGTCTGAAATAGACACAGAATCACTAAAGAACTTACCTGCCAGCTTTGAAAATAAAGTGCTCTTACCGATTCCCTGTGATCCATTTAAAACAAGCACTGTATCAAATTTAATTCCTGGAGTCATGGTTCTAGCTACTGCAGCTAATAATGTTTTTCTAGTTACTTCCCTAACATATACATTATCCTCTGCTCCTAAATACTTAATTAGTAGTTCATCTATCCTTCTTATACCATCCCACTTAGGCAAACTATTTAAATACTCTTTCACGGGATGACGGGATCTTTCAACTGCCACCTTAATCACTGCTTCCTTTAGCTTTCCAGGAGAATAAATGTTATAGGTGGCATCAATATGTCCTGCAAGGGAAGCTTCATCGGTTTTATTCCAACCCCGCTTTAACCTCTTCCAAGGAACCTCTCCCTCTACATCAATTCCCTCTCTCAGCTCGTTATAGAAGATGCTTTCTAGAGATGGATCATGTCTTATGATAAGAATCATATTACTAAGGGTGTTTTTCAATTCCCCTTTGTTATTAATCTCAAGGCCCTCTTGCCAATCAGCTTCCTCCTTAAAATCCTCACTGGCAGTAGCCATCCTCTCACTGGCAATTTGCTTTTTTACTGCTATGTCTTTTGTAGCCATTTCCTGCATGGCAAGATAGGATGGTAGCTTATTTATGGGAGTCCCTTCTTTGGCTTCTTCATCAAGTTCTCCAAACTTATGAAGCCTCACAAGGTCAAATGCATTACATAGCTTACCACTAATAGGGTCTGTCCCATGATGGGAGTAAGCAAAGTTTCCATCTTCATAAATGACAAGTCCTCCTGAGGTGCTACCCTCTGTATAGGTATAACGATTAGGGTCATCACAAGGCCTATATACACCTTGCAGGAATTTATCAATTGCATCTACCACACTATAGGTTCTACAGAAGGCTCCTACTACGCCAGTTTTTTCCCTAGGATCACCTTGTCTTTCTGCTAGCTTTTTACGTTCCTTCTTGGCCCTTGAACTTTCAGGCCAATAGGAGGAATCTTTCCAATCTTCATATCTGCTAAGGACTTCATCGGGGTCCAGCCATGCTTCATCTAGGATTTTAAAGATATATTCTCCATCAGAGGAAGTGGAGGGCCAGTACATTAATCGATGAGGTTCATAAGTGGTATCATCAAAGAAATCAATTCCTAGGTCAGCTGCTATTCTTCTAGATACCGCTCCATACTCCTCAGGAGATATTGGTCTTTTTAGAGGAATAACCAATCTTAGTCTGGGACTTGAAGGTGTATGGCTATGGGTGGAATACATTACGACACTGCACCCTAACATCATCTCTACCCCTGCCCAAAGATCACCCTTTACAAAGTCTGCATCTAAAGTAATCACTTGTCTCCATACCACAGAATCTGCTTTTCTTCTGCCACTCTTTAAAGTCCCTCCTACAAAACCACCCACATCCTTAATTTCATCCCGTCTTGCCTTAGAAGATTTTTTATATTCCTCTACTGTTTCATGGGTTCTTATGGTTTCACTTAATCTTTTAACAATATCCGACCAGAGGATTTCTCTGTTTTTCCACTCTAGTTCCTTTCGACTTTTACCGATTGCAATGGTTAACATGCCATCATGTTTTAGTTTCTTTATATTAACTTGACTAGGATTTAGCATAATTAGCAACACCTCTAATCCTTCATATAAAATTCAGTTTCAAATCCATCTGCATTCATGGGTAGTCCTTTGGCCCAAGGGATAGGCGCAGCCATAATGCTATTGACTTCTTCTAAGGAGCCTTTATCCTTTGGAACATCTAGAACCACTTCATCATGGATATGGGCCACAATGTCATATCCAGCTTTATCTAGTCTTAATAAAGCATCAGCCAAGCAATCTCTAGCTGTTCCTTGAATAATATTCTCGCAGATCTTTCCTCCGTAGGTATCGATTCTGCCCCAGGTTTTAGAAGTCTGATCCATCCCTTCGAAGGTAATTTTCTCCTTATTAAATCTTGTATCTAATTCAAGCCTTGGCCTTACATAAACTAGAGCTCTCCCAGAGGGAAGGACTATAAAAAGCATTCCACTTTTATAGCTAAACTTAAGATTATGCTGCATGGTTACAGTTGTTCTATCCTTTACAGTCTTTATAGCTGATTCCTCTACCTCATACCAAAATCTAACGATATTAGGATTGGCTTTTCTCCATGCAGCAACAATTCCAGGAAGTTCCTCTTCATTTAGTCCCATTCTCGTAGCTCCCATGGCTATTAATGCTCCAGTGCTACCTTGGTAACCACAGGCTAAAACTGCTACCTTTCCCTTTTGCCTAAGTTCATACTCTGGATTTCCCTTTGCAATCCTTTCAAGGGGAACACCAAACATTCTACTGGCAGTCATTTCATAAATTTTACCGTGGCCTCTAAAGGTTTCTACAACCCATTCCTCTCCTGCAAGCCAAGCTATGATTCTAGCTTCAATTGCACTAAAATCCGATATAATTAGCCTGTTGCCAGGAGAAGGGATAAAGGCTGTTCTAATTAACTGAGATAGTACATCCGGAACAGAATCAAAGAGTAGTTCTAACATCTCATACTCCCCCGACTTTAAAAGCACCCTGGCAAGCTTTAGGTCTGTCATGAGGTTTCTAGGTAGGTTTTGAATTTGAACTAAGCGTCCAGCCCATCTCCCTGTTCTATTAGCTCCATAGAACTGTAGAAGTCCACCAACCCTTTCATCTTTTCTCATGACCCTATCCATGGCTTCATATTTTTTTACGGAAGTCTTAGACATCTCTTGCCTTAACATAAGTAGTTCTTTTACCTCTTTAATCTCTGTTTTTTCTAGGAGTTCTGCTACTGCATCTTTGGATAGACATTCAACTCCTATTCTGTGCTTATTCTTTAACCACTCTTTTAGCTGAGTTGGACTGTTGGGATTTGCTAGTCCCGTTAAATCTTCAGCTTCCTTTAGAAGTTTCTCTTGGTATAGGTGATCACACTTTATTGCATGGTCCACCAGTGTTTTGTCAACCTGTATGCCTCTTTCATTAATCCTTTGGTCTAGCTCCCAGGTTTTATGCTCCTTTGCTAACATAGGAAAAGGGGTAAGCTTTCTTCTAATCTCTCTTTCCACTTCAACGTCTTGTTTACAATAGGCTTTAAAGACTTCCCACTTTTCAAGGTCATGTTCTGGTAAGTTCCTTTGTCTCTCTCCGTTAGCCTTAGTAGGCTTACAAGGAATCGTAAAATATCTGATAAGGGCCTTACCCTCCTTCATCTTCTGCTGCTTTAATCCCATCACCTTAGCCACCACTTCTAAATGACCTGGTAAACCTAGGGTTAAGGCATGAACTTGAGAACACCGCCACTGTTCCGGCGGCATAGGAAGATTCAAGTATTTTGATAAACAGGTTCTTTCAAACCGGGCATTGTATGCTGTTTTAATTATTGTTGGATCCGTAAGGGCATCCAATATCCTTTGTGAAATCAGTTCTCCTTGGCAGATATCTATCACCTGTACTTCCTCATCATCAACTCCATAGGCTAAGAGAAGAATTTCAAAGTCATGGGCTTCTGCATAGGGATAAACGCCACATTTTGCAAGGTCAACACTACTGTATGTTTCAATATCAATACTTAAAATCTGCATTATATTCACTCCTAAAAATCTCTTTTAATTTTCCCTTTGCACACTTTAAGATGGTACTTGCATCTCCTACGCATTTATTAGCCTCTGCCTTTGAACCATTATATTTATCACACTTCCTACAATGGTTGTTTCTATATCTTTTATAATCAATTACCATTTCTGGACCTCCTAAGTTTATTTCATAAGAGCTAAATAGGGGGACTATTGAAGCCCCCGATGAAGCCTTATCCTAGGAAATCATCATCTTCACCATCTAAAGCTTCGAAGTCATCTTCAGCTCTTGCTTTTCCTCCTAAGGACTCCCCATCTTCTGTCTTTTGGATGTTATTAAGGCCTGCTGCCAACCCCTTATTTCCTGCTGCACTGTAGGGGAAAATATTAATACTCACTCGTCCAAAGCAGCCACTGTAGAACTCCGTTTGATTACTTATAGGTTGTAACTTTCTATCTACAATCCCAGGCTTGACCTTACTATTGGCATTAATAAAATAACTATCTTCATAGGTTTCATCTTCTGGTCGATCAGTATCTCCATCCCTTAAAGGACTTTTAAAATTGCTACCGCTGGTGAACTTTGCACCAAATCTTTGAATGCCATCCTTCTTCGCTTCTTCGATTGCCTTTTCTATAGCTTTAATTGCTTCTGAATTTGTCTTTGGAATAATAATGCTTACTGAATACTTAGGATCTGAACCATTAATACTTTTTGGTTCAAACACATTTGCATAACTGAATCTCACTGGGTTTTCCTTGGTTCCTATAATCACCTTTGCCATCTTTTCATTCCTCCTAAAATTTTTATTTAAAATCTTCCTGGGCGCTGTTTCTTGCCGCAGGTCTTTTATCTTCTTCAGGTACTAGCTTTAATTTCCCAGAGGGTCTTTCTATTAGGTCTCCTATAATCTCTTCAAACTCTTTCTTACCAATTTCCTTTTCAAGTTTTGTAAGGCTAAGAAGAGACTTTGAGTAGATTTTATCCTCTGGGTATCCTGCCTCCAGTAGCTTTTCTGCCACTTCTGTTTCTGATGAGAATTTTCTGGTTGCCCTACCTTCAACCAGCTTCATTCCAGGCCACTGTTTACCGTCATTTACGGCTGTTTCCAAAGCATAGCTTTCAACATCTGAAGCCCATTTTTGAAGCTCCCCTATTTGAAATAGCACCTCCACTACCTCTTCATCTGTAAGAAGAGCCGGCTCTTTAAAGTCCATACAAGCAAGTTTTAAGTTTTCACGGCTTCGAGCCCTACAAGTGGCTTTGATTTTACAGAACCTACAATACTCTCCCGGATTAAACTCTCCCTCTCCGGCCCAAGCTGCATCGGCTTTGGGTTTTACTACTTCCTCTGCCCACTCCAATAGTTCTTCTACTTCCATTTCGTCAGTTGAGATGTTATCAAGCCTAGGCTGAATGATGGTCATTCTAATCTTTTGAGTGTCATATAACATATCAAATCCATGTATGGCACCTAAGCCATATAACCTCATTTGGGGATTTCCTATTGCAGATATACTAACTCCCTTACCACCCTTTAAATCAATAATTTCAATAATGCCATCAGCTATAATGAGGACATCTCCCGTTCCAAAGCCTTCTTTAACCCAGGGACTATAATCTAGCTTTTCCTCTATAAGAATCAGCGGATCTTTGCACTTTGACCTCACTTCATTAATCTTTTCAATCACTATGTCTACATAAGCTTTTACAGCTTTTTCAATTTCCTCTGTGTAGAACTCTCTTTTCTTCATCTGCTTTAGCTTTTTATTAAATTCTGCTTTGGTGATGTTTTCTAAGTAGTAGTGAAGGTGTAGCTCTGATAACTCATGCATGAAGGTTCCCTCCATAGCATAAACACTGGTGCTATCCCCCACCTCTTCTTCGAGCCTTACACTGGGACTGCAATTAAGCCATCTATGGGCCCCTGAAGCCGAGAGCAGCGCATGTTCTCCCATTACAACACCTCTACTTTCTCTAGAAGCTCAGGGTACCTTTCAGTAGGAATGTCACTTAACTTCTTAGCTCCAAATTCAGTAATTAATTCCTTTACCTGAACTTGCTTTCCATTTTGGGAAAGGACTGCAAGTTTGGCTCTTACTTCCTCTAGAGTAGGTAGTTTTTTAGGTAGTTTTCTAGCTTCTTTTTTCATTTCTTGTTCCCCTGTTTTTTCTACCTTAGTTTCTGTGGCATTTCCCTCTAGTGCTCCAACCAATTCCTCAATGCTATCTGCAAGGCTCCTTAGGTCACTAACCACCTCTAGGGCACGTTTGATTTTACTCATCCTTTTTCTCTCCCTTCTTGCTTTTTTCTTCATCCAGTTCTAACAGCCTTTTTGCTAATCTCTTGGATACAATGCTGATGGCAGTAAGGACTCCAACCATTTCCTCTTGCATTTCCTTATTTGTACCTGTCATAATTTCTTTCTCCCCTTCCTCTGTTTTAGTTATCATCTGGAGACCTCCTCATCTTTGAATAAGTCCCTCACTTATTAGCCAATAGGGAGAGGGGTTTGGTAACCAAGAAATTTTTCTAAATTCCTTTTGTTAGAAGCTTAAAAGTCTCTCTCCCCTTAGGTGTAATAAGAGTCTGAGTACCAACCCCTCCAGTTTTTTCGTTTTTTGCTTCCTTAATCTCGAATAGACCTGTATTCCTCTCTGCATAAGGTTTAAGCTGGCCTTTCTTGTCCCGATATACGTACTTCTTATTAATTAGAAAACTATGAATGTCTTTTCTTTGATTATTAGTTCTTTAGCCGTATCCCTGAAATTAGTGAGAAGATTTCTATCTACCAGCTCATCAAAATATTCTGCCTTTGGTAACATAGTTGCATTATCAGCAAGAAGTCTTAAATTTTCTGTCATTAGCTGATGGATCGTAGTATCAGCCATTTTCAGTGCCCTTGACATAATCATCTCAGGAGTATTCCATGCCTTCTCAATAGAAAGAAAATACTTACGAGCTTGCTTGCCTCTTTCCGTTCTTTGTATCATGCACAGCTCTTTAGCCATATGGATAGTAAGTTGATGATCTGTAGAGGGCCTACCACCAAATTCACCGGTTTTACTCAAAATTGAGTAAAAATCTACGTTCTCTGAAAAACCATACTCACACATCCTTTTAAACCAATCGTTGTATCGTGTTTCCACTTCTAAGAACCTATGTAGTTCTCTTCCCGAGACTGTAGGTTCACTTCTGCTGTAGTCCACTTTCAATAATTCGTTCATGTATAAATCACCTCATAAAATTTGATAGAGGAAGGACCTCCTACTTACTAGCCAATGGGGAGGCCCTTTTGGTAACCAAGAATTTTAAAAAAACTTTCTCAGCTTGTCTAAAATCTTGTCTCTTCGCTTCATTACAGCCACATGGGAGATGTCTTCTTTCTTTGCAACTTCTCTAATCGCCATCTCTTTGTAGAAAAGATCATTAATAAGTTTTTGTTCCTGTCTATTCAGCTCTTTTATTGCTTCCTGCAGTATTAAAAACATGGCCTTTTCAACAACGAGATCTTCTAAGCTCTCTTCATTTTGGAAATCCCGTCCTTTGTCCATCAAACGCTCTATAGAATCTTCTTTACTGGGCTTATAGGTCACCTTACTTGTTTCTTGATCAACAACACTGCTCCCGACTTTGATATCCTCTTCCAAGTATCTCTCTCGGCGCTTCATTTTGTAGTACTCCTTATAAATCTCCTTACTTACTGGGACTGAAATTTTTCCAATTTTAATCTCTTCACACATTACTTGTTCCTCCTCGGGATTTTTTTAATAGCTTTAATAAGCCAGAACGGTTGAAATAGGGGTGAAAATAGGTATAAAAAAAACCACATAACTACTGAAAAAATCAGTAATTATGCGGTCTGAGGTAATTTGTCGATTCCTAACTCGCTATAATCATAATGTATTGTTATTTAACCTATGAAAAACAAACAAAAAGGACCAGACAGCTAATAAACTTAATTATTAGCTATCTGGCCCTTAAGGTAGCTCTGAAAAATTAGGCTCCTTCTCGTCTCAGTAAAGCTTTGTCTATATTTCCTAGATATAATGGATGGCATTTTCCCGTTGACATATCTAACTTGAATTCTTTATCTTGAGTGTTATCTTCCTTACCTTTAACCCATATTACTTTTTGGTTTGTGTAATCAACCTTCCAGTAACGTTTACATTTGCTACATTTATGTAGCAGTTCACCCTTTACATCTCTGCCTCTATATGTGGTAACAATTGGAGTACCACAACTCGGACAATTGATATTAATTAACTCGATTTTTTTCTTCATAAAGACTCCTCCTTGGCATTTTTTCGTTAACAGCAATTAAGTAAATTGTTGATAACGTTTTATTTTTAGTGTTTACTACAGTCAATGGTTGCTGCAAAAAAAATTCGCCTTCATTCTAGCCCTATTTTTTTTAGCTTAACCCCCCTTACCCATACTAGTATTCTGTCTTTTCTTCGTGTAGCATAGCCATCTTAAAATCCTACACATTAAAACTATATTGAGCTAGTTTAGATATAAATTTTATATTATAGTACACATATTATAACACAGACTTATTTTAAACACAATATGCAAATTAAAGTTTATTCAATGCGTATATTGACCACAGTAAATGGTTATGATATAATTATACTTGAAAATGAAGCTGGAGGTGAAAAGAATGAGCAAAAAATATATTAATTTATTTGATAAAGAAAAGTTTGCTGAATTACTAGATAAAGCTAAAGGTGGTCGTTCTATTAATAAATACGCTGAGGAATGTGATATTAGTGCTGCACATATTTCTAGGTTTTTGAGGCTAATGATTGAAACCCCACCAACTCCAGAAACCATATCAAAGCTTTCGTCAAAGGCTTATAATGATGTTTCATATAGAGATCTAATGGCTGCTGCTGGACATATCGAAATTGGTCATAGTGCTGAATTGGGTGATCTTGAAGATGAAAATGACTCTACTATCGAAGATTATCAGCAGAAAATGGGTAGAGTTTCTAGAATTTCGCCTCGAGAAAAAATAAGTCAATTTGAGGAAATAGAAAAAAAATACTTTCAAATAATCTTATCCCATCTATATGAAGTGGATTATAAGTGGGCAATCCAAAAGCCTGAAGGGCGATTTTATAGACCTGACATGATAATTGATATAGATTATGAAGGTTATCAAAGATGGATACTTGATTTTAAAGCTACTTTCAACGATAGACCTTTCATGGGTTCTTTTATACAACACGTATATGGTCAATTTGCAATGAGAGAAATTGAGTCCACGGACAAAGTTACAATTGCTGTTAATACAGATAAGTATTATGAACAGTTTTTCAAAAGACCACCTAAATCTTTAAGAGCAAATCTTTATGTTATGCTAATAGATTTAGATAAAGGTAAAATTTTAAAAGAGGAACAGTTATGTTCTTATGATCCAAAATAAGAAAAGGTCATGACAGCGGTCTAACAAACTCGCCAATCATCACCTTTTTAAAGTTTATTTAGTCTACGATAGAATCTAAGGACTCTATCTCTATTTCAATTGCTGCTTTAAACACATTCAAGAAATAGGTTTCAAGATTATACTTGAATTTTGCAAATAAATTACAATATATTCCTAAATAGACAGCAGTGTCAGTATAATAAGACCTCTTAGATACACCATACTTATTAGTGTTATGATTTGGGTTAAGGTATTTGGTTGAATCCATGTAAATCATATTAATATTTGCACCAGAAGTATTTTTAATAATATTCCTATCAAATAATTTATATGAAATCAATGTAGCTCTACTAATTGCGTTAGATATAATCTTTTTTGCAATTCCGTTTACATTAATCTCACTTCCAATGTCATAGCGTTTTTTAAGAAATTCAGTCAATGGTACCTCTAATATTGCCTCAACAGCATTAATCTTATTATCTGACTTTAGAACTAAGCTATTGATATACTTCACTATTTTTGCGGCTTTATCCTCTGCATTATAACCACTGCTACTAATGTCTTTTATAATAGAACGATTGTACCACAAATAGAATTCGTAATAAATATATCTAAAATCCCACGAATGTAAAGACAAAACTTTTTCTAGCTGATCTTGCCACTTAAAGTTTTTAAAACAAACATCAAGAATACCTTCCATTTGATGAACTAAATCTTCTATTAACTCATCTTTGGGCTCTACACCATCATTTTTCAGCTTAATCTTTCCTTCTAGTGCAGATACTTTATTTTCCCTTTCTAATATTTGTTTTAATAGATCATACCAACTATTGGTAACTGCTATATCATCAATATCTGTGGTTTCTATCATTTCATCGTTTTTGCCTTTACAGATAATTCGGTGAAGTTCCGTATCAAATTCTCCACTCTTAAGCTTGGTTATTTTGGATAAATAGGCATTATCAAATGCAGCTATGAATTTTTTCACTACTGCATTTCTATCAAGTTGATATTTTTCATTATCCCCTTCATTTACGTTATCCTCACTAAGACCAGCAACTAAGTTGTTATGAGTGGTAACAACTTGATCCTTTAGATTTTCAATAAAATCATTATAAGATTCCTCATAATATTCATGAGCGCTACATTTATCTAGCTTTGTTATTACTACAACGTTTTGCTCTGGCTCTGATATTATAATATTCTTAAGTTCATCAACATATTTATCGTCTACCAACTCTCCACCTGTACCAGCTGGAATAAGTAAGATTTTATTTTTAACTTCAAAATCAATGGCAATACCAACTTGTTCAGACTTATTGTGCCCTTGTGAATCTCTGAACACAATACCTTCTCTAAACTTCTTAGGAAGCTTTAGCTTTGCTCTTTCATCACACTTAAAAACCAATACAGCTTGCTCAAATAATATACGATATGAAATGATTTCTGCAAATTCTTCCTTTTTCTCTTTAAATTTATTAAACGTCTTAGTCGGTATAATCGTTTTATCCAAAATCGTCTGATCTACCAATGATATTTCATGCCTATACCCGTAAAAATCATTAAATCCGAGCTCACGTTCAATCAAGGAATCAAGTAGGGTCGCTAGAGAAGAATCTTCAATATTGTCTTCTATAATTGATTGCAAGTCATTCTTACCAGAATATTTCGTTTGTAGTTCTTCAGCAATCTCAAGGAATTCCTTAATTAAGCTATCAGTTCTAAATAAATTGTAAACGCCTTGAAAAATATCACTATCGTATTTTATCTCTTTTTCATCGACCTTCTTCAATCCTTCTTTATTGCTCTTTTCGCTAATACTCTTCTTCAGATCAAAACTAAAGTTGGTATCCATGCTAAGAGCAACTAAGACTAAATCTCTTAAGATATCCCGTTTGGTTCTAGCCTTTAAGAATAATCTACTTTCTGTTTCTTCAAGGATAACTATGTCCGTTTGGATAATGGTGCTATTGCCCGAAGGTGTTATGGTTTTTTCTAGAATTTCTTTTCCTTCTTTGTTAACAAACTGCTGGCAGAAAGTTGTCTTTCCAGCACCAGTAGTACCAATCAAGTCAATGATAGTTGGATTTTTTGCTCTCAAAACATTCTTATAAAATGTAATGATGTCACTGTCATCATAAAACCTCGATAACGTTTCTATTGTTAATTCAAATTCATTCTTCAAGTTCTCTTTATTGATTTTATAAACATATTTATTTAGCTCTGAGTCTCCCCATTCAATACTTACTCCATACTCTAGGTGACTCTGTAAATATCTCACCAAATTGCAAAATTGAATGATATGTTCTTCCGTTTTAGCTTCAGCCTCTTTCAGATAAAATTCTTTATGTAGTTGTGTGAAGTATACTCTTTTATGTCCATCCCACGTAATCCCAGTGGATTTAAGTAGTTGAATCGTTCTTTCACTTAGTTCTTCATGTTTAACCATAGTAATCCCCCTTTGTTTAATATTATGTTAATGTATATTTAAATATATTATCCATCAACTATGCAATTGTTGACTTAATTTAATACTCTTTATTCATCCCGATCCTCCCTATACTCAACAGCCATTTCATCAACCCACCTCTTCCAACACACACATCCATTACGACCTTCAATCTTCCGGTTCAGACCCGTCTTATAATATTTGTAATTCAAAGGACTATAAGAAGATTCAAATCGATACTTCTTGTATCCTCTAGGAGTCTCAGTTGCTTACGATGAACACTCTCTCTGTAGATTTCTAGCTTCGCTGAAATGATCTCCCACCTCATCAACTTCCCCATATTTCAAATGATTTCACTTTACCTGAATTGCTAATATAGTATCTAGTCGCAGCAAGTACTTCTTGAATCTTTTCTGGCATTGCTACACTTTTACTAATTGAGGGTTGGACGGCAACGATCTTCCCTCTAAATAATTTATCTTGTTGCTTTATATCTCGTAAGAATACTTCATAATCTCCTTTTTTAAATTCACAATGCCCTGACTTTCTTCGAACTTTTATTTTTTGCAGAAATGTTGATTTTGTTTTCAGCCATATTATTGATTTAACTGATTGACCAGTAACCTCATAAATATCGCTCAAACTAGAATTAAAATTTTTCGCACTCATCGCTTTTACATGATATAAAATAACTTCAACTTCTGATTCCTTATTTTCAATAGTTATGAAATCAGCGATCTCACCTGTGCTGTGATCATATATTATATAATCTAAATTAGAGTTATCCATTAGAACTTCAAAAAGTGTATCCTGTATAGACTTTCCTTTCTTTTTAGTTTTTTTATTCTTGAACTCTAAAGTTACATTAGTCCCATACTTTTCTTTCCATGGTATAGAAATTATATTCTCATCTGAAAAAACTATCGCTTCTGGATCACCCTTGCTAATTTCAATGCCCTGAATCATAACATCATCAGTAGTACGAAATATTAATGGATAATCTGCTAAGTACAAAGAAAGACTTATTTTATGTCTCCCTTCTAGAACCACTATTTTTTCATCTTCAATATAATATTTTCCGTTTATGTCACAAGTAATAGTTTGTCCTATCTCTCCCATTGATACAATTAATGTTATAAAATCATTTGAGACTTCAAGTATCTTTATATTAAAGTCAGTAATAAGACCTATCATACTATCTGAATCTCTATCATAAACCAATGATGGATTTGTATAAGTATCCCCTGAAAAATCAGCTAAATATATATTCGATGGATACCCTTCCAATCTTTTAGGTATTGGTAGAAAGTCAAAATTAGTATTGGTTTTCACAACAATCTCAGGATTAAATATTTTAGTTCCATTTAAATCACACCATTTAATGTAATCTTTTAATGATGCGTATGCGCTGCTCCAAATCTTTGAACCACTACTGTAACCAATAGTAATTTGTTGTTCATCCGAAAACGCTTTGCAAAATACATGCCCGGCCGAATATAATTTCCCAGTACTTGGATCTATTGCCTGACTCACATCTGTTCCAGCGGATATTCTGTAAGATTCGCCCGACTCATTAAATCTGTTCATCATACCTGAATTAAAAATTTCAAAATCATTTAGATTTCCTAGTACTCTATTTATCTCATGTTTTGCAATCTTTTCATAACTCTGAGAAAAAGCTTCGACAATCTTTTCATAAATAAATTCACTTTTCACTTGCGAATAAATATATAGTATATTTGTTTTCTCCTGAAAATGAATTACATAAAGAAAATTTTCCTCATCTTTTACAAACTCACCTGTATACCATTTCGGACTTTCAAATCCCTTTCCTATTGCTACAATAGTATTGTCTTCTTTATTTATATAAGGTCCATATTCAACATTACATATTTCAGGAAAAGTACCATGCATATTAAATCCAAGTACTTTATACAGCTTAGCATGACAATTAGGTTTAATCGTATGTAAAGACAAATTCATTTCTCGCTCAACTTGATTGCGTTTTTCAATAACATACTCACTTATATATTCTTTTTCAGACTCTTCTCTTTCTATTTTACTTTCACTTAAATCTATTATGATTTCTTGCCAGATTGCATCACTTTTATATAATGCTGTATTTTCAATAATTAACTCATCATCATTCATAGCGATAAATTTTGCCACATCGATGTTTGAAGCATTGGTACGTGCGAATCTGCCTATAAATTGGAGTGTGTTTGCTAATGATTTGTGTGGATCATGGACTGCTGCAATTTTTAAATTAGGAAAATCAAATCCTTCTCCTAACATATCAACGCATATTATTCCATCCAACTCTTTATCTCGTAGTTCTTTGATATATTGGTTCATCGTTTTTATACTCATAGAACTGTCTATGCGTTTTAAGTTTAATATTGTTTCAGTAGCATATAAATCCTCTAAATCTTTAGCTCTTGGTTTACTACTTGCCCTTACCATCAAGAAATGTTCATATCCTTTTTCTCTATCCAATAAAAATATTGATTCTGCTTTTTTTGCAATGAGAAAATCTTTATTTTCATCTGCAGCTATTGGAATGTACTGTATTTCTCCAAAAATACCATCCTTATAAGCTTGAGACAACGGATAGTTATAAATGAAATTTCCTTTGATTGTTTTGTTATCCATTCGAAATGGAGTAGCGGTAAACAAGACTTTCTTTGATTCATTCATATTTTCTAATATCTCGGTCCAAGTTTTAGCTGGCACATGGTGTGCTTCATCGATTAAAACTAAATCAAATTTTCGCTTGAAGCTCTCGACATTTGAAATACTCAAACCAGCTTGTGGTGTAGCCACCACAACATCTGCTATATTAATACTATTCTCTTGATCTTCAGTAAACAATTTCTTCATTTCAAATACTTTTGGTTTTTTAATACTATTTGGTAAAACATTTATTCTAATTAATGTATCTAATGTAGAATATTCCTCTGTAATTTGGTTACGTACTAGTCTACTAGGGGTTACAACTAATATTTTCTTTGCCTCAAGAACGTAAGGAGTCATTATCAAAACAGCAGTTTTTCCAGATCCTGTAGGCATAACAATTATTGCCACTTTCGATTTATTAACTGTAAAAAATGATGAGATAGAATGAATTGCTCCTAATTGGGCATTTCTTAATCCATCATTTTTATCACTAGATTTTGGATATTTTAGCTTACTATAATTTCTAGCAAAGTAGCTTTTCAATTCTATCACCTCTAATTTTTGTTTAATAATCACTTGTAATCAATATTTGCAATACAACTGTTTCCTACATCACAGTTTCATAAACACAAATCTACTATCCAACTAATTGATCAATATGTTATCCCTTGATTACTTCGATAAAAAAAGACTAATTCCTACTAAATTTTGTATGCAAATTTCGACATAAAGTTAATAATAAATTACATTATGCATTTACTTATTAAACAAAAGGCCATAAATTGCAATTCTAGTTGCTAATTATGGCCTTAATGATCTGTAGTAATAAAAATTTCTTCACATTTCTAGTTGTTTTATCTTTTTTTGCCCCTTCTATATCAATATCTAGTTGGTTAGCAAAAGACGCGCAATAAAGCATTCACTAACTAATTCTTCTTTAGATGAGTGTGCTTTTTTTCATCATTTTTATGGCCTAAGCTTCTTCACTTTAAAGCCCTTTAAATATTTAAGTTATGTTGTTTCTACAGCTATGTTCATTTCTAAAAGATTAATAACAATATTTATCATGTTTACTATTGTGGTTTTAAAATTATTGTGTAGCTTCCCTTACTTCTACCTGAACCATTGCTTATGGTGTAGTCAGTATAAACTTCATTTGTTAATTCCCCACCTTTAAAGATAAAACCTATTGAGTAAGGGTTGTCAAACCATCCTTTGCCGGTAAATAAACTAGCTTTTAAACCAGTGTTGGTTTCTATAACTTCTTTTATAAATTGCTTAGTTTCTTTACTGATTTTGCTAGCATAGTCTTTGTCCAAAATTCCACTACCACTAATTTTAAATTTTTTCAAATAAAATGCTTTTAAATCTTCTTCTTTAATTTCTAAGTCTCGTATTATTTTTTTGTTAAGATGTAGTTTTTCTGTATCACTATATAAAAGTAGTCCAACAATAATAAATTCTACTTCATTTATATATTTTTCAAAAGCATTTTTAAAAGTATTATTTGTTAGCTTTACTATAGTATATCTTTGTGAATCAGCTCTTTTAACTGATATCCCAGAGTTTTTAATTATCTTATAGCTTCTTATATCCTTTACATCTTTTTCTGTTATTTGATATTCCTTCTGTAACAAATAATCTTTACTTAGGTTTGCTTGTATAATAAAGCAATCAGCTTTACATTTAACTTTTTTTCCAGTTAGTTTTGATTCTTTGTTACCATCGACTTTTACTATATAGTAATTTTCTTTATCATCTTCTAAACTGCAAGCATTGGAAAGCACCTTCCAAAACTTATGTTTCTTATTTTTATTCATAAGCTTAGACAAGTTGAATTCCTCTTTGTTTCCTTCAAAAGTTCCTATATTGCTAGCTTTCATAAGCATCAGACTTTCAAAATCTTGTACCATAGAGCTATATTTAAACTGTATCTCCCCTCTTTTCTTTTCATTCTTACCATTTAAACTTACATTCCATGCTTGAACAGATAATCTGCCTACACTTAGAGTTGGTACATTTCTAATATTTTTCGACTTAGGATTTTGAATATTAAATTCTAAAATTTCTTTTTTGGAAATCCATACACCATCTTCTGGTCTTCCATGATAAACATAATCTACTTTACTACTGTTATTCCCTTCAAATATAGCTCTACTTAGAATAGTAGCTAAATTTTTCTCTAAAAATTCCTGAATTTGATTTCTTTTTAGTGGATATGTTTTTTTAAAACCTTTGAGGTCAAATCTCCCAATTATTTTTCCATCTTTCCCTTTTTTAATAGAAGCTTGTCCGTGTACTGAGCCATCTCCCCAGATACATAACCTTAAACTATCTTTAATTTCATCTGTTATTTTAACTGTCGGAATTCCACTCAACCATTCAATAAAATCTTCTATTTTCTCTTGATGGACACTATTACCGGTCCCCATCTTAGTGCTAATTCCAAACTCTTGACCTTCTAGTACTATATAGAAATCTTGCTTTAATTTATTACTACTCTCTACTCTAGCACTTATAATCATTTCATCTGTAGTTAATATCTTATTGTCTTCACATATATTCTTTACAAATTTTTTTAGATTTGTGTTTAACTCTTTTAATTTTTTTCCATTTAATTCGCTTACCATTAACTTTTCATTATTAAATCCGTGTGAATTTGAACCTATAACTCTTTTCCCCATAAATTAATCTCCTCTAACATTATTCTATTAAGAAGATTATATAATAAAGGCCATACCTTTTACAAGATATGGCTTAAACTGAATAATATGGAGTGTATTATGTTATCGTTCAAGAAAGTCAGAAGAACACATCTGAACAAAGCGAATCACTTATTACCTAGCTGTCAAAGTGAGTTTGCTCAACATCAACCGAAATTGTGTATGTCATAAACAAGAATGTTTAATAATTTACTTTTAAGAAAATTATTAAATTTTTAGCAATTTGTTCAATCAATTTTACTACAACACTATTACCTATTTGCTTATAACTCTGACTATAATTAGGCTTTATTTTATAGTTTTCTGGAAAGCCCATTATTCTAAGGCATTCTTTTTCTGTAAGTTTTCTGCCTAATGAATATATTACTGGCACATTATTCCCCCCCGTACCCATTTTCGCAGTTAGGCAAGGCGAAATTCCATTTCCACTAAATGATACTTTGGATGGCCTTATATTATTTGCAATTATCGGTTGATCTTCTTTATGTTTTCCTTTATCAATAAAATCCTCTATGTGTGTTTCCATATTTTTTTTAGCAATTTCTGATACAATATAAGATGAATCTACATTTTCTTCTATAAAATTAGACATAAAAGATGTTAGTTTTGTTTTATGTGGAAATATATTTTTTTCTGAAAGTTCACCATATATATTATTGTCAACACCTACACAATACCATCTATTTCTGTTCTGTGGTATTCCATAGTCTTTTGCATTAAGAACTTTCCAAACTACTGAATATTTTAATTCTTTAAGTATTGACAGGATGGTACTTAATGTATTTCCATTATCATGACTAACAATACCAGATACATTTTCTAGTATAAAAGCCCTTGGTCTTTTATCTCTTAGAATTCTAGCAACTTCAAAAAATAATGTACCTCTAGCATCTTCAAAGCCTAATCTTTTTCCTGCAATAGAAAATGGTTGACAGGGAAAACCTGCACAAAGAATATCATGATCAGGAATTTCTTCTGTATTTATTTTAATAATATCTCCTGATGGCTCTTCTCCAAAGTTAGTTTTATATGTTTCTCTTGCGTATTTATCTATTTCACTAGAAAATACACATTTCCCTCCATTGCTTTCAAGTGCTATTCTAAACCCACCTAAACCAGCGAACAAGTCAATAAATTTTGCTTGGCTATCTTCGTTATTAAGATTAAGAAACTTTTCTATATGATTAAAAATTTCTCTTATAACTGGTGGACTTACAGCATTTCCCGATTGTTTATAAAGTTGAGTATCGCTTACTCCTGAATTCCGAAGTTTTTCAATAAACTCATCTTCAAATCCTTGTACTCTGAAATTTTCTATTGGAGTGAATTTTCTAAGTTTTAGTTGTCCATTTTCTTTAACAAGTATTTTAGCTGAATCAGATCTTGCTAGAACTGTTGGAGAAATACCATTTGTGGAATATACTCTCCTTTGCCTTTCTTGATCATTATGAACTTCTCTTGGCAAATCCAGGATTTTTATAATTTTCATTATTTCTTTAGTATCATTAATATTAATATTAATATTTTCTAAATACTTTTTAACTCCCTCATTATCTATAAAATACTTTTTATCAACCTTTTCTTCTAAAATATCTTTTATAAAAATTTTTTTATTTATTGGCTTTAAAGTATCAAAAAAATTAAACCCAATAAAATCTTTATTATTAAGTTCTTGTTTTAATTTATTAATTTTTCTACTTCTATAATCTTCTTTAAATCTTTGTGGCTTAATAATATCTTTTATACCTACTATATAGGTTCTATCTCTGCTTTGTGGAACTCCCATCTCAGAAGAATTTATTACTGTAAAATCTACTGTGTAACCAAGCTCGTTTAATGTATTTAAAATTACTTTTATTGTATTGAAATTATCATGGCTTACTAAGTTTTTTACATTTTCTAAAAATACTACTTTTGGTTGTTTTTCTTTTATGATACGTGCTATATCAAAAAATAGTGTTCCTCTTGTATCATCAAATCCATTTCTTTTTCCTGCTATGCTAAACGCTTGACATGGAAATCCACCAACAAGAATGTCATGATCTGGAATTGTTTTTGCTTCTATTTTAGTTATATCACCATTTAGATTATGATTAGGATAATTTGCAAGATACGATTTTTGTGCATATTTGTCAATCTCAGAAGAAAAAATAACTTCTGCCTCTAAATTAGAATACTTCAATCCTTCCTCAAAACCACCAATTCCAGAAAATAAAGATACTACTCTATATTTTTGTCTTTTTTTATCCATCATTTCCCCTCTTTAAATATGTAATAAAATTAATATAATATCACATGACTAATCTAAATTTATCTTTTAAAATAATTTCTTTTAATCTAAATATTAGCTTCTTTAATGTTACCCTAATTATCTAACCTTTTCAAGGAAAATTGATTATAACCATCTTCTTTTTATTCCATAATCTTATACTAGTAAATATCTTTGTATCTACGCCGTGCAGAAATAAAAATTCCATATGAATGTTAGGAATAAGGGCATAATTTGACTTGTATTTATTTAAAAAAGCTGATTTATATATATATGGAAAAATATTAATTATCTAAAATGGGAGGTGGATGTTTTCCTCTATTAACATATACAAATACACAAACCATATACCTTAACACAAACTACCCTAATTCTGCGAAATTTCTTCCCCCCTTTAAAATCAAATCCCCTAAACTTATCGTCTAGGGGAACATAAATTAATCTTCTATTTTTATCAAAATCTTTTAAACCACTTATTACAAACTATTTCTTCTCTATCAACACCACACACTCCACATGAGGTGTATGGGGAAACATGTCCATACATTTTGCTTGTACAATTATATATCCTTTATTAACCAGTTCCTTTAAATCATTAGCCAATGTTTTGGGGTTGCAAGAGACATATACAATTCTCCTGGTGTTAAAATTGATTATATCCTGTAATGCTTGTGGGTGAATTCCTGCTCTTGGTGGGTCTAATATAATTAGATCTGGTTTTTCACTTAGTTCCTTTATCTTTTCCTTAACGTCTCCCGCAATAAATCTGCAATTATCTAAGCCATTTAATTTTGCGTTTTCCACAGCAGCTTTTACTGCATCTTCAACTATTTCTATACCTATAACTTCCTTTGCCTTGGGTGCCACCACCTGGCCTATGGTTCCTGTACCACAATAAAGGTCAAATACTGTTTTATCATCTGAATCTCCTAAAAATTCTCTAACAATAGAATATAGCTTTTCTGCTGCCAATGTATTGGTTTGAAAAAAGGAAAATGCTGATATCTTAAACTGTAAACCCAATAGCTTTTCTATAATATAATCTCTACCAAATAAGGTATCAGTTTTATCGCTTTGGACAGTATCTGACAGATTATCATTAAAGGTATGTAAAAATCCTACTAATGTACCTTTTAGCTTTAGATTTTTTAATTCTTCTACAAGATCATTTATATCTAGTTGAAGCTGTGTCGTGGTAACCAAATTAACAAGCATCTCTCCTGTATAATGGGCTTTGCGGACAACAAGATGCCTTAAATAGCCAATATGTCTCATACTATGATAGAAGGGTATTTCTCTTTTAGTAAAATATTTTAATATTGTTTTTAAAATTACTCTATAATCTTCGTCCATAATTAAACATTCATCAACTGTAACAATATCATGGTGTCTACCTCTCTTATGCATTCCTAGGGCCAGCTGACCTCCCTTTTCTTCGTCACCGAAGGAAAACTCCATCTTATTTCTATAGCTATATGTTATGGGGCTTCCTTCAATCGGCAGCCAATTAACATTATCTAAACCAGCATCTAGAAATAGCTTTCTAACATTCCTTTCCTTTTCCTGTAGTTGATAATCATAATGTATTGATTGCTGAAAACATCCCCCACAGTCCCCAAAATGATTACAGGTATCTTGATCTTCTAGGTGTGACGCTTCTATAACCTCAAGTATTTTCCCTTCTGCTTGATTCTTCTTGACTTTTTTTATTACAGCCTTAACCTTTTGTCCCTTAATACCATGCTTAACCTTAATTTTGACACCCTCTTGAAAGCCATATGCTTTGCCACCAAACTCTGTATCTTCAATAATAAATTCTACAGTATCTTTTTTCTTCAAATTTATTCACTCCTATTGTAAGCTTAACTTATTTTATGTAATATTTCAAAAAATATAGTGACTCATTTCATAGTCACTATATTATACCCTGTATTATATTATAAATCAAAAGGCTCTATTTATCTGCTTTTATTATATATGCAGGTGCTGAAAACTCCTTTGCATTTTCAAAGGCCTCAACCAGCTTTTCAGTTAACTCTACAAAGCCCTTAGTTAAGTGTTCATTTTGCAAATCATCTTGCCCCTTAATTAATGTCTGCTTTCTTTTATCCAAAAATTTAGTTGCCATTTCGGCATCTATAATTTCTTTAAATTCTTGTCTGAGAATGTCCTTGAATCCTAGTGTGGACATTACTTCCTCTAAATCTTGAGGATGTATTTCATTGAAATGCGCCATAGCCTTTAACACGCTAATACTTTTAATTATTCTTAGTCTTTTAGACCAATATTCATAATCTCGGCTTTCTACAGCCCATATGGGCATTTCTTCAGTTATAAGTAGCTTTCCACCAGGTTTTAGTATTCGGTAAAATTCCTTTAGTGCTTTAATAGCTCTAAATGGAAATTGATTAACAGAGGATAGTGTATAATTACATATAATTACATCCACTGAATTTTGTGAAATAAAATCAAGATTACTCAAATCTGCTTTTCTTAAGATTAATTCATGGAACTTATCTCGAAGACGTTCCTCTACCTCAGCAAAATGACTTTCATCTACATCTACAGAAATTAATCTGGTTTTCCAGCCATTAGCTGAAATTTTTTCTGCAATTAAGTCAGTTGTGTTCCCCCAGCTTGTTCCCCCTTCAAGTACTAATTTACCATCCAAGGAAATTCCTTCCCATAAGAACTTATCAGCAGTTGTTATTTTATACATATAACCCCTCCTTTTTTAAATCTATATTATAAAATAATACCCGTATTTAATGATATTAAAATCTAAATAAATTTATTTATTTAATAGCGCCAATTCTACAGGGGTAAGCTCTCTATATTCTCCTAAATTAAGCTTTTCATCAATAAAAAGATCCCCCATTGATATTCTCCTTAAATAAACTACCTTTTTATTCACAACTTCAAACATTCTTTTAACTTGATGAAACTTCCCTTCATAAATTGTCAACTCTATTTCTGATATAATATCTGATTTAAGTATCTTCAAATCCGCCGGTAGGGTTTTATAACCATCATCTAAGGTTACTCCAGCTTTGAAGGCTACTTTATCCTCCTCAGTTACTATTCCTTCTATTTCTGCATAATACGTTTTGGGCACATGCTTCTTAGGTGACAGTAATTTATGGGCCAGTTGACCATCATTGGTTAGCAATAGTAAACCTTCAGTATCAATATCTAGTCTTCCTACAGGAAACAAGTCAAATCCTCTATAGCCTTCATCAATTAAGTCTATTACAGTTTCATGTCTTAGATCCTCAGTTGCTGAAATTACCCCTGCTGGTTTATTAAGCAAAAGATAAACATATTCACGATATTCCACAACCTCTAAGCCTACCTTGACCCTTTGATTTTCTGTATCTACATGTAGGCTACTGTCCTTTACAACCTTCTCATCAATTGTTACTAAACCCTCTTTACAAAGCCTTCTTATTTCCTTTCTACTTCCATAGCCCATATGGGCTAACATTTTATCTAGTCTTATGCCCTTTCCCATATTCCCCTCCAAAACCTTTTATTTGATTCTTATCCAAAGTGCTTCCCATTTTCATAATATTTTCTTCCTTCAAAACATACAAATGCAATGTCTAAATTTTGCACGCCTATTTTGTGGGCAAATCTAGTTATTATATCAGCCACCTTGTCTTGAACTTCAAGTCCTCGATCAAACCAAGCAACTTCTATAAAAGGATACGCATTTTCAATTAATCCGTCGCGTATTGCAACCGATTCTATGTACTCTAATTCAAAATAATCTCTTGGACATCCAACAACCTTTACCAGTTCATCTATAAGCTCTTTGCTTCCTCCACAGAGTTGTTCTAATGCTATTCCTCTTACTTTTATTTGTGGCATAATTAATCTCCTTATCTAATCTAATATTTTTGATTTACATAATTAGAAATCAAAGATTTCTTTAGCTTTTCATCAAATATGTTTTCTTCCTTAAACCTTTTTAAAAGCCACTCACTGGTAGAGTGTAGGATAACCCCAGGATGATCATCAAATATTACTTCGTATAGCTTTCTTTTCAAGTATTCAGATTTAACTTGTATATAATAGACCTCTACACCATAAAATTCTTTAATTTCAACAGCCTTCAAGGTAGCTCTGTCCTTCTTATAGTAATATTCATCTACCTTCTGTAAAAGCTCCTTAGATTTTTCTATATGCTTTCCATATTTTTTTATTTCATTAGCTTTAAGATAAAAGAACTTAGCCATTGTATTGTAGTATTGATAATTAAATATTGCCTTATCAAAATTATCTATAATTTTAAATGGCTTAATATCCATTTCTTTGATCGTAAAGTAGCCCTCTTCAATATACTCCTTCTTACTAATATCGCCCTTTTTGAATTGTTCAATTAAAGCCTCTCTTTCATTGAAGAATTTATCAAAAATATTTTCACCGTGTGTATATTTCAATTCAAACACCCTATCAGTCAAATTTCATTTACAGTAAAGATTATATCTTCTATTTTATAAAACATCAAATAATCTATTAAAATATTCTAATTTAGTTTACTCTAATACCCTTATTTAATACCTAGATGGCTTTTGTAATCGTAAAACGTTTATTAAAATTAAATTATTAATTATGTATTTTTCAACAATCTCAAAAACTCCCTTGCGGGAGTTTTAAATTGCTTAGGTTATATTATCTCTTTTTTAATTTTATACGTTTACTGATCATGGAATAGGATAGAAACAACATGATTATACCGGTAAAATAAATGCTTGTGTTATAATTAATGGCGTACAGAGTAAGCAACGCCACTATGCCTCCACACAAGGTAATTGGTATTCCCATGTAAAAGCCTTCGAATTCTATGATATTAAACCTAGCTAATCTATAAGCACCACAAATTGCAAAAAGTACTATTATCCCTAAACCAATAATACCAATATCACTTAGTTGGTAGCTCCAAATCAAAATAGCCGGCGCTACACCAAAGGATATTAAGTCACATAGAGAATCTAATTCCTTTCCCAGTTCACTTTCTGCATCAAATTTTCTAGCCAGCTTTCCATCAAAACGATCCATAAAAGCTGCAAGTAAAATTAATAAAGCTGAAATTGCATAAGCTTCTCCTAGTATACTTATAATTGCTAAAATCCCAAGCGTAAGATTAAAGAAGGTAAACATATTAGGAATATGTGCTTTAACTTTAATCATATTATATCACCCCTAACTAAAACAGATTGTTTATAGGTCATTATTAATATTTCCTTTTTATTATTATATTATATGAATATTATGAAGTAGTATGAGAGTAGACTACTCTTATATATTATTTTACTTTATTTTGATTAAAATTCATAGTAAGAAATGATAAAAATAGGTATATTTTTTGAAATTTGATATTTATTTAACATTTTTACTTTAACAATCTTGTTGGTGGGTCATAATATGTCTCCGTTGACGGTATTTAACATATTATGATAAAATTTAAAAAGCTTATTAATTTTAGCTTAAATGCCATAAAATATGATTCTTTTACTTATAATAATCACCATGTAAAAGTATCTAATGAATAGGAGGAAATAAATATGCCTTTAGTAACTAGTACAGAGCTTTTTAAAAAAGCATATGATGGTAAATACGCCATTGGTGCATTTAATGTCAACAATATGGAAATAATTCAAGGTATTGTTGATGCTGCAAAGGAAGAAAAATCCCCAATTATTCTTCAAGTATCTGCAGGAGCAAGAAAATATGCTAAGCCTGCTTATTTAAAAAAATTAGTAGAAGCTGCAATTATGGACACCGATCTACCTATCGTTTTACATCTTGATCATGGAGAAGATTTTGAAATTTGTAAGCAGTGCATTGATGATGGTTTTACATCGGTGATGATAGATGCATCTCATCATTCCTTTGAAGAAAATATTGAGCTTACAAAAAAAGTAGTTGATTACGCTCATAATAAAGGTGTTGTTGTTGAGGCAGAGCTAGGTAGACTGGCTGGAATCGAGGATGATGTAAATGTTAGTGCCAAGGATGCTACCTTTACTGATCCTGATCAAGCGGTAGAATTCGTTGAAAGAACTGGCGTTGATTCTCTTGCAATTGCCATTGGAACAAGTCATGGGGCATATAAATTTAAGGGGGATCCTAATTTAGATTTTCAACGTTTAGAAAAAATTTCAATGCTACTGGATGGTTATCCATTAGTATTACATGGGGCATCTACTGTTTTACCAGAGTACGTTGAGTTATGTAATAAATACGGTGGGAATATACCTGGTGCTCAAGGTGTTCCAGAGGATATGCTAAGAAGAGCTGCTCAGTTTGGTGTATGTAAAATAAATATTGATACTGACCTTCGCCTTGCTATGACAGCTGCAATCCGAAAATCTTTAACTGAAGACCCAGGAAATTTTGACCCAAGAAAATATTTAGGATTAGGAAGAACGGCAATAAAAGAAATGGTTTTACATAAAATCGCTAATGTTTTGGGAAGCAGTAATAGTCTCTAGGCAGGATTTTCAACAATACAAGACTGAAAGCACCTTTATGGGTGCTTCAGGTTGATGACAAAGTCATCAAAATGCAGACTGATCAAAAAACCGCAGATTCAAGGCGCAAGAAAACCTAGCGACTGCAGCGTATACGTAATACGTAAGGGTGCTAGGTTTTCGAAGCAACGAAGAAGATGGGGGTTTTTCATCAGTCTAAAGCACCTTTATGGGTGCTTTTTTTTTATATATTAGGAATGAACTTCATAATTATGGAAATGATAGTAACAAATGCTAATATTTATGGAGGGATTCTAATGAAGGCATTGCAAAGAAGCCTGTTGGCTTTAATAATTTCAATTGTTTTACTAGATTTATTTTTGCAATTTATTGACATGAGCGTGTTTATATCTTTGTTTCCTGCAGATATGCCCCACTATACTCTCTATATATGGGGATTTCCTCTTGCATTCATAATAGGGTGCTTTATATTTGGTTATTTCTCTTATTATAATATAAATATTAAATGGGTATGTATAGCTCTATTCATGATAGGCATCTGCTATGGTGTATATACAGTATCCAAGAGTAGTCAAACTTTGATCTATATTCGTTTATTACATGGGGTTCTTCTTTCTTTTGTATTAATTACATCCACCACTATAATGGATACCTTAGTAAAACTCAAGGAAATTAGAAAGGTAATCTGTCAATTTGGTGTTTTTTTTACTGTGCCTGCTATTATATTAACCTCCTTTAGTGGTAGATTAAGTAATCTTCTTAGCACATATTGGAGCTTTTACACTTTGATGTTTTCTTTCATTTTCGCTGCAACCTTGATTATACTATTAATTAATTATTTTCATTTTTCCTATAAGAAAGAACAGCAACCATCTATTATTCAATTCCTTTATATTATGAAAGATCCTGGTGTTTTATATGGTTTTCTGACTGTTACCATCAGTAGCTTTACCTTAGGTGTGTTAAATAATCAATTGCTTATTAACAATCAATTGAGGAATTTTCCATCACCTATGTTTTTATTAAATATATTTTTACTATCTTTAACAATTGCATTCATTACTAAGCTTTCTACTATATCTGATTATGTAGGTATTTATAAGGGCTCCTTAGCTGGTTTATTACTAATAGCTTTTGCCCTAAGCTCTTTTCCTCTAGTGGAAAACTCAACCTTAGCCTTCTTACCCATTATCATTTTGGGGATTTCCTATGGCATTATAATCCCAACTACCTATGGAGGCTTAAGAGAAATTAATAATAGTTTTAGTGGGATAATATATGGAATCTTCTATGGTCTTAATTTAATTGGTTCCTTGACTGGTTATTTTATATCTAATACTTCTAACAACTATTTTCTCTCTCCCTTACTTTTTACATGCTTACTAATAATAAGCTGCTGTATTCCTTTTATTCGGAAAATTCATTATATCTCTTCGGATTATTTTGAAAATTTGTATTAAAAAAATGGAGACTTCAAGTACTATTGATTTCTCCATTTCCATTGAATTATTTTAATATAAAGTTTAAAAATAATATTTTTTAATGCCTTTAGCTATTAAATAGACTATTACTAGCATTAATATCAATTCTAAGTGCCTTCCAAATATAGAATAAATACTTATACTATGCTGAATGTCAATTTCGTCAACTAGTACTCCCTTTTCTTTTACTGCCAGTTGATCTATAACTTTTCCTGTTCTATCTACTAGCATTGATGTTCCATCTTGGTTTGCTACTACCACCGGAATATTATACTTTATAGCATTCATAATTGGATAAATATTATAATTTGATGAGAATGTTACCCCAAAATTATCATCATTAGATGTAGACAATATAATTTGCGCACCATTTTTTTTCAAAAGTCTTACAGTATTTAAATCTCTTATATCGTCTGCTATGGCTATACCAAATTCTCCATAATCAGTTGATATAGCAGAATAATCCTCGCTTTTAGAAAAAATTATTCTTTGGGTGAAGAAGTTTAAATTTCTCTTGCTACTCTTACCTATTACACCTTCAGGTGATATGAGATATGACGAGATGAACCTATGATGTTTACCTCCATGTACACTACTACTTTCAATAAGTAAACTAACTATAATGGCTTCCTTCTCTTTAGCTAGATTTATTAATCTTTCTCTATATTTGTGATCTACTATATTCTCTATGTCATAAATTCCCAATGGTACTTGAGGAAACACAATTATATCTGCATCTACATTCTCCAGCATATTTTTGTAGTAGTTAAAATCAAAATCAAATATTTCTTTCATAACACGAGGTCTGCCTTCAGCACTTACGACATCCCCTTGAACAGCAGCAACTGTAATCGACCTTGATTCACCGACAACTAATAAATTACTTGTTAATATGATGTTAGATAATAGCATTAATATAATAATACTGATGGTTACTTTTTTGTATATACCTATATTTTCTTTATCAACTAAAATTCCGACTATGGAATTTATAAATAGGACTATTAGAAAAATTGTCCCATACATTCCAAATATAGTAGCCATTCGTAACACTGGTGTATGATTATGTATAACTGCAAGTAATGAAGGTACTTCAAGTATATTTATTGCTGGAAGCTTATCAAAAATATAATTTAATATAAAGAATGCCATAGGTAAAAGAAATACATTTCCTAGTTTAATATCAAGCTTATTAATTAAGCCGTTCATAAGGGTTGAAAACATAATAGCTATTAATACTGCAATAATTAATGCTACAAACTGTGCTACTCCATAATTCCATAAGCTAAAGCCTATTATTATTGTATAGGGTAATATATAATAATATAAACCTATTTCATCCACTTCATTTCTATGGTTCTTCCATGCTAAATATCCAATTGAAAAATAGAATAAAAAGCTAAGATGATTTAGTAGTAATCCTAATATTAGTGCAATACCAGCGAGAATAAATCCATATGTCTGTCTATTCTTAAGTGAATTTAACCTCTTAAATTCAATAATTTTATTCACAGTTTCCCCCCAACCCCTCTTTCCATATTTTATATTTTTGACTTAAATTTATCAATGCTATTTTATTTTACCATAGATCAATGAATTTACCAATAAAAGTAACTTATGAAAAAATTAAATTTTCTGTTATATTTAGATACAATTTGATTATGTCCCCTTGTACTTATTTGATATTCTAGAATAATAGTAATTCATACTTTAGAATAATTAAAAATGAAGCATTAACATTAATTGTTATGCTCCATTTTACTTGATTAATATATGAGTCTTTCAAATTCAGGATCTACCTTTAAGGCTTCCTTTAATTCCTGATATTGATCCATTGCAGCTTTATTTCCATGGCTTCCTTTCACTGCCCTTAAAAGAAGATTTTTGGGGGTTTCTAAGGGAGAGATATACTCCACAAGAGACACCTTGTATCCTTTTGCCTCAAGGAGCTGTGCCCTTAACCCATCTGTAATAATGTCCGCCATTCGTGCCTTCAATATACCATGCTTCAATATAGCATGAAATGGTTCATAGGAGTATTGACTTAATATTTCCTTTTGGCAGCAGGGAACAGAGACAATGGTTCTTGCATTGCTTCTAACTCCTAGTGCCAATGCCATATCAGTTGCCGTATCACAAGCATGAAGGCTTATAACCATATGAATATCTCTATCGGGAATATAATTTTTTATATCCTCTTTATAGAAACTCATATTTTTATAGCCAAGGTTTTTAGCCATATTTATGGATGATTCAATCACATTTTCCGAGTAATCTAAACCAATAAAATAACACTTCTTTTTTAATACCTCTGTAATATAATAATTCAGTACAAAGCTTAAATATGATTTACCACATCCACAGTCCAATATTGTTATTTCATCAATATCTTCAAGTTCTCTTAATAAATCTACTATTAGTTCCACAAAGTGATCTATCTGATTATACTTCCTAATCATATCGTTTTTGATCTTACCTTGTTTGCTTAAGATACCGATTTCCATTAATAATGGATTGGCTGGTCCTACTTTAATGTAATAATCTCTATTCCCAATCTGGGCGGTTCCTTGATGCTCAATAGTCTCTTTAACTTGTTTGTCCTCGTACTTTATTCTTACATTTTTGTTATCTGCATTTATTATAATATTTGTGCCTCGTTCTTGGTATATCAGCTGCAGCTCATCGTAGCCTTCAGCAATATTACATATTTCCTGGGCAAAATCAATAATACCAATTTCACGAGTTACTCCATTAAATCCAATTGCAATCTCTTCATCCTTTGGAAGCACAGTCCCACTAAATGGCTTCAATCCAGAAACACAGGTGAACTCTATTTTTATAAAGGATAAATAATTTTCCTTTAGTCTATCTTCTAGACCCTTTAAAAACAAATTTAACTTACTAATAATTTGTTTTTTCATTTATCTCATTCCCTTCTTGCATTTGCCTACAAAATGTTTATAATAGCTTCAATAAAGTGAAATTTAAAAAATCACAGGATATAAGATGATATTCGATACCATTATGTAGTCCTTGTAATCCTGCATTATATGAGTCATCACCATGGAGATGACCATAAACCACCTTTTCAACATTGAATGTTTCCAGTGTTTGAGTAAATAATGAAGATTCATAGCTTTCATTTGTAGGTGGATAATGGAGCATGACTATTGTTCTTTCGTATCCCGCTTTTTTTGCTGACTCCAAAGATAATGTCAGACGATGAACTTCTCTATTATAGATTTTTTCATCATGTTGAGTAAATTTGTATTTATTTGGACATAACCATCCTCTGGTGCCGCATATGGCATAATCTTCATAGGTGTAGTATGAATTTTGCAAAAATTCCATATCCTTATACAGGTTATTTAAGCTTGAAATCGAATTCCACCAGTAATCGTGGTTCCCCTTAATAAGAATTTTTCTTCCTGGTAATTGGTTAATCCAGTCTAAGTCTATTATGGCTTCTTTCATTGTCATACCCCATGAGATATCGCCTGCAATTAAAACAGTATCATTAGAATTAACCCTCTGGCACCAATCTCTTTGTATTTTTTCATGATGAAGAAACCAATGGTTTCCAAAGATATCCATTGGTTTATCTGTACTATTACTTAAATGTAAATCTGCAATTCCATATAAAGCCATATAATTACTACTCCTAGTTATAAAATTTATTCAAATACCTCATATTTTTCAACGCATGCTCCAATTTTTTCACCCAGCTTCTTTAAACCTCTAATATCACCCTTATCCCAAAGAATATTAAATTGTTCTTGAAATTCTGAAGCCTCTGTTATTTTTCCTATTGAATACAGCAGCTGAATATTCTTTAAAACCATAGACACTACATTAGATTTCACTTCAAACATTTTCTGTGCCTGTCTTATTTCATGACGTATTTCAGACATTTCCTGATCCAGTTGAAATGCTGCATCCGATGATTTTTTCAGTCTATCATTAATATGGTCTGGTATATTATGTTTATACTTATATTTTAGTGAATGTTCAATAGTAGCCCAAAAATTCATTGCAAGTGTTCGTATTTGAATTTCGGCTAGTATAACCTTTGGCCCCATAGCTGTTTGTATTGGATACTTAATTACAACATGATAGCTTCTATAACCACTATCCTTAAAATTGTTTATATAATCCTTTTCAAAAAAGATCTCTAGATCCTTTCCATCTCTTTCTCTTATGTAATCCACCACAGTATAAATATCTTCAACAAACTGACACATTATTCTAATTCCTGCAATGTCTTCAATTTTTTCTTCTATTTCATCTTCACTGACACCATATTTTTTGGCTTTCTCAAGAATGCTAGATACTTTTTTAACCCTTCCAGTTACAAACTCGATGGGTGAATATTCTCCCAATGATAATAATTCACTTCGAATACTCTTAAACTTTACCTTTAACTCTTCAATAGCATTTTCATATGGAACAAGTATTTTTTTCCAGTCTTTATGAACCATCTAATCACCCCGCTACCCCTATCTATTCTTTTGGATGGGCTATAAATCCATTTATTATTATATCATTATTTTGCCATTGATGGTAATTGATATCCAAAGATTTATTATCTTTTTGCTATTTTTCATCCTTTACAATATAAAAACTGCTGTATACAATTAACAGCAGTTTTTATTACACTCTATTTATTATAGCTTTTCACCAATGTACTGGGCTAAACTTAATGCTCTATTAGAGTAACCCCATTCATTGTCGTACCAAGCAACTACCTTAATCATTTTATCTCCCACCATCATAGTTGATAAAGCATCTACAATAGATGATCTTGGATCTTTTTTGTAGTCAGCAGAAACCAGTGGCTCTTCACTATAGCCTAATATTCCTTCCAATGGCCCTTCTGCAGCCTCCTTTAATAGCCTGTTTACCTCTTCTACCGATGTATCCTTCTTAAGCTGTACAACTAAGTCCACAATTGATACTACTGGAATAGGTACTCTCATTGCCATGCCGTTCAACTTGCCCTTCAATGATGGTATTACTATTCCAACAGCCTTAGCCGCACCTGTAGTGGTTGGTATAATAGATTCTGCAGCAGCTCTTGCTCTTCTTAAATCCTTATGGGGTAAATCTAAAATATTCTGATCATTAGTATAGGCATGAACAGTAGTCATTAAGCCACTTTCAATACCTATTTTATCCTCTAATATCTTAGCAATTGGCGCTAAGCAGTTGGTTGTGCATGAAGCATTGGAAATAACATGATCTTCCTGTGGATTGTATTCACCTTCATTAACTCCCATAACAAAAGTTGGAACATCGTCACCCTTTGCAGGAGCTGAAATAATTACTTTTTTAGCGCCTCCTTTAAGGTGTTTGGATGCTGCTTCATTTGTCAAGAACAATCCTGTTGATTCAATAACTATATCCACACCCATTTCCTTCCATGGGATATCTGCTGGATCTCTATGGGCTGTGAATTTAATTTTCTTACTTCCAATAATTAAAGCATCTTCTGTAGCACTCACTTCTTCATTAAGCTTTCCATATAAAGAATCATATTTAAAAATATGAGCATGCTTTTCCGGACCACTAGTACTGTTAATTGCAACAACCTCAACATTTAAGCTACCATCTAGTGATGCCTTTAGGACTCCTTTCCCAATTCTTCCAAAACCGTTAATTCCAATTTTTATATTCATTTTTATTCCTCCTTATGTAAATATAGGTTTCTAAATATTATACACCATAATTTTATCAATACATAGTGATTTGTTATATTTATTCAGTAAATATACAACAAAAAATCTTAATTAGAATTGTTGATATATATTAAAGATTCCCAATTAATAAAAGAATAATCACAATACATCTATTTTTGTGTTAGTATCATATAATTTGGGTAAATTAAAAATATAATTAATTGCCATTTTGTATCCATGAAATTTTAATAGTTATGAAAAGGAGGAAGTTGTATGAATGAAAGGAAGCTATCAATAGAGTATTGTACTGGCTGAGGCTACTTACCTAAAGCTATGGAGTTAGCTGAAAGGTTACTATCGAATTATAAAAATGATATTAACTCACTTACATTAATCCCTTCTTCAGGTGGAGTGTTTGAAGTGAAGCTTGAGGATAACCTTATTTATTCAAAGAAGGAAACGGGCAAATTCCCTGAGTTTGAAGAGATAACTAAGAACTTCTAAGAAGAAAATAAATGCACCCCAAAATTATATCTTGTCACAATTTGGGGTGCATTTTAAATAAACACTATTTTTTTAATTCATCTTCTAATCTAACTGTTGTATATTTATCCAAAAATTCGGGAAGTTCATCACTATCATATGATACTGAAAAAATAAAGCTTACATTATATTTCATCTCAAGGGAGTCCAGCTTTGCAAAAAAGTTACTTAGATCTAACAGGTCTTTTCTTGTGATTTTGTACAAACCATCGATAAATATAGTTTCTATATCATAGTTTGACGCAATTATTCCACAGATAAAGCCATAAAACCCTTCGTCATCAATAATAGTATATTCTTTAGTGCTTATAAATCTCACTCGATAGTCAATTTGAAACATATGACTATTGTCATAGTCAACGTAAACCACATGCCCCTTAACTTTTTTAATAGCTTCATTAGCAGAGTCAATTAGCAGCTTTGTCTTCCCACTTCCCTTTTTTCCAACAAAGAGTTTGATCATCAGAATACCTCCCGAATAATAAAAAGTATGTTACATTTTGTCTTATTGTTTATTATTCTATATATTCTGAATTTTTCCTTCTATATTTGATTTTTATTTTAGAGCTTTTCCTTCTAAGTAATTAGCTTTTTTGCCTTGATATCTATTTTCATTAATCATTTCCCCATGTATTTCATCACGAATCTTCCACCAGCTCATATTCCAGTTGACAAATAAAGCATTTTCCTCTGGTGCTCTTCCGATTAATCGTTGAACTACAATATTGGGGTATAGAAATTCTAAAAAAGTAATAACTCTTTCCTTATATTCTTCAACAGGCGTAATCTTTATTTCACCAGTTTTATACATTTCCCCTAAGATAGTATTTTCAATTATGTATAATGCGTGAAGCTTCACCTGATCAACCCTTAATGCCGAAACAATTTTTGCATTTTCAATCACATCCTCAATATTATCCCAAGGAAGATTAAGAATAAGATGTGCACAGATTTCAAAACCAAAGGATTTAATTGCTGTTACAGCATCAATAAACTCAGCAAGGGTGTGTCCTCTATTTATTTTCTTTAAAGTATGATAATTAACTGTCTGAAGTCCCAATTCAATTGAAATCTCCAATCCATGCTTTAGCTTTATTTGTTTTAGCACCTTAAGATGTTCCACAGTTATACAATCAGGTCGAGTAGATACACAAATTTCTACCACGTCGTCTATAACAGCATCCTCCATATAACTTGCAAATTGCTTTGTATCTAAATATGTATTACTAAAGTTTTGGAAATAGGCAATAAACTTTTCAGCTTTATATTTTTTCTTTATGTAGCTCATATTTTGCAGTAGTTGCTCTTTAACAGATACTGTATTGGAGAGACTTTCAAAGCCTGCCCCAACATCAGCACAGAAAATACAACCTCCCTCTCCCAATTTACCATCTCTATTAGGACATGTAATAGGTAAATTAACAGGAAGCTTATATACCTTCTCTTTGTATTTTTCTTTTAAGTATTCTGAATAAGTTTTATATGGCAATATTGTTCTCTGCATTTAAACCCTTCCTTTTTGTTTCCTTTCCCTTCATAAACATCAATGACCCTAAGCTTACGAGTGATAGTAATCCAATAAAAGCAAAAACAAATTGATATTGATTAGCCTCATATATCCTTCCTCCATCAACTACTCTCCCTCTCCACCCGAAATCTAAAAATAGACCTATAGCAAAGCTCAGGAAGGACCCTCCAATAAATTCACCAACATTTATAATTGCTGTAGCACTCCCTGTAAAGGCTGGGTCATTAACATCCTTTACATTTGTAAAGGATAATATATGACAAATGGTGGTTGCCCCAAGGGCAAAAAATATGATGGGCAAAATTTCAATAGGTGGTTTTCCTCCAACAAAAGCCATATAAATCCATATTAATGTAAATAGTGAAATCGCAACTGCTAAGATCCTTTTAATTTCACCATTCAGCCTGTCAGAAAGCCACCCTACAATAGGACCTCCTACCATAAAGCCTATCGATACAAAGGACAGATAGCCTGCAGCTTGAGACTTTGTAATTTCATATACATGCATTAGATATGGAATACCCCATAGACCTAATATTGCTGTCATAGACCCCACCATTAAAAACATAATGGAGAAAGGAGGCCATGTATAGGGATTCAGCAGTACAGTTTTTATCCCTTTTCCAATATTCCTCTTCTTGTACTCAGGCTCCATTCCCTCTGGATAATCCCGTACAATTAGCCAAATTAGAAATGATAATACTATTGAAATAAGTCCCATAACATAAAAGCTATTTCTCCAACCAACTTGCAATACCAAAAAAGCCAAAGGTAAAGTTGCTAGGAAGGCTCCCATATTACCAAATAGTGATGTTAGTCCACATAGAGTTGAGAACTGACTTGGTTTAAACCATGTCATTTGAATTTTTAGTATAGAAATAATAATAACCGAGGTGCCTAGTCCAACAATAAACCTTGCCAGGTAGCTGATAATCAGCGTAGATGATAATCCGAATAAAATTGAACCTATCCCTGTCAATAGTGTACCCCAAGTGCAAATTTTTCTTACTCCAATTGAATCAACCATAATACCTACAGGAATTTGCATTAACGCATAGCCATAAAAGGTCATAGATGTAAGATTTCCCAGACCTTTTCCTGTTAACCCAAGATCTAATATTAAGTCATCTGCCACAACACTTATGGCAAGACGATGAAAAAATACCGTTATAAAGGCCATAACAAGTACAAACCAAATAGTCCACTTTCTGATACTAGAATCATTCCTCATTCAATGCCTCTCCTTATCAATAAAATAAAAAAAAAATATGATTAATAAATAGAGATTCCTATCATTGATAGAAATCTCCTCTTTAATTCTAGGTAGGTATAACAGTAATATCTACAGTTTTACTGATTGCTTTACTTAGCTTTGCTATTACACTATTTTCTGGTGAGGTTTCTAATGATTCACCAAGAATAATTCTTCCTATATTGTTTTTTTGGCAGAATTCTATAATTGTTTTTACAACATTTGAGGATCTCAGCACTGTCATATCAGCGTTAACTTCCTTGGAAATTTCAAATAGGTAATCTAACGCCTCACCTTCTCTTGAATTTCCCAAAAAATTAACTCCTTCCGGTGCAACATGTACTACATATAGGTCACCCAAGTCTTTTTCTCTATAGTCTACACCTATATTTATTAATCGTTCACAGGTTTTTTGCTGTGTTACACAAACCATCACATGTTTTTTGTTTTTCATATGCGGGCCCCTTTCTGTATGCTAATCAATTTACTATACTTTTTATGTGCCCTTAAAAAGACCTACATTTTTATTATACTATATTTTATAACAAATTGTTTATTTAGATTAAATATGAATAATGTTTAATTATTTTGTTTATTGAAACATTTTAAAGCCCTGCAGCAATTTTTACTGCAGGGCTTTATTAACATATGATTGTTCCTGATAAAAGTACTGTCCCACTAGGCCTTGTAGGTATAGTCTTGGGCTCTGCTGTTACAATTATCTCTCTAAAGCCCTCAAAGGTTATCAGGTCTGGGAAGGTGGAATATCCTGCCTCAATTCCTAATACTCCTGTAGGTTGAAGCTTTGTTTGTACGTATCTGTCAGCAATAGGGTTATATACCCATGCAACATATACACAGTATTTTGGATCAACCATCGCTGGAGCAGGTAATCCAAAGGTTGTAATCCATAGAGTAGGAGTAGCTTCATTAATAAAAGCAGTACCACCAATAACACCAGCCACAAGTGGTCTTAGCTCTGCTCTGCAAATATTTTCTGGAAGAGGCAGATCTGGTAAAGGAACACAGATTCTTTGCCCAATCTCTAGAACATTAGGATCTGGTATTTGGGGATTGGCAGCAATTAACCGTTGAAGTGTTACTCCAAACCTTCTGGCAATATTAAACATTGAATCTCCTCGTTGTACAATGTAGATAGTACCATCTTTACAAAACTCAGGTAATGGTGGTGGTGAAATTTCGGTAGGTACACATAGCCTTTGTCCAGGAGTTATAATATTTGGATTCGTCACTTGTGGATTGGCTTGTATTAATTGTTGCAGACTTATTCCATATTCATTTGCTATACGAAACATTGTATCGCCTGGTCTTACGGTATAGATAGTACCACCTACACATGCTGGAGGTGGTGGCAAATCAACTGGTGGTGGAGTTATTTGATTTGAATAGTTATAATACACATGAATCCTCCTTTCAATTTTACTCAATATATTATATGAAGGTGCTACTTTTTGGTTCTCTTGCGCAAATAAAAAAACCTCCACAGGGAGGTTAGTCTTTTAATTCTATGCTCTGTTAAAGACAACTGTTGATATCTATAAAAGCCTTCATATACTGGGGCAGAATTTAATAGAGGGTAATTCTAAGTAGTAATATCTACATCAAGTATATTATTAAACCTATTGAAATAATTAAATATACCTACTAAGCATGAAATTTCTACTATTTCACCATCATCAAAATGTTTTTTCATTTGAAGCCATAGCTCATCTGTAATTTTTTGATTTTCAGACATTCTCTCTGCAAATTCTATTGCTGCTACTTCTCTTTCCGTAAAGATATCTGGATTATTTAATCCCTTTAGTAACGCTTCCATTGAAGACTCTGAAACACCGAACCGCTTTGCCAAAGCGGAGTGAGAGGCCAGTCAATAGGCACATTCATTCATTACTGATACTCTTACTGCTAGCATTTCTTTCAATTTAATATCTACTGTCCCTGTAAATAGTATCGCTTTAAAATGTGCATGTGCAGTTTCTAAGAGCTGAGGTCTATATGCTAGTGTTTTAAACATATTGGGAATATTTCCTCTTTGTTCCATAAATTCGTCGAAAATTTTCTTTGCTTGTTGATCCACTTCACTTGTTTCTAGTGGTGTTATTTTAGCCATTACATCCTCTCCTTTGTTCGTTGTAGTTTTACATTTCTATGTAACTTCCTTTGTTTTTTAAATTATACCACTTTTATCAAAAAAGTAGCAGTATAGAATTTTCTATACTGCTTAGGCAAATATATTATCTTCTGAAAAACAGCATTAGAAGCGTAAATAGTCCCGATAAACCAATTAAAATGTAAATTAATCGGGCAAAGGGAGTTCTTCTTCCTCTAAAAATCCCTGCAACTAAGTCAATGTCAAACAATCCAACTAATCCCCAATTAAGCGCACCAATAACAACAAGTATTAAAGCAATCCAAGTAAACAAAGTATTCCCCTCCTTAAAAAGGATTTGACCCTTTTTTTCAATATATATGAGGTGAATATACTTATTATACCTTAATCACAATTTAAGCCTTATGGTTTTACTAATAGCCACGATTAATATTAACTTGATTCAATAAATCCTTCCCCTCAATATATCTCTTCAAGTTCTCATAAATCATTTTATATCTTCTCTCGTTTCTCATTTCTGAAATCCAGGAATTATGGGAACTAATTAATACACGGTCCATTTCCCATAATGGGCTATTGGAGGGTAGAGGCTCCTTCTCAAATACATCTAATGCTACCCCCATCATATTACCATCTTTTAGATGATTTATTAATGCTGCTTCATTAATAATGCTTCCTCTACTTACATTAATTAATACAGCATTTTGCTTCATTTGCTTCAGCATATTTTCATCAATAAGATGATGTGTTTTTTCTGTATATGGGATGCTTAATACAATGATATCACTTGAAGCTATAATTTCACCCATCCTATTAACTGGATAGCATTGATTAAACCCAGGAGTACTTCTACCTTCAGTATTAACTCCAATTATCTCCATTTCGAAGCCCAGCAGTCTTTTAGCCGCCTCTTGAGCAATAGTTCCCGTACCAATAAACAGTATCTTTTTACCATAAAGCTCCAGTAATGATTTATCTAATGCCCATTCCTTCTTCTTCTTTCTCTCATAGAAGCCATAGCTATTCTTATAAATTTCAAGGGTTTTAAGAACAATCCACTCTCCCATAGGTATACTATACCCGCCTCGATTATTTGTTAGAATTATATTACTTTCTTCTACAACACTTCTGGGAACCTGATCTATACCAATGCTTGATAGCTGAATCCATTTTAGATTCTTCATTAAGCTTATATCCAGTGTTGAAAATGGATTGTAGCATACCAAAACCTCAACATCCTTATATTCATCAGAATAAGAAGCTTCATTCTCTTTAGTAACTAATGTTTCATAACCAAGTTTTCTTATTTCCGCCATGTTTTCTATCCCATAATCGTATGTAAACAAAGCCTTCATATTATCCCACCTCTCATTATTATCCTATACACTATTATATAACCAGCACAACTAAAATTAAACCCATTGCCCCTTTATTAATAGATGTTATAATAAAAAGGATAATTAGTAATGAGTAATGAAATAATGAATAATGAAAAGCAAATCCAACTAAGATTCTAAGCAGATATAATAAATAAATAATGTGAGGTAAAGCGATGATTTATCGAATTAAACAGTTTGTTAGTGGATTAACTGCTAGAATGAACCCAGAGGATCATTTATTTATTAAGAGCTACCTTAATGAAAAGGAACAACAGCTGTTTTATAAATTAAGAGCTAGTGAACAGGTTCATTCCTCTAAAGTAGCCTATGGGTGTCAATCTGAAGCTCCAACAAATACTAACTTAATAAAAGCTGCATTACTGCATGATGTGGGGAAGATAGATTCTAATTTAACTTTAATAAATAAAAGTCTCGTAGTAATAGTTAGCAAACTTGGCATTAAAAATGATCTTCTCCCTGGATTCTTAAAAAAGTCAGTATACTTCAAAAATCAACATGCTAAAATAGGCTATGACTATCTTAAAACAATTGATACAGATCCAGATATACTAAAGCTGGTAAGAGACCATCATGATATTTCAGATGACCCCGATATTAAAATACTTCAAAAACACGATAATTTAAACTAAGAGTAAAAGGTGTTAAAAAATAAAACCCCTCTGTTGTCAAAACAATAGAGGGGTTTAAGATCAATAGGTTATTTTTCGTGAAGATATATCCTTTAAAATTGCCTTTGGATTTCGTTCCTTCACTCTATCAATTGACCATTCATTTTGGAATAACAGAACTGGTTGTTCATCTTCATCCTCAACAATAAGGGTGTCCATTGTAATTCCAAAGTTATCGGGGTCAAAATCTTCCATTTCAACCCATCGTATATATTTATAGGATAGCTGATTCATCACAATATCAACCCCATACTCATTCTTAAGACGGTATTCCAGCACTTCAAACTGCAAAGCTCCTACTACTCCAACTATAAGCTCCTCGACACCAATCTGTGGTCGTTTAAAGACTTGGATTGCTCCTTCCTCTGCAATTTGGGATATTCCCTTCAAGAAGTGCTTACGTTTAAGGGAGTTTTTTGCATATATTTTTGCAAAATGCTCAGGTGCAAAAACTGGAATTCCCTCATACATAATTTTATCTTGCTCTTCGCATAACGTATCTCCAATTCTGAAGATTCCAGGATCATGAATTCCAATAATATCTCCAGCGTATGCCTCTTCAACAATTACTCTATCCTGAGCCATAAACTGTTGGGGCTGTGATAATCGAACCTTTTTATTTGCCTGTACATGATTAACCATCATTCCTTTATTAAACTTTCCAGAACATATTCTAAGGAAAGCAATTCTGTCCCGATGGGTTGGATTCATATTAGCTTGTATTTTAAAGATAAAACCTGTAAAGTTCTCACTTTCTGGATCTATTTCACCTTTATTACTATCCCTTGGTGACGGTGGTGTGGTCAACGATAAAAAGGACTCTAAAAAGGGCTTAACTCCAAAATTTGTCATTGCACTACCGAAGAAAATAGGTGTTTGCTCACCCTTTAATATCATATTTAAATTAAAACTATCTCCTGCCATATCCAGAAGCTCGATTTCCTCCGTAAGCTGTTGATGTAGTTCTTTTCCTATTAGATCTTTAAATACATCATCACCTACATCTCCAACCATTGATGAAACAACAGACTGTCCGTGATTACCTTCATGAAAAACCTCAATTTGAGCTTCTTTCCTATTATAAACCCCTTTGAAATTTCCGTCGGTGCCTATAGGCCAATTCATTGGATAGGATTTTATTCCTAAGACCTTTTCAATTTCTTCCATTAATTCAAATGGCGTTTTACCAGCCCTATCCAGCTTATTAATAAATGTAAATATAGGTATGCCTCTCATTTTACATACATGGAATAGCTTTTTTGTTTGATCCTCTACTCCCTTTGCACAATCTATTACCATTACAGCACTATCTGCCGCCATCAAGGTTCTATAGGTATCCTCACTAAAATCTTGATGTCCAGGAGTATCTAATATATTAATACAATAACCATCGTATTCAAATTGCAGTACACTTGAAGTTACTGAAATACCTCTTTGTTTTTCAATCTCCATCCAATCGGATACTGCATGTTTTTGTGCCCTCCGTGATTTAACAGAGCCTGCTAGTCTTATGGCACCTCCATATAATAACAGTTTTTCTGTTAATGTAGTTTTACCTGCATCCGGATGGGATATAATGGCAAATGTTCTTCTTCTTCTTATTTGATTCGATAAGTCCTGTCGTGTCATTTTTATTCCTCTTTCTTTAAGTCTCTAATTTACTTTTTCAATACCTCAAATTTTAACTTATAGCTGGCTTTATGTCAATCATGTCAGTAAAAAAAGGATATGGTCTATAACCATATCCTTAGCATTTATCTATTGTTTTAATGCATATTTCTTTAAAACATCAGTTTTCTTTAATGCTACCCCAATTGGTACAAATAGAATGATACCACCGATTCCTTGAATTAAATTGGCCGGTACACTTGTTAACGAAATCGCAAAGCTTCCCTTCATGGCAGCACCTGCAAAGAAGTAGCCAGTTACCATCCATAGTGCCCCAAAAGCAAGGGCGATAACATTTCTAAAGTTTAATAATTTTTCATCCTCTTGATTAGCAATCATACCGACACCATATCCCATTGCACCTTTTATAATAAGTGTAGGCAATGCCCAGTGGGTATAGCCCAGTAAAATGTCAGCCAATGCAGAGCCTATCCCTGCAGAAAATGCACCCTTCTTTTTACCAAATAAGATTGCTGCTAGAAAAATCATACTATCACCAAGATGAATAAAGCCTTCAGTAGCTGGTACTGGTACACTTATTACCATAGTGGAAACTGCAACCAGTGCAGTTAGTAAGCCTATAATTGTAAGTTGTAAAACAAAATTATTTCTCATGTCATTATCCTCCTTAAATTGTATCTGTATTGTACGTATGTATAAGTACAATTATATTTTACCACTGTTATTTATAATTGTAAATCCCTATTTTTCAATACTTTCCAGTGCTTTGTATCGATACAATATTTATTCGGATAGACCTTCTTTATGAATTGGTTTGTATATAAGACTTCCTGCTTCTCTTGTGCTTTCCATTATTATAACTTCATCCACCACAAAAGATTTTTCTTCAAGAATTATATCATCTTGAATTTTTAAGATGTCCTCAAGTATCACTTCTCGACCAATTGTTATATGTGGTTTTAGGGAGCGCTCTTCTTTATTAAAGCCATTTTTATATAAGCTTTCTTCAATTTCGTGATATAATGCTGTCAAAATTTCTTCTTGTCCCTTTATTCCTAGCCATATTATTTTTTTGTTTTTCCTTGTAAAATAACCCGGCTTCCCAGTTGATAATGTGAATCTCCTTTGATTTCTGACTGCTTTTTTTAAACCAGCTTTAATAAGCTGAAGCTCCTGCCCATTAATTTCTCCTATATATTTTAAGGTTAGATGGAAATTATCTGGAGAGGTAAAATTCCCCTTAACAGCATTTATTTTTATAACCTTTTGTATTTCTTTAATATACTCTTTAATTTCTTTATTGAGGCCTATAGCAATAAACACCCTCATTAACTCCTACTCCTCTATAATTTAATTATTAAATTTGTGAAAGTCCTTCATTTTAAGCATCTGTGAGGAAGCCTTAGCATAAGTAACCAATAAACCCCAAGCAATAATAATTAGCAAATCAGCCAATGGATGAATAGCAACACTGTAAAATAATAGCTGTATTGCATATACAAAAATGGATATTATTAACATCGGTATAATAGGTCCATATTTTATTGCCCAATTACCATCTTCATATGTAATTGGATATATTGTCAACCAGATACTTTCTTTAAAATTGTTCCATACTGAAACTAAAAAATCACTTATTAGAAAAATGAAAAACAAATTAACAAGAAGACTTACTCTTCCATCATATATCGAATAATTCATTACAAACATAAATATTGTCATTTGAAAAAGTAATAGTGGATTCCCCTTACCCCTAATTAATGTACGATAGTATAATAACAATAGGGCTCCTTTAGGACTAAATGGTTCTGCTTTTCTACCACTATAAGTGGCAGAAGATTTAGATCTAGAATTCTGCTTTTCCTTCGGATTATTACCTAAAAAGAAAGCAAAATTCATGGCTCTATTATTTACTTCTTCAATAATCCATTGATTCCACTTTATAATAACTCTATTTTTAACTCTGTATGAGTATATTAGTAATAGACCAGCAAAAATAAATAAAACTGCTATTTCAATGGCAGTGATACCATTATTCCACCATCTGGAAATAATGATGTAGGAGCTTATTCCAAACAGACCTTTAAATACTATATCCATTGATAAACGATTGGATTTATTAGTTTTATGGAAAATCCAAAATTTAATATTAATATATAATAGCTTTATTATAATCCCCAGGGACCAAAGTAATAAAAGGCTATATACAGAATCAAATAATGTGTTTCGAAAAATAATGAATAATAGCAATGAGTATAGACTCCAGCCCAACATTGATATGCCAATACTAAGTTTATTAGAGTAGCTAATAAAATGTCTTCCATGCTCCTCTAATGGAGTAAGAAACACTTCATCTGCCATCTTTAAATATCCCACTCGCTTACCTGCAATCATTACTATAACTGTTATAAATTGTAGTGCAACCAATACCGGGTAAGTACTAATTGCATAGATTATATCATTCACCTGTGGTAAGTAAGCATATATAAGGGCTCCTATTAATAAAATGCTATAGGCTATTGTAATAGCATCTAAGCTAAGAGAAATAAAATCTTTATATATTTTAGAATAATAAACAATTCTCTTTTTCCATAAGTTAAAAATGGGATTCATTATTTTCCTCCACATAAAGCTGAAATAGCTCTAACAAGCTGCTGTTTTCAACATTATTCTTTTGCTTCATCTCACTTAGTGTACCCTGAAAAACTACTTTGCCCTTATTGACAACTATGAATCGATCGCATATTTTTTCTGCTGAATCAAGTACATGGGTACTCATTAAAATTGCAGCACCCTCATTTCTTTTTTCCTTCATAATTTTAACAAGATTACTTGCTGCTATTGGGTCCAACCCAATAAATGGTTCATCTATAATAAGGATAGAAGGATCCAGAAGAAATGCACACATAACAAGAACTTTTTGTTTCATTCCCTTTGAGAAGGAGTTTGGAAACTCATTCAGCTTATCCTTCAAATCAAAAAGCTCCAATAGATAAGCTTTTCTTTCTTTAAACCTCCCCATATCTAACTTATTGGCCATTGCTGTAAATTCCATATGCTCTATTAAAGTCAATTCATCATATAATAAAGGGATTTCCGGAATGTATGCGATATTTCCCCTTAAACCTAAATTATTAATTTCTACTGAAACCCCATCAATTACAATATCTCCTTCGTATCTTGGCACAATTCCTAGTATACTCTTAATTAATGTAGTCTTTCCGGCTCCATTTGAGCCAATTAATCCTACTATTTCTCCTGCATTTACTTCTATAGTAATATTATCTAATATTTTATTCCCGTTATACCCTGTCGATAATGACTCTACTTTTAAGCTAGCCATTTTTTTCCTCCTTAGTTTTGTATAATTTTTCTTTGATTAATAATACTGTAATTACAAATATATTCTATACAATGCTCCTTCTTTTGTCTACTCTATACTATTAAAGCATACTACATTCCCACCATTTGATTTTTACCTACTACAAGACTATAATGTATATATATGTAAAAAACTTATGAGGCTAAGGAGGTTTATTATGGGATTGCGTTTCAACAAGACAATTCACTTAGGTAAAGATATAAAGATAAATTTAGGAAAAAATGGGCCTGTTATTAATAGCGGTTTAGGCAAAATTCGTATTAATGCAAATAGAAAGGGTATAAAAACTACTGCTTCTTTAGGTAATACAGGCTTATCTTATACAAAAAACATTCCTCTTCCTATAAAAGGTAAAAAGAAGGAGAACCAAAAGATCGAAATAGTTGAAAAGAATACAGCCCATTCTTTTTTTAAACGTGATATACCATCGGAATTAAAAGCAAATGTATACCCAATACAGTCGGTCATTGGATTATTAGGTATTCTTTTGATTTTTAGTAGTTTTCTTTATCCAATGCTTTTTTTTGTTGGTGGTTTATTGATTTATATAGTTCATTTATGGAGAAAAAAAGCCAGTCCAGCTTTAATAGCCTACAAAAATGCCTATAAGTATTATAATAGCAAAAACTATGAAAAAGCGATTGAATCTCTTAATGAAGTATTAAAGCATCCAAAGGCTAATTATTCGTTGCAGCTTGTCAAGGCAGAGTGTTTACTGGAGCTAGAACGAACCGGTGAAGCATACAAAGTATATACCATTTTTTTTAATAAGATAAATCCTGCTGAATTGGATTCTATAACATATTGGTCTCCAAAGGCTAATGCTATTTTTCTTTCATTGGAAAATGATAACCCTAAACTAGCATTATTAATTACCGAAAGCTTGCCCAATAATACAGGTGAAATTGATTTTAGGCTATGGAAAAACTATTTTAAGGGACTTTGCTTTATGAACTTGAGTCAATACGAATCTGCTATTCAAGCATTTCAAGCTGGTGTTGGCAAAAGACAAAGCATGGATGTACCATTTATTGATTCACACTATCATATGGGGGTTGCCTATACTTATCTTGGTAAAACCAGTTTAGCAAAGCAACGCTTCCAAAGAGTGTATAGTGCTAATACTCACTATAAAAATATCAGTGAAGTTATGAAGGCAATATCAGAGGGACAAAGTTTAAAAGACATTATAAGTTAAGCGTTGACAAATGAATGTTGAATGTTGAGTGTTCAATGTTGAATGAAAAGAAACTAAAAAAATAAAAGTTAAGAGTTAAGAGTTAAGAGTTAAGAGAATAGAAATTTGCAAGCAAATTTCAACCATAATTATTCATTACTCATTGCTCATTGCTTTTAATATTAAAGTAGGGCCGACTATCCTGTCGGCCCATAAAAGTTAATCTTCCCTTAATATATTAATATCTTTACCTTCCATTATTTTATTCATGTTTCTCATAGAGCACATTTTACCACACATTGTACAACTATCAGCATGTTCAGGCATAGATTCTCTACGGTATCTTCTTGCCTTCTCTGGATCAATAGCTAACTTAAACATACCTTCCCAGTCTAATTTCTGTCGTCGCCGACTCATTTCATTATCCCATTCCCTTGCTCCATTGACGTTTTTTGCAATATCACCTGCATGGGCAGCAATTTTTGAAGCTATAATTCCCTCCTTCATATCATCTAGGTTTGGCAATCTTAGATGCTCTGCTGGAGTTACATAGCAAAGAAAATCTGCTCCGTGACTGGCAGCAATCGCACCACCTATGGCACTGGTAATATGATCGTATCCTGGGGCTATATCAGTTACAATTGGCCCCAATACATAAAAAGGTGCCCCATGACAAAGCTTTTTCTCCAACAGCATATTTGCCTCTATTTCATTTATAGCCATATGTCCTGGTCCTTCGATCATTACCTGCACATTCCGCTCCCACGCCCTTAAGGTAAGTTCTCCTAATACCATTAATTCTTTAATTTGACATGCATCTGTAGCATCATTAATACTACCTGGTCGGCATGCATCTCCAAGGCTTATTGTAATATCATATTTTTCACATATATCCAATAGCTTATCATAATGCTGAAAAAATGGATTCTCTTGTTGATTTAACTCCATCCATGCATAAAGTAAAGATCCACCTCTAGATACAATATTGGTAATGCGTTTATTTCGCTTAAATACTTCAGCTGTTTCTTTGTTAATGCCAGCATGTATAGTTACAAAATCCACTCCATCCTTACCATGCTTTTCAACAACATCAAGAAATTCTTCAGCTGTAATATCCTTTAGCTCCTTATCATAAAAGCCTACCGCATCATATATTGGCACTGTTCCAATCATCGCTGGTGACATATCAATTAGCTTTCTTCTAAATTCCTCTGTCTTTCCAAAGGAACTTAAATCCATAATTGCTTCCACCTTCATATCAAGGGCAACCTTAACCTTTTCCAACTCCACATCAATGTTTGGACAATCCTTTGATATTCCAAGGTTTACATTTATCTTTGTTCTTAAACCCTGTCCAATACCATCGGGATTAATGTTTTTATGATTTTTATTAGCTGGTATAGCAATTTTTCCCTCTGCTATCAATGCCATTAGCTTCTTAACATCCATATTTTCCTTTTGTGCTACTATTTCCATTTCTTTTGTTATAATTCCTTTTTTAGCTGCATCCATTTGTGTAGTATAACTCATTTAATCCTCTCCTTTATCAAATTTTAATGATATGATACTAGCCTAATTAAATATGTAGCTTTATTGCTGAAATCTAAAAAGCAATAAAAAAAGCCCACCTAATAGTGAGCTTTTAGCAATCAATATAAATTATTAGGCTTCCCTACGGTAGTATAAACTACATCAGGTTCAGAGGGTTAGGTAATTTACCTTCTCAGCCCCATTGGGCACCCCTAGCTGGTTATTCAATTATTTACATTATATTCTATAATTATTATTATGTAAAGCTAAATAGAACACTATAAACTGGTATTAATTAATATATAGATATAATTATATTATTTTAAATACCTATTAAACCAGTCAGTTATTTCTTTTAATCTTCTGCTTCTATGTTTAGGTTTACCACTTCTACTTAACTCATGATTTTCTCCTCTAAACATATATAAGCGAGACTCAATATTATGATATTTCAATGCAGTAAACATCTGTATAGCTTCCACCCACCAGCATCTATAATCCTCCTCTGAGTGAATAAATAATGTAGGCGTCTTAACCTTATCTGCATACTTTAAGGGAGAATGCCACCATAGCTTGTCATGATTTTTCCAAGGTGTGGCAGCTATTTGGTCAGATTCAAAATAATAGCCAATATCAGAAGTAGTAAACATGGTAGTCCAATTAGATATTCCTCTTTGGGATACAGCAGCCTTAAATCTATCGGTATGTCCTATAATCCAATTGGTCATAAAGCCACCATATGAGCCTCCTGTAACACCTATCTTTTCTTTATCAATATACGAACACTTTTCCAACACAGCATCTGTAAATTTCATAATATCCTCATAATCTATTGTACCGTACTTTCCTCTTATATCTGCAAATTCATTTCCTTTCCCATCACTACCCCTAGGATTACAGAAGAACACAACGTATCCTTCACTAGCCCAGTACTGCATCTCATGATGAAATACCTCTCCATATACAGTTTTAGGTCCACCATGTATATTTAATATGGCTGGATATTTTATATTTTCATTGAAATTTATAGGCTTTATAACCCAGCCATCCATTTCAACTCCTGGGGCTGTTGTTACTCTAATTAACTCTGGTTTTGCAACATATTTGCCCTTCAATGGTTCTTCATTAAAGCATGTTATTCTTTCTTCTGTACCCTTATCAAGTCGATAAAGCTCTTGAAGATGTTGTTCTCTTAGTCCTATAAATAGTATTTTATCGCCATATGCATCAAAACCATCTATTGACCCTTTAGCTGTGGATATTTGTTGAATATCACCTTCCTGATCTATAGTATTCAAAAATGAGCTATCACCTTCAGTGGTGATAAAATACAATAGATTACCATTAATTTGGGATGTAGATGAGGCTCCATACCTGCAATCTGACCCCACTGAGTTCCAAGTGCTAATGTCAAACTTTGGTGTGATACAGGATTTTTCCTCTGTATTTATATTGATTAAGTAAAATTTACTGTTTTGGTTAAGACCATATTCCTTCATATCACTTCCGGTACAAATAATTGTGTCTTCAGAAATGAAGTATCCAGTTCCATATTGGAATGCCTCATCTGAAACAATTCTCTTAACTGCATTAGAAGAAGGACTCCAGATAAGCAAATGATTTTTTACTTCTCTTTTATTTAAAAAATTACTGGCTGTAATAATTACTTTATCTTTATTATTATCTATCTGGTAATCTTCAACATCTACTGTTTCATCAGTTATGGCTATAATTTTCTCATCACTTGAGTCATACATGTATAAACGATTTCTATTTTTATTTGTATATCCTTCACCATTACTCCAAAAAGGTATTTCGTCTATACCTTCATAGTCTTTTTCTTCTTTTATTAATCTTACTTCCTTTTCCTTGTCTTCTTTATGCAAAGTATGTAGGGGTTTTTTATTAGGATTAAAGGTGGCAGTAAATAGATATACACTATCCTTTATATGCTTAAAACTAGTTATTTTATAGGGAATAACAAAAGCTTCTAACGCTTCACCACCATAAATATTTATTCTATAGAATCGTGATAACTCTTCTCCAGCTTCCTTTTTTTCTTTATCCTTTGGATTCCTACTCCCTTCGAATAGAATGGTTTCATTATCTAACCATAAAAACGATTTTTCTTTGTTATTTGAGGTTAGTTGAAAATAACGATCCTCTCCTTCTTTATAAATCCAAAGATTTGAGTTATAGCAGTTTTCCTCCATGTGGGCTTCATGCAGCACAAAACAAGCATTTTTTCCATCTGGAGAATATTTAACACCAGATAAAAACTTATAATTGATGAAATCATCATTAAAAATCCTTTTCAAAAGAATAACCCCCTCAATAATATATTTATAAATATTATCTCGTAACTCTAAATAAATTTCAATGTTTCAAAAGATATAAAAACCATAGGCTTATAAATCCTACGGTTTATATATACATATTAATCTAATTAGAGTTCCAACGAAATAATGAAAGCAGCTGATGACTAATAATTATCATCCTTATAATCATTCTTAACAAATTTCATTCCATTATCCTCTTGTGTTACTATCTTTTCCTTTAACAGCTTACCTACAGCTCTTTTGAAGGCATTTTTACTCATATTCATATATTGTTTAATTTCTTCTGGTGTGCTTTTATCATTCAAAGGTAAAAAGCCTCTATTTCTAATTATATTCTTTACTATTTCATTTGCATCCTCATCTATTTGTTGATAAGCAAGCTTTCTTGTAGATAGATTAATTCTTCCATCTTCCCTCTCCTTAACCACTCTAAAAGTGTCCTGATCGCCAATTTTATAGCCTTTATAATTTTCAGTTTGATGTACAAAACCATAATATTTGTTATCAACAGCAACAAATACACCTAATCTTGGGTTTAATCCATATACTGTCCCTTTTACCATTTCACCGGGGCTAAAGTCCCCCCCAGACTTCAGTTGGTCATCAAGCCTCATTGAGGCACATAGCCTCATACTCTTGTCCAAATATATTTTAACTAAATATCCGCTATTTTTAACTAGGCCAGTTGTTTGCTCTCGTTTGGGAAGAAAAAGGTCCTTCTCTAAACCCCAATCCATGAAGGCCCCAATAGGAGTAATGTCCACAACTCTAAGGTAAACTATTTGCCCAACTTCTCCCAAGGGTTTTTTTGTAGTTGCTGTTATTCTATCCTCTGAATCACGATAGACAAATACATCCACCATGTCTCCCACATTTTTATCCTCTAATAACTCCTTTTTATTAAGTTTTACCTCATCTTTACTTTCTCTGCTGACTTTTAGGTAGACAGTTTCCTCTGTTATTCTATTGATTATCATTGAATTTACTTTGCCAATTTCTATGTTCACAATTTACACCTCTTTTATTAATCTTATCGATTCAACTTTAATTTTACCACATTCTTCTATTAAACATTCATTAATCTTTTTTTAAATATTAATTTTTTTTAAATTTTACAAAAAATTCCTAGCGTTGATATATCAGTGAATTTGATAAGTTGTTACAATTTTGTAAACTATATTAATATTTTTTTACGAGTTTATGTCCCTACCAATCCATAAATTTAACTTGCTTTCCATTTATAACTAATAATATAATTATAAGTAGTGTTTATCAATTTAAAATTTTCTGAAACAATTACTGTTTTCGGAAAATTCATCCTTTAGCAAAGGGGGGAATATTTAAATTTTTAAACATTTTTAAAAAACATTTAAGGGGGAAAATTTATGATGAAGAAGGCATTAATTATTACATTAGCCTTACTAATGGTTATTAGTTTAGCAGCATGTGGTCAACCTGCTACTGCTCCAGAAGGTAATGGTGGTGATGAGGAATCAACTGCCTATAAAATTGGTATTATGACAGGCACCGTTTCTCAAAACGAAGAAGAGTATAGAATGGCTGAACAAATGAGAGCTAAATATGGTGAGGATATGATTCTTATTACTACATATCCAGACAGATTCATGCAGGAGCAAGAAACTACTATCACTAACATGATGGCAATGGCAGCAGATCCTGACGTTAAGGCTATCATTATGGTTCAATCAGTTCCTGGCGCAGCTGCAGCAGTAGATAGAGTTAGAGAAGTGAGACCAGATATGCTGTTTATATTAGGTTCTCCACAGGAAGATCAAGATGTAATCGCTACTAAAGGGGATATCGTACTAAACACAGATGATCTTGCAAGAGGCGAGCAAATTGCTCAACATGCTTATGACTTAGGAGCAAAAACATTAGTTCATTACACATTCCCAAGACATATGTCAATTGAGTTCTTAGCAGTAAGAAGAGATAAAATGAAAGCAAAGGCCGAAGAGCTTGGAATGCTATTTGTTGAAGCAGATGCTCCAGACCCAACTGGTGACGCAGGAGTACCAGGAACACAGCAGTTTATTTCAGAAGACGTTCCAAGAAAAATTGCTGAATACGGTGAAGATACAGCTATGTTTGCTACAAACTGCTCAATGATGGAGCCTTTAATTAGACAAACAATTGTTAATGGTGGTATATTCCCAGTTCAATGTTGTCCATCTCCTTACCATGCAATGCCAGCTGCATTAGGTATCAGCGTGCCTAGTGACAAGCAAGGGGATCTTGATTTTATTATCGATGAAATCGGTAAAAAGGTTACTGAAATGGGAGCATCTGGAAGAGTTGCTACTTGGCCAGTTCCTGTAAATATGCTATTTATTGAAGCAGGTGTTGAGTATGCTAGAGCCTTCTTAGAAGGTGAAACTAATGGTAGAGTTGACAAGGCAGTTCTTCAACAAAAATTAGAAGAAGCTTCAGGACAGTCTGTACAAATAACTGAGTATGGTAATACTGATAACTACTTCCTATTCTTATCAGACCATATTATATTTTAATTAATAATAGTTTTTAAAAAAATTCATGAAAATAAATATAAGGTTGCGAAATTTGCAACCTTGTATTTATTAAATATAGGTATTGTAGCAACGAAAAAGGAGGCTGAAAAATTGGACAGGGACAAGATCGTTTTGGAAATGAATAATATTGGTAAGGTCTACTATGGTACTAGGGTTTTAAAGGACATAAACCTTTCTATTAAAGCTGGTGAAATACATGCTATTTTAGGGGAAAATGGTGCCGGTAAATCAACCTTGATGAATATTCTGTTTGGAATGCCAGTTATCCATTCTACAGGAGGATTTGAAGGGGAAGTATTAATAGATGGTTCAAAGGTAGATATTAATTCACCCTTCAAAGCAATGAAGGAAGGCATAGGCATGGTTCACCAGGAGTTTATGCTTATTCCAGGATATACAATAACAGAAAACATTAAGCTTAATAGAGAAATTACAAAACCAAATCCAATAAGCCGAGTTTTAGGTAATAAGCTTGAAACATTAGATTTTGTTCAAATGGATAAGGACGCAAAAAAAGCCATTAAATCCTTAGATATTGGCATTGATGAATGGACTAAAATTGCTGGACTTCCAGTTGGTTATATGCAATTTGTAGAAATTGCTAGAGAAATTGATAAGGAAAACTTAAAAATTCTAGTTTTTGATGAACCAACTGCAGTTTTAACTGAAAGTGAAGCGAAAAATCTATTGCAGGCTATGAAGTTAATTTCTGACTCTGGAATTGCTATTCTCTTTATAACCCACAGATTAGACGAAGTAATGGAGATAGCCGACAATATCACAGTCCTTCGTGATGGCCAGATGGTTGCAAACCGTAAAAAGGAAGAAACAAACTTAGTAGAATTGGCTCAGTTAATGGTTGGTCGTGAAATAGAAAAGGTTGAAAGAAAGGTTAATGTGGATAAATCTTCAGTAGTAATGAAAATTAAAGACTTAAAAGTAGCTATGCCTGGTGAAGAGGTAAAAGGTATAGACTTAGATATATTCAAGGGCGAAATCATTGGTATCGGTGGATTGGCTGGTCAGGGTAAAATCGGTATTGCCAATGGTATTATGGGTCTTTATCCTTCATCAGGTGAGGTTGTTATTAATAATGATACCACATTAAAGCTTAATAATCCTAAGGAATCTATTGCAAAGGGCTTAGCCTTTGTTTCTGAAGATAGAAGAGGTGTAGGCTTGCTTTTAGATACCTCTATAGAGTTAAATATAGCTGTAACAGCTATGCAAAATAATGATAAGTTCCTTAAAAAATACGGACCCTTTACTCAATTAGATACTACTGGAATAAGAAATCATGCTTTAGGTTTTAAAAAGGAGCTTGATATTCGTTGTACAGGAGTAGATCAAATTACTAGAAGACTTAGTGGAGGAAACCAACAAAAAGTTTGTATTGCAAGAGCCTTAACTTTAGAGCCTAACATCCTTTTTGTTTCAGAGCCAACAAGAGGTATAGACATAGGTGCAAAAAAACTAGTTTTAGATACTTTAGTTAAGCTCAATGAAGAACTAGGTATGACTATTATTATGACTTCCAGTGAATTGGCTGAGCTTCGATCTGTTTGTGACCGAATTGCTATAATCTGTGAAGGTAAATTAGAAGGTATATTAAAGCCTGATGATAGCGATGCTGACTTTGGATTAATGATGGCAGGAGAATATAAAAAGCTTGTGGGTGAGGAGGTCAGTAATAATGAGTGAAAAGATAGCAGTATATTATAAAGCAATGGGTTTACCTAGATTAATTATAACCCTCTTCTTTTTATTTTTAGTATGTGTTTCTGTTATATTGGGAATACCTTTTGGTGGTTTAATGACAGATGTTGTTGTTCGTTTAGGAATGCATGGTATTTTAGTACTTGCAATGGTCCCTGCAATAATAAGTGGTATTGGACTTAACTTTGGGCTTCCACTTGGCATATTATGTGGATTAATAGGAGCCATAGTCAGTATAGAGTTAGATTTAGTAGGCTTTCCAGCCTTTATAGCTGCTATATTGGTGGCATTACCTTTAGCTGCACTGATTGGATGGTGCTATGGATGGCTATTAAATAAGGTTAAAGGCTCAGAGATGATGGTGGCAACCTATGCAGGCTTTTCTGCTGTATTCTTAATGAGTATAGGTTGGATGGTTTTGCCCTTTAAAAGTCCTGAAATAACATGGCCAATGGGGCCAGGCCTTAGAACTACTATATCTCTTGATGGTAGATTTAGAGATGTATTGAACAATTGGGGAGCATTTAACATAGGTTCTTTTAGATTCCCTACTGGTCTTATTTTGTTTTTTCTTTTATCATGTTTTATTATGTGGTTGGTATTAAGAAGCAAAACTGGTATTGCAATGAAAACAGTTGGTGCTAATCCTAATTTTGCTGTTGCGACTGGTTTAAATGTAGATAATTATAGAATAATGGGTTCAGTTTTATCAACTATTTTAGGTGCTGTGGGGATAATTGTTTATTCTCAAAGCTACGGATTTTTACAATTATATCAAGCACCAATGTTTATGGGATTTGCTGCAGTAGCGGCAGTACTTATAGGTGGTGCAAATATAAAAAACGCAAAAATATCACACGTAATTATTGGAACCTTCCTTTTTCAAGGGTTATTGGTTATAGCGCTGCCAGTAGCTAACACAGTTATGACTACAGGAAGCTTAGCGGAAATTACTAGATTAATAGTTACCAATGGAATAATTCTCTATGCCTTAACCCAAGTTGACGGAGGTGAGTAAATTGGAACAACAAGTTAAAACAAATACAAAATCAATTATGAAAAATGACATCAAAGATTTCTTAATAAATAATATGGTTACCATACTATTCGTAATCATAGGCTATTTAGGTTTTAGATTCTCTGGTCTTACTCTACCCTTCTTCGTTAATGATTTGATCAGTAGAGTTGCAAGAAATGGATTTTTAGTCTTGGCATTAATAATTCCTGTATTAGCAGGAATGGGGCTTAACTTTGCTATAGTATTAGGAGCAATGGCAGGACAAATGGCAATTATTATGGTAGTCCATTGGGGTTTTGTCAGCTGGCAAGGGATTATATTAGCTGCCCTAATAGCAGCACCATTAGCCTTGATATTTGGTTATTTAACCGGTAAGCTTTTGAATAAAACTAAAGGTCAAGAAATGATTACAAGTATGATTCTAGGTTTCTTTGCGAATGGTATCTACCAATTTATTTTCCTAATTTTAGTTGGATCAGTAATACCAATGAATAATCAAGATCTGATTCTAAGTTCAGGGGTTGGGGTTAGAGTTACTGTAGATTTAGCTAATAACTTGAGATATGGTTTAGATAATATTATTAGGTTATCCTTCCCTGTTTCCCTATTATTAGTAAGTATATTGTTTGTAGGCGTTAATTTATATAGGTATATCAACAATAGAAAAGCTCCTAAGCTTAATTATAATAAAACAAAAACTATAATTGCTTTAGTAGCCTTCAGTTTAACTACTCTATGGAGTCTTTCAATAATATATAGCCCTTGGTTATTTAGAAGTAGTAACATACTTAGAACTAACAAAATGTTTAATGATATTACTATACCAATAGTAACCTTCCTTATTATTGGAGCACTTTGCTTATTCAATGTATTTATTACAAAAACCAAGATGGGTCAAGATTTCAGAACAGTTGGTCAAGACATGCATATTGCAAAAATCTCTGGAATAGATGCCAACAGAGTTCGTGTAATAGCGATAGTTATATCTACAGTTTTAGCTGCATGGGGTCAAATTATCTATCTTCAGAACCTAGGTACCTTAAGCACCTACGGAAGTCATGAAAATATAGGTATGTTCTCTATTGCTGCTATACTAATAGGTGGTGCATCGGTAACTAAGGCTACTATAGGTCAGGCACTGTTGGGTACTATCCTCTTCCATACAATATTTATAGTATCACCTTTAGCTGGTAGAAATCTTTTTGGTGATGCACAATTAGGAGAATATTTCAGAGCATTTGTTGCCTATGGTGTAATTGGAGTATCTTTAGGTATGCATGCTTGGAAAAAACAGATTCAAAGTAAGAGCTTAAAATAATATTAATATGTAGAAAAGCTAATATTTTAACACTGTTTAAAGGCAAGATGCGGCTTACCTCGTAAAGTAAGCCGCATGTTTTTATCTATATGTCTTTTTTTTCCTCAATTACTAATAACTAATTCATGTACCCCATTTAATATGGGTGATACATTCCCTTCATAATATATATTGACCCTGTGGAGAGCTCTTGTTATTCCTACATAAAGAAGCTTTATATCCATTGTATTCATTGTATAGACTTCATTATTGACATTCCATAGAAAAGCACAGTCAAATTCTAAACCTTTTGATAAATACGATGGTATTACAACTGTTCCATTTGTGAAGGTCATGTTATCATCTGTTAATAAATTAATATCTTCAATAGTATCCTTTAATAATCCATAAACCTTTAAGGTCTCAGTTAAATCTTTACATATAACTGCAAGTGATTTCATGTTATTTTGACGAAGTTCCTCAATACCTTTAACTATCTCTTTTATCATTTCTCCTTGATTTTTACACTTAAGCAATGAAGGCTTTAAACCATGTCGAAAAACTGGTTGAGCCATAACAGGATTAAGTTCTTTACATTCTTTAATAACCCCATTTGCTAGATTAACTATTTCTATTGTTGATCGATAGCTGGTGGTTAGAAGATGAAAATGATATGCTTTCCCTTCAAAAACCCTCTCCATAGATCTACTCCAGTTATTAATACCTCTAAAATCATATATCCCTTGTGATAGGTCACCAACAAATGTAAAGGAATCATTAATAACAAATTCTCTCAGTAGACTCATTCTAAACTCATCAAAATCTTGAGCCTCATCCACTACAATATGTGTATACCTATTGCTGTTTTCTAAACCTAACAGCTTGATTTTAATATATGCTAAGGCTGTTAGGTCATCAATCTCGAATCTTTTTTCCTTTAATCCTCTATGCATATGCTCATAAATAGTATGAAAATCTTCCACCTTATCTTCAAAAGCCCTTTTCATTTCTTTTTCTTCATTAAAAATGTTAATATAGAATTCCACATGATCTAATTTAACCGACCCCTTCATATATTCCTCCACTATAGAAGGTATTTCTTTTATAATTCTTTTTAACTTTAAATCTCTTTCATCATATAGGCTTATTATGTTTTTTTTAAGCTGTACTTCATCTAATATTCTGTTTTTTATATCTTTCATTTTAGCACTATACAATTCTCCTATTTTCTCTTCTAGTTCATTAATATCTCTTTTAAGCTTTATTTTTAGGTATTCTGCTATTTTAGCAAGTCGTTGACTATAAGAAAGATGCAGGTTACTGGTCATGAAAACCTCTTGAATTTGCTGGTATTTCAGTAATACTAAACCTTCCCACACTATATCTTTTGGTGGTATTAGATTTAACTCTAGCTTTTTCATATGTGTATCTATAACTCTTTTAAAAAGTAGTGCACCTTTGATTTTTGCAATTATTGGTATAATTGCACTATTATTGGAGTTGAAGAATATTTGATTCAATTTATCGGTTTTATCTTGTATATTGATTTTCCTATCAATTAGATCAAGTGCCCAGTCCTCGAAGGTAGTTTGTATAACATTTTCAACTCCCAAATCTGGTAATATATCAGCAATATAATCTAAAAACAGCTTATTGGGTGCCATAACCATATAGTTGGCATTTTCAATATTTTTACGATTGTTATATATTAGATAAGCCATTCTATGTAAAGCAATAGTAGTTTTCCCGCTACCTGCCACGCCTTGAACAACCAATGGCCTCAGCATATCACTTCTGATAATACTGTTTTGCTGATCCTGTATGGTTGCTACAATTTCCTTTAATCGTCCACTTGTGTTTTTATCAAGGGCTTCGATTAAAAAATCACCTTTTCCCTTCAGACTATCTTCAATAATACCTTCCGAGGTTTTTTCATCATAGATAGCATTTAACTCTCCCTTTTCTATTTCATATCTTCTCTTAAGATGTAATGTCCCTTTTATTTCTCCCATAGGTGCCCTATACTCTACATCTTTACTGTGTCCACTGTAGTATATATCTGCTACAGGAGCTCTCCAATCCACAACAATAGGCAAGTCCTTATCTTTATCATGTAACCCGTGCTTACCAATGTATATTTCTTCAATTTCGTCACGATTATATTCTTGGAAGTCTATACGACCAAAGTAAGGAGCTTCCTCTGCTCTTTTAAGATTTTTTATATCCCTTTCTGTATATTGACTTAGTAGCTGCTTTGCAAGAAGCCTTTCATCATGAAGATGAGATACTGTTTTTCTAATAGATGTAATTTCCTCCTTCAAGACCTCCTCATAATCTTCAAGAGAATATTTTTCTTTAACAACCCATTCTCTTATTTCCTTTAAGTGCTGGGTTTCTTTTTTGAAGCTGGGGTGTTTTTTAGCATCCATCCTAATAATCCTCCTTTGCTGAATGTAAGACAATTGTATATAATAAATCGAAATTAACCAAATCATTATATGGACAATGTAATACTTAAGCAAACCCTCAAAGCCATCAATATCTTTTTTCCTTCTTTTTTCATAATTTTTCTTGCCAACCTATCATTTTTTTGATAAACTAGTGGTGTGTATCATACCTTTTTTTGGTGAATCGAGTAGGAGGTAGATAATTATTTTATCTACCGACCTCTCACACCACCGTACGTACCGTTCGGTATACGGCGGTTCTTTAGTTTACACATGCTTGTTGATAGTAATTAAAGAAGAATAGATAACCTAGGTCTGATAACCTTTGGTTAGTAAGAGATTTATTTAGAATTGGGCTATTGGCTGTTCGCCAGTAGCTCTTTCTTGTGTTTGCAAATTCCCAAGCTTTGCCTTCGGCGATACCAAGCTTCTTTAGATTTGTGAATTTCGTTTTGATTTTCTTCCACTGCTTCCAGTAAATCATCCTTATGCGTCTTCTCAT
>NZ_FMUS01000068.1 GCF_900101495.1 Alkaliphilus peptidifermentans DSM 18978
GTTATTGTTACGCACTTTCTTACTATTGTGTACTATCTCTTCTTTTCAATAGACCCCAAATAAAATCTCCGATATCACTATTTCCTATAACGTCTTCGTGTTTGCGACGTCTCTGAACCGGCCCCTTTAGATAGACCGTCTTGGCGGAGCTTCGCTCCCGGTGAAGGGATGTGGTGTGCTGACCTTTCCCTCAAAACGTGCAGCCCGCACCCTCCGTAAACATAGTGTTAGATGACGTTTACATATTTTCTATAATACTTTCTATAAATTCGCCACTGACCATATCCCAGTAAATATAATTAACTATTAATATTGATTGCCTCTTATTAGAAAAACTAATTTCTACTCTATTCATTCCTTCGTTCAAATAATTATCAATAGGTATTAATAAATGGTATTTTTCGAATCCGCTCTTTAAATCGTAGTAGTAATCATTCTTAACACCAAAGAGCCCAACAGATGTTTCTAATTCATTTTTTTCCTTTACAAAATGTGCGGATTTAATGCTATAATAACATTTTTCGATTTTTTGAGCATTTTCGTGCTTATCATGAATTAGTATCTCTAAATCTTCACTAACGTTAAATCTTGCAATTATCGATATAACAGGTGATTCACCACTTATAAATTCAATAACATATCCACTAAAATATTCATTGAATACATAGCGAGATTGCAACTGAATTAAAATCAGAAAACACAATCCAAATATTATTAATTTAAATAAATACATAAATCCATTCTCAAAAATATAATTAAAATTCCTTCTCATATATCCAACTTTCTTAATTTTAATTTCCCAAGTTCTAATTTCAATAATTAAAACTAAAAGTAAAACAGTAATTACGCTCCCTAAAAATAGGAAAAAGTTTAGCTTAGAGTTCATTCCGTAAATAGTAGAAAAAAGTGTTAATGAAATAGCTATTATCACAAGCTGTTCTTTAAAATTAATCAAGAAGCTCTTAAATGAGTTATTTGCTCTCTCCTCATATTCTTTCATCTCAGATATATTAATAAAATTAACAAAGGTATGAAATTCATGAACACAATATCTGATAGCAAAGAAAAGAACAAACAATAAAGATGTTATCAAAACTGGTATTGTATAAAAGTCAACAGGATATACAAGTGTAGATTCAGTACTGACCTTATACCCAGACTGATTCATTTGTTTAATAAAATTTATAAGTAAAAAGAAGAAAAAAGTCATAGTTAAAGTAACTAAAGTCAGCCGTGTACTTCCTTCAGTTACCTTTTGCACTTCTTTTAACCTTTGTCCTTTTTTTATCTTCATAATTAACACTTTCCTCCTTTTAAAAATGTCATCTAACGTTTCGTGTTTGCGACGCCTTCGAACTGGACCCACTTGCCCTTTCCCCTTGGTGGTGCTTGCACCCAGTGAGAAGGTGTGGTGCGCTGATCTTTCCCTAAACACGTGTCTGCCTGCACCCTTGTGCAAAAACATTGTTATACGGAGTGGGAAGACCCTCAGAGACTAAGACCGACATGGATGTCGGCCCCTTGAAATCTAACGGGCTATTTCATCCAATAGAACGTTTCATCATTTAGTTCAAACTTACTAGTTATATTAAACCCAGCCTTTTGATAACTCTTTATCGCTCTAGCATTTGTACCAAGTACATCCAACTTTATTGACTTAAATCCATTATCAAGAC
>NZ_FMUS01000042.1 GCF_900101495.1 Alkaliphilus peptidifermentans DSM 18978
AACATGTATGAGTTTCCAGGAGACGATACACCAGTAATCAAAGGATCAGCATTAAAAGCATTAGAAGATCAAGACGGACAATGGGCAGACAAGATAGTAGAATTATTCGAAATAGTTGACGAATACATTCCACAGCCAGAAAGAGATACAGACAAGCCATTCCTAATGCCAGTAGAGGACGTATTCTCTATAACAGGAAGAGGAACAGTAGCAACAGGAAGAGTAGAAAGAGGAATCGTAAAAGTACAAGACGAAGTAGAATTAGTAGGCTTGGCAGAAGAAAAGAGAAAGCTAGTAGTAACAGGAGTAGAAATGTTCAGAAAGTTACTAGACCAAGCACAAGCAGGAGACAACGTAGGGATACTATTAAGAGGAATCCAAAGAACAGAGATTGAAAGAGGTCAAGTATTAGCGAAGCCAAACTCAATCCAACCACATACAAAGTTCATGGCAGAAGTATACGTATTAAAGAAAGAAGAAGGTGGAAGACATACACCATTCTTTGATGGATACAGACCACAATTCTACTTTAGAACAACAGACGTAACAGGAAGCATTAAGCTACCAGACGGAGTAGAAATGGTAATGCCAGGAGACAACATAACAATGCAAATCGAACTAATCAGCCCAATAGCAACAGAAGAAGGATTAAGATTTGCTATTCGTGAAGGTGGAAGAACAGTTGGTGCTGGAGTAGTTGCAAGTATTATTGAATAGTATTTTGACATAAAAGAATGACAGATTTAGAAGAAGAGACTATCTCTTCTTCTAAATCTGTATTTTAGCAATATTTAAAGCAGAATATTAAGTATACAAAATTCGGTAAATATTATGACAATAATCATTACTAAAACATAATAAAAAACCTTGAAAAACTAGAAAATAAGCTTGATATTTTATGTCATATGATATAAAATATATTAGTGTGTGTTAGACCGCGATGAAGCGAAAGGTTGCTATCAATGGAAATTTTCGCTGAGAATGTCTAGATCTAAGAATCGGGCGACAAGACTTTTTACCTGTTTCAATTTTAAAAAAATATCAACACACCCGGAACAGTGTATAATGGTCTTCGTTGTACGTAAATGAAATCACGTGCGATGAAAAGGAGGGGAATTAAATGACTACAACTAAAGGTAAGCAAAAAATCAGAATCAGATTAAAGGCGTATGATCATAAGGTATTAGATCAGTCAGCTGAAAAAATTGTTGAAACTGCTAAAAGAAGTGGTGCGGACGTTTCTGGACCGGTACCATTGCCTACAGAAAAGCAAATAATTACTATTTTACGAGCAGTTCACAAGTACAAAGATTCTAGAGAGCAGTTCGAAATGAGAACTCACAAAAGATTGATTGATATTTTGAATCCAACACCTAAAACTGTTGATTCACTAATGAGATTGGATTTGCCAGCAGGAGTTGACATTGAAATCAAGCTTTAATTAATGCTGGTTCAACTAAGATAAAGCGATGGTTTTCGATTCATCCTGTCTTAGTATGATTATACAGAATGTGTAATCCGCTGTAAGATTATAGGAGGTGTAAATATGAAGGGAATAGTTGGTAAAAAGGTTGGAATGACTCAAGTATTTAACGAAGATGGATTAGTTATTCCTGTAACAGTTATTGAAGTAGAGCCTAATGTGGTTACTCAAGTAAAAACTGTTGAAAAAGATGGATATAATGCTTTACAGATTGGTTATGGAACAATTAAAGAAAAAAACGTAAGCAAGCCTATGAAAGGGCATTTTAGCAAAGCTGGCGTGACATACAAAAGACTAGTTAAAGAATTCAAGGTGGAAAATCCTTCTGAATTTACTGTAGGGCAAGAAATAAAGGCCGACTTGTTTAAAGCCGGAGACAAAGTGGATATTACCGGAATTTCAAAGGGTAAAGGATTCCAGGGTGTAATCAAGAGACATGGTCAAAGTAGAGGACCAATGGCTCATGGTTCAAGATATCACAGAAGACCTGGATCAATGGGAGCAACATCCACACCAGGACGAGTATTTAAAGGCAAAAAGTTACCGGGACATATGGGTAATGTTAAAATTACAGTCCAAAATCTTGAAATCGTAATGGTGGATATAAACAAAAATGTTCTTTTAGTTAAAGGTGCTGTTCCAGGACCAAGAAAAGGACTTCTAACCATTAACGAAACCATAAAGCAAGGGAAATAATCTAACTACAGAAAGGAGGATTCAACATGCCTAAAGTAGCTGTATATAACGTTTCAGGACAACAGGTAGGCGAAATGGAATTAAGCAACAACGTGTTTGGCGTTGAAGTGAACGAACATGTTCTTTATGAGGTTGTCAAAAACCAATTAGCCAATAAAAGACAAGGAACACAGTCTGCAAAGACAAGATCTGAAGTAAGAGGTGGAGGAAGAAAGCCATGGAGACAAAAAGGAACAGGTAGAGCTCGTCATGGTACAATCCGTTCTCCATTATGGACTGGTGGAGGTGTTGTATTTGCACCAAAGCCAAGAGATTATAGATACACATTACCTAAGAAGGTAAGAAGACTGGCAATGAAATCAGCTCTAACATCAAAGGTAATTAGCAATGAGCTTATCATTTTAGATGAACTAAGCTTAGCAACACCAAAAACAAAGGATATGGTAAATATCCTAAACAATCTAAATGTTGAAAAAAAGGCACTTATCGTAATGAATGAAAAGAATGAAGCAGTAATTAAATCTGCAAACAACATTCCGGGTGTTGAAACAACACTAGTAAATACACTAAATGTATACGACATCTTAAAGTTTGATATGTTTATTATTACGAAAGAAGCTGTCCAAAAAGTGGAGGAGGTGTACGCATAATGACGAATCCACATGATATCATTATAAAACCATTAGTTAGTGAGCAAAGTATGGAGTCAATGGCTGACAAAAAATACACTTTTGTTGTATATAAAAGAGCTAATAAGACTGAAATAAAAAAAGCTATTGAAAAAATATTTGGTGTTAAAGTAGAAAAAGTTAACACAATGAACATGACTGGCAAGTATAAGAGAATGGGTAAAAACATTGGTAAGAGACCTGATTGGAAAAAGGCTATCGTACAATTGAAGCCTGACAGTAAAGAAATTGAGTTCTTTGAAGGTATGTAATAGATAGACTTGAATGATGAAGGAGGGAAATCGCAATGGCTATCAAAAAATTTAATCCTACTTCACCAGGTATTAGACAAATGACGGTATCTAAATTTGAAGAAATTACAAAGGTAGAACCTGAAAGATCTTTGGTCGAAACCTTAACTAAATCTGGTGGTAGAAATGTTCATGGCAAAATTACCGTGCGTCATCGAGGTGGCGGTGCGAAAAGAAAATATAGAATAATCGATTTCAAAAGAAATAAAGATGGTATTCCAGCAAAGGTTGCTTCAGTTGAATACGATCCAAATAGAACAGCTAATATTGCTTTGTTAAACTATGCAGATGGAGAAAAGAGATACATCATTGCTCCTAATGGATTAAAAGTAGGAGATGTTGTTGAGTCAGGTCCTGATGCTGATATCAAGCCAGGAAACTGCTTGCCATTAAAAAACATTCCTGTTGGTACAGTTGTTCATAATATTGAAATGAAGCCAGGTAAAGGCGGACAAATTGCAAGAGCAGCTGGTAATGCAGCACAATTAATGGCTAAAGAAGGGAAAAATGCACTTTTAAGATTACCTTCTGGTGAAATCAGATATATTAGTATTGAATGTAAAGCTACAGTTGGTCAAGTGGGTAACTTAGACCATGAAAATATTACAATTGGTAAAGCAGGTAGAAAGAGAAATATGGGTATAAGACCTACAGTAAGAGGTTCTGCTATGAATCCTAACGACCATCCACATGGTGGTGGTGAAGGTAGATCACCTATCGGTAGACCATCTCCTGTTACGCCATGGGGTAAACCAGCTCTTGGTTACAAAACCCGTGACAAGAAAAAGGCATCTAGCAAATTTATTGTGTCAAGAAGGAAAAAATAATATAGCTATTTGATCCTGTTTCGGAACATAACTGAAGGGAGGAAAAGAAATGAGTAGATCAGTAAAGAAGGGACCCTTTATTCATAAAGGACTTTTCAAAAAGGTAGAAGAAATGAATAAAGCTGGTGAAAAAAAGGTGATCAAGACTTGGTCTAGAGCATCTACTATATTCCCTAATATGATTGGACATACTATTGCAGTGCATGATGGAAGAAAGCATGTGCCAGTGTATGTTACTGAAGATATGGTGGGCCACAAGCTAGGTGAGTTCGCTCCAACAAGAACTTATAGAGGACATGACGACGACGATAAGTCATCTAAGAGAAAATAAGATTCTTTTACTAAGAAAGGAGGTTATCGTTAGTGGAAGCAAAAGCAATCACTAGATATGTTAGGATCGCTCCAAGAAAAGCACAGCAAGTAGTAGACGTTGTTAGAGGCAAGCACGTTGATGAGGCCTTAGCAATTTTAAAACTTACTCCAAAGGGTGCTGCCCCTATTGTATATAAATTAATTCATTCAGCAGTAGCAAATGCTGAGAATAATCATAGCATGGATCGCGACAAGCTTTTTGTTGCTGATATATATGCAAATCAAGGTCCAACCATGAAGCGTTTCAGACCTAGAGCAATGGGACGTGCTACAACGATTCGAAAAAGAACTAGCCATATAGGAGTAGTATTAAAAGAAAAATAAGATTAAGGAGGGAAAAGAATGGGTCAAAAAGTTAACCCCCATGGGCTGAGAGTTGGAATTATTAAAGACTGGGACACTAAATGGTATGCCAACAAAAAAGACTTCGCTGGATATTTGTTGGAAGATCATAAGATCCGTAAATATATAAAAGCTAAGCTTTTTCTTTCTGGTATCTCTAAAACAGAAATTGAAAGAGCAGCTAATAACCGAGTAAAAGTGAATATCTTTACTGCAAAGCCAGGTATGGTAATAGGAAAAGGCGGGCAGGGAGTTGAAGATGTTCGTAGTGCGCTTGAAAAGCTAACTAAGAAGCAGGTTATTGTTAATGTAGTAGAAATTAAGCATCCAGATATTGATGCACAGTTAGTTGCTGAAAATATTGCTTTCTCATTAGAAAGAAGGGTTTCCTTCAGAAGAGCAATGAAGCAAGCAATGCAAAGAGCTATGAGATCAGGAGCAAAGGGAATCAAGGTTGCTACTGCTGGTAGATTAGGCGGAGCTGAAATGGCTCGTACAGAAGGGTACAGTCAAGGAAATGTTCCATTGCATACTTTAAGAGCGGATATTGACTACGGGTTCCATGAAGCTACAACCACTTATGGTAAGCTTGGTGTAAAAGTATGGATCTATAAGGGTGAAATCTTACCTACAAAGGGAAACGCAGTTAAGCAAGAAGCTGTTGTTGAAAACAGGGAAGATGATAAGGCTAAAAGAGGAAGAAAAAGAGAATCAAAATAGTCGTCTGATCCGACAGGAAGGAGGAAATATCACATGTTAATGCCTAAGAGAGTAAAACGGAGAAGAGTGCATAGAGGCAAAATGGCTGGTCAAGCCACAAGAGGCAACAAGGTTTCATATGGTGAATTCGGACTAATGGCAATGGAACCTGCCTGGATAACTTCAAATCAAATTGAAGCTGCTCGTATTGCCATGACCAGATCAATAAAAAGAGGGGGTAAAGTTTGGATTAAAATTTTCCCTCATAAACCTGTAACAAAAAAACCTGCTGAAACTCGTATGGGTGCTGGTAAAGGTTCACCAGAATTCTGGGTAGCAGTTGTAAAGCCTGGTAGAATTATGTTTGAAATTGCTGGGGTTTCAGAAGAAAAAGCAAGAGAAGCTATGAGATTAGCAATGCATAAATTACCAATCAAGTGTAAGTTTATTACACGTCAAGAACAAGAAGCAAAGGGTGGTGAAGCTGATGAAAGCTAATTCATTAAGAGACATGACAGATGTTGAATTAAATCAAAAAATGCTAGATTTAAAAAGTGAGTTATTTAATTTACGTTTCCAGTTAGCAACAGGCCAGCTTGAAAACCCTTTAAGAATTCGTACAGTCCGAAAGGATATCGCTAAAATTAAAACGGTTATTCGTGAAAGAGAAATCAAGCAAATAAAGGCTTAAATACTGATATAGGGTAAGAAGGGAGGCCATTTCTGTGGAAAGAGCGCTTAGAAAGACCAGAGTAGGTCGTGTAGTAAGTGATAAAATGGATAAAACTATTGTAGTTTTAGTTGAAGATTTTGTTCGTCATCCATTGTACGGCAAAGCTGTTAAGAGAACTAAAAAGTTTAAAGCCCATGATGAAATGAACGAGTGTGGAATAGGTGACCGTGTTAGAATTATGGAAACAAGACCTGTATCTAAAGATAAAAGATGGAGACTTGTTAAGATCGTAGAAAAAGCTAAGTAGTTTTTTAAACCGGGAAGGGAGGGTTTTAGATGATCCAACAAGAGTCAAGGCTGAAGGTTGCAGACAACTCAGGTGCTAAAGAGTTACTGTGCATTCGTGTATTAGGTGGAACAAGGAAGCGATATGCTAGAGTTGGTGATATTATTGTTTGTTCTGTTAAGAGTGCAACACCAGGCGGAGTTGTAAAAAAAGGTCAAGTAATTAAGGCGGTTGTTGTTAGAACAACCTCTGATATAAAGCGTAAAGACGGTTCTTATATTAAATTCGATGAAAACGCTGCAGTTATTATAAAAGATGATAAACAACCAATGGGAACACGTATCTTTGGACCAGTGACAAGGGAATTAAGAGACAAAGATTTTATGAAAATAGTATCGTTAGCTCCAGAAGTATTATAATCAAGGAGGTGTCACAGAATGCGTATCAAAAAAGGTGATACAGTAGTAGTTATTGCCGGCAAAGACAAGGGGAAAAAGGGAAAGGTGTTACAATCATTTCCAAAGCAAGACCGTGTCATTGTTGAGGGTGTAAACATGATATCTAAACATCAAAAGCCAAACCAACAAGCCCAACAGGGTGGAATAATCCATAGAGAAGCCCCAGTGCATGTATCTAATGTGATGGTTTTCGATAAAAAGGCTGGTAAAGGTGTACGGATTGGTTACAAAACACTAACCACTGGTGAAAAGGTAAGAGTAAGTAAAAAGACAGGTGAAGAAATAGATTAATGTCGGATGAAGGGAGGTACATTGCTTAATGGCTAGATTAAGAGATAAATATCAAAGTGAAGTTATGTCAGCAATGATGGAAAAGTTCGGATATAAAAATATAATGGAAATTCCAAAACTTGAGAAGATAGTTGTAAACATGGGTATCGGCGATGCGAAGGATAATTCTAAAGCCCTTGAAGTTGCTGTAAAGGAGCTAGGAATAATCACCGGACAAAAGCCCTTAATTACAAAGGCAAAAAAATCAGTTTCTAACTTTAAATTACGTGAAGGAATGCCAATTGGAGCAAAGGTTACTTTAAGAGGCGAGAAGATGTTTGAGTTTGCTGATCGTTTAATTAATATAGCACTTCCAAGGGTAAGAGACTTTAGAGGTGTAAGCGTAAATGCATTTGATGGTAGAGGAAATTACGCTTTAGGGATTAAAGATCAATTGATTTTCCCGGAAATTGAGTATGATAAAGTAGAAAAAGTTCGAGGAATGGACATCATTTTTGTAACAACTGCTAAAACTGATGAAGAATGTCGTGAACTATTGAAAATACTTGGAATGCCTTTTGTAAAGTAATGTTAGGAGGGAAAATGTAGTGGCAAAGAAATCTCTAATAGTTAAACAACAAAGAAAACAAAAATATAGTACGAGAGAATACACAAGATGTAATATCTGTGGAAGACCTCATTCTGTTTTAAGAAAGTTTGGTATCTGCCGTATTTGTTTCAGAGAATTAGCCTATAAAGGGCAAATACCTGGTGTTAAGAAAGCCAGCTGGTAGAATTGGAGAGGAGGTAAATAATATGACAATGACAGATCCAATTGCAGACATGCTGACTCGTATACGTAATGCTAGCGCAGTGAAACATGAGACAGTAGACGTTCCTGCTTCAAATATGAAAAAAGAAATAGCCAACATTCTTTTGAATGAGGGTTTTGTTAAAGGGTTTGACGTCATTGAGGACGGTAAACAAGGAATCTTAAGAGTTCAGTTAAAATACGGAAAGAACAATGAAAAAGTAATTACCGGAATCAAAAAAATATCAAAGCCTGGATTAAGAGTATATGCTAAAAAGGACGAAATACCAAGAGTATTAGGCGGACTAGGGATTGCAATTATTTCAACTTCTAAAGGAGTTGTAACTGACAAAATAGCTAGAACTGAAGGCGTTGGTGGAGAAGTAATTGCTTACATCTGGTAGTCGTAATAATCATATAAGGAGGTGCAATTATGTCAAGAATAGGTCTTAAACCAATCGAATTACCCCAGGGTGTAGACGTTAATATTGACGAGAAAAATTTTGTTACTGTAAAAGGACCATTAGGAACTTTATCAGAGCAAATTCATCAAGATATTACAATAACAAAAGAAGAGAATTCCATTACTGTTGTTAGACCAACAGATAATAAAAAACATAAATCACTTCACGGTTTATCAAGAACGCTGATTGCCAATATGGTGCAAGGTGTTACTAAAGGATACGAGAAGAAGCTTGAATTGGTAGGAGTAGGGTATCGTGCTAATAAACAAGGAAATAAGCTAGTATTGACCTTAGGATATTCTCATCCAATTGAAATGATCGATCCAGAAGGTATCACTGTTGAAGCTCCAACTCAAACAGAAGTTATCATAAAAGGAATCAACAAGCAGAAGGTAGGTAACTATGCTGCTAAGATTAGAGAAAAGAGAAAGCCAGAGCCGTATAAAGGCAAGGGAGTTAGATATGCTGGCGAGGTAGTCAGACGTAAAGAAGGTAAAACTGGTAAGTAATTGAAAGGAGTGAAATAAGTTGTTCAAAAAGGTAAGCAAAAACCTTACAAGAAAAAAGAGACACAAAAGAGTCCGTGGCAAAGTATTTGGTACTCCTGAACGTCCAAGATTAAATGTATATCGTAGCTTAACAAATATCTACGCTCAAATTATAGATGATGTTGCAGGTCTTACTTTGGTAGCTGCTTCTACCCTTGATATTAAAGATCAAGAGGGGAACAAAGGTAATCAACAAGCTGCAAAGCTAGTTGGAGAATTAGTAGCTAAAAGAGCACTTGAAAAAGGGATAGATACAGTAACCTTTGATAGAGGCGGATATATTTATCATGGAAGAGTAAAGGCACTGGCTGAAGGTGCAAGAGAAGCCGGATTGAAGCTTTAATAAGAAGGAGGGAAATAGATGCGCAACAAGCTAATAGATGCAAACCAACTTGATATAAAAGAACATGTTATTGATATCAGACGTGTAACAAAGGTTGTAAAGGGTGGTAGAAATTTCAGATTCGCTGCACTTGTTGTAGTTGGAGATGAAAACGGATTTGTTGGTGTTGGTACTGGTAAAGCGATGGAAATTCCCGATGCAATACGTAAAGGAATTCAAGACGCAAAGAAGAACTTAATTCAAGTACCAATCGTTGGAACAACCATCCCACACGAAGTAATTGGACACTTTGGAGCAGGTAATGTATTAATTATGCCAGCTAAAGAAGGTACAGGAATCATTGCTGGTGGCCCAGTTCGTGCAGTATTGGAGCTAGCTGGTTTAAAGGATGTAAGAGCGAAATCTCTTGGAACAAACAATTCAAGAAACATGGTAAATGCAACAATGGACGGATTAAAGCAATTGAAGCGGACTGAAGAAGTAGCAAGACTAAGAGGTAAATCCGTAGAAGAACTCTTAGGTTAGGAGGGCGAATCCATGGCAAAAACACTCAAAGTTAAATTAGTAAGAAGCTTAATTGGTAGATTACCAAAGCAAAAGAAAACAATTGAAGCTTTAGGCTTAAAGAAAATTGGGCAAGTAATAGAAATACAAGACAATCCTCAAAGCAGAGGAATGATCGAAGTAGTTAAGCACATGATAGAAGTAAGCGAAATGTAATTGAAGGAGGTGTAGACATGAAGTTACATGAACTGAAACCTGCTAAAGGTGCCGTTAAGAAGGATAAGCGAAAGGGTAGAGGTACTGGTAGTGGACTTGGAAAAACTGCTGGTAGAGGTGCCAATGGACAAAATGCTCGTAGCGGCGGTGGAGTAAGACCTGGTTTTGAAGGAGGACAAATGCCTCTTATTAGAAGAATTCCTAAAAGAGGTTTTACAAATATATTTAAGAAGCAGTATAATACTATGAATGTAGAAGATTTAAATGTCTTTGAAAACGGAACTGAAGTAACTGTTGAGCTATTAAAGGCCAATGGTTATGTAAAGAAAATCGAAAAAGACGGATTGAAAATACTGGGTGACGGTAACTTAGAAAAGAACCTGACTGTAAAGGCGCAAAAATTTACAAAGGCGGCTATTGAGAAAATTGAAGCTGCTGGAGGAAAGGCAGAGGTGATTTAAGGTGATTGCAACCTTAAGAAATGCTTGGAAAATTCCAGACTTAAGAAGCAAAATCGTCTATACATTTATGATGCTGGTCATCTTTAGGTTAGGCTCAGTTATACCTGTACCAGGGATTAACATTGATTATGTAAAAAACATTGTTGATCAAGCTGGATTACTATCATTCTTTGATTTGTTTTCCGGTGGTGCCTTTGGTAACATGACGATTTTTGCTCTTAGTATCACACCTTATATTACAGCATCCATTATTATGCAACTTCTTACTATTGCCATTCCAAGCTTAGAAGAAATGGCAAAAGAAGGCGAGGAAGGTCGAAAGAAAATTGCCCAGTATACTAGATATGCAACTGTTGTACTGGCTTTAATTCAAGCATCTGGAATAACCCTTGGTTTATTTAGAGGGGCAATTATTGAAAGAGATGCATTCAGCCTTACAGTTGTAGTACTGACATTAACAGCAGGTACTGCATTTTTGATGTGGTTAGGTGAACAGATAACAGAAAAAGGAATTGGCAACGGCATTTCACTCCTCATTTTTGCAGGTATTGTATCAAGATTACCAGATGGTTTATATCAAACTTTCTTACTTTTACGAGCAAATGAGATATCAATAGTTTCTGTAATAGTATTCTTAGCTCTTGCAGTTGTAATAGTTGCTGGAGTAGTTGCTATTCAAGAGGGAGTAAGGAAAATTCCAGTTCAATATGCTAAGCGTGTGGTTGGAAGAAAAATGTATGGTGGCCAGAGCTCCCATATTCCATTAAAGGTAAACCAAGCAGGAGTAATTCCAGTAATTTTTGCAATGTCATTGCTGGCTTTCCCGCAAACTATTGGTTTTTTCTTCGGACAGGATACGAAGTTTGCAATATTTGTGAGTAATTGGTTATCTCCTCAAAGTCCTATTATATGGGGGGTAGTTCTATATTCACTTATAAGTGCAATTTTAATTATATTCTTTACCTATTTCTACACAGCAATAACATTTAATCCTGTGGAAGTTGCTACAAATATGAAGAAATATGGTGGGTTTATTCCTGGAATTAGACCAGGAAAGCCAACTTCAGATTATCTGAATAAAGTATTAAATCGTATTACTTTAGCAGGAGCTGTATTCTTAGCTACAATTGCTCTTTTACCAACCATTATCATGAATTTGACAGGTATGCAAATGGGCTTTGGAGGTACACCTTTACTAATCGTTGTTGGTGTTGCATTAGAAACAATGAAGCAAGTAGAAGCACAAATGCTAATGAGACATTATCAAGGTTTCTTAAAATAAAGGACTCATGGGGTATTACCCCATGATACCTAATCTTTCATACCGGGAGATGGTAGAATGAGAATCATTTTGATGGGACCTCCTGGTGCCGGTAAAGGTACTCAGGCGGTGGCCATATCAGATCACTTTAAAATACCACATATATCAACTGGTGATATATTTAGACACAACATTAAAGAAGGAACTGAGCTTGGAAAGAAGGCAAAATCCTTTATGGATCAAGGTTTATTGGTTCCCGATGAAATTGTTGTGGCAATAGTTGAGGATCGTTTGAAAAAGGACGATTGCCAAACTGGTTTCTTGCTTGATGGTTTTCCAAGAACGGTTCCTCAAGCAGAGGCCTTGGATCAGGCATTAGAGAAAATGAATGTTCATCTTACTAAAGCAATCAACATAGAGGTTGATAAGCACGTTTTAATCGATAGAGCTGTTGGAAGAAGGATATGTAAAGACTGCGGAGCTACCTATCATATTCAGTTTAATCCTTCAAATTCAGGTGAAGCATGTGAAAAGTGTGGAGGAAAGCTATATCAAAGAGATGACGATAATGAAGAAACTGTTACAACAAGGATAGAGGTATATCTAAAAGAAACGCTACCTTTGATCGAGTATTATCAGCAAAAGGGAATACTGGTAGTGATAGACGGACAAAAGGATATCGATAGAGTCTTTGATGATGTTGTAAATGTGTTAAGGAGAGACCAATAATGATTTATATTAAGTCTCTTCAAGAGATTCAAATCATGCGAGAGGCTGGAAAAATTGTTGCTGAGACACATGAAATTCTACAAAATGCGATTAAACCAGGAGTTACAACTAAGGAATTAGATGAAATTGCTGAATCCTATATTTTAAGTCGAGGTGGAACTCCTGCATTTAAAGGCTATGGAGGTTTTCCAGCAAGCATATGTGCTTCAATTAATCATGAGGTTGTGCATGGTATTCCTGGATTAAAAAGGCTAGAAGATGGCGATATTATTAGTATAGATATTGGGGTGCTTTACGATGGCTACTATGGCGATGCTGCAAAAACCCATGGAGTAGGAAAAATTAGACATCGTGCTCAACAATTAATCGATGTAACCAGAGAGAGCTTTTATGAAGGAATAAAATTTGCCAAAGAGGGCTATCGACTTTCAGATATTTCCCATGGAATTCAAGCCTATGTTGAAGAACGGGGATTTTCAGTAGTACGAAATTATGTTGGCCATGGAATAGGGACAAAAATGCATGAAGAGCCACAAATACCTAATTATGGACCTCCAGGAAAAGGACCAAGGCTAAAGGCTGGAATGGTTTTAGCCATAGAGCCGATGATTAACCTAGGAACCTATGAAGTGAAGGTATTAGCAGATGGCTGGACAGTAGTAACCCTAGATGGTGAATATTCCGCCCATTATGAGCATACGGTTGCAATTACTAGCAATGAACCTGAAATCTTAACAAAGCTTTAATCTAGGTAAATGAGGTGACATTGTGGAAATAAGTGATTTTAATATAGGGCAGATAGTTCGCTCAACAAAAGGCAGAGATCAAGGTCACATTTTTGTTGTAATTGGTATTCTGGATGACCAGCATTTACTGGTTACAGATGGCGACCTTAGAAGAGTTGATAAACCGAAAAAAAAGAAGATCAAACATCTGGCAAGATTTAATGTCGTTTCTGAAGAAATAAAGGAGCGTATCGATAACCAGAAAAAAATCAATAATGCCTTTATTCGAAGAGAGCTAGAAAGATTGGGATTAAGGTCCCGAGATTAAGGAGGTTTGATTGCTAAATGTCAAAGCAAGATGTAATAGAGGTAGAGGGTATAATTAAAGAGGCACTGCCCAACGCCATGTTTATAGTACAGCTTGAAAATGGGCATGAAATCTTAGCACATATATCAGGCAAATTAAGAATGAATTTCATCAGAATACTACCTGGAGATAAAGTAACTGTCGAGCTATCTCCATACGATTTAACCCGTGGTAGAATAACCTGGAGAAAGAAGTAGTCGAGGAGGGATTAAACAATGAAAGTACGACCATCTGTCAAACCAATTTGCGAAAAATGTAAAATAATCAAGAGAAAAGGCAAGGTTATGGTTATTTGTGAAAATCCAAAGCATAAGCAGAAACAAGGATAATTACAAAAAAACAGACTGGAAATCTTTAAAATTTAATGATATAATATAACATTGTGATAATTAGTTTACGGGTGCGGCTGCTTCAGTAATAAACTGAGTACCGTAGGCTAAAGTAATAATAAATCAAAAAAGCACTACAGTTATATTTGGATAATATGAGGTTAAAGTGAATTAGGAGGTGTAAAGTTTTATGGCCAGAATTGCTGGTGTAGACTTACCAAGAGACAAAAGAGTAGAAATTGGTTTAACTTATATATTTGGTATTGGCAGAAGAACTTCCAATGATATTTTAGCTGCTGCAGGTATCAATCCTGACACAAGAGTTAAGGATTTAACCGAAGAAGAAATCAATAGCTTAAGAAAGGTTATTGATGCAAGCTACCATGTGGAAGGTGATTTAAGGAGAGAGGTATCCTTAAACATTAAGCGTCTAAAAGAAATTAGATGTTATAGAGGAATTAGACATATTAAAGGATTACCTGTTAGAGGACAAAAGACTAAGACAAATGCAAGAACACGTAAAGGTCCTAAGAAAACAGTTGGTCGTAAGAAGAAAAAATAATGGGTAAGGAGGGATTAACAAAATGGCTAAAGTAGCAAAGAAGAAAACCGTTCGTAGAAAAAAAGAACGTAAAAATATAGAACGTGGTCAAGCTCATATCCAATCAACCTTTAACAATTCTATTATCACCTTAACTGATATGCAAGGAAACACTATTGCTTGGGCCAGTGCTGGACAATTAGGGTTCAAGGGTTCTAGAAAATCTACTCCCTTCGCTGCCCAAATGGCTGCTGAAACTGCAGCTAAGACAGCAATGGATCATGGTTTGAAGTCAGTTGAAGTGTTCGTTAAGGGTCCAGGAGCGGGTAGAGAAGCTGCTATTCGTTCATTACAAGCATCAGGTCTTGAAGTGAGTTCAATTAAGGATGTAACTCCAATACCTCATAATGGTTGTAGACCACCGAAGCGCAGAAGAGTTTAATAAGGATTAGGAGGTGTGTAATAATGGCAAGGTACACAGATGCAGTATGTAGATTATGTCGTAGAGAAGGTATGAAATTATATCTTAAAGGTGATAGATGCTATACAGATAAATGTGCTATTAATAAAAGAAATGTTCCACCAGGACAGCATGGACTTAGTCGTAAAAAGCTTTCCAATTATGGAATACAATTAAGAGAAAAGCAAAAAGCCAAGAGATTCTATGGGGTATTAGAAACTCAATTCAGAAAGTATTTTGAAATGGCTGATAAACAAGCTGGTATCACAGGTGAAAACCTATTAAGATTATTAGAATCTCGACTTGATAATGTAGTATATCGTTTAGGGTTAGCTACTTCAAGAGCAGATGCTAGACAATTAGTTGTTCATGGTCACTTTACAGTTAATGGTAGAAAGGTTGATATACCTTCATACTTAGTAAGTATTGGTGACACTATTGCAGTTAAGGAAAAATCAAGAAGCTCAGAGAAGTTCAAGGCTATTGCAGAAAACTTTAACGGAACTGTGCCAAATTGGTTATCTGTTGATATTGAAAAATTAGAGGGGAAAATTGTTTCATTGCCTTCAAGAGAAGATATAGATTTACCAATTGCAGAAAACCTAATTGTAGAGTTATATTCTAGATAATAATCAATTGGAATCAGTTACCCTCGTTAAAATAGCGAAAAGAATTAAAGGAGGGTTTAATACAATGATAGAAATGGAAAAACCGAAAGTAGAAATAATAGAGGTTAATGATGATAATACCTATGGGAAGTTTGTGGTGGAGCCTTTAGAAAGAGGCTACGGAACTACCTTAGGAAATTCTCTTCGTAGAATAATGTTATCATCTCTACCAGGGGCTGCTGTAACATCTGTTAAGATTGATGGAGTTCTTCATGAATTCTCAACAATACCAGGTGTTAAAGAAGATGTCACTGAGATCATTTTAAATCTAAAGGATTTATCATGTAAGTTGCACAGCAACGAGCCAAAAACTGTTCGTATAGAAGCTGTGGGTGAAGGTGCCATAACAGCAGGGGACATAATTGCAGATGCTGATGTAGAAATTTTAAATCCAGAAATGCATATTGCCACATTAGACAGCGATGCAAGATTAAATATGGAGATATATATTACCAACGGAAGAGGTTATGTTTCTGCTGAAAATAATAAGCTACAGGGAATGCCTATTGGAATTATTCCTGTGGACTCTATTTTTACGCCTGTAAAGAAGGTTAGCTATTCTGTAGAAAATACTCGTGTAGGTCAAGTTACAGACTATGATAAGTTAGTAATAGAGATTTTTACAGATGGTAGTATCAAGCCTGATGAAGCAATATCTTTAGCTGCTAAAATCATGAATGAGCATCTTAATCTTTTTATAACTTTAACTGAACATGTAAATGATGTTGAAATCATGGTTCAGAAGGAAGAAGATAAGAAAGAAAAAGTGTTAGAGATGACCATAGAAGAGCTTGATTTATCTGTTCGATCGTATAATTGTTTGAAAAGAGCAGGAATCAATACCGTTGAAGAACTTACATTGAAGTCAGAGGAAGATATGATGAAGGTAAGGAATCTTGGTAAAAAGTCACTGGAAGAAGTACAAAAGAAGCTTGCGGAGTTAGGCTTAGGGCTAAGACCAAGCGACGAGTAAACAAAGAAGGTAAGGAGGGATCGACATGCCATATCGTAAGTTAGGTCGTGAATCTGGACATAGAAACCTAATGCTAAGAAACTTGGTAACAAGTTTGATTAAGCATGGTAGAATTGAAACAACAGAAGCGAGAGCGAAAGAAACAAGAAGACTGGCTGAAAAGATGATCACCCTCGCGAAAAGAGGAGATCTTCACGCTAGACGACAAGTGTTAGCGTATATGACAGATGAAACAGTAGTTAAAAATTTATTTGATGAAGTAGCACCTAAGTATCAAGAAAAAGCGGGTGGATATACTCGTATTATGAAGCTTGGTCCTCGTAGAGGAGACGCTGCTGAAGTTGTAATTATAGAATTAGTATAGAAGAGATGGGAGGGATTAAGTGTTGTACTTAGTCCCTGTTTTATTATAGGCAAATATATGGTTATTTCATAAAAAATAAGGTATAATATCATTGGTACAATGAGAGTTAAAAGCTACGACTTATTGAGAATGATGAATGTTGAATGTTGAATGTTGAATGAAAAACCAAAGAAGAATCAAAAACATTAAGATCAAAACAAACAAAATTAAGAGTGAAGAGTTAAGAGTTAAGAGGAAAGATAGAAGATAAAAGAAAATGGAAAATTGAAAATTAAAACAATTGTGAATGTTGAATTCTTGTGGAAATTTGCACACAAATTTCTTCGAAAATTACTAATTACTAATTACTCAGTACTCATTGTTCCATATAATTCTTGAAGAAGAAGGGATACACATGTTAAAAATGATTGAAGTAGATAAAGTAACCTATGATTATAGCAATAATGAACAAGAGGTTATTGCACTTAATGATATTACTTTAGAGGTTAAACAAGGAGAATTTGTTGTTATTATTGGCCACAATGGCTCAGGAAAGTCTACTTTAGCAAAGCACTTAAATGCTCTATTACTCCCAACTGAGGGAGATGTTAGTGTAAAGGGTCTAAATACAAAGGATGAGGACAAAATTTGGGAAATCCGTCAGATAGCTGGCATGGTTTTTCAAAATCCCGATAATCAAATAGTTGCTACTATTGTCGAAGAAGATATAGCCTTTGGCCCCGAAAATTTAGGGATTAAACCGTCAGAAATTATAGAACGTGTTTCAGACTCATTAAAAACAGTAGATATGGAAGAATTTAGACATAAGGCACCACATCTGCTTTCTGGCGGACAAAAACAAAGAATAGCAATAGCAGGGGTTATTGCTATGAGACCCAACTGCATCATTTTTGATGAGCCTACAGCCATGCTAGACCCATCAGGTAGGAAAGAAGTTATTAAAACTATTAAAAAGCTTAACAAAGAAGAACAAATTACAATTATTCATATTACACATTTTATGGAAGAGGCAGTAGATGCTGACCGTGTTATTGTGATGGAAGCTGGAGATATTGTATTAGAGGGAGCTCCAAGAGAAGTTTTCTCTCAGGTAGAAAGATTAAAGGAATTAGGGTTGGACGTTCCACAAGTGACAGAGCTTGCCCATCAATTAATTCAGGAAGGAATAGACCTTCCTCATGATATACTAACTGTAGACGAGATGGTGATGAATTTATGTCAATTAAAATAGAAAATTTAACTCATGTATATAATCCCAACAGTCCCTTTCAGACGATTGCTTTGGATGATATTAGTTTTGAAATAAAAGATGGTGAATTTGTTGGCTTAATTGGGCATACTGGTTCGGGTAAGTCTACATTAATACAGCATTTAAATGGTCTACTAAAACCAACCTCTGGTAAGATTTTTATTAATGATGTTAATATAGCTGCAAAGGAAGTAAAACTGGGAGATATTCGAAAAAATGTTGGTTTAGTTTTTCAATACCCAGAGCATCAATTGTTTGAGGAAACTGTATATAAAGATATAGCTTTTGGTCCTGCAAATCTTGGCTTAAGCGGGGAGGATATTGTAACCAGAGTAAGAGAATCAATGGATTTGGTTAAGCTTCCGTTTGAATTACTTAAGGATAGGTCTCCCTTTGAGTTAAGTGGAGGTCAACGAAGAAGAGTTGCTATAGCTGGAGTGTTGGCAATGAAGCCAGACTTTTTAGTCCTAGATGAGCCAACAGCTGGGCTTGACCCAAAGGGTAGAGATGAAATACTAGAACAAATAAAAAATCTTCATCAGCAGGTAAAAAATACAGTTATTCTTGTATCCCATAGTATGGAAGATATAGCAAAGCTGGTGGATAGAATAATAGTGATGCATAGGGGCAAGGTTTCTTTAATGGGAAGTCCTAGGGAAGTCTTTAAAGAGGTAGAGGTACTTGAATCAATCGGATTGGGTATTCCACAAATAACCTATTTAATGAAAAAGCTGAAGGAAAATAATATTAATCTAAAGCAAGACATTCTAACAATAGAGGAAGCAAAAGAAGAAATAATTAAATGGATAAGGGGTAATAGCAATGCTTAAAGATATAACTATTGGTCAGTATTATCCAACTGGCTCATTTATTCATGAATTAGACCCTAGAACTAAAATATTGATTACCTTTGCATATATAGTAGGATTATTTATTGTTAGTAATTTTGCTGCATATGGACTAGTTGCAATTTTTGTGTTAGGTTGTATACTTGTCTCTAAAATACCATTAAAGTATATGCTTAAGGGATTAAAGCCATTAAGAGTAATTATAATTATAACATTTGTAATTAATATATTTATGACAGCTGGGACAATCATCTATAGCTTAGGCCCACTAAGTATTACCATGGAGGGTTTATATCAAGGAACATTTATGGCTCTTAGATTGATGTTTTTGGTGGTGGGGACATCCCTCTTAACCTTAACAACCTCGCCAATAGCCCTAACAGATGGGATTGAAAATCTATTAAACCCACTAAAGCCAATAGGAATACCAGCCCATGAGCTTGCAATGATGATGACAATTGCCTTAAGGTTTATACCTACATTATTGGAGGAAACTGATAAAATCATGAAGGCTCAGATGGCAAGAGGGGCAGATTTTGAAAGTGGAAATATTATTAATAGAGCTAAAAGCCTTGTTCCCTTATTAGTACCTCTATTTATTAGTGCCTTTAGAAGGGCTGATGAGTTGGCAATGGCTATGGAGGCTAGATGCTATCGTGGTGGTGATAATAGAACCCGTATGAAGCAGCTGAAGATGGAAAAAAAGGATTTCACAAGCATGTTAACAGTGGGAGTCCTACTAGCAATATTAATATACATTAGGATAAGTTTCTAAAAGGTACAGTTAAGAGTTAAGAGTGAAAAGACAAAGAGAAAATTGAGAATTGAAAATGGAAAATTGAAAGTTAAAAATTAAAATAAGTTGAAATTTGCCATAGCAAATTTTATTAATATTATTCATTAATACTGTAGGTATAGGTAATGCTTTAGATAGGATTGATTTGATGAGAAATATTATGATAGAAATTGAATATGACGGCACTCAATTTTGTGGATGGCAAATACAGCCCAATGGTAGAACAGTACAGGGGGAAATTAAGAAGGCCCTTCATACTTTAACCGGAAATCAAATAAAAATAGATGGTGCTGGTAGAACGGATGCAGGAGTTCATGCCAGGGGACAGGTGGCTAACTTCTTTATGGACTTAGCTATTCCAATAGGAAAAATTCCGATGGCATTAAATAGTCTACTGCCAGAAGATGTTAGTATTGTAAATGCAGTAGAAATGCCACAAGACTTTCATGCTAGATATAGTGCCATTGGTAAAAGATACTCATACTTAATTTACTTAAATTCAGTGAGAAGTCCTCTAATGCGTAATTATGGCCAGCATGTATCTTATAAAATAGATATAGATAAAATGAAGGATGCATCTAAAGTGTTATTAGGTACCCACGATTTTAAAGGGTTTATGGCAAGTGGCAGTAAAATTATTAATACTGTTAGAAGAATCGATGAGATAGATTTTAATATTCATGAAAAAAACTTAGAAATTGCCTTTGAGGGGAATGGATTTCTATATAATATGGTAAGAATAATAGTAGGAGCATTAATAGAATTAGGCAGGGGAAAAATTAGTAAGGAGCATATTATTTTAGCTTTACAATCAGGAAACCGCAAGTTATTAGGCCCTACAGCTCCACCCCAGGGACTTTATTTAGATAAAGTATTTTACCCCTTGACACGCTAGGCTCATTGTATTACAATAATAGGAGCGTGAAAAATGATCCACTAGCCCCGGATCTTTACGTATAGATATCTTACATTCAAACCTAGATAAGATATGAGGAGGGAAAATGATGAAGACTTTTATGGCAAAAGCAAATGAATTAGACAGAAGATGGTATGTTGTTGATGCAGAAGGAAAAACATTAGGACGTCTAGCGTCGGAAGTTGCGAAAATATTAAGAGGTAAGCATAAGCCTGAGTATACTCCACATGTAGATATGGGAGACTTTGTAATCATCGTAAATGCAGAAAAGGTTCAATTGACTGGTAAAAAATTAGATCAATCTATGTTTACTTATCATACTGGATATATTGGTGGTTTAAAGCAAATTCCATTTAGAAGAATGCTTGCAGAAAAGCCAGAAAAACTTGTATTTAGCTCAATTAAGGGCATGCTTCCAAAGACAAGACTTGGAAGACAAATGGCTAAAAAGCTAAAGGTTTATGCTGGACCAAATCATAATCATGAAGCTCAAAAACCAGAAATATTAGAATTATAATTAATACTGATTAAGAAGGGAGGAGCTATTAAATATGGCTAAATTAGCGTATTACGGAACTGGTAGAAGAAAAAAATCTATTGCTAGAGTTAGACTTGTTCCAGGAGAAGGGAACGTTTCAATAAATAAAAGAAATATTGAAGAATATTTTAATTATGAAACATTAAGAAGAGAAGTAAAGCATCCGCTATTACTAACTGATACATTAAGTAAATATGATGTAATTGCAACTGTTACTGGTGGAGGGTTCACAGGACAAGCAGGAGCTTTAAGACAAGGTATTGCAAGAGCACTTGTTAAATCTGATGAAACATTAAGAGCTGCTTTGAAAAAGGCTGGATTCTTAACAAGAGATGCAAGAGCAAAGGAAAGAAAGAAATACGGATTAAAGGCTGCAAGACGTGCGCCACAGTTCTCAAAGAGATAATATTTCAAAATATAAAGGAAAAAGACTGTCGAAAGACAGTCTTTTTCCTGAGACTGTTGACAAAGTCCACCTGAAAAGGGTGGATTTTTTTTTATTCAAAAAGGATTTATCCAATCGATGTCGAATATGTATAATGAG
>NZ_FMUS01000070.1 GCF_900101495.1 Alkaliphilus peptidifermentans DSM 18978
AAATGGTGACCCCTAGGGGAATCGAACCCCTGTTACCGCCGTGAAAGGGCGGTGTCTTAACCGCTTGACCAAGGGGCCAAACTAATGGTGCCCAGAGGCGGAATCGAACCACCGACACGGAGATTTTCAGTCTCCTGCTCTACCGACTGAGCTATCTGGGCTTACTGGTGGGCTCAAGTGGACTCGAACCACCGACCTCACGCTTATCAGGCGTGCGCTCTAACCTGCTGAGCTATGAGCCCTTTAAGATGGTCCGGGTGGAGAGATTCGAACTCCCGACCCCATGGTCCCAAACCATGTGCGCTACCAAACTGCGCTACACCCGGAAAATGGCAGGGGTGACAGGATTCGAACCCACGACACGTGGTTTTGGAGACCACTGTTCTACCAGCTGAACTACACCCCTAAAAAAATGGTGGGCCTTCAGGGACTCGAACCCCGGACCTACCGGTTATGAGCCGGACGCTCTAACCAACTGAGCTAAAGGCCCCTATATATAATATAGGTTATATAATGGTCCGGGTGGAGAGATTCGAACTCCCGACCCCATGGTCCCAAACCATGTGCGCTACCAAACTGCGCTACACCCGGACAAAATGGCGGAGAAGGCGGGATTCGAACCCGCGCGCCGCATACACGACCTAACGGTTTAGCAAACCGTCCTCTTAAGCCTACTTGAGTACTTCTCCTTAACTGGCGGAGAGGGTGGGATTCGAACCCACGGCCCCTTTCGGAGTCACTGGTTTTCAAGACCAGCTCCTTAAACCGCTCGGACACCTCTCCAGTTATATATGGTGACCCATCCGCGACTCGAACGCGGGACACCCTGATTAAAAGTCAGGTGCTCTACCGACTGAGCTAATGGGTCGAATTTATGGCTGGGATAGCAGGACTCGAACCTGCGGATGACGGAGTCAAAGTCCGTTGCCTTACCGACTTGGCTATATCCCAACGATAAAACAATCAGTTTTTAATAAAATGGCGTGCCCACAGGGATTCGAACCCCGGACACTCGCCTTAGAAGGGCGATGCTCTATCCAGCTGAGCTATGGGCACATTTTAAATAGTGGAGCGGGTGAAGGGAATCGAACCCTCGCGGTCAGCTTGGAAGGCTGAAGTTCTACCACTGAACTACACCCGCATGTAGTTTATTTTATTGGTGGAGGGAGAAGGATTCGAACCTTCGAAGTCGTCGACAACAGATTTACAGTCTGCCCCCTTTGGCCGCTCGGGAACCCCTCCGTTTATCTGAGCAGCAATAACTATCTTACCATCGTAATAAACTGATGTCAACTAACAGTTATTTCCTTTTGTTTTACATCTATTAAAGTAAACTGGCGACCCGGAAGGGACTCGAACCCTCGACCTCCAGCGTGACAGGCTGGCATTCTAACCAACTGAACTACCGGGCCAATCTTAAATTGAAAATT
>NZ_FMUS01000004.1 GCF_900101495.1 Alkaliphilus peptidifermentans DSM 18978
CGTCCATGAGACCTCCCCAGGTAAGAACGCAATCTTTCCTTCCATCTATCTGCTACATCTACACCTTATGCTTCCGGATAGTTTAGGGCTTTGGTTTGTGTGGCAACCTTACCCAGCATATGTGTGCCTTATATGTAGTTTCTATTCGTCAGACCAGAAGTTTGCCGTCGGCTTCCTTCAGATTCCACCTCACGGTGGACACCCTTGCCTTAAGCTATGCGCTTGGCACTATCAACCCGCGCTAGGGACTTTCACCCATTAGATTGCGCCCATGCTGGGCGCACCACAAAAAAAACAGACTGATGATATCAGTCTGCTCAAGTTAGTTTTTCATTATTCTTAGTATTTATGGATAAATATTTGCTTAAGAATTGCCAGATGTCTTAACAATAATATAGTTTTATCAATTATAGTTTACATAACGATATTACGCAAACCACACTCTGCTTTGTTTTAATTTATCTCTCATTTCCACGCTTAAAATTCCCTGTTACTTTAGCCATAATCAACTGAGCTTCCAATTCATTTGCATTAGATATTCTTTGCAAAAATTTCTCACTATCTGCACCTTTTAATATCATAATTTGTTTTCCATGCCAATAAATAAATACTTTGTTGGCTTTAGCTACTGAATAGGAAAAAATTTCTTTAGATAGTCTATTATTTTTTGCTTGTTTCAACTATATATCCTCCTACTGGTTGATCTAAATTTTACATCACTTCTACATTTAAGAAGTCTACCAATTTTTCTTTTTCTATTAGCCATTCTCTAAACTCTTCAATAGTTTGCTTGTTTTCATATTGTAAAACTTCTTCCTCACTAAAAATTTCCAGCATTGAACTGGTTAGACCCTTGTTTATATTATCTTTTAGATAGATTTTATAGGTGGAACTATTAATAGAAAACTCAATAATGCTATAAATCTTAACATTATCCTCCATAAGTACTACTAATAGCATATTACCCTTATAAGTAACTATCTTAAATAATTGTTTATCATTACTATCAAACCAATTATTTAAATAGGGTTTGATTTTTTCATCTAAGGTAGCCTCATCTTTAACAATCAATTCTTTGTCACGCCAATCGATATCGACTAATTGACTATTTTCACCTTCATTGCCACAGGATTTACACCTATATTTACGAGGGAAAATAAATGGAATCCAACAAAAGAATATGCCAAATGGCAAAAATAGTATAACAATACAAAAGATTACTCGTATAGCTGTCGATGAGGTTTCTTCTATTACATCACTCTTGCAATCAGGACAAACTTTCATTTGCATCATCCCCTTTAATAGGTAATTTAAAGACAAAAATTAAATAATTAGTAAAAATACTATTAGATACCGATTCATTTGCTTATCTATAAATTTTAACTAAAATAGTTACCGCTATTATTCAGGATTAATCATCAATTCTTCTGCCGTACAAAATCCATTATCAATGGCTTTTTGTCGTAGTACAAGATATAATTCAGCGAAGGTTGAATTTTCATAGGGCATAACAAAAATCATTCCTATAATCAAAAGTAAGGCACCCAAAATATACCAACCGATGAAGGATAGATCCAGTACAAACATGTCAAATTTTTCTCCATCAGTCATCTTATTGCTAAGCTCTATAGCTCTTTTGGCACCAATGCCTGGATTATCTGCTAAAATATAGGGTACCATTCTATAAGCATATGACTTTATAATACCAGGAATTATTAGTAAAAGGGTCCATAGAAATAGGAAAACCCCTTTTAACAACATTGTCTTAACTATATCTAAATATCTAGACTTTCCGAATGAATAGCCTAAATAATTCATATTAACATCTTTCTCTGCAGCTCTAACAAAATAACGGCGTCCTCCAACTTCAAGAGGATATCCTAAAAAAACTCTAAAGGCCATAGCAAAAAGAATAATTATTGCTACAATAACTAAAATTGATATTAAATATGCTGGTGAAATGTTATTATTAATATTATTAAATGGAGGAGTATTACTACTGTTGAGATTTAACCTGGAATTAGAAAAATTGACACCTCCTCCTCTCCCACCTACGATTGCAATTATGATGCTTACCAGTAAAGCTTTCCAGTAAGAAGCTCTTAAAACCCCTTTAGCCCTAGTTTTCAATTCAGCTCTTGTCCACATATATATGCCTCCTTATATTTTTTCTCTCTGTTATATTAATTATAGTAGATAATCACTTAACAAATGATATCCATCCTATAATACTATTCAAATATTATTCTATTATATAATTTTTAAAATGTCCCATAAAATTGATATAAAGATATCTGTCTATATTAATAGACAATATATATTTATATTTTGTTCCTATTTTATTATAAAGGATATAGGTTCCCTTGTTCATTATATGAAATACTGCATACGAAAATCCACAATGTGAACTTTGAAATAGTCCAATAGACCTATATTTATCGACAAATAGTTATAGTTTTATGTAAATATTGACATAAAATACATATTAATCATATAATTCATATGTATGTGAATGTTATTTTAATATTTTGAAAATAGCCAGTATACTTCTTTAGTATATGTCTAAACAGTTACATACAAATAAATACTTCGGAGGTATATAAATGACAAGAAAAAAAAGCGCTTTATCAGCATTAGCAATACTTATATTATGTATTCTACTATCTGTAATGGTTATTTCTCTCTTTAATATTGAAGGTGCTGTAAATAGATTGATTTTACCAGTAATATTATTTGTACTGTCATATACTGCTATATATATTAATACCTTAACCAACCGAACCACTGCCCATCATATTAACAAACAACTGGACATCTTAGCAGGAGGTAATTTCTTTAAAACAATTTCTACAGATAATAAAAATAGTTTTTGGGGTATAGAGGATAAAATAAATTCTGTTCTTTATCAGGTTAGAAAGCTTATTGCAAGAACTAGTCGAAGTACTGAAACTACCAATAATATGGCTGATGAATTATATCGTCAAATGGAGGATATTAATATTAATATTGAAAATATCTACTCCTCTGTTAATAAAAGTTTGCATGATATTACCCAACAGTTCAGTATTGCTCAATCAGTTTTATCGAAGATGGAGGAATTATCTTCTGAATCTGAAAATACAAGCTATGAATTACACCAGTTTAAAGATATACATAATGAACTGAAGAAACAGGTAGATGCCAGTAGAAAAAATATGGACTCATTTGTTACACAAGTAGTTTCTATTAATCAGCAAGAAGATGAAAAGATCAAGAAGTTTAATCAATTAACTGAACAAGCCAGTAGTATCCATCAAATAGTTGATAGAGTAGTGAATATAGCTACCCAAACTAATTTATTGGCACTAAATGCAGCCATAGAAGCTGCTCGAGCTGGTGAAGCTGGAAAGGGCTTTGCAGTTGTAGCCGATGAAATAAGAAAGCTAGCAATACAATCCTCCGAGGCGAGTGAAGAGATTAGAGATGTATTGCAGGTTATAATTGAAAATATAAATACTGCTTCAACCTTTGCATATGGTTCTAAAGAAAATATGTCACTAATACAAGCGGATATTGAAAAGACATCACAGGATATTGATGGTATCTCCACTGTTTTTAATAAAATAGATAAACTGATATCAAATATAACTACTATAGTTCAGCTACAAAGCGCTGCAGCTAAGGAAGTGGCTGTTTCTACTGAAAGCTTAACAAATATTTTATCAAACTCTTCTGACATAGCCGAAAATAATCAAAATTGTATAAAAGAGATTAAAGCAAAGGCTGGTTTTTTAATAAATAGTACAGAAACTTTAAAGAATGAATCCTCAACACTGAACAATATATTAGCTGAATTAGTACGAGAAGGACAAAATGTATCTGATGAGATAAAGGTAGAAATACATAGTAGTATGGATGAGCTGAAGAAATTAGCTAAGAATAAAGAGGTTTTGTCAATGAATCAAGTAAAAATAGAAGACTACTTATCAAAATATATAGAAACCAATAAAGGAAAGTTCAGCTTAATATATGTTTTAAATAGAGATGGAATTCAAATAATTAATGATATTTGGAGTAGTAAAGAGGATGCTGAAAGATATCAGTCTTCTTTGGGGGTATCCTATAAAGAGCGGGACTATTTTGAAAAAACCAGAAATGGTAACGACTATATATCTAAGTTAAATATTAGCTCTCAAACATATAATATGGTAATTTCCTTATGTACACCTATATTTAATGATGACAGAGAATTTATAGGCGTTATGTGCGCCAGTAGTAGAATTGAACAATAAATCAAAGGCTATTGATCTTCAATAGCCTATTTTCATCATTCTTTAATCTAACTTACACTCTATTAGGCTACTTATAAAGCCTTTAATATCATTCGTTAAAACCATTCCATGGCCAGTACATAAATAGTCTATATCTAAACTATAGATGCTTTTCAACCCAATGAAATACTCATCCAGCTTATACTTTTTATATGAATTCTCCTCTGTAACTATATTCTTAACAAATTGGTAAGCTTTATGGCGAGTTTCAATCCATTCTCCTACCATCCCTTTACTATCAACAACTTCACCGAAAAAACAGTGAAAGTCTCCTAAAAATAATACTTTGTATTTTGGTGAGTATAAGACTATAGAGCCTTCTGTATGATGCTTCATTGTTATGTAATATAATCCTTCTATTTTACCCGAGTCTGATAATAATGGTATAAATCCCTTTTGTAGTTCTGAATCAAGTAAATCAAGGTCATCTTTATGAATTATTTTTTTTGCATTTTTAAATAACCTACATCCTCCAACATGATCAAGATGTCCATGGGTTGCAATAATAAGTATTATATCTTCCTCAGATTTACCAATTTTATATAATGCCTTAATAATAAAATCCACATGCTCTTCTTTTCCACAGTCTACTAATATAATCCCTTCGTCTTGTAGAATCATATAGCAATTATTAAATGAGTTCCAGGTGTTATCCCATACTGCAATAACATAAATATTATCTATTATTTTTTCAAATTTCCATTCTATGATTAACCTCCTCTGAAAGGAAAACTATAGTTACCTTACCTGATGCATTATCACTATTAAAACATTTCGACGTTATTGTGAAACAGGCATGTTATCTCGAAATTAAAAGGGACAGCTCTTTTGATACAGTCCCTTTAAAATGTTATTATTTCATTCCAGAATAGAATTACTGCTGTAATAATTATTAAGCAAATAATAAAAGAAGTATAAGTATTAACGCTAATACTAAATATTTATGTTTAATTCTCATTAAGTTTATAGTTTTACAATTAATCATGAAATCTCCTCAAAGCATTTACTATAATTAATATTTATTGGTCATTAGACTTAATAAAGTGAATTTTTTTTGCCCATTCCTTTGACTTTATTTCAATATCTTTAATGAAAGCATCTTTTCCATCACAATAGCCGTCGATGTCATGTTTGAATTTCTCTACCAATTGGTTTTTTAAATCTCCATAGGCAGCTGCATCTTTGGGGTGTGCTATCATATAGTCTCTAAAATTTAGATGCCTAGTTACTTCAGGATTACCCACTTGATAAATATGAATATGATGGGTTCTATTATATATTCCCTTAAGGAAAAATCTTCTCCCTTCTAACCCATACTCACCTTTAGCAATGTAACCTTCATTTTCCATCAATTTATTATAGCTATTTATTTTACTAATATCCTTAACCTCTATTAAAATATCAATCACGGGCTTAGCGCTGATTCCTGGTATTGAAGTACTTCCAACATGGTGAATGTCAATTATCTCTTCACTTAATATGATCTTAAGTTTACTAGATTCCCTTTCAAAGGCCTCTTTCCACTCTGGGTTATACGGTACAACTTCTATTATTCTTACCTGCTGATTTTCCACCATAAATTCATCCTCCAGTTTAAAATAGTAATTAGACAGAATTCTTATCAAATGCCATTGTTTATGTCATTAATTAGGTATTATTTAATTAAAAGATGCAACCTCCTGCATATAGATTTCATAATATTGGGTAGCCCGTTCTTCATCAAAGGTCTCTATATATTCACCAAATACCCATCCATAGGTTGGAAATTCAGAATCATTGTATCTTATAAAGTACCAATAATTTTCAATATTATCTACATTTAGCTTCTCTTCAGTTCTTCCTAAAACAGTGAATTTTGCACCTATTAATAAATAATCTAATATAAGATTCTTTTCAATATCATATTGATATACAAAACCAATTCTATTTGTTTGTGAAGTTTTATCTGGTTGAGTTCTAAACTTCAACCGGGCATTTGTAACAGCCTCCCATTCTTCCTTTACTATTGAATGTCCATTAATCTTATAGACCTCTCCAAATGGTGGCTCACTGCCTTGTGCGCCCCAGAAATGAAGTCTATTTTCACCATATAGATGATCGGAATACCATAGATTTTCTTTGTTTACTTCAAAACTTAATATCCATTCATCCCCTGTAAAGACTGTTTGCATTATATTCTCTGTTAATGAATCTTCATATCCTTCAGAGTATTGTAAATCAAATAATTTCACTTTATTATTATCAAGCAGTTCATATTTACCACCTAGCTCAATTCCACCTTGCAGTGATCCAATTCTAAACTCATCATCTAAATAGAAAACTAAAACTAAGCCTAGGTTATCTAAATAATCTACTTTACCAGCATTCCATATTGTTGATGCCAGATAGTCTTTACTTATAGCTTCGACAGATCCTGGATATTGAACTTTCCTCCTTCTCCATGAAGAGAGGTCATTATTCTGCTCTATGTTTTTAGCATAAAGTAAAGGATCGCTTAAATCTAAGAAAGTGCTGTTATTTTCATTCGCATTAAGTTTTAAGCTTGAACAGCCAGATGTTACTATAATTAGAACTGATAATATAATTAATAGTTTTTTCATAAAGACACCTCCGTGTAATTGTGAATTGGGTTTTAAATAGTCTAGTTATATTTTATCATTATTTTAAAACATTTGTAAAAATATAAATATATCAACAAATTTAGTCTAATCGGACAGGCGGATAAGAATTAACTGGATATGAAAAATGGATTGTTTTGAATTTCCATCTACCTCTCTTTTTAATCAAAAGCATTGATAAACGAATTGGCCAATTATATTCTTCACCCTTATGAGTCTCATACAATGTATCTGAAGCTCCTCTTATTATATCTATTAATTTCAATCTAGAAGAGGTGTTAGGGGTTTTTAATTTTTCTTCTATTAGTTTTAATCTATAGCTATAATAGCTTTCTGTTTTTATGTTCTCATATAATACTCCTGTAGTAGAAACATAGGCTATTTTCCCCTCAATTAAAAACTGAGCTTCATCAATATTAATTCTTAAATCTCCCCAATAAATCCAATGGTTTTTTATTATTCTTGTAGCTTTTTCAAAACTAGTACACCATTCTTCATCATTAAAACAAATAGCTGAAGTACCAATAATTAAAACATCTTCATTTTCTGTAAATAACTCCTTAACAAAGCCTTCAACCACATCTGGATTTCTATCTTGATACCCTTTTTGAAATTTTTTTAGGAGTGCAATTAGTTCACCTTTTTCTTTTTTCATTTCTGACATTGTTCGTATCTCCTTTTTCTATACTACCTGAATACTAATATCATTCAGTATTGAATATATTAATAATTCTTTAATCTTCAAGTTTCTCCTTCTAAAATTATAAAATGTCTATAAAAAGTAATATTCAAAAGACATCTTCATTTGCTGAAGATGTCTTTTGAATATTTATAGAATTAAAATTTTATTAGGAGCTTTCCAATCACATGATCATAGGGTACACACCCTATTTGCCTACTATCTTTACTGTTATTTCTATTGTCACCCATAATAAAAATATATCCTTCAGGAATGGTTATTTTCTCTTTTACAAAATATCTGGGGTCTTCACTTATATAATCTTCCTCCAGCGCTATTCCATTTCTATATACTACATCTTTATAAAATTCTAATACATCTCCTGGTTTACCGATAACTCTTTTAACATGGAATATACGCTCATCAGTATTATCAAAAAACCTACGTGTAAAAATATTACTCTTAAAACTATCAATAATATCGTCTATTAACGTCCTCTCTCTATCTAATCTGCTATCAATTACAATAATATCACCATAATTCAATTCACTATTGAAGGTACGGGTTAATTTGCTAATTACAATTTTATCTTTATCATGTAGAGTTGGCTCCATCGAAGAACCATAAACTAATACCGGCTGGAGAATGAATATGTTTATTGTAATAGCAATAATAAAAGCTATTAACACTTGTTTTATAAGACTTATAATTTCTTTTATAATTTTCATTATTTTATACCTCTTAATTTATATTTCGTTAAATTTCATTAAATCTAAACGATATCGAATATTTCCTTTGGTGAGTTAATAATATAGTCTGGTTTCATATCTTTGACTATATCTATTGTGTCAAAACCCCAGCTAACCCAAATTATTTTAATACCAGTGGCTTTACAAGCAACAATATCTCGATGCTCGTCTCCAACATATATTACCTCTGATTTTTTTAGCTTGTACTCCTTTAAAAATCTTTTTATCATCTTATCCTTACCAAAGATGTTGCTAGAGCAAATAACTTCTCTAATACCTCTTACTCCTTGGTTTCTAAGAAATTCTCTTATATTATTTTCAGAATTAGACGATATAATTGCTAATTCATAGCCCTTCTTCTTCAGCTTTTCTAATGATTCCTTCATGTCATCAAACAAAACTAAATCTTTCATAAGGTTTTTATAAAGGCTATAGAATTCTACCGCCACTATAGGAATTTTATAAATTGGGAAATTAACATATTTAGAGATTTCTGGAATTGATAACCCTCTCAAATGCTCTACTTCCTCGTGCTTTAATTTTTTGAATTTATATTTTTCTGCCAACTTATTAATGGCAGTAATACCAATCTCCATAGAATCAACCAATGTTCCGTCAAAATCAAAAATTATATATTTAATCATGGTATGCTCCTTTTAACATATTAAAAATCCATGATGAGATCATGTTTTTACTGCCTCATTTTAAAGCATAAAATGCTTTTGTTCTCTATTATTTATTCTTCATCAGTTAATAAAACCCTTCTATTATATTATGGAAAAAAAATAGCCATTCATCAAATGAGTGACTATTTTGGTTAATATAAAAGTACAAAATCTATTTGTATGAATCCTTCAAAGATACAGTTCTATTAAACACTAATTTATCCTTTGTTGAGTATTTCGTGTCAACACAGAAATAGCCATGCCTTAAAAATTGAAATTTATCTTCAACAGCTGATTCGCCTAAAGAAGGCTCTAAATAGCAGTTATCTAATATAATAAGTGAGTTAGGATTGATAATTTCCTTCCAATCCTTATTTCCTTCTTGATCCAATAAGAAGCTATCATATAATCGCACCTCAGATTTAACTGCATGCGGTGCTGATACCCAGTGAAGAGTTCCCTTTACCTTTCGCCCTGTAAACCCTGAACCACTTTTAGTTTCTGGATCATATGTGCATCTTAGCTCTAATACTTCACCAGTTTCTTCATCTTTAATTACTTCCTCACATTTTATAAAATATGCATGCCTTAATCGAACCTCATTGCCTGGGAAAAGTCGGAAGAATTTTTTAGGTGGGTCCTCCATAAAGTCATCTCTTTCAATATATATCTCTCTAGAAAAAGGAATTTTTCTTGTACCCATCTCCTCATTCTCAGGATTGTTTTCTGCCTCTAACCATTCAACCTGATCTTCAGGATAATTAGTGATTATTACCTTTAATGGTTGAAGTACTGCCATTTTTCTAGGAGCCTTTAGCTTTAAATCATCCCTTAAGCTGTGCTCAAGCATTGCTACATCAACAGTACTTCCATCCTTTGAAACTCCAATTTCTCCAAGGAAGTGTCTAATGGCTTCTGGTGTATAACCTCTTCTTCTTAAACCTCTTAGAGTTGGCATTCTAGGGTCATCCCATCCATCCACATAACTACCTTCCACCATCTCTCTAAGATATCTCTTGCTGGTTACAACACCCCTTAAACTCATTCTGCCGAATTCCCTCTGCTTTGGTGGTGTTTTAAATTCATCTATTACTTCTAGACACCAATCGTATAGAGGTCTGTGGTTTAAAAATTCAATTGAGCAAAGAGAATGGGTTATATTTTCAATTGCATCAGAAATTGGATGGGCGTAATCATACATAGGGTAGATACACCATTTGTCTCCAGTTCTATGATGCTTAGTATATTGAATTCTATAAAGAACAGGGTCCCTCATATTAGTATTAGATGAAGACATATCAATTTTTGCCCTTAGGGTTCTAGACCCTTCAGGAAATTCTCCATTTTTCATTCTTTCAAAAAGATCTAGATTCTCATCTATATCTCTATTTCTATAGGGGCTTTCTTTTCCTGGCTCCGTGAGTGTTCCTCTATATTGTTTTACTTCTTCAGCAGTTAAATCACATACAAAGGCTTTATTCTTTTTAATTAGCTTAACAGCATACTCATAAAGAGCATCAAAATAGTCTGATGCGTAGAATAGACGGTCCTCCCAATCACAACCAAGCCACTTCATATCGTCGATAATTGCATCAACATATTCTGTCTCTTCTTTTCTCGGATTTGTATCATCAAATCGTAAATTAAATTTACCTCTATATTTTTCAGCAATACTATAATTAATATTAATGGCATAGGCGCTACCTATATGTAAGTAGCCATTAGGCTCTGGCGGAAATCTCGTATGTACTCTTCCTTCATATATACCCTCTTCAATGTCTCTATCAATAATTCGATGAATAAAGTTTGAAGGTACGAAAACATTATTCCCGTTATTCATCTCTGATGACATCTAAATTACCTCCTCAAGATTGATTTACTGTAGTATTTATCATTTGATATTAGCATAAATTGCTTTACATGTCAAAAGCTTAGTGTATTACCATAATATTAACCCACTTCATGCAGTATTGAATCTCAGTAAAATTTTAATTCTCGATTTCAAACCAGCAAATTTCTTTATCAGCTTTAAATCCCATACTCTGTGCTAAGTTCATTGATGCGGTATTCTTCTCCTCAATGTGTACATAGGGTAATTTCCCTTGCTGCCTTAATTTGTGAATAATGTCTATTGTAACAGCCTTTCCAAACCCATTCTTTCTATACTCTGGCATTACATGCAAAAATCCTATGGCTCCATCGTCCTGGGTTATACCCCATGCTGCTAGATTCCCATTATATCTAATACATGATCCTACTCCATTTTTAATTCTTTCAATTATATATTCTATAGATAAGTATTCCTTATAATCTGAATTATTGTAGATAAATTCTGCATCGCTTTCATTTAGATTATCCAAATTAGTGGCAGTGCTCTCCAGTTTTACGTCTTCTGGAAGATATAAGCGAATTGATGAAAGCTTCCATTTAATCTTTTTTCCATCTGTAAGAATTGGCATCATCCAGTTTTCTATAATTGCAAACTCTCTATCAGTATCGTTAAGCTTGTCCATTAAAAGCTTTAATTCTTTTTCGTTTCCAGAGCTTATATATACCCACTTTCTATCACTAGTACCCTTTACAAGGACTGAATCACCTATCCTTTCGAAATAATTACATTCATAGCTTTCTATAAAGTTAATTATATTAACATTATTAACTAAATCTTTCTTTAAATATTCTAAAATACTGCTTCTTTCCTCCATATATATCCCCCTTAGCTAAAATCATAATTCTAGTATATATTTCAATAGTTTAATATGCAATATATGTTATTCATTTTTCAATGTGCAGAAAAAATTAACCTCCACATAAGGGGTGAATAATCTGTACCGCATCATTATTATGTATTTTGATATCCTTACATCTTCCTCTATCTATTTCTCTACCGTTAATGCTTATAGTCAACTCTGGATGTTTATACTCCAGCTTAGTTAAAAGAAGTTCGACAGTGTCACCATCTCTCCATTGAATATCTTCTCCATTAACCTTAATCATTGTTTTGCCTCCTAAAATGTTGTCTTAATAGTATTATGTGATTAGGGCACATTTTTTACAATAAAAAAATAGAGCCTTCGCTCTATTTTAATCAACCTCCTGCAAGTAAATGAACTACTTTAACATCATCGCCATCATTAATTAAAGTAGTATCAAAGTCTTCCTTATCAATATGCTTTCCATTTATAGTCACAAATATCTTAGGGAAGGTATATTTTTTTTTATCTAAAAGCACTTGAACAGTAAGACCTTCTTCCCATTCAAAATCCTTTGAATTCACTTTTATCATGGTAAAACCTCCGACAAAAATTATTTAAATTTACAGGTAACAAGCACTTAACTTGTTACCTGTAAATTAACTTAATTAAATATTATTATATATGCTTCTCAATTACATCAATTAATTCTGGTAGATCCATACCTATTTTTCTTAGATGCTCAGCTGTTGGCACTCCATTGGGAGTCCATCCTCTTCTCTTATATACTGCATCTGTCAGTTGTTCATATTGACTTACTCTATACTCACGCATAACCTTGATTTTTTCTTCTGTAGTTTTTCCTTCTGGGTCATAGTCCAGTAATTCTCGTAATTGGTTATCATATCTTTCTTGTCTAGATTCATACTCTTCAATTGTTACCGGACCCATTGATCTATAAGGCATAGCGTCATGCTGTCTTAAACCCTTACCTCTTCTAATATTAAATATTCTCTGGAAATTATACACTCTTTCCGACTGGAGAATTAATTGGTTTTTATCTATATTCATTCCTGTTACACCATTATATATGTTTACATAGTGCTGTACATGCTCAGGCATTTTAGCTGGCTCATCTGTTAAATGATTATCTGGTGGTGTTGTATCATTCCACGGAAGCTTACAAAGTCCCATTAAACCAAACCAGGTTCTAAACATTGGGAAATAATGTAGTGCCTCTGCTTTATCTTCAAATGTTGGTATTTGATTATTAACCATGTCCATAAAGATTAACCAAGCTTCATCATGCTGAGGACCTTTATTTGTAAGTCCATAGCCACCCTGCTGTGCTAAAGATTCTTTCGGAAGATACTCTGACACCTCTAAACCTTTTTGCTCCATACCAATATCATTTAAGAAATCAGCATCAGCCCCATGCTCCTTAACGAAAATTTCCTTTAGTTGTCGTACACCAAGTCCAATTAAAGCACCAAAGCCTTCACCTCTAGACATTTGATGTAGTAATTCCATTTGGGCTTCAGCGTTACCAAATCTAAGATCAAGTCCACCGGTTACTTCCTTATCAATTATACCTCTTTCATAACACTCCATTGCAAAGGCACAAATGGTTCCAAAGGATATGGTATCAACCCCATAGGTGTCACAATAGAAATTTCCTTCTAAAATCATCTCTGGGTCAAATATTCCACAGTTTGATCCAAGACCTGCAGCATTTTCATATTCAGGTCCATCTATGGTAACCTTATGTCCCTTATAGGGTCCGGTTTTTAGCTCGAAATGATCTGCTGCCTTTGCACATGATAACGAGCAACCATACCAACATCCATCTGGCATTCCTTGAGTAATATACTTTTCTACGAAGACATTAGAAGAAATCTTATGGGTATCTGGATGTCCACCATATTGATAATTATGGGTTGGTAGAAGATCATATTCATCCATAACCTCAATAATATTTGCAGTACCAATTTGTCTCATTCTACATTGAACATCATCATAATCATGAATCTGCTTATGAAGCTTGATACCAGCCTTATTAATTAAGCTTTGATTAGCAGGCTTGTTTAAATCCCCTTTAGTTCCTTTAAATTTAATAACTATAGCCTTTATTTTCTTATCTCTAAATACTCTACCTATACCACCTCTACCAGCCTGCTTTAATCTTGCAACCTTTCTTCTCATATCATAGAAGGAAAAGTTTAATAATCCAATATTGGCATGATCTGCTGCAGTACCTGCAGAAATTACTGATATATTCTTTTTGTCTTCTTCAGAATCTGCATACATTTCAGTTAGTTGCTCTGAAATAACATGTCCATCGATTGCTTCCAGTGGAGCTTCCTCTACTTTAATAACACCATTGTTTCCATCGATATAAATTATAACATCCTTTTGGGATTTTCCTTGTATTTCTAAAGCGTCCCAACCAGAAAATTTTAAGTAAGGTCCAAAATATCCTCCAACGTTACTGTCAATTGGAATATTGGTCATGGGAGATATGGTTACTACTAAGGATTTTCCTGCACCCGGATATTGCGTAATACCGCATAATGGTCCTCCTGCTATTACAATTTCATTTTCAGGATCATTCCACTTAGTTTCAGGTGAGGTTGCATCCCAAAGGTATTTAAGTCCATAACCTTTACCACCTATAAATTTTTCCTTCATAGAATCCGGTACATCCTTGGACTCTATTCTATTTTCACCAACATTAATATAAAGAGTCTTATTGGTATAGCCTCTTTCAAGCTTTGCTGGCTCATATTTGTATTCAACTAAAAGCTTATGCGATTGTTTTAAATTATTTACGTCCATAATACAGCCCCCTTCACAATTCAATGAAATCTAAAAGAACACTATTCATTTCTTTCATCTTTCACTTTATAATTTATTTCAATTTTCAACTTTCAATTTTAAATTATCTTTACACTTGCATGTATTTACAGCTTTTCCTTAGTCTCTATTTCTATATCTTCAACAGCTATGGCACCTGTTGGGCATTCCTTTGCACATAAACCACAAGCTATACATTTAAATGGTTCAATGTAGTCGTCATGTTGTCTCATGGCTGATTCTGGACAGAATCCTACACACATAAAGCAACCAACACACTCTTTTTTGCTTATTCTCACAACGCCATTAGTACTTCTATTGATTACCATAACAGGACATATATCAATACAGGCACCACATTGGTTACAGACATTGATTTTTTTAGCTTCACCCTTTTCAACTTGAATACATGATTTTTCGATATTATTTTCCTTGAAATATGCTGTAGAGCATACTTCTTCACAAACTCCACAACCAATACAAAGATCATCTTTCTTTACTAGTATTTTCATATTCTTTAACCACCTTTACTTTTAAAATAGATATACGTAATAAGCATATTTTCAAACTTCGACGTTATTTTTTTAACAAGTCTTTAAAGTGTTATGGCTAATATTTCAATACACCAATGTATATCTCTTTTACAATATTTTCTTTATCTGGCTCACTCTATATTGATATAAATATTAGACAACCGATGGTTCAAAAATGAGTTTTCCTTCTTTAAACCTATTTAAGTGTAACATATCAATTGGAAGTGTTGTATCTTCACCTAAAATTGATTCAGCAATAACTATACCTGTAGCTGGTCCAAGCATAAAGCCATGTCCACTGTAGCCAACAGCAAGATAAAAGCCTTCTACCTCATCGACTGGCCCATATATAGGCTGTCTGTCTGGAGACATATTATATAACCCTGCCCATTGCCTTAAAAATCTAACTTCTTTAAGGGGTGGTAAAAGCTTTGTTATAGTATTGGACATTTCTTCAACAAAATGCCATCCAGATGTTATTCTTAAGTCCCTTGGTTCACCCTCATCTCCACGTCCCATTATAAAGCCTCCATGGGGTACCTGTTGACAATATAGATTAAGGGAGAAGGACATTACCATAGGGTCTAAAATAGGCTCCATGGGTTCTGTAACCAATATCTGATGTCGTTCGGAAAATAGTGGTAGATCTAAACCAACCATTTTACCAATCAATTGAGCATAGCCACCAGCAGCATTTACCACAACATTTGTTGAAATATCTCCTGCAGTTGTTTTAACGCCCTTTATTTTACCACCTTCAACAATGATATCAGTAACCTCAGTAAAAGTCAAAATAGTTGCTCCTAACCTCTTTGCTGCTTCTGCATAGGCTTGAGTTGTATGGAAGGGATTTAAATGACCATCTTTTTGACAAAAAGTTGCACTTACCAACCCTTCGGTATTTAAAAAGGGAACAATTTCTTTAGCTTCTTGTAGATTTAATAGCTTTGAAGGAATTCCCAAGCTATTTTGTAAAGCTACATTCTTCTTGAACTGTTCATGCTCCTTCTCGGTACTGGAAACAATTAAATATCCTCCTTGCTTGAACTCAATATCTCCATCATATTGTAGTTCATCCTTGGCCTTCTCAAATTCTTCACAGGAGTATTTGGCCATAAGACAGTTCATTTCTGTACCCCATTGTTGTCTTATTCCAGCTCCACATCGCCCTGTGGCACCACTTGAGAGATAGGACTTCTCGATTACAACAACATTCTTTACACCTTTTTTTACTAGGTTATATGCAATTGTACAGCCAGATATACCTCCACCAATAATTACAACATCTGCTGTTCTATTCATGACAAGCTTCACCACCTTCCAGAGCCCCTTCTGTGATGGCTCCTAATTTAATAGATTTTACTGGAGGTCTAAAGGTGCCAGGAGATATTTCTGATATTGGCTTACCAGTTGCAATAGAGATTTCTCTTAAAACAAGAGGAAGGCAGGTTCTTCCTTGGCAAGGACCCATTCCAACTCTACTAATTCTTTTAATTTCATCGTAGGTTGTGTAACCTTGATTAATTAGATCTCTTATATCCTGCTGAGTTAAATCGGAGCAACGGCAAATAATTATATTCTCCTTCATATCTATTCCTCCAATCTAATGTTTCTTATGATTTTTGCAAAATCCTTCTTAACTGCAATAGAAATTATAGGAGTTTTATCTAAAGCTTTACTATTTATAACTTTAACCACACGAACCTCACAAATCTCCTTGCCTTCTCTATCTAATCCCTTAACAATTTGATTAGGTGTGGGAAGTGGTATTAATTCATAGGGTATTTTCAACAAAGCCTCCTCATCAGAGTAAGTCATATCCAGTACACTTATGGCCAAGCCTGGACAATTGCTGACACATAAGCTACATCCATTACATAGATCATGATCAACATTTGGTAAGTCATTAATATCTTCAAATTCTTTTATTGAACCAGTACGACATGCTGTATAGCATGGATTACATGGTATATTTTGAAAGCACTCAACAATAACGGTAGGACCCTTTGATAATCTTTCGTCACTTGGGAATACCTTATCTAAATCTTTTTGTGTAGGTACACCAGTACTTGCTAACATTATTAGCGCCTCCTCTCTATTTAAAAGCATCAATTGAAGCTGCTGCTTCGTTATCTATCATTAAACTGGTAATACCATTACGTATCTTTTCTCCAACGGGACCATGTCTTAATGAATTTAGCTGCTGCATTAAGTCATCCTTAACTTCCTGCATGTTGTATAGCTTATAGCCTAAATATGATGCAGCTGACATTCCTGCTATGTATCCTTCAACCATTGCACTACTGGCTTCTTCAACACCGGCTACATCTCCAGCAACGAATATTCCTTTAACAGAGGTTTGAAGATTTTCATCTCGTGCTGGAACAAACCCACCAAATTCATGAATATATTTCATTTGACATCCCGCTTGCCATAGGAGTTCAGAGAGCGGTGATAATCCAACTGAGATACAAATTACGTCTACATCAAGCTCCTTTTCTGTTCCTGGTATTCCATTCCATTTCTCATCTAATTGCCATATTATTGCCTTTTCTAATGAGTCTTTTCCATGAGCTTCTTTAATTGAGTAACCTGTATAAATAGGTACACCCATTCTTCTTACTTTAGAAGCATGAACAAGATATCCTCCTATTGTAGGTGCAGCCTCTACTATGGCTTCAACCTTCACGCCTGCCTGCATTAACTGATAACTTACGATTAAACCTATATTACCAGCACCAATCATTAAAACATTGTTTCCTGGCTTAACACCATACTCATTCATCAATGTCTGAACTGCTCCTGCTCCATAAACTCCTGGTAAATCATTATTAGGGAAAGCTAAATTCTTTTCACTTGCACCTGTCGATACAATAGTTGCCTTTGGTTTAATTTTAATATATTTACCGTTATTTTCTAAAGTAACTACGCCATCTTCAAATATTCCTAATACGGTGGTACTCTTCATAACTTCAACATTATCCATTTTATCGATTTTATCAAGAAGTAGCTCTGCAATATCAAAGCCCCTAGTAGAGGCATATTGTTTTTCTGATCCGAAGAACATATGAGTTTGTTTTACCAATTGTCCACCTAGAGAGTTGTTCCTATCTACCACTAGTACCTTACTTCCCATTTCTGCTGCTTGAATTGCGGCACAAAGTCCTGCAGGACCTCCACCAATGATTAAGATTTCTACGGGCATCATATCAAATCACCCTTTCCTGTTTGAGTTCGTACAACCATACCTTCCTTAAGCTCCTCAACACAGATCCTTACATTTGGCTCACCATTAACCTCCATTAAGCAAGACGAACAGTTTCCAATGGCACAAAATAGACCCCTTGGGCGATGTTTTTCTGTGCTATGGCTTAATGATCTTACACCAGCTGCATGTAGGGCTGCTGCAATCGTTTCCCCTTCATATCCTTCTATGGACTTGTCGTTGAAGGTAAAGGTAATTAGCTTACCTCTTTCAAAGTTTAAAATTGGATGCTCTAAAATTCTCATTGGCACACCTCCAGTTGATTAGTTTGTGAGTTCTCCTCCTAAGAGGAGAACCCACAGATTTCTATATATTTTTTTTCATCTAGAAAATAGATTTTCTATTAGTTTGGATAGTAACTTTATTGCACTTTTTTGTTACCAAATGCTTTATTAACTAATATAATAAAGCCCCCAATATAAAAGCCTAATATAACAACCATCATTACTACTGAAGAACCTGACATAATATAGCCCCCTTTATTTATTCTCTAATGCACTATTTAATGCATTCACATCATAGCGGCCCTTACCAATCTTGTCAGCTAACCAATTGTTAGTTAGCAGTGCAAGGATAATAAGTATAGCAAACTGGAATATTATTGTACCAGGACTAAATACTTCAAAAGGATGCCACCAGTTTTCAGGATACCAGCTAATAGCTTGAACAAACCACCATCCAGTTACCCAAACAAAGAATACAGGGAATAACATAATACAGGCATTCCACCACTTGCCGATTTTAAAGTCAGCCCACTCTGTGTTGATGTCTTTTGATCGTGCATTTTCTAATCCATACTTAATTAGTGCAAAGGCTACAAATAATCCACTAACTAATAATCCAACGCCCCATACCCAGTCTTGATTATCTAGGAAATTAAGACTATAGGCTGAAGGTACCCCCAATAGGAATCCAATAACAATTACATAGGTTGTAGCTTTTTGTCTAGTCATTCCTGCATCCATGAAGTTTCTAACGCCAACTTCGATCATTGGAAGCAATGATGATAGAGCAGCAATTGCCATAGCCAAGAAGAATACCGCTGCAAGAAGTCCACCTGCAGGCATTGTTGTGAATAATTGAGCTAAATAAATAAAAGTAAGTCCAGTGTTACCTGATGTTAAGGCTTGATTAGCAAATTCTTGTGTTGGAGAAAGAGCAAAGATGGCTGGTAGCACAGTCATACCGGCAACTAATGCACCGATGTGATCTCCCATACCCATAATCATACAATTTCCAGCAACGTCTTCCTTATGATTTGTATAAACAGCGTAGGTAATAATGAAACCCCAACCAGCCCCAGTTGACCAAGCAGCCTGTGTAAATGCTTCTAACCAAATTTTAGGTGTTGCAAGCATTTCTAGTTTAGGGCTAAATAAGTACTCTAAGCCCTGCAGTGCACCTGGTAGTGTAAGGGATCTAATAACAGCAAAAATTAATAATATAAATAGTGTTGGTATCATTATCTTACTTGCTTTTTCAATACCAGCTGATACACCCTTATAAATAATGAAACCGGCTATTGCCATTGAAACTAGGTGAAATAAGATAGTTTGTGAAGGTGTTGTTGTAAAAGTATTCCAAATTGCTTGTGTTGCTTCGGTATCTAGTCCAGGCTTAAAGGTACCACTTACTGCCATAGTAAAGTACTTAACACACCAACCCATAACTACTGAATAATAAAACATAATACCAAGACAGACTGCAGCAATCCAGGTACCCATCCAAGTATACTTCTTACCAACAAAGTCACGGAAGGCACCTACAGTTCCTAAACCTGTCTTTTTACCCATTACCATTTCACCCATTAGTAATGGGATAGCCCAGACAAACAGAGCAATTGTCCATGCAATAATAAATGGACCACCACCGTTTGCTGCAGCAACTCGAGGGAATCTCCAGATGTTACCGGTCCCAATTGCCATTCCAATAGATGCTAAAATGAACCCCCATCTACTCCCCCATTGTTCTTTCTTTTGACTCATTTTGACTCCTCCTTTTTATTTATTTTAAAGAAAAAGCAAACATAAACTATAAGGATTTCATTTCTTGCTCCTGAAGCTGAATATAGCTTCTAAGTATACTCCCGCAGTCTAGACAGATTTCCGCATATGCCTGATGGCTTATGAATGGATTAGTCTTTAAAGTTACAAATTTGCCGTAGGGTATATCCTTTTTAATGTTCTTAGATAAGCAATAGCTACAGGTATTAATGTTAACCTTATCTGTTGATTGCATAACAGTTCCTTCCCCCTTATCCTATTTTAAGTATTTCGAATTTTCTGCCTTATTAATAATACGACTTCTATTCATCATATACCTTCAAACTAATTTGATTTTTTTAAATTATTAACTTTTCAAATTAGCCAACAGGGGTATGTATTTAGATATATTCTAGATACAAATGCAATTCCATATTGAAATCTTTCATATTTTGCTGATATATCCTTTGGAATTGAAGGAAATATCAAAAAAATGAAGTATTAACAATCGAAAATTGTATTTCACTATTTTATAACATACTAAATACAAATGCAATAATAAATTATTACCTTATTGTAATGTAGTAAATCATTGCCTTTAGAACTGTATTTCAATAAATAAAACTTGGAGAAAATGAAAAGAGTCTTAATTCTATGTAATATTAGTGCAATACTAATGCCAACTTATTGTATATTTTATAATTTTTTTAAAATAGATCTACAACCATTGAAAATGGTAATAACTAGCTATAGGTTCTATAAAATCAATCGACTACTTAAAAAGAAAGAAACGTCAATAAACTGACGCTTCTTTCATCTGGATATATAAATACGGTTATAAATATTGTTTTTTACGAGTGTACATATCTTTGATTACATACATGTCCACATTTCGACGCATGTCTAAAATTAGACACTTAATTCTCCCTTATATAAATTTAGTTTGTAATAGAGAGTACTTCTTGGTATATTAAGTAGCTTAGCAGCTTTAGCCTTATTACCTCTTGTTTCTACCATAGCCTTATTAATCATTTCTATCTCTAAATTCTTCAAGTTATCCTCCAGATTTTCTAGGGAAACCTTACTATTTTTAGTCTCATTTATGCTTTCTATAATATATTGAGGAATTAAATCTTTAGTTATCTTTTTATCATTACTAAGCACTACCATATACTCCACTGTATTCTTCAACTCTCTTATATTGCCCTTCCAATGATATTTAAGCAATATGTTAAAAAGGTCTTTATCAATGAAATTAATTGGTGTATTATTTTTTCTAGAGATCTCCTCAATAAAATGATTGAATAATAAGCTGATATCTTCTCTTCTGTTTCTGAGAGGAGGCAATTCAATTTGCACAACATCTAATCTATAAAATAAATCTTCTCGAAATTTACCGGTTCTAACCATTTCCTTTAGATTTCTATTTGTGGCAGATATTATTCTAACGTCAACATCAACTAGCTTATCGGCACCAACTCTAAGTACTTTACCCTCTTGTAGCACGCGCAAGAGCTTAGCTTGAAGATTCAACGGCAAGTCTCCAATTTCGTCCAGGAATAAAGTACCATTATTAGCTAACTCAAAATAACCAATTTTTCCATTCTTTAGTGCGCCTGTAAAGGCTCCTCCAACATAACCAAAGAATTCGCTTTCAAACAAAGTTGGTGGAATGGCACTACAGTTCACTGGAACGAAATGTCCTTTTCTTTGACTATGCTGATGAATAGCTCTAGCAAATACTTCTTTACCAGTCCCACTTTCACCTACAATTATTACACTGGTATTTGATTTTGAAACGTGCTTAGCCAGTTGAATTTTATTTTTTATAGCTGGACTTTTGCCAAGAATTTTCCCAAGGGTAAAGCTATCCTTTGTAAATTTTTCAACTTCTTCCTTTAGCAAATCAATTTCTAGGTTTGCGTTTTCTAATTTTAATGACAGATCTCTATTTTCTGTTATATCTTTTTCTGTTGCAACAACCCCAACAAATTCTCCATCAATAAAAACTGGTAAGGCACTTATTATTACATAGTAGTTAGGCTTTGGTGCATGATATATATTTTCGATTGGTATTTGTTCCTCTAGTACCGACAGAGTTAGGGCATTAGGGAAAAAATCCTCTAGTTTTTTATAAATAATATCTTTTTCTTTAATATCATAAATTAATTCTGCCTTTTTATTCCAAAGGAGAACATTGCCTGCTGGATCTGTAACTGTAACAGCCTCATGCATGTGATTAATTACATCCTTATATTGTCTATTTATACTTTCCAACTTTAAGTAGTAGCTATTCAATAAATTATCTATTCTTATAATTCCGATTAGCTTTTTATTCTCATATACAGGTACTCTACCAATTTTACTATCGATTAAAGTTTTTCTAACATCAGTAATTAACATGTCAGAGGGCACACTTAAAATATTTTCAGACATGTATTTTGAAACTGGTAAGCTTGTAGAATGTCCCTCTTGCTTAATTCTTGATATATCAGTTAATGTAATCAAACCTAAAATTTTATCATTATCAATAGGGTCAATAATTATTGCCTCTGGGATATTAGAATATAACATTTCATCAATAACACTATCTAATGGGGTTACTGGTAGTACCTTAATAAAGTTTGTAGACAATATCTCATGGATGGTATAATCAAGCAGTTGATTTTCCAGCATTGTATCACCTCAATTTACAATATTAAGTAAAAAAGTAAGGATGATTATCCTTACTTTTCAACTATTTTGAATATATTAATTATATCAGATTATTAACTAAGGATAAACCCTATTTAATGTTCTTGCGAATGGTATGGTTTGACGTATATGATCAATTCCACAAATCCATGCTACTGTTCTTTCTAACCCAAGTCCAAAGCCTGAGTGAGGTACTGATCCATATCTTCTTAAATCAATGTACCATTCATATAATTCGGTGGGAAGCTTCTCATCTTCAATTCTTTTTAAAAGAAATTCTAAGTCATGGATTCTCTCAGAGCCGCCTATGATCTCTCCATAGCCTTCAGGGGCAATAAGGTCTGCTCCCAGTATTACTTCTGGATTTTCAGGGTCTGGCTGCATATAAAAGGCCTTCATCTTTGTTGGAAAATGTGTTATAAAAACAGGCTTTTTAAATTTTTCAGCAATGAATGTCTCATGTGGAGCTCCAAAATCATCTCCCCATTGGAATTCATAGTTTCCCTCCTGTAACATATTAACTGCTTCTGTATATGTTATTCTTGGGAAGGGAGCTTTAATTTTTTCTAGATATGCAGTATCTCTGTCTAATATTTTTAGCTCAATTTGCTTATTCTCTAATACTCTCTGAACAATATACTCAATCATCTGCTCTTGCACTTCTAAGTTTCCTTCAAAGTCGACATATGCCATTTCAGGCTCAACCATCCAAAACTCATTTAGATGCTTTCGTGTCTTAGACTTCTCAGCTCTAAAGGTAGGTCCAAAGCTGTAGACTTTACCAAAGGCCATAGCCGCAGCCTCTGCATAAAGTTGTCCTGTTTGAGATAAGAAGGCATTTTCTCCAAAATAATCTATTTCAAATAGTTCTGTTGTTCCTTCACATGAAGAAGGAGTAATAATTGGTGGTTCTACAAGAACAAATCCTCTATCATGAAAAAACATACGAATTGCTAAATTAATCTCATCACGAATTCTAAGAATTGCATTTTGTTTTGGTGAACGCATCCATAAATGCCTGTTTTCCATTAGGAAGTCTGTACCGTGCTCCTTTAGAGAAATAGGATACCCTTCTTGTGCAATTTGGACAGGCTTAACACTCTTAACCAGTATTTCAAAGCCGCTTTTTGCGCGATCATCTTTTTGTACCAGCCCAGTTACTTGTAGAGAAGATTCTTGGGTAAGTTTTTTACAAACCTCAAAAACCTCTTCATCCACTTCATTTTTCACTACAACTCCCTGAATAAAGCCAGTACCATCCCTAAGCTGAAGAAAGTGTATTTTTCCACTTGATCTCTTATTGAATAGCCAGCCATTAATTGTTACATCTTGTCCTTCGAATTGACTAATAGTCTCTATTGTTGCTAATTTTATCACTAAAAAACACCTCCAATAATGTATATCAAATTTAAACCCATAAATCTACTTCTAAACCAATTAAAGCTTTATTATCCTCAAGTATAGGATATATAAATTCATTTAAGAATCTGGTAACCTGTTGAGGGGCTCGTCCAACAAATTTTTTAGAGTCCAACAACTGGTTAAGCTGTTCTTTAGAGAGATTAAAGTCTGTATCCGCAAGAATGCGATTGATCAAATCATTTTCTTCTCCATCCTGCTTTACCTTTTTAGCTGCCTCCATAGAATGAGTTCTTATTCTCTCATGTAATTCTTGACGATCTCCTCCCCTTTTTACAGCCTCCATAAGAATGTTCTCTGTAACCATAAAGGGTAATTCAAGATCTATATGTCGTTGAATCATTTTATCATAAACCACTAAACCATCACAAACATTTATAGCTATATTTAAAATAGCATCGGTAGCTAAAAAAGCTTCAGGTATAATTATTCTCCTGTTGGCAGAATCATCAAGTGTTCTTTCAAACCATTGAGTTGAAGCAGTCATAGCCGTATTTTGGCATCCTGCAATAACATAACGGGCCAGGGATGCAATCCTCTCGCTCCTCATTGGATTCCTTTTATAAGCCATAGCAGATGAGCCTATTTGACTTTTTTCAAAGGGCTCCTCTACTTCCTTTAGACTTTGAAGAAGGCGAAGATCATTAGTCATTTTATGTAAGCTTTGAGCGATTCCACTTAATATTGATAGAACCTCAAAGTCCAATTTTCTCGAATAGGTTTGTCCTGTTACAGGAAATGTAGCTTTAAAGCCCATTTTTTCTGCCAATCTTTTATCTAGTAATTCCACCTTTTCATCATCATTATCAAATAAGCTATAGAAGCTCGCCTGTGTGCCAGTTGTACCTTTTACACCTCTTAGCTTCATTCTGTCAATTTGATACTCTAAATTTTCAAAATCCATCAATAGATCATGTAACCATAGGGTTCCACGTTTTCCAAGTGTTGTTAATTGCGCTGGTTGAAAGTGTGTAAATCCAAGGGCAGGGAGATTCTTGTACTCATCACAAAACTTAGCCAGTACATTAAACAAATTTATCATTTTTACTTTAATTATTTGAAGGGCTTCCTTCATTACTATTATATCTGTATTATCTCCAACAAATGCACTGGTGGCACCAAGATGTATAATTCCCTTAGCCTTAGGACACTGTTGTCCAAATGCATATACGTGGGACATTACATCATGTCTAGTTTCTTTTTCTCTTTTTATGGCAACATCATAATTAATATTATCTTGATTTGCCTTTAACTCTTCAATTTGCTCATTGGTGATGGGTAATCCTAGATCTTTTTCTGCCTCTGCCAGTGCTACCCAAAGCCTTCTCCAAGTAGTGAATTTTTTGTCGGATGAAAATATATAGCTCATTTCCTTGCTAGAATAGCGTTCAATTAATGGGTTTTGATACGTAGATCTACTCAAATAATTCTTCTCCCTTCAATCTATAAGCTTTTATTTATAGTGAAAAGATATGGGTTTACCCCATATCTTCAGATACTAACCTTTTATCAATGATTCAATACGGTCTAATCCTTTTCTTATATTCTCCATTGAATTTGCGTAGGATAATCTTACAAAATCATCAACTCCAAAGGCCATTCCTGGTACTACTGCAACATGGGACTTATCTAAGCAAATTTCAGCAAAATCCATTGAACCTTCAATTAGTTTTCCTGCTATTTCTTTACCCTTCAGCTTAGATATATTCATCATTATATAGAATGCGCCTTTAGGTGTAATACAAGAAACTCCGTCTATTTGATTTATTCTCTCAACCATATATTTTCTTCTTTCGTCAAAGGCCTTTCGCATTTCTTCCACTGAGGATTGATCTTCCATTAGTGCCTTTGCACTGGCATACATGGCAATTGTATTGGGATGAGACGTGGCATGACTTTGAATATTACCCATTATTTTTGCAATCTCTTTATTGGATGCAGTATATCCAATACGCCAGCCTGTCATTGCATATGCCTTAGACATACCATTAACAACAATTGTTTGGTCCTTTATTTTTTCATTCAAGCTTGCAATACTAATATGTTCAGCACCATCGTATACTAGTTTTTCGTATATTTCGTCTGCAATTACAATAATACCCTTCTCTACAGCTATGTCAGCAATCATTTGTAATTCATCTTTAGTATAGGAAGAGCCAGTTGGGTTTGATGGGCTGTTTAGTAAAATAGCCTTGGTATTAGGTGTAATGGCAGCCAACAAATCATTCCTCTTCATTTTAAACTCATTTTCCTCTGAACATTTGACGAAAACTGGGATGGCATCAGCCATTTTTACTAGTTCCTCGTAGCTTACCCAATATGGAACAGGAATGATTACTTCATCACCTGGATTACATATAGCTAATAATGCGTTATATAATGAGTGCTTTGCTCCGTTAGAAACTACTATATTTTCTGGCTTATATTCTAAATTATTATCATCTTTAAGCTTTTTACATATGACTTCTCTATAAAGAGGAAGTCCTGAAGCAGCAGTGTATCTAGTGATTCCTTTATCCAGTGCCTCAATTGCTGCCCTATTAATATTCTCTGGGGTATTAAAGTCAGGTTCACCAACACCAAAGCTAATAACATCGATGCCTTCCGCCATCATTTGTTTTGCTTTAGCATCAATAGCTAATGTAACAGAAGCAGTAATTTTTTGACTCTTTTCAGAAAGCTTAATTTTCATTTTCTTACCTCCATATTCAATGAGATATGTAAATCAATATACTATATATCTAAGCATATCCTATTTTAACAAATATTTCTGTTTTTTGCTACAGATTTTGTATTTTTAAATTTTTACTAACATTTTCTAAAGGAACTCTAATACTACCTAGATTTCGATTAGGTCTATCTTTATATGGATAGTGAAAATCTGTACCTCCTGTAACAATAAGATTGTTTGCTTCTGCAAACTTCAAGTATTTAGAAATCTCATGTTGGCTATGATCAGGATGATACACCTCAATTCCCTTAGCACCGTTTCCTACTAAGCCCTTAAGCAATAGCTGATTTCCAACCAATCCAGGATGTGCTATTACTGGCATTCCACCAACTTTCTTAATTAATATAATAGCTTCATTGGGAGTAATCTTGTATCTTGGAACATAGGCAGGACATCCCCTATTTAAAAATTTTCTAAAGGCTTCTGATAAATCTGAAACTATACCTTTACTAACCAAAACTTTAGCAATGTGGGGTCGCCCTACCACACCATTACCAGACACTTCTATTACATCCTCATAACTAATGGTAAACCTGAGATTTTTTAATTTATCTACAATTTTTTTGGCTCTAAGGTCTCTAGCATTCTTTAAGGTGTCTAATGTTTGTAATAACTCATGTGAGTGATAATCTATTCCATAACCAAGTATGTGAACTTCTTCATCATTATACTCTGTACTAAGTTCAATTCCAGGTATTACAATGAAGGCTTTTTTCTCTCCATAAAGAATGCCTTCTTGTACCCCCGCTACTGTATCATGATCTGTAATTGCTATTCCATCTAGATTTTTACTTATAGCTAATTCAATAACCTCACTTGGAGTAAGTACACCATCGGAGGCAGAAGTATGAACATGCATATCTATATATTTCATAAAACCAACCTCTTTTCACAGAGTAGTATATAGTCAATTAGCAATGAATAATTAGTAATGAGTAATTATTTATTATTTATTTATAGTCTTTACATAGTATTGATTCAACATTCTCAATTTTAATTCTCAATTTTTCATTTTCCATTTTCAATTTACTTTGTTTCTTCCATTTCAATTTTCAATTTTTCTTTTGAGATTTATACATAAAAAAGTCTGCCATATAATCAGCAGACTCTTGGATTTGTAATTTCTCTATCTAGGTTCTACAATTAGTTTTATTGCAGTTCTCTCTTCACCATCAATTTGAATATCGGTGAATGCAGGTATACAGATCAAGTCAAGTCCACTAGGAGCTACAAATCCTCGCGCAATTGCAACTGCTTTTACTGCTTGATTTAGAGCGCCAGCTCCAATAGCCTGTATTTCAGCTGTTCCACGTTCTCTAAGAACACCGGCTAATGCTCCAGCAACAGAATTTGGGTTTGATTTTGCTGATACTTTTAATACTTCCATTATTAAAAAGCCCCCTTTGTTATAATGTGTTTTACTATAATTTGGATACCTTTTATAATATTCTACCAAAATCAATAAATACCTTCAATTTTTCATAAAATTCTTTATAATTTATTAAATAATCATTAAACAATAGTTAATAGTTTTTCAATTATTTCCTTACATATTTCATCCACTGGTTTATTATCTGTATTTATGATAATATCAGCGGATTCTCTGTACTTTTCTTTTCTTTGCAACATAATATTTTCTATTGTTTTAATATCCATAGAATTTTTGAGTAGAGGTCTATTACTGTCTAACTTTATACGGTTATATATTGTTTCTTCTTTAGCGTCTAATAATATAATTATGCCATTTGTCTTTAATTCAACTATATTTGCTTGATTCAATATAACCCCTCCACCACATGAAATAATGGAGTTTTTTCTTTCACTTATTTTTTTCACCATTCTACTTTCAAGCCTTCTAAAATAATCTTCTCCTTGAACTTGGAAGATTTCTGAGATGGTGACTTTTTCCTCTTCTTCTATTAATTGATCTATATCTATAAAGGGCATTTCCATATGGATAGATAGTTCTCTACCTACTGTTGTTTTACCTGAGCCCATAAAGCCTATTAGAACAATATTTTGTGTAACTAAAATTTTAGATTGCAATCTTCTACTTGTCCTCATAACTTCTTCAAATAAAGCAATGATCTCTTGTTGATAATTGGGATTATTTAAATGTGCTACTGCTTTTTTAATTACCTCAGCCTCTCTTTTGGGATGTAAGATAGGTAGACCCTTTTCCTTTTTGTATTTCAAAACCTCACTTACCAACTCTAGTCTTTTTGAGAAAATCTCAACTAAAGCTTTATCGCACTGGTCAATTTTATATCTAAGTTCATCAAGATTTCCCATTAGTGCACCCCCTATGCTTCTTTTACTAGCTAATTTAAACCTTTAAACTAATACTACAGAGTATTTCTATTATATATTACTTCATTAGCATTAATAAATTTTATAGTATTACTTAAATATTGATTCTTCTATTTCTTTGAAAATAGATGTGGCAATAGAGCTACAAATGGTTGTATTCATCCATATTTCTTGAGATTTAATAGCTTGATAAAAGAGCATGGAGAATCCATTTAGTATTCTACAACCATTTCTTTCTGCTGTTTCTAAAAATTTTGTTTTATAGGGATTATATATTAAATCATAAGCTGTTTCTACATTTTTGAATAATCTCTCTTCAATAACCATTGAATCTAGTGTGGCCTTCATTCCAATAGGAGTAGTATTTATAACAATTTTGTAAGAACCTTCTATGTTATTAAGGGTAGCTACATCTATATTTGTTGCTCCTGTAGTTATCATCAAATCTTTTTTTAGCTCCTGTGCCTTTTCAATCGTTCTATTGGCAATTGTAACTTTACAACCTATCAAAAGCATTTCATATGCTATAACCCTAGCTGCACCTCCAGCTCCCAGGATCAAAACTTTCTCACCAGCAATATTGATCCTCTCTGCTTCTAAGCTTCGCATAAAGCCATAGCCGTCGGTATTGTAGCCTTTATACATATTATTTTCCAGCTTAACAGTATTTACAGCTCCATAGGTTTTAGCCCTTTCATCTAACTCCTCCAAAAAAGGTATTATTTTTTCTTTATGGGGTTGAGTTACATTAAAGCCATCAAAGTTATCCTTCATTATACTTAATGATTCCTTTAAATAACTAGGTTGTATTTTTAAAGATATATAATTTCTATTGAGCTTCATTTCTCTAAAAACTCGATTATGTATATCCGGTGATAGGCTATGGGAAATGGGATCACCAATAACAGCATATAGTTTAGTTTTACTACTAACTACAGTTTCCATTTTATTGACCTCCAATAAGTTCTGTCAAAAGCTTTTTAGTTTCTTCAATTGAAAGAAGTACTTCCGTTACCTTGCTTTTTGCAGTTGGTAATACAAAGGAAATCTTACCATTTTGATTCTTTTTATCCTTCACCATGCTATCGATTAATTTTTCTAGACAGATATTATCTAATTTTACATTATCATAACAATCAGTAATCACATCTATAATTTCATTAAAGTATTCTATGCTTATTAATTCCAGCAACATTGACAGTTTTGCCTCTATATACATTCCAATTAAAACTGCTTCACCATGGGTATACACTTTATAGTCTGTTATAGTCTCTAATCCATGACCAACTGTATGACCAAAGTTTAAGATTTTTCTAAATCCCAATTCTTTTTCATCCAGACAAACAATTTCAGATTTAATTTCACAGCAGGTCTTTATAACATAAGTAATTGAGGTGGTGTCAAGTGCTTTAATTTTAGAAAGGTTCCTCTTAATATATTGCAAAAAGCTATAATCATGAATTACCCCATACTTTATTACCTCTCCAATTCCACTTAGTAGCTGCTTCGTTGGTAATGTATTTAATATATCTGTATAGATTAAAACTGACTTTGGCTGATAAAAGGTACCCACTAAATTTTTACCTTGGGGTAAATTAATGGCTGTTTTTCCTCCTACGCTGCTGTCAACTTGAGCTAATAAAGTAGTAGGAATTTGAATAAAGTCTATTCCTCTCATGTAAATGGAAGCACAGAAGCCTGCAATATCACCTACAACTCCTCCACCAAATGCAATTACTTTTGATTTTCTAGTAAGATTTTTCTCTACCATAAAGCTTAAAATTTCCATTGCCATTTCAAAATTTTTAGATGCTTCACCAGATGGAATAATAAATTTGATGAAATCTTCACCTCTTAATGCCTCTTCTAATTTATGAAAATATAGGTTATGTACATTTTCATCAGTAATAATAATCCATTGATCGGCGTTGCCGATGTATTCAGTTAGATTTTCTATTATACCTTCTTTAATATTTATCCAATAGCTTGATTCTCCTAAATTTATATGTACTCTTTCCATCTTTTTTCAATCTCCTCTAAAGAATCTCCACCAAATTTTCTTAAAAACTCCTCTGCTATTACTGTAATAGCCACCATTTCTCCTACTATTGAGGCTGCAGGTACAGCACAGGTATCACTTCGCTCAACAGTAGCTAAAGCACTTTCCTTCGACTCTATATCAACTGTTTTAAGGGGTTTGTACAATGTTGGTATAGGTTTCATGCCACAACGTATTACTATGTTCTCCCCATTGGACATACCACCTTCAATTCCTCCAGCATGATTGGTATTTCTAAAAAATCCTTTTGTTTTTTGGAATAGTATCTCATCATGAACTAAAGAACCAACCCTTGAGGTGTTTTGAAAACCATACCCAAGCTCAACCCCCTTCACTCCTTGAATACTCATTAGGGCATAGGAAAGCTTAGCATCCAGTTTTCTATCCCAATGAACATAACTTCCAAGACCTTTAGGGACACCACTTATATGTATTTCAAATATACCACCTAGAGAATCTCCTGCTTTCTTTGTTTCTTCAATTAGCTGTATCATTTTTTTCTCAACAATTCCATCAACACAGCGAACAGAGGAAGAGTCGGACTCTTTGATTCTACTAGTATCTGTGATGATTTCCTGCAGATGAATATCGCCAATCGCTGTAACATGACTATGGGTGGTTATATTAAAATAACTCATAAACTGCTTTATTAAGCTTCCAGCTGCAACCCTTACAGCTGTTTCTCTAGCACTACTTCTTTCTATTACATTTCTTATATCGTCAAAATTATATTTCAACATGCCAGTTAAATCTGCATGTCCTGGTCTTGGTTTTGTAACTAGCTTATCACATTTATTAGTATTTATTGGGCTCATATATTCTGTCCAATTTTCATAATCTTTGTTAGGAATTATAAAGGAAATTGGACTTCCTAAGGTTTTGCCTCCCCTGATACCCGATAATATTTCTATTTTATCCTTTTCGATTTTCATTCTATCTCCACGGCCATAACCCTGCTGTCTTCTAGCTAAATCTCTATTAATTTCCTCAACATTCATTGAAACATTTGATGGCATACCTTCAATGAAGCCAACCAGAGCTTTTCCATGTGATTCACCTGCAGTAAATACCCGTAACATACATTATCCTCCTTATTCATAGGTTATCCCAATAGGATATGAGCCTAAAACCTTAAAATAATTCACGTAAATACTTATATCTTCAAAAACCTTCATTACCATTTCATTGTCTTTATGACCAATAAAGTCTATATAGAAAACATATTTGCCCATTTCAGTTTTTGCAGGACGTGATTCTATTCTTGTTAAATTAATTCCTCTGTCGGCAAAGGCCTTTAGCACTAGGTATAAGCTACCGGGATAGTCATTATGAAAGGAAAAAACAATTGAAGTTTTATCATTTCCGGTTACTATAGTTTTTCTTCCTCCAATAATTATAAACCTAGTTTGATTAAAATTATTATCCTGAATACCACATTTAAGAATCTTTAGCTTATGTATTTTAGCAGCATACGTATTGGCTATTGCTCCATATTGGTTTCCCATTTCCTTTACAACCATACAGGCACTAGATGAGCTGTCACATGAATGGAGGCTTATATGGGGATAATTTATATTAAAAAAATCTCGACACTGCTGTATGGCTTGATGATGGGAATAAATATGTCTTATTTCTTCAACACTTGAAGCATCACTTAAAATGCAATGTTCTATCTTAAGTATAACTTCTCCTCTAATTGTTGAAATCCTTGTTTTCATTAAGCTATCCATCACTTGAGTTACTGCTCCCTCTGTGGAATTTTCTATAGGGAGTATTCCTTCATCTATCTCCTTCTCTTCTACTCCTTGAATTATATCTGTAAATGTTTTCAATGGAACAAGTCTACTGTTTTGTGAATATAAATAAGCGGCCATATGGCTAAAGGAGCCTGCTGGCCCTAAATATCCAATTTCCATTATTTCACCATCCTAAAGAGTTATTTCCTTTAGTCTTTCTTCAAATTGAGGAAATGAGATAGAAATACATTCACTATTTGATATTTTAACTGTATCATTAGCAAATAGTCCACATATCGCCATAGCCATAGCAATTCTATGATCTCCGTAGCTTTCTACATTCCCTCCGCCGATAATATTCGGTCCCTCAATCTCCATACCATCTGTTAATTCAGTAATATTAATACCTAGTTTTTTCATTTCTGTTACCATTGCAGTAATACGATTTGATTCTTTAAATTTTAGTTCCTCAGCGCCTGTAATGGTTGTTTTACCTTCAGCCAATGCTGCAGCCACTGCAATTACAGGTATTTCATCGATTAACCGGGGAATAATTTCCTTTTCAATACATGTACCTACAAGCTTGCAACCTCGTATTATAATATCACCGATTTCTTCACCACCACTTACAAAGCTGTTTTCCATTTCAATATCTGCACCCATTTTCTTTAATACATCAATAATTCCAGTACGGGTAGGATTTAAACCCACCTTTTGGATTGTTAGATTCGACCCAGGCATTGCTGCAGCAGCAACCATAAAAAAGGCAGCAGAAGAAATATCTCCTGGTACTTCAACGGTTTGACCGTATAAATCTGACTTACTAATAATTATTGTATTATCCTCCTTTTTCACATTACCCCCAAATGCTTTAAGCATTCTCTCTGTATGATCCCTTGATTGAGTGGTTTCTGTAACCTTTGTATTACCATTTGCAAAAAGACCTGCCAACATAATTGCTGATTTAACCTGAGCACTGGAAACCGGCAATGTATAATCAATCGCTTTTAGTCCACCACCTTTTATTGACAGTGGGGCTAATCTACCATTATCCCTACCCTCAATAATAGCTCCCATTTCCCTTAAGGGAGTTGCAATTCTTGCCATAGGTCTCCTTCTTATGGAGGAATCTCCTGTAATTATAGTTAAAAATTCCTGACCCGCTAAAATTCCAGAAAGCAGCCGAATAGTGGTACCTGAATTGCCTACATTAAGCACATCTTCAGGCTCTTTAAGTCCAGATAATCCATTACCATATACAATAATCTTTTTTCCTTCCTCTTCAATTCTTATTCCTAAACCTCGACAACAGTCAATGGTACTTAAACAATCCTCACCCCTTAGAAAATTTTCTATTACAGTCTCACCCTTACTGATACTGGCCAGCATTATGGATCTGTGGGAGATGGATTTATCTCCTGGTACAGCAATTATTCCTTGTATTTTATTCACTCTATTTACCCTTAACATTATTGACTACTCCTCTCTCATATGTAAAGGGGAATCTCCCCCTCTTTAATATCTCTTTAGCTTTTATTCTATCATCTTCTGATTCTAGTCCAATTTTAACAACCCCCTTTTCGCCTTCACGGGCATGAAGAATCTCAATATCTTTTATATTAATATTGTTTTCTCCTAGGATTCTCGTTAAATTACCCAATATTCCAGGTTTATCCTCAACATCAATAACTATTTCATGTAATGGAGGCATATAATCTGTAAAGCGTCCTGGTATTTTATCACGAGTCCTTTTAGCTTCCCCCAGTATTTCTAGTATTTCATCCTCCTTCTCTGTATAAAGAGCATACTTAAAATTAGATAGATTTTTTTGTAACCCTTCTATACTCCTAAGAACCTCCGTTTTATTGTATAAGAATATATCCTTCCACATTTCTGGATTCCCTGAGGCTATACGGGTGGAATCTCTAAAGCCTCCCCCCGCAAATGGAAGATATTTAGTTCCATCACATAAAGAGAGGGATATTACCAGCATAGCTGCTGTTAAATGGGGAATGTGACTTATCATGGCAACAATTTTATCGTGCTCTTGTGGAGTCACTATTATAGGATATGCCTTCATTTCTGTTACTAGAGTTTTAATTTTTTCTATAGTATTTTGTGTTGTATTTTCACTGGGTGTCAGAAAGTAATAGGCATTTTCGTACATAGATGAACGGGCAGCCTTTATGCCATCCTTCTCAGAGCCTGCCATAGGGTGACCCCCAATAAATTGTATGTTTTTTGGTAAATACTTTTGAAACATGCTTGAAATAAAACCTTTAACGCTGCCGACATCTGTAACGATTACATCAGCATTAAGTAAAGGTGAAATTTCCTTCAGTATTGATTCATACTGACCCAACGGAGCTGCTATTATTATCACTTCAGTCATTAAAACAGCTTTTTTCAAATCATCAGCAATACAATCTATCGCTCCAATTTCCCTTGCTTCAATAAGTGAATCCTTCGATACATCGTATCCGGTTATTTTTTTTATCTTACCAGATTTCTTTAATGCCAGTCCTATTGAACCTCCAATTAAACCCATTCCGATAATTGTAATTTCGTTAAAATGATACAATTTGACGCCCCTCCCCCATGCTCTTTCTTTGGAATTATTATTATATATCAAATTATCAAATTAAGATTGTAGCTTGAAAAAAATTATTGTTAATTACATTACAGGATAGATCCAGCTATGTCAAGTAAAAGTTTTTTTATTAATTATCATATTTTTGTATAATTATTTATAACCATTTATTTGCAACAGCTGGCAGCATGTTTAAACAATTATTGAAGCCTTGCAATATTTTAGTAGTTAAAAAGAAATGTAGAAATGAAAAATTTAGTTGACATTTATATTTCTTTTGCATATAATTCATATTAATCTTCAGAAATTTGAAAAAAGGATGATTATAATGCTAAGCGAAATTAGAAAGGATTATCAACTAAATATCTATTATTTTTATTTTTACTGGGGCTTTTTCTTTTTTAGCGCTGGTTATTTTACTTGGAAAAATTATAGATATGTTGTTTCCCTTCTATTTCAAATAGATCCTTTGAATAAACAATTAGTATATTCATAGCCCTTTAGGTTATGTGATACCAGTTTACCAGGAGACTCTTAGAAATAAGAGTCTCCTTTTTTTATAAAATAAATTAAATTAGGAGGAAATTATTATGGTTATTATTATGAAACCTACAGCAACTAAGGAGGTAATTAACAAAATCATGCAAAAAATGGAGAGTTTAGGGTGCAGTGTCCATATTACTGAAGGTGAGAATCAAACTATCTTAGGTTTGGTTGGAGACACAAGTAAAATTAATCCTAGTCAAATCGAAGCTAATGAAAATGTAGATCGACTAGTTCGTGTTCAGTCTCCATACAAACTAGCTAGCAAATTATTTCATCCAACACCAACAGTAATAGAAATTGATGGCTGTAAAATTGGTGGAGGAAATATTGGAATTATCGCTGGTCCATGCGCAGTCGAAAGTGAAGAACAATTAATGACTATTGCTGCACTTACAAAGAAGCATGGTGCTGGCTTTTTAAGGGGAGGTGCCTTCAAGCCTCGGACCTCACCCTACAGCTTTCAAGGATTAGGTGAAGAGGGGCTTAAACTCCTTAAAAAGGCTAAAGAAGTTAATGGTATGCCAATTGTTACTGAGGTTATGGATCATGAGGATTTTGATTTAGTTGCGGAATATGCAGATATACTTCAAATTGGTGCTAGAAATATGCAAAATTTTTCATTACTTAAGAAGGCAGGAAAAACAAATAAACCCATTCTATTAAAACGTGGGTTATCTGCAACAATTGAAGAATTTTTAATGGCGGCAGAATATATTATGTCTGAAGGAAACTTAAGAATAATTCTATGTGAGAGGGGTATTAGAACCTTTGAAACATACACCAGAAATACACTGGATTTAAGTGCTATACCAGTAATTAAAGAGCTGAGTCACCTTCCTATTATTGTTGACCCAAGTCATGCAACAGGAAAATGGGCTATGGTTGAGCCTTTATCAAAAGCTGCAATTGCAGTTGGGGCTGACGGCCTAATGATTGAAGTTCACCATCAGCCAGAACTGGCTTTATGTGATGGAGCACAATCCCTTAAGCCTGCCAAATTCGGTAGATTGATGGAAGCTATAAATAAAATTTCTGAAGCTTTATCGTAGATCAGAGGGATTTTTGAGTATTTATATTATAACGAGTTTATTCAAGGTGCAAAGTTGAGTATTGTTGATTTTTATTAGCAATAAAAAAAACTGCTGTAGCAGCAGTTTTTTTACTTTGCATATTCAATTGCTCTTGTTTCTCTAATTACGTTAACTTTTATTTGACCTGGGTATTCCAGTTCGTTTTCAATACGTTTAGTTATACCTCTAGCTAATAGAATAATGTCTTCATCACTATAGGAATCCGGTTTTACTAAAATACGAATTTCTCTACCTGCTTGTATTGCAAATGATTTTTCAACTCCATCAAAATCGTTTGCGATTTCTTCCAGCTTTTCTAAACGTTTGATATATGATTCCAGAGTTTCTCTTCTTGCACCTGGTCTTGCAGCTGAAATTGCATCAGCAGCAGTAACTAATACTGCTTCAATTGACTGTGGCTCATAATCGCCATGATGTGTTGACATAGCATGAATTACATCTTTTGATTCTTTGTACTTTCTTAAAAGCTCCATACCAATTTCCACATGGGTTCCTTCTATCTCATGGTCAACGGCTTTACCTATATCATGAAGTAATCCTGCTCGTTTTGCCAACTTAACATCCGTGCCCAACTCAGCAGCCATGATACCAGCTAAATGAGATACTTCTATAGAATGCTTTAAGACATTCTGTCCATAGCTTGTTCTATACTTAAGGCGTCCCAATAACTTGATTAACTCTGGGTGAAGTCCGTGAACTCCAGCTTCAAATGTAGCCTGTTCACCTTCTTCTTTAATAATGTTATCCACTTCTCGCTTTGCTTTTTCAACCATTTCTTCAATTCTAGCTGGATGTATTCTTCCATCTACTATCAGCTTTTCTAGGGCAATTCTAGCTACTTCTCTCCTAATTGGATCAAAGCCTGAAAGAATAACTGCCTCCGGTGTATCATCGATAATCAAGTCGATACCTGTTAATGTTTCTAATGTACGAATATTTCGACCTTCTCTACCAATGATTCTACCCTTCATTTCATCATTTGGCAATGCTACAACAGTTACTGTTGTTTCAGCCACATGATCTGCTGCACATTTTTGAATTGAATAGGTTATTATTTCTTTTGCTCTCTTCTCAGCTTCATCCTTTGCCTTGCCTTCGATGTCCTTGATCATCATTGCACTTTCATATCTGACTTCTTTTTCAATATCATTTAGCAGAAGTTGTCTAGCTTCCTCAGATGTTAGACCAGATAATTCTTCAAGCTTACGAATCTCTTTTTCATAAAGCTGATTGATTTCTTCTTGTTTGTCTTCTAAATCCCGTAATTTTTTAGATAATCTATCATCTTTTTGCTCTAATCCTTCAGATTTTTTATCTAAAACTTCTTCTTTTTGAATTAATCTTCTTTCAATGCGTTGTAGTTCGTTTCGCCTCTCTCTACTCTCTCGTTCAAATTCATTACGGAGCTTGTGAACTTCTTCCTTAGCTTCAAGTAAAACTTCTTTTTTACTAGTTTCAGCATCACGTTCAGCATCTTCAATAAGTTTTTTGGCAAGTATTTCTGCACTCCCTATTTTACGCTCCCCAATGGTTTTTCGAATCAAATAGCCGATAAGGCATCCTACTACAGTTGCAACTAAGATAAATATTATGTCTTGACTATTAATATGTGGACACCTCCTTTATTTAGTTTTAAAGGTACAGTGAGTTACAATTTCATTGAGTAAATATGTAACCCAAACAAAAATCATGAACTTATAGGCATACAATACCCATAAAATACACCATGATTTGTATTTATTGTATATCTTTTTTATTATCGTGTCAAGTTGGATTATATACATGCTATAGAGCTTAAAACCTATTTTCATTTTTGACATATCCTACTTCTTTATACACCTATTCTTAATCTCTCTTAAATTATACAAAAACCCCTCTTTTGAGGGGTTTTTAGGTTTATTCATCTATTTCTTCAGTTACTACTGCTTCAATATTTCCTTTTCCTTGAGTTAATCCATAATGCTGGCGAATTTTATCCTCAAGCTCCTTCCAGATATCTGGATTTTCCTTTAGAAATTGCTTAGCATTTTCTCTACCTTGACCTAGTCTATCATCTCCATAGCTATACCATGCTCCGGCCTTCTTAACTATATCAAGATTAGCAGCTGTGTCAAGAACATCACCAGTTTTAGAAATACCTTCTCCATACATTATATCAAATTCAGCCTGTTTAAATGGTGGAGCAACTTTGTTTTTAACAACCTTTACCCTAGTACGGTTACCCATAATATCATTACCCTGTTTAATAACATCAATTCTGCGAACATCCAGTCTTACTGAAGCATAGAATTTTAATGCCTTACCACCAGTAGTTGTTTCTGGGTTACCAAACATTACTCCAACCTTTTCACGAAGCTGATTTATAAATATAGCAGTAGTTTTTGATTTATTAACTGCTCCAGCAAGCTTTCTTAATGCCTGTGACATTAAACGTGCCTGTAGTCCTATATGACTATCACCCATTTCACCTTCAATTTCAGCCTTAGGAACAAGGGCTGCAACCGAGTCTACTACTATTACATCTATAGCTCCACTCCGGACAAGTGCTTCAGCAATCTCTAGCGCCTGTTCACCAGTATCTGGTTGTGAAACTATTAAATCATCTATATTTACTCCTAGTTTTTGTGCGTAAGCTGGATCAAGAGCATGCTCGGCGTCGATAAATGCAGCAGAGCCTCCATTTTTTTGAGCTTCTGCAATAATATGTAAGGTTACTGTTGTCTTACCTGATGCCTCTGGCCCATAAATTTCTATAATTCTACCTCTAGGTACTCCTCCAACACCCAGTGCAATATCTAACTCTATTGAACCAGTAGAAATACATTCCATGCTCAGCTTTGAATCTTCTCCTAATTTCATTATTGAACCTTTTCCAAATTGCTTTTCTATTTGATTAATAGCCATCTCCAACGCTTTTTTCTTTTCCATCATTTTATCTACCAGAGCTTTGTCTGGCTCACCTACCTTTCATGATATTCGAACATTTGTTCTTTTTTATAATTATAACTTATTTAAATATGTAGGTCAAATATATTTTTATAGTTTATTTAAATTTCGTACCCTTTAAAAAAATACCTCTACTAATAATTGATAATTTAAACTTCCTTCATTATTTTCTTTCTTAGAAGGTTTAAGGCAGTTATGGTTGAAAGCTTCTGTATTCTTTCTCTTTTACCATATAATTGAAGATGAACTACTTCAAATTCATCAATTACATTAATACCAATAAATACTGTTCCGACAGGCTTTTCAGGTGTACCTCCCTTTGGCCCAGCTATTCCAGTTATTGATATACAGCATTGTGAATTAGTTCTGCTTTTCAATCCTTTAACCATTGCCAATGCAACCTCTTTACTAACTGCTCCAAAGCTATTTATTAACTCTGGTGATATTGAGAGATCTCTAGTCTTAGATTCGTTACTATAGGTAATAAATCCACTTTCAAAGACTTCAGAGATTCCAGCTACAGAAGTAAGCTTAGCAGCCAGCATCCCACCTGTACAAGATTCAGCTGTAGATAGTCTAAGGTTTTTTTCTTTTAATATTTTGTAAACTTCTTCTTCTAATGTGCTGCCGTCATGGCTGTATATATAATTTCCTATTCTGGCTTGTATTTCCCTCAGCAGTGGCTCCATTTCCTCTCGGCAAAAATCTTCACTTTCCCCCTCAGCTGTTACAGTTAAAGTAATATTACCGTCTAGGGCGTAAGTTGCTACTGATAAGTTATTATACTTTTGAATTAAATCCATAAGCTCATCCTCAAGGGCTGATTCACCAATCCCTATAACTTCAAAGCTTTTTATAATTATACTTTTACTGCTTAAATACTTTAATGAGGGCATTACATAGCTGGTTAACATAGCCTGCATTTCAAAGGGGGGACCAGGTAGCACATATATTTTTTTAAATTTATATTCTATTAAAAAGCCTGGTGCAGTACCATTTTCATTTTCAATTATTGAAGCTCCCTTTGGGAAATATGCTTGACGAAAATTATTAGCTGGACATCTCTTGTGCCTCCTGCTAAGTATCTCCACTATATGCTCCTTAGCATCATCATTTAACTCCAGAGGACAACCAGTTACTTCTGCAACCGCTTCTCTGGTAATATCGTCTAATGTTGGGCCTAAGCCTCCAGTGATTATTAAAATGTCTGAATTATTCAAGGCATAAGTAATTGAATTAATTATACTTTGCAGGTCATCTTCTACAATTAGCTTGGTACCAACACTAAAGCCGTGTGAAATCAATTGTTGAGAAATAAAATAAGAGTTAGTATCTATTGTTTTACCCTTAAGTAGCTCTGTTCCTATACATACTATTGAAGCCTTCATGCCCTCCGCTCCTCTTAAATGTTTTTTAAATACAAAATGCCAATAATAATGATTGGCATTCAGATCAATCTTCAATTTTAACTTTAAGGAGATTATTAATGCTTTAAAATGTGATTGTTTATTTTAATATAATCAAGACCAGAAATTACTGTAAAAATAACTGCCACCCAGATCATGATGGTATCAAAGGGAAAATTAATATATCTGAAGGGAAAGTTATTAATTAATATAGCAATAATTGCAATAATCTGAGTTATGGTTTTTGCCTTCCCCCACCAACTGGCGGCAATTACAATTCCTTCTGCAGCTGCTACAGCTCTTAAAATACTTATAGTAAATTCTCTAGCAATAATAATAACTACAACCCATGCTGATAGCTTTCCCAGTTGCACTAGAGAGATTAATGCCGCAGATACCAGTAGTTTATCTGCCAATGGGTCCATGAACTTTCCAAAGTTTGTTACTTGGTTTTTTTTCCTAGCAATGTACCCATCCAGCGTATCTGTAATGGCAGCTATAATAAAAATTCCAGCTGCTATTTGTACTCCATAGGGTACACGATTTAATAGAAAAACCATGAAAACAGGAACTAGTAAAATTCTAAGAATTGTTAACTTATTTGCTAAATTCATCAATTACATCTCCCATCAAATCATATTCTAATGCTCCACTTATCTTCACCTTAACTATTTCGCCTACTTCTATAGTCCTTGAAGATTGCAGATATACTAGTCCATCTATTTCAGGAGCATCTCCTCTAGTTCTACCCATATATTCTTTTCCCTTAACCATAACCTCTTCAACCAATACTTCCATTTCTCTGCCAACCTTAGCTTGATTATTATCTAAGGAAATTTTTTGCTGTATTTCCATTATTTCACTTCTGCGGACTTCCTTAATATCTTCATCTACTTGATCTGGTAATAGTGCTGCTGGAGTTCCTTCTTCCTTTGAATAAGCAAATACTCCTAGCTTATCAAATTGCATTTCTTCAACAAAGGCCTTCAGATCTTGATAATGCTTATCTTCTTCACCCGGGAAGCCTACAATCAAAGAAGTTCTTAACACTATATCTGGCATTTGGCTTCTTAGCTTATTAATAAGTTGAGTAAGAGCCTCTCTTCTTGTTCTTCTGTTCATAAGCTTTAGTATTGAGTCGTTTGAATGCTGGATAGGCATATCTAAATACTTGCAAATTTTTTCTTTGCTTTTTATTACCTCTATTAAATCATCTGTAATCATTTCGGGATAGGCATAAAGAAGTCGAATCCAATGTATACCATCAACTTCATTTAGTTTTTCTAAAAGTCTTGGCAGCATCAATTCATCGTATATATCTACGCCATATCGGGTAGTGTCCTGTGCAATTAGTATAATTTCTTTAACACCTTTATTAGCTAAATCTTCTACCTCTTTTATTATGTTTTCCATTTTTCTACTTCTATATTTTCCACGAAGCTTCGGAATAATACAGTAGGTACAAACATTGTCGCATCCATCAGAAATTTTAACATAGGCAGTATGAGATGGTGTTGTTTGAAATCTTGGCAAAGACTCATCAAATGCTTGATCGATATTACCAATTTGAATAATTTTATTACCCTTCATACTTTCATTAATAGTTTCAACAATTGTATGATAATTGCCTGTTCCAATTATGGCATCAACCTCTGGTAGCTCCTTTAATAAATCTTCTGAATAGCGTTCTCCAAGGCAGCCAGATACTAATAAAAGCTTTAATCGCTTTTTTTTAAGCATTCCCAGCTCAATTATTTTATTAATTGATTCTTCCTTCGCAGCATCAATAAACCCACAGGTGTTTACAATAATTATATCTGCATTATTTTTAGTAGTTGTTAGCTTATAGCCGTATTTGTTCAATATCCCCAGCATAATTTCTGCATCGATTAGGTTTTTAGAGCATCCAAGGGATTCTATATATACTGTAAGATTCATTTATTTGTCTTCCCTTCTTTTTCTTTGTAATATTTACTAATTACTCCTATAGCTTCTTCAATTTTATCATAATTAATTGTAATATCATAATTATATTTTTCAATTGAGTATTGATAAAGAGGATCATAATATATGTCTAATAGATCTTCTGCAAGTACATCATATTTCTTCTCTATTATTAAGTTGAGATATTCTTCAACCTTCTCTTTACCTAATCTTTTCTTAAGTTTGGAAATAGCCTCTATTAACTGAGGGTCATGGAAAGCTATTTTATTAACATAATCCTTTACAAGCCTATTGGTTCTATTGGTTTTATTGGTTTCAAGTAAAATATGATGTCCATTTACTATTTTGTCGTACAAATGATCTGGTATAAATACGTTCCCTAAACGCTGACTTTCACTTTCTACTACAATTGGAGTGTTTGAATTATTTATAAGAATTTCTGCTATTTCATTTTCAAAATTCTTTTGATTAGCTATTGTGCTATAGCCAATAGACCCGAAAACTGATCCTTTATTATGGGCTAATTCTTCTAAATTAAGTATAGGTATACCCATAGAATGTAGCTTTTCAAGAATTTCTGTCTTCCCTACTCCGGTTAATCCATGTAAAACAATAAAGCTCACTTCTTTAAGATCTTGAAAAAAATTAAGTACATAGTTACGGTATTCCTTAAAACCACCTTTTAGCTGGTATATACCTCTAATTTCTAGTATTTGCAATAATTTTACAAAGGAGGTGCTCCTAAGCCCCCCTCTTGCACAAAAAACAATTATTTGAGTATTACTCTCCATTAGTTCTAATATCTGCCTATAGAAATCGGGAAGTTTTACAGACACAAATTCTAATCCTCTTAGCTTAGCCGCTATTGTTCCACTATTTTTATATATCTTTCCTATTTCAATTCGTTCATCATCATCAAGTAAAGGTATATTAATAGCTCCTGGTATAGTTCCTTTACTGAATTCATAGGAGGACCTAACATCAATAAAGATTTTATCATTAAGCTTAACTGCCTCTTCAATTTTTAATTGCATCATACTTTACTTCACCTTCGTCTATAGTTAGGTTTTTTCATTCAACATTCAACATTCAACATTTATAATTTTGTAATTACTCTCTACTCATTGCTATTATTTAAGTCTGAAGCAGTAATTAGCACCTGTCTTGGTTTACTGCCTTCGTGTTGTCCAATAATCCCCTTTGACTCCATTTCATCAATTAATCGTGCTGCTCTATTATATCCTATTCTTAAGCGTCTTTGTAGCATTGATATTGAAGCCTGTTGACTTTCTACCACTAATTGTACAGCACTATCAAATAAATCGTCAGAACCAGATATTTCTAATGAATCACCTTGATCTATTCGATTAATAATATCTGACTCATAAAGAGGCTTTTCTATTTGTTTTTTTATAAAGGCAATTACTCTCTCTACCTCAGCCTCAGAAACAAATGCACCCTGAATACGTATAGGCTTGTTAGCTCCTATTGGATAAAACAGCATATCTCCCTTTCCTAAGAGCTTTTCGGCTCCTCCCATATCTAGTATTGTTCTGGAATCTGTTTGTGAAGCAGCAGAAAATGCAATTCTAGAAGGAATATTGGCCTTAATGACACCTGTTATAACGTCTACTGATGGCCTCTGGGTAGCAAGTACTAAATGAATACCTGCAGCTCTAGCCATTTGTGCTAGACGGCAAATTGCATCCTCAACATCATTTGCAGCTACCATCATTAAATCTGCAAGCTCATCAATAATAATTACAATGAATGGAATCTTGGTGTCATTAAATTTTTCATTATAGGTTCGAATATCCTTTACCTGACCCTCTGCAAAAAGCTTATATCTTCTTGTCATTTCCTGAACAGCCCAATTTAATGCACTAGTAGCCTTTTTAGGGTCAGTAACCACTGGTATTAAAAGATGTGGTATGCCATTATACTGATTAAGCTCCACAACCTTAGGGTCCACAAGAATCAGTCTTACATCCTCTGGCTTGGCGTTGTACAGAATGCTTAGTATCAAGGTATTGATACAAACACTTTTACCAGAACCGGTAGCACCGGCAACGAGGAGGTGGGGCATTTTACTGATATCTGTTACAACTGGATTACCCGATATATCTTTTCCAAGTGCAAAGGGTATATTAAATTTACTTGTTTGATAATTATTGCTATCTATTACTTCTCTAAGGGTAACATTTGCCGCATCATCATTAGGAATTTCAATTCCAATAGCTGCTTTACCAGGAATAGGTGCTTCTATTCTTATTGCTGGTGCTGCCATATTTAATGCAATATCATCACTTAGATTCACAATTTTACTAACCTTTACTCCAACACTAGGCTGCAACTCATATCTTGTAATTACAGGGCCTTTGCTAACCTGTATTACTTTTGCTTCTACTCCGAAGTTTTTTAGTGTTTCTTCTAGAATTTTTGCCTTTTTAACGATTTTTTTCTTATCATCCTTAGAGGGCTGTAAATCAATTTGATTTAATAAACCTACATCTGGAAGACAATACTCTATTTGTTGATTATAATAACCTTCTACGTCTAACTGTAGTCCTACTTCTCCCTTATTGGTGGTACTATTGTTAATATTGTCTTTTTTTGGAGAATCGATAACCTCATCTACTTCCTCATCAATCATTTCATTAGCTGTAAAATCTAAAATTTTAATCTTTTCATCCTTGACACTAATATCAGCAGATACTGCCGCCTCATTTTTAAAGCTATCATAATCAACTACAGTATCATCGTAATCAGAGGATTTTCTATTGGGTGAAACCATAACAAAATCTCCAACAAAGCTCTTAAATCCTGCGAACACTTTAACGCTTAAATTTTTAATGTGCTTTAATAAAGTAAGTAGAGAGACTTTAGTGTATAGCATGGTGGCGATAATCAACACACTAAAAACAATAATTGTGCCTCCAATTTCACCAAAAAGCTTAACCAATATACTGGTGACTATGTAACCAATGACACCGCCACCTATTCCTTCTTTTCCTAACTGAAAGCTAAGGGCTATGCTGCTATTTATTGATTCATCAGCTAAGCCCTCCATTATAAAATTTATATCTCCTATTGAAAAAAGAATTAATAAACATGTAAAGACAGTTCCAAAATACATAATACTACTTTTATCTTTCCAAAAAAAAGCATTGCTAAGCACCAGTATCCCACACAAAATAATTATGTAGGATAAAACATATGCAGCATTGGAAAATAATCCTGTTGATAGATTTTTTATCATTTCTCCAACTGATCCTGCACCCTTTGTATGCATCGCAACAAATAGAATAAGTCCAACTGCAATTAGAAACACACCCTTTATTTCATGGTTAAATTTTGATATGTACCCACCAGTAGATATCTTTTGTTTTTTTGCTTTCCTACTCACTTTCATCACCCCGTAATTAATCTGTTATCTCATGCTGTTCATTACTATTTCAAATTATATAGTTATATTATAATTAAGTAAAGCGCAGATTTCTGCGCTCCATCTCAATCTTACTATTTCCATTTTACAACATAATTTGAAAATCTACAAACATTTACCGGGTAAAATATTAAAATATCCAATTAATTCTTAAGCACTTGCTCCTCTATCTCTGCTTTATTTAAATTGATAAGCTCTTTAAGCTTTTTTAAAGCTTTATCTAAACCGCCAACCTCATTTATCAAATTATGCTCTACTGCTTCCTTACCTATAAGTATTGTTCCAATATCATTGGCGAACTCATCAGTTGAATTCATTAAGTCGAAAAAACTGTTTCTTTCCACCTTCGAGGTTCTAGCAACAAAATCTATAATTCTATCCTGCATCTTACTAAAATAATTAAAAGTCTGTGGGACACCTATAACTAGTCCATTCATACGAATAGGGTGTATTGTCATTGTACCAGATGGTGATATAAATGAATAATCTCCTGAAGTAGCTAACGGAACACCAATGCTGTGACTGCCTCCCAGCACTAGTGTAACCTTTGGCTTAGATAAGCTATTTATTAATTCTGAAATTGCTAAACCAGCTTCCACATCGCCTCCCACAGTATTGAGAATAACAAGCAACCCTTCAATTTTAGGATTCTCTTCAACTGCAACCAACTGTGGAATGATATGCTCATATTTCGTGGCTTTATTTTGAGGAGGTGATACCATATGGCCTTCAATATGGCCAATTATAGTTAGTATGTGAATATTTTCCTCCTTCTGGGGAATATTATTTGTTCCCATTGCTGTTATGTTCATTAAATCAGAGCTTTGATTCTGCTGTTGATTCGGATGATTTGGGTTAATTGGCATATCAGTTTCATTATAACTATTGGTATTATGGGATGTGTGGTTATCTGTGTTGATTCCATAGTTTCCAAAATAATCAAATCCTGTAAACTCTTTTGTCATGTTTTCCACCTCAATTTATTTTATATAGCTTTATTTTTACCTATTCTCTCCCATATATTCTTAAAATAAAAAGCCCTCTTGAGAGAGCTGTAGGTTGTAGACAAACCCTGATATTTTCAAAACTACGTAAACCCGTTCAGAACCAAAAACGGGAATGAGCTAAAGATAATCAGAAGTTTTCAAAACTCACTTTCGCTCAAACAGTTGAAAACTCATATCTGATTAACTTTTCGCTCTTTTTATTCTAACTTCACTAATCGTTTACTTAAGTTTTAAAAATCGAGTTTGTCATATATATTACTTTTTCTTCAGCCTGAAGCTCATGTCACAGCTGAGATTTTTAAAATCTATTTATAAAAACATTTTCCTTTTTTCTTCATCTTCCACTTCTATTATTATCATGTCATTACCTATTTTTTTAATTGCCTCCCATGGAATTTCCAATAATGACCCACTTGAAAGAAAGCTAAATATATTCTTTTCATCAGGTATTAAAAGAGCTATTATCTTCCCTGTTTTTTCATCAATTAGCATATCGGAATCCCCAATGACGCCAAGTCTGCTACCATTACATAGGTTTACTATTTCTTTACCACCTATTGCACTAAATCGCATTTTATTTCCTCCTTCATAGGTTTGTCTATATATTTATATTTATAAGGATAGGAAAAAATGTCTAATTATTGATTTTGAAAAACAAATTAAATGAATAAAGGCCGACAGAATCGTCAGCCACTACAATTTTTAAATACATTATCATCATTTCTCACATTACTAATTTCTAATTGTTGTTATTATTAAATACTTTTTCTATTACATCTCCCTGATTCTGTTTACTTAAAGTAGCTACAGCAACAGAGTCCAACTGAATTACCCTCTTAATAACATCAATAATATGCTCCATCTTTATTGCATCAATTTTTTCAATTATCTCCTTGGGACTATTTATTTTGCCAAGTAATAGCTCGGATTTTCCGATGCTGGTCATTCTACTACTGGTGCTCTCAAGTCCTAGAATGTAATTACCCTTTAGCTGTTCTTTAGATTTTAGTAATTCACCATCAGTTAAGCCTTTTACTTTAACATTTTGAAGCTCTTGATATACTAGGGATGTTACTTCTTCCAGCTGCTGAGGATTCATGCCACCATATATAGTCAGAAGTCCACCCTCTTTGTAAAAAGACGGATAAGAATAAATAGAATATGCAAGACCTCGTTCTTCTCTTATGGTTTGAAAGAGTCGAGAGCTCATACTTCCACCTAAAATATTATTTACAACCATTAAAGGATAAATATCCTCATGTCCTAAGGAAATTCCTTTAAAGGCCATGCAAAGATGGGCCTGCTCAACATCCTTTGTTCTGTGTACCTTTTTAAAGCTATAGTTCAAATCGATTTTTTCTTTTCCATTTGTTTTTCTATTCCAACCACCAAACTTCTTTTCTATTGTTTTTAGTATTTCCTCTTCTTTAAAATTACCAGCGATAGATATAACGGTTTTTTCTGGAACATAGTAATCATTCATGAAGTTGTTGAGTACATCTTTATTAATAGTAGATAATGTATCTGCTGTACCTAAAATAGGCAAACCCAAAGAGCTATCTTTAAATACAGTCTGGGATAGAAGATCATGAACAAGATCTTCTGGTGAATCCTCATACATACTAATCTCTTCCATTATGACACTTCGTTCCTTATCTATATCAATAGGGTCTAGCTTTGAATTGAAAAGCATATCTGAAAGAAGATCTATTGCTAAGTCGTAATGACTATCTAAAACTTTAATATAATAACAAGTACATTCTTTCCCAGTAAAGGCATTTATTTGTCCACCAACGCCATCAACTATATCTGCTATGTCCATTGCTGTTCTTGTTGCAGTACCTTTAAATAACATATGCTCTATAAAGTGAGATACTCCATTATTAGAATTATCTTCATTTTTAGAGCCCGTTTCTACCCATACTCCAATTGAAATTGATTTTACATATGGGATATGTTCTGAAACTATTCGTAATCCATTATCTAGTGTATATTTTTTATACATTTTATCCTCCTGTATCTATATTCTATATAAGCTATAGATTTTTCTTTTATTTCATCAATATTGTACTCATACATTATAAGGTAGTTTTAAAATATATGCAACTTATTCTATAAGTATATCAGATACAGTCCCAATTTCTAACCCCTTCGCCCTTAGTGCATCGATTAATTGTGGTAATGCTTTAGCTGTTTCTTCCATTGGGTGCATTAAGACAATGGCACCATTATGATTGTCTTTTTCCATTACTCTTTTATAAATTACATCGCTGGTGCTTCCCTTTCTCCAATCAATTGTGTCAATTGTCCAAAGGATTGTCTTATAGCCATATTTTTGTGCTGCCATTAAGGTATTCTCATTGTATGCCCCTGATGGAGGAGCAAAGTACAATGGCTTAACATTGGTATATTTCATAATAATATCTTCAGCATTTTTTATTTCTTCTTCATTCTTCCCAAGTGACATTGTGCTGTAATTTGAATGATAATAACCGTGACTACCTATTTCATGACCTTCATCTACAATGGTCATGAATAGCTCTGGATACTCCTTTACCCATCTCCCTGTCACGAAGAAAGTAATTTTTACATTCTTTTCCTTAAGTGTTTCTAATATGTCTGGCAATACTTCATTTCCCCAGTCAACGTTACAGGTAAATGCTATGTAATTGGGGTTAGTTCCTTTATCAATAGGTTTAATTAAATTATCCAATGACATGACCGAGGTGGTTTGTTGCCTCCTACTATAAAATAGGATACCCGTAACAAGTAGTGCAATAACAACTATTATTGTTATTGATAATTTCACTACTCTTTTATTAACGATGATTATCATAAAAATTCCCCCTTATTTAATTTGTCATGCTGATAATATATTATTCCAAAATACCTCACTTATTCTTACATTATGCTGCAAGCTATTTTATATTAGGGGGAAATATAATTGATAGTATTATTATCTACAAAAATGTAAAATAAATTTTATTTAAATAAAAAAACATAAACCTCTTTGGTTTATGCTTTCTCATTATTATTACTTTTTTCAGGCTTAGGTAAAAGTGCTTTTCTTGATAAACTAACTTTACCTTGAGGATCTATTTCGATGACCTTAACATCAATTTCTTGTCCTGTCTCTAAAACATCCTCAACCTTATTCACTCTTTCGTGGGCTAAATTAGAAATATGAACTAAGCCTTCTTTTCCAGGTAGTATCTCTACAAATGCTCCAAAGTTCATAATCTTTATTACTTTACCCTTAAAGGTTTCCCCCACTTCGGGTTCCCTTACAATGTTTTCAATGGTCTTTAATGCTTGATTTCCTGATTCCTGATTTGGTGCGGCAATATAAATAGTACCATCGTTTTCTATATCGATTTTAACTCCTGTTTCTTCGATTATTTTATTAATAATCTTACCGCCAGTACCAATAACATCTCTTATTTTATCAGGATTAATCTTCAACTGTATAATCTTTGGTGCGTATGGTGATAGCTCTTTTCTTGGCTCAGTTATTGTTTCTCTCATTTTGTCTAATATGTGGAGTCTGCCTACACGAGCCTGCTCTAATGCTTTTTGTAGTATTGGTCTATCAATTCCTGCTATTTTTATATCCATTTGAATTGCTGTAATACCATCATCGGTTCCAGCAACCTTAAAGTCCATATCTCCTAAGAAATCCTCCATACCTTGGATATCCGATAGAACAGCTACCTTATCATCTTCCTTTACAAGGCCCATCGCAATTCCAGCAACCATCTTTTTAATTGGTACACCTGCATCCATCAAGGATAGAGTACTACCGCAAACACTGGCTTGAGATGTTGAACCATTGGAGCTTACTACCTCTGATACTAGTCGAATAGCATAAGGGAATTCCTCTTTACTTGGAATAACTGGCTCCAGAGCCCTTTCAGCTAAGGCACCATGACCTATTTCTCTTCTTCCTGGCCCCCTCATAAATCGTGTTTCACCTACACTATATGGTGGGAAGTTGTAGTGATGCATATATCTCTTTTCTTCCTCTTCTCCAATTCCATCAAGGATTTGAACATCGCCTAGAGCACCTAATGTTGCTACTGTTAAAACCTGAGTTTGTCCCCTTGTGAATAGGCCTGTCCCATGGGTTCTAGGAAGAATTCCAACCTCACTCCAAATTGGTCTAATTTCATCTGGCTTACGATCATCAGGACGGATTCCTTCATGTACTATCATTCTTCTAATTTGCTCTTTGATAATCTTAGATAGAATATTAGCAATTTCCTTAGATTTTTCTTCATATTTTTCTGCAAAATATGCTTGTGTTTCTTCTTTCACATTATCAATATTCTCAATTCTTTCTTGCTTCTCGAAGGTTTGAATAGCGCTTACAAGCTTATCTGTAGCATAAGCTTTAACCTCTGCCTCCAATTCATCATTACTAACACTTGGTAATACCTCTTCTTTTGGTAATCCCACCTCTGCAACTATTTCTTCGATGAAGGAAACTACCTTTTTTATTTCGTCATGAGCAAACATTATAGCATCCAATATCTGCTCTTCAGTAAGCTCATTGGCTCCAGCTTCTATCATCATAATGGCATCCTTTGTTCCAGATACTACTAGATTAAGGCTGCTTTTTACCCTTTGTTGACTTGTGGGATTAACTATAAACTCACCATCAATCATTCCAATATTAACTGAACCAGTTGGTCCTTGGAATGGTATATGCGAAATAGATAAAGCAACGGATGAACCTATCATTGCAGCCATATCAGAAGGACAATCTTGATCCACTGACAAAACTGTAGCTATAACCTGTACATCATTTCTATAATTTTTTGGAAATAATGGTCTTATAGGTCTATCTATAAGTCTAGAGGTTAAAACTGCCTTTTCAGATGGTCTTCCTTCTCTTTTAATGAAGCCGCCAGGAATTTTACCAGCAGCATATGAGCGTTCTTCATAATCACAGCTTAATGGAAAAAAGTCTATCCCTTCCCTTGGTCCCTTTGAAGCACATGCTGTAACCAACACTACAGTGTCTCCATATTTAACAGTACAAGCTCCATGAGCTAGCTCAGCAATCTTGCCTACTTCAACACTAAAGGGTCTGCCGCCTATTTCTGTATTAAATGTTTTTACCATATATAAATTCCTCCTTTCGTTATTTCTTTTTTTATTATTAACCAAACCATTTAATCTAATAATAACTATTGGCTTGCTTAGTTGTTATTATTTCCTTTTATGTTGTAAAAATTCCTGTGAAGGATATGTATTAGTATCTTTTTCCATTTTTTTGAAATTAAATAATAGAGCGGGTATTCCCGCTCTTATTATTTTCTTAATCCAAGTTTTTCGATGATTACTCTGTATCTCTCAATATTCTTATCTTTTACGTAGTTTAACAGATTTCTTCTTTGACCAACCATCTTTAAAAGACCTCTTCTTGAATGATGATCCTTCTTGTGCATCTTAAGGTGTTCATTTAAATGGTTAATTCTTTCTGTTAATAAAGCAATTTGAACTTCAGGAGACCCTGTATCACTATCATGAGTCTTATGAGTATCAATGATTTGTACTTTAACATCTTTATTCATAGCTTTCACCTCCTCAATATATATCCCCATACTCTAAGTAACCGTCGGTGATTCAAATTACCGAGAGTAGGTTCTTAACCTTAATCATTTTAACATAGTTTGCTTTCCTTGTAAATATTTTTTTGCATTTTCAACGTCTAGCATCATTTGCTCTACTAAATCATCGACATTTTCAAATTTAACATTATCTCTTATTCTCATAACAAACTTTATTTCAATGAACTGATCATATAATGATCCTTTATAATCAATTATAAAGGTTTCTACAGTTGTATTTTTTCCATTAAAGGTTGGGTTTGTACCCACACAGGTGGCACCCATATAGGTTTTACCACCAACAATCACAAAGGTTGCATATACACCTTCCTTTGGAATAAGGTGAAAGGGTTCTATTAAGCTGTTGGCAGTTGGATATCCTAAGAATTTCCCCCTACCCATACCGTGAACTACCCTACTATACAAAGAGTAGTATCGACCAAGAAATTCATTTGCTAAGTCTATTTTACCATCCCATATATATTTACGTATACTTGAGCTACTTACCTTTTCATTATATAAAACAACAGGGTCGATTTCAAAGACTTCTATTTCATATTTCTTTCCTAAGTCTTTTAAAAGTTTTACATCGCCCTGTGCCTTGTAGCCAAATCTATAGTCAAATCCAACAATTGCGACTTTACAGTTTAGTTTGTTAACTAATATTTCCTTTATAAAGTCCTCTGGAGAAAGACTCATAATCTCTTCATTAAATTCGTCTAATATTAAGGTTTCTACATTAAACTCTTCTAATATCTTGGTTTTCACTTCAATAGAGGTAATTAGAGGTGGTCCTTCACCCTTTGAAACATACGCTAGAGGGTGATTTCTAAAGGTATAAACACTTGATTCAAGCTTACCTTCCCTCGATTTATCAACTAGTGTACTTATAAGCTGTTGATGGCCAATATGTACCCCGTCGAAATTTCCTAAAGCTACTCCTCTTTTTTTGTTTCTATTAATCTCTTTTAATCCTACTATTACATTCATAATGACGCCCCTTTAAACGAAAAGCCTATTAAATCGAATATACTTAACATCACTTGTTTCTTCTACTGTTGCTAATCCAATAAAACTATCCTTTAAATAAACCCTTACCATTTCTTTACCAATTATATTATCAGTTGTTGAAATACCATGCCAGTCGATTTTGTTTCCATTTAGTGCAGCCTTTTCCATTTCGTCTTTAATGGTCACCTTTGGCATATTACTAAGTGGAAAATCTACAGGAAATAATACTTCATTTATATTATCTATATCAGCAAGCTCTTCTAATGATATGGTGGAGGATAAATGAAAGGGACCTGTGGCTGTTCTCAGAAGAAAAGACATCATACCCCCACAACCTAACGCATCACCAATATCATGACATAAAGTACGTATATATGTACCTTTAGAACAGATAACATCAAGTATTAATTTTTTTCCATCCATATGTAAAATATCAATATCTTCTATTTTTACTAGCCTTGGTTTTCTTTCAACTTCTATGCCTGCTCTTGCAAGCTCATAAAGTTTTTTGCCCTGTTGCCTTACAGCAGAGTACATGGGAGGAATTTGATGATATTCACCAATAAAGGATTTAACAGTATCAATGATATCATTTGAAGTGCTATTCACTTCCTTTTCTTCCATAATCTTTCCATAGCCATCTTGAGTGTCAGTTTTTATTCCAAGTGTTAGCTCTGCCCTATATTTTTTCTTACTATCTAACAAAAACTGTGAAATTTTTGTTGCTTGTCCAATACATATTGGCAGTACACCAGCAGCGTTGGGGTCTAAAGTTCCGGTGTGTCCAACCTTTTTTATTTTTGTTATTCTTCTTACCTGTGAAACCATATCATGGGATGTCATACCAGGTGGTTTTAACAAGTTCAAAATTCCATTCAAGTCATCACCAGCCTATAAACTTTTTTTTATTTCATTTAGTATTGATTCTCTTACATTATCAATAGATCCTCTTATTACTGCCCCCGAAGCTTTTTTATGACCTCCACCGCCAAAAATATTAGCTAATTTATTCACATCAAAGTCACCCTTCGCCCTAAGGCTAATCTTTATTAGATCTTCTTCTAGTTCTCTTAATGTAATAGCAACCTCTATTCCCTTAATATCTCTAGCGTAATTAATAATACTATCTGTTTCTGCAGCATCTATGCTGTACTTTTCTATTAAATCATCAGTTATATCAACAATTGCAACCTTATCATCTAGATATAAAGCTAAATGACTTAGCACATGACCTAGAAATTTCATATTACTAATTGAATTATTTTGGTACAGGTTATAGGTAATATATTCAATATTAATACCTGCCTCCAATAGATGAGCAGTTACAATATGAGTACTTGGTGATGTATTATCATATTTAAAGCTACCAGTATCTGTATTAATACCAACGTACAAGCATGTGGCAATTTCATTATCCACAGTAATGTTTAATTCCTTACTTAGGAAATCATAAACAAGTTCACATGTGGAGGATGCATGGGCATCTACAATATTATAATCACCAAAGCTATTATTGCTGATATGATGATCAATATTAAAAACTTTCTTACTTCTACTTAGAAGTGTCGTGCTATAGCCTAATCTATTGATATCTCCACAGTCCAACACAAATGTTAAGTCATATTCATCTAATGCTTCATTATCATACTTTTTAAGCAAATGGAGTCCCGGTAAAAATTCATATTTACCGGGCACTATATCATTGACATAAATGGTCACATTAGTATGGATTTTTTTTAAAGCTAAACCAAGTCCTAATATTGAACCAAGACTGTCACCATCTGGATTGACATGTGAAATAATAGCTATATTTTTGCTTTTATTGATCATATCTAAAGGATTAGTCATTTTCCTCTTCCTTTATTTCAGCTTCTTTGTTAATTTTATCTTCTCTATTAATTCGAGAAATAACATTTTGAATCTCGAAGCCTTTTTCTATTGATTTATCAATTTTAAATAATATCTCAGGTGTATATCGTGCCTTTATCTTCTGCCCAACTTCTCTTCTAATAAAGCCACTGGATTTCTTTAAAGCTTCAAGGGTATCCTCCTGCTCTTCCTTACCACCAAAAATGCTTACGTACACAGAGGCATATCTTAAGTCTCTTGTTACCTCCACCTCAGTAATACTGGTCATTGGAGCGATTCTTGGGTCCCTAAGCTCATTTCTAATCATATAGCTTATATGTTTTTTTATTTCTTCTGCCAAACGACTTACTCTAGGATATGACAAAGTCCTCATCCTTCCTGTCTTATCTTTCTATTTCTTGCATTTTATAAGCTTCAATTATGTCTCCATCTTTAACGTCATTGTAATGATCAATGCCAATTCCACATTCGTAGCCAGTGGCAACTTCTTTAACATCATCCTTAAATCTCCTTAGGGAGCTGATTGTACCCTCATGGTATACAATACCGTCTCGAACGAGTCTTATACTAGCATTTCTCAGAATCTTACCTTCTATAACGTAACAACCAGCAACAACACCTGCTCCAGGCACCTTAAAGGTTGCTCTAACCTGTGCTTTACCAAGTTCCACCTCTTTAAATTCTGGGTCTAGCATACCCTTCATTGCTGCTTCAATATCTTCAATGGCATTATAAATTATTCTGTATGTTCGTAAATCTACAGCTTCTTTACTAGCTAAAGAGGTTGCACCTGAAGTTGGCCTAACATTGAAACCAATTATGATGGCATTTGAAGCTGAAGCCAGCATAACATCCGTTTCTGTAATTGCACCTACTCCACCATGAATAGGCTTAATTACAACCTTATCATTAGATAGTTTATTCAAGGATTGCTTTACAGCCTCAACTGAACCCTGTACATCTGCCTTTACAATAATGTTAAGTTCTTTAATTGACCCCTCTTGCATTTGGCTATATAATGCATCAAGAGATATCTTTTGGCTTGCCTTTAGCTGGTCTTCCTTAATCTTGTTGATACGTCCTTCAGCAATATTACGAGCAATCTTATCATCAGCCACTGCAACCATTTGATCTCCAGCCTTAGGTACATCATTTAAGCCAGTAATTTCTACTGCAGTAGATGGATTTGCAGATTTAACTCTTTTACCTTTATCGTTAACCATTGCACGTATTCTACCATAGGTATTACCTATTACAACGGAGTCACCAACATTTAATGTTCCATTTTGTACTAAAACAGTAGCAACAGAGCCTCTGCCTTTATCTAGCTGTGCTTCTATAACTACTCCAACCGCATTTCTATTAGGATTTGCTTTAAACTCTTCTACTTCAGCAACTAATAATATCATTTCCAATAATTCATCAATGTTAGTACCTTCAAGGGCAGAAACTGCTACTGAAATAATGTCTCCACCCCATTCTTCAATAAGAATGCCGTGGTCTGATAATTCCTGTTTAACACGGTCAGGATTTGATCCAGGCTTATCAATTTTATTGATTGCTACAATTATTGGTACATTAGCAGCCTTTGCATGATTTATTGCTTCTATGGTTTGTGGCATAACACCATCATCAGCAGCTACAACAAGAATTGCAATATCTGTAGCTTTAGCTCCCCTTGCCCTCATAGCTGTAAATGCTTCGTGCCCTGGAGTATCAAGGAAAACAATTTTCTTTCCATTAATCTTAACTTCAGATGCACCAATATGCTGTGTTATTCCACCGGCTTCCTTTGCAGTAACCTTTGTTTCTCTAATGGCATCTAGTAAAGATGTTTTACCATGATCAACATGGCCCATTACAGTAACAACTGGTGGCCTAGGCTTAAGGTCCTTAGGATCATCTTCTATAATAGCTATATCTTCTATATCTTCAACAACTACTGCTTCTTTTCTTTTTACCTCAAATCCAAATCCTTCTGCTACTTTTTCAGCAGTTTCAAAATCTATTTCTTGATTCATGGCAGCCATTACTCCAACCTGTATCAGCTTAGTAATAACTTCATTTATTGACTTTTTAACTAGCTCTGCAAAATCCTTTACTATTATCTTGTCATTAATCTCTATAGTCTTAACTTGAACATCACCATCTTCTTTTACAACTTCATTTTCTGTTGTATGTTGTTTTTGTTGCCTATGGTCATTCTTTCTAGGATTATTATTCTTACTGTTATTGCTATTCTTACTGTTATTGTTATTGTTATTGTTATTGTTATTCTTATTATTATGCTTGCTTTGATTCATAGGCTTCTTATTAGGATTTTTCGGTTCTTCTTTTTTAACTTCATTAGCTTTCTCAGAAGAATCCTTTGTTTTGTTAGATTCGCTGTTTTTTACATTATCTGTAAATATTTCCTTAATTAATTTAGCTTCTTCGTCTTCTAATGTACTCATATGATTGTTTACCTCTACTGCCAGCTCTGCTAGCTTTTCTATTAATTCTTTACTACTTATACCTAGTTCCTTTGCCAATTGATATACTCTTAACTTTGACAAGCTAATCACCCCCTATAGCCTTCCTGATCGATAACTTGTATTAGCTTTGCAGCAAAGCCTTTATCTAGAACTGCCACAACTGCTCTTGGAAGCTTTCCGATGGCTTTTCCAAGCTCTTCTTTACTTCCTATTATCCTTAAAGGAATGTTTCGAAAAGTTGTTTTATCCCCAAACAATTTTTTAGTGTTTTGGGAGGCATCTACTGCCAAAATTACCAGATAGGCTGACTTCTTTTTGACCTGACTCATACTTCCAACCTCACCTGATGAAATGGCTCCTGCTTTCATTGCAAATCCTAATATACTTTTAATCTTATCATTCACCTTTATCGATCTCCAATATTAATTTTTCATAAACCTCATCTGTAATGCTACACTCAAATGCTCTATTTAAAGCTTTGGCTTTTTTCGCCTTTTCGAAACATTCTTTTTTTAAACAGATGTAAGCACCTCTTCCATGGGCCTTACCAGTAAGGTCAACTTTTATTTCTCCCTCTTTATCCTTGACCACACGGATTAATTCTTTTTTGGGCTTCATTTCTGAGCATCCTACACATTTTCTCAAAGGGATTTTCCTAGTTTTCATATGATCACCCCTATTCTTCTTTTACCTGACTTTCACTTTTTATATCAATTTTCCAGCCAGTTAGCTTGGCTGCAAGTCTTGCATTTTGCCCTTCTTTACCAATTGCCAATGATAGTTGATAGTCAGGTACAACTACTTTGGCGGTTTTTTCATCTGGATTAACTACTGCAGAAAGAACCTTTGAAGGGCTTAAGGAGCTAGCTATAAACTCGCTTGGGTCTTTGCTATATTTTATAATGTCAATCTTTTCACCTTTTAATTCATCTACAATACTTTGTACCCTTGTACCCTTTGGTCCAACACACGCTCCAACAGGATCAACATTAGGATCCTTAGACTCAACAGCAATTTTTGTTCTTGAGCCTGCTTCTCTAGAGATGCTTTTAATTTCAACAACTCCTTCATGTATTTCTGGCACTTCCAATTCAAATAATCTTTTTATAAGTCCTGGATGAGTTCTAGAAACAACAATCTGTGGTCCCTTAGTAGTTTTTTTAACTTCAACAATATAGGTTTTAATTCTATCTCCATGATTGTAATCTTCATTGGGCATTTGTTCAGTTGGCCCTAATATTGCTTCGGTTTTGCCTAGGTTTATGTAAACCATTCCCTTTGCAACTCTAGCTACACTGCCTGTTATGATATCAGACTCACGGTTTATGAACTCTTCAAACACTACACCCCGTTCAGCCTCTCTAATTCTTTGAACAACAACCTGCTTTGCTGTTTGAGCAGCAATTCTACCAAAATTTCTTGGTGTAACCTCTCTCTCAATAACATCTCCAGCATCATAATTGGAATCAATTGCTTTTGCATCTTCTATTGAAATTTCCAATAAATCGTCTTCAACTTCTTCGACAACCTGTTTTTGTGAGTAGACCCTTACATCGCCAGTATCCCTTTCGATTTCTACCCGAACATTTTGTGAGGTGCCAAAATTTCTTTTGTAGCTGGAAATTAGTGCAGCTTCTATAGCATCTATTAATATTTCCTTAGAGATACCTTTATCTTTTTGAATCTGCTGCAGCGCCTCAATAAACTCCATATTCATTTTTTTTATCCTCCCTTAAAATTTAATAGATAATCTTACAATAGCTGCTTTTTCTTTGGGTATCTCTACCATGCCCACATTTTCTACACTAAGCTTGATAATGTCCTTCTCTAGGCCAAGTAATTCTCCTTCAAAACTTTTTTGACCATTCAAAGGTTCATAAAGCTTAACCTCAACTAATTCACCCTTAAATTTTTCAAAGTCACTATCTTTTTTTAAAGGTCTATCAATTCCAGGGGATGATACCTCAAGGTAATAGTTTTCTGGAATGGGATCCAGCGCATCTAATTTTTCGCTAAGCTCTTCACTTACTTTTTGACAGTCATCAAGAGTAATCCCACCCGGTTTGTCTATATATACCCTTAAAAAACGATGGGGTCCTTCTTTTTTAAATTCGATATCTACTAGTTCATAAGCTTCCTTTTCAATAATGGGTGAAATTAATTCCTCTGTTATTTTTTCTACCTTATTTTGACCCATTTTAAACCCTCCCATATTAAGTTTTTAAATTATATCTCTTATTTTCAGTCAATAAAGCGGTAATTATTCCATATTGACCTAATAACTTGAAAATGTACTACATATTTTATATTAATGTAAAAGTTTGTGTTTATAATATTCGTACATATTAACAAAGAGTGGGGATTTCCCACTCTCGCATAGTAATTTATGTGATTAATTTTAGTATAACACAACAAAAATCACCATGCAAGTTAAAAGAGGCTTAGTTGATTGGTTTTAGGCATGTCACCGATACAACCATGATTAACTAATGTTTCAATTGCCGTCTTTGTTATTTTAGTTCTTCCTCTTAAGTCCTCTAATGAAATAAACTCACCATTTTTTCTTGCTTCAACAATATTTTTTGCTGCATTTTGCCCTACTCCTTGCAATGCCATTAGTGGTGGTAGAAGCTTTCCTTGATCAATTTTAAAGCGTTCTGCTTCTGATTTATAGATATCAACAGGTAATAATATTATATTCCTTAGATACATCTCTAAAGCAACCTCTAATACTGTTAGTAGATTCTTTTCCTTTGCAGTGGTATCATTTCCCATGGCTTCGAATTCTTTAATCCTTCTTAATATAGCATCTTTACCCTTTACAATTAAATCAGCATCAAAGTCATCTGCCTTTGTAGTAAAGTAGGTGGCATAAAAAGCTTCTGGGTAATGAACTTTAAAATATGCTATTCTAAACGACATCATAACGTATGCCGCTGCATGGGCTTTTGGGAACATATACTTAATTTTATTACAGGAGTCTATGTACCATTGGGGAACATTATGCTCCTTCATTAACTCCACGTGTTCATCAGTAAGACCTTTACCCTTCCGTACATTTTCCATAATTTTAAATGCAGTTTTTTTAGGAAGGCCCATTAATATAAGGTAATTCATAATATCATCTCTTGTAGATATTACATCCTTTAATTCTGCAGCTTTATTTCTTACTAATTCCTGAGCATTATTCAACCAGACATCTGTGCCGTGGGATAATCCACTTATTCTTACCAATTCAGCAAAGGTTGTGGGCTTTGTATCAACCAGCATTTGACGTACGAATTTGGTACCAAACTCTGGTATTCCTAAGGTTCCTACATCGCATCCTAATTCTTCACTGCTTATTCCCAATGCCTCTGTGCCAGTAAATATACTTACTGTCTTTTTATCATCTAAGGGAATCAATTGTGCATTTACATTGGTGATATCCTCCAGCATTTTAATGATGGTTGGAACATCGTGACCTAATATATCTAGCTTTAAAAGTCGACCACTGATTGAATGATAGTCAAAGTGTGTGGTTATTACACCAGAACTAGAGTCATTGGCTGGATATTGTATAGGACAGAATTCATGTATGTCTCTATCCTGTGGTACTATCATAACTCCACCTGGATGCTGACCAGAAGTTCTTTTTACACCCGTACATCCCATAGTTAAGCGATTAACTTCTGCTTGAGAGTATTGTAGATTCTTCTCTTCAAGATACTTTTTTACAAAGCCATAGGCGGTTTTATCGGCAATTGTACCTATTGTACCAGCTCTATATACTTTACCTTTTCCAAATAACTCCTCTGTATATTTATGAGCCTCACTCTGATATTCTCCGGCAAAATTTAAGTCTATATCAGGCTCTTTATCTCCTTCAAAGCCTAGAAAAACCTCAAAGGGTATATCATGGCCTTCCTTTATCAGGTTACTGCCACAGGATGGACATTCCTTATCAGGTAAATCTGCCCCTGCTCCATACGAACCATCCAAAATGAATTCTGAGTATTTACAGTCTCCGCATATATAATGGGGTGGTAATGGATTTACCTCTGTAATATCACTCATGGTGGCAGCCAAGGATGAGCCTACAGAACCCCTCGAGCCAACAAGATAGCCATCTGACATAGATTTAGTAACAAGCTTTTGAGCAATTATATACATAACAGCATAGCCGTTACTTATGATGGAGTTTAACTCACGATCAAGTCTAGACTGAACTACTTCTGGTAATGGATTACCATAAATTCCCTCAGCCTTTTCATAGCAGGTTCTTCGTAATTCAACATCCGATCCCTCTATAACGGGTGGAAAGGTTCCACTAGGAATTGGTATAAGCTTTTCAATTTCATCAGCTATTCTGCTTGGATTATTGATTACAACTTCCTCAGCTTTTTCCTTGCCTAGATAACTAAATTCCTTCAACATTTCGGTAGTTGTCTTTAAATATAGTGGTGCTTGATTATCAGCATCACTATACCCCTGACCAGTCATAAGAATTTTTCTAAATATTTCATCTCTTTTCTCAAGAAAATGTACATCTCCAGTTGCGATAACAGGAATATCAAGTTTTTCACCAATACTAACTATTTTTCTATTTATATTTCTAATATCTTCTTCATTGCTTAAAATTCCCTTATCAACTAAAAATAAATTATTATCAATAGGTTGAATTTCTAAATAATCATAATACTTAGCAATGACTTCAATTTCTTCAGATGAAGGATTTGATAATATAGCTTGATAAAGTTCGCCTGCCTCGCAGGCACTTCCGATAATAAGTCCTTCGCGATATCGACTTAATAAGCTTTTAGGTAATCTTGGCTTTTTATAAAAATAATTTAAATGAGATTCTGAAACAAGTTGATATAGATTTTTTAGCCCAATATAATTCTTCACAAGGATAATAACATGAAAAGTATCCAGTTTTGAAATATCAGCTTGCTTTACCAATTGGTTATTCATTTCACCAAAGTTATTTATGCCCTTTGCCTTCATCATCTGTATAAATCTTATGAAGATTTCTGCTGTAGCGGTGGCATCATCCACAGCCCTATGATGATTTTCTAGCTTAATATTCAATTCCCTAGCAATTGTGTCAAGCTTATGTCTTTTCAATTTAGTTAAGAGTAATCTGGAAAGCTTTAATGTATCAATAACTGGGTTTTTAACCTCACACCCTAGTTTTTTTGCATTTTCTCTAATAAATCCAACATCAAAATTGGCATTATGAGCTACAATTGGAATATCCTCAATGAAGCTAAGAAAATTTGACAGTGCCTCATTAATCTTTGGTGAATCCTTAACCATATCATCAGTTATTCCTGTTAATTCAACTATTTTTTCTGGAATTGATGCTTCAGGATTTACTAAGGTTGAAAACCTATCAATAATCTTTTCATTACATATCTTCACAGCACCAATTTCTGTGATTCTATCTTTTTTATTGGAAAGGCCAGTTGTCTCAATATCAAAAATAACATAGGTGTCATCTAATCTATAGCAATCATTTCCCTCAACGAGCTTAGCCTCGTCATTAACTAAGTAGCCTTCCATACCATAAATTACGTCAATACCATGTTGTTTTCCTGCTTCCATTGCCTCTGGAAAAGCCTGTACAACACCATGGTCTGTTATGGCAATTGCTTTGTGGCCCCACTCTGCTGCCCTTTTTATTAAGCTGGAGGTGGTACTCAAGCCGTCCATTGACGACATTTGTGTATGCAAATGAAGCTCAACTCGTTTTTCGGGGTGTGTATCAATAGGCATATTCTTTTTAATTTTAATGATATCATTAGCCATTATAATATATTCTTTTACAAACTTATCAAAAACTACGTCACCCCTAATTTGAATCCAAACACCTTTTTTCAACTCATCTTCAATATTTTCTGTCTGCTTTTTTCTTTCAAATATTTTTACCATTATAGAATTGGTATAGTCAGTAACCTGTAAAATATACAGCTTTTTACCACTATTTAAATCCTTCACCTCAAAGGTTAGTATTTCACCCTCAATAATTACCTTAGCCATCTCCTCTTTTATTATAGAAAGTGGAGTCAACTCTCCACTAAAGCTTCTACCCATAACAATAGGAGAGTTTTCATTGCCTGCATCTCCTTTTTTACTAGTAGCTTTATTCTCATTTAAATTTTGTGGTGGAGATGTAGGGGTATTGCTTATTATCACATCCGCCAATAAATTATTTTCCTTTTCCTTAATCTCTGAATATTCATCCATACAAAAGTGGTTGTCTTCGTCTATATGGATCTTGCATATGATCTTTTTATCAAAGTCTCTGATAAAATATTCCTCGATTAGTTTATGAATTTTTCTTTCTACTGCTTTTTCATAAAGTAATAGAGTATGAATTTTTAAATTAAAAATGTTACCATCAAGTCTCCAATCCAAACCATCTTCAAAGCCTTTTGAAGCTGGAATTGCCTTATTAATAAAATAGACAATATTATTCCAGTTTAGTTCAATTAAATCCTTGAGGTCAGTAGCATTAATATTGTAATTAACCTTTATGATTATTTCCTCTTCCAGCTGTAATTCAGTTGATGCCTTCTTTAGTGGTAGCTCCAGTTGCCGCCAGTCAATAATATCCTCTGATTGGAGAATTATCTCCAGTTTTTTTAATTTCTTATTATATAAAATATTCTCTATTAAGTATTTTGAAAAAATGTTACTATCTTCAATTCCTAAGCTTTCAAAAAAACTACCTAAAGTTATTTTATTCTCAGGTTCCATAATATCCCACCTATTCTAGCTTAACCAGTACTTTACAATGTCCTTATACATTAGAAAACGCCAATGGGTTCCCTTTATTAAACCTAGTTTTTCTTCTTTTGTTACATGACTTATATTACTCAAAATGATTTTTTTTGTAGAAATGTTCTTTTCTCTAATAAGCTTAGTGAGTGCAACCTCCATACTATAACCAGAGGTGTCCATATTTAAAATGTCATTGATCAAGCTTCTGTTAAATGCCCTTTGACCAGAAAGGTTAGGAGCTATTTTTTGGGCCATATCTGTAATAACTCGTCCACCCTTAAATACCCCAATTGTCATTTCAGCCTCTGCAAAAGAAATAGGCATAACTAATTCTACAATATGATTAGCTGTTAAACCAATTAAATCTGCATCTAATAGTACTATAATTTCGCCCTTACACAAAGATAATCCTTTTTTAACAGCAGACGCCTTCCCATTATTTTGGGGTAATGTAATTAATTTTACAGAGTATTTCCTTACAACCTGTGAGGTTTTATCTGTTGAACCATCGTCAACTACAATGATTTCATCTATTATTGGGTTATTATATATAGGGTATAGTACTCCTTCAATACGCTGTTCTTCATTATAGGCTGGAACAACTACAGAAACTTTCAATCTTTTACACCTCATCCGTTACATTTTTTCTATTTCCTGTAATAAAACTTCTATCACTTCATTTTCTTTGATTTTGCTTATTATTTCACCTTTTTTGAATAGAAGGGCTGAATCTATTCCTCCCGCTATTCCAATATCCGCCTCTCTAGCCTCTCCAGGTCCATTAACTGCACAACCCATAATGGCTATCTTAATTGGCTTTTTAAGCTTTCCAACCTTATCTTCAACTTGGTTTGCCAGCTTAATTAAGTCAATTTGGCATCTGCCACAGGTTGGACAGGAAATAATTGTTACTTCATTTTGAATAATTCCTAAAGACTTTAATATTTGTCTACCTACTTTGATCTCCTCCACAGGATCCCCAGTTAAAGAGACTCTTATTGTATCACCAATCCCCTTTAGTAATAAAGCACCTATACCAATTGCTGATTTTATTGTTCCTGACCAAACTGTACCAGCCTCTGTAATACCAAGGTGAAGTGGATAATCGGTCTTTTCAGATATTAATTCATATGCCTTTATAGTCATATGTACATCACTAGCCTTTAAAGAAATTACAGTGTCATAAAAATCAAACTTTTCTAGAATAGCTACATGATTGAGGGCACTTTCTACCATTGCTTCAGCAGTAGGATGACCGTATTTATCCAACAGATGTTTTTCTAAAGAACCTCCATTGACACCAATACGAATAGGAATCTTATTCATGCTGGCTGCTTTAACTACTTCTTGAATTCTCTTCTCTTCCCCAATATTCCCAGGGTTAAGTCTTAATCCATCAATACCATTATATATTGCCTCTAATGCAATTCTATAGTCAAAATGAATATCCGCTACAATTGGAATATTTGTTTGACTCTTTATTTTATTTAAATGATAGGCACTATCCAAATTGGGTACTGCAACTCTTACTATATCGCAACCTGCCTTTTCCAGTTGAAGAATTTCATTAACTGTGTCTTCTACATTTTTAGGATCTGTAGTCGTCATAGATTGTACGGATATTGGATGGTGGCCACCAACAAAGACATTGCCACATTTTATTACTCTGGTTTTTTTTCGCATTTTATCACCCTTTATGAATTAGTCAACATAATATATTTATGTCAACTAGTTAGTGGATTTTTAATACAATTATAAATGCAAATCATAGACGTTGAATGCAAATGATAAATTTATGATGAAATTAACTATATTGATTTCATTTTGCGATTAATCATTTTTAGGCATGCATGGAAACCTACCCTACATTGTATATTTCTCTTAATACCTTATTTCTCTTTCATTCAACATTCAACATTTAACATTCAACATTTAACACTGTACATTCAATATGTTCTATCAGAACAGTCTCATATAATCTTGATAGGTTACAAATATCATTAGTGTTATTAGGATAGCAAAGCCTATCATGTGAATCATTCCTTCTTTTTCAGGATCCACCGGCTTTCCTCGAAGTAATTCAACAAATAAAAAGATGATTCTACTTCCATCTAGGGCTGGTATAGGCAATAGGTTCATAATTCCTAAATTCACACTTATTAATGCAGCTAAAAATACCACATTTAACCAACCTGCTCTTGCTGCCTCACCAACTAAACTAATAATTCCCACTGGCCCAACGACCTCTGCAGGAGTTGCCTGTCGCATTAATAACCCTCTTAAATAACCTAATATTTCCCTCATAATCATAGCAACATTTCTAAAGCTATTTGTAAATGCCTTTATGAATGATTTTTCAAAGCGTGGGGCAATACCTATCATAATCTGACCTGTTTCTTCATCTAGAAAAGGAGTTATGTTTTTTTCTATCATTTGACCATTTCTCATTACATCAACCTTTATTGTATCTCCTTGAGAATCATTAATAGCATCAACTAACTCTTGCCAGTTATTAATTTCTTTACCATCTATATAACGAACCTGATCGCCTGGTAGTAACCCAGCCATCTCAGCTGGTGTATTCTCTATAATTCCATTGATGGTTGTTGTTGGAGCTCCAACCGAATAGAATAGTATAGTGAAAAGAAGGATTCCCAAGACAAAATTCATAAAAGAACCTGCAAATAATACTGCCATACGCACTGGAATAGGCTTATTATTAAAGCTTCTTGCGTCATTAGATGCTTCATCCTCACCCTCCATTCTTACGTAACCTCCTATTGGAAGTACTCTTAAAGAGTAAGTAGTTTCATTTCTAGTATAATTTATAAGCTTTGGTCCCATCCCAATTGCAAATTCATGAACTTTTATTCCAGCTGCCTTTGCAACACAAAAATGCCCAAGCTCGTGAAATGCCACAAGTAAACCAAATACTGCTATTGCAGCAATAGCTGTCTGCATTATCTAACACCTACCTATCAAATTTCTGTCTTTAACCATTCTCTTACCCATTTATCAACCTCTAACACTTCTTCTATTGTATTATATTGAAAGCTCTTATGAGCCTTCATAGCTTTTTCAATATATTTTGGAATATCATAAAATTTTATTTCTTCAGCAAGGTATTTCTCAACCAGCACTTCATTGGCTCCATTAATAACACATGGCATTGTTCCGCCTATACGTAGGGCTTCATATGCCAATTGTAAGCATGGAAACTTTTCCGTATCAGGTTGCATGAAATCGAGTCTAGAAAGCTCCTTAAGATTTAGTTTAGTATTATCCCCAGTTATTCTTTCTGGATATGCTAACGAATATTGAATTGGTAATCTCATATCTGGCGCTCCAAGCTGTGCAATTATTGAACCATCCACAAATTCAACCATTGAATGAATTATACTCTGTGGGTGTATTATTACTTCTATTTTATCCAGATCTACATCAAATAACCACTTAGCTTCTATTACCTCTAGTCCTTTATTCATTAAAGTTGATGAATCAATTGAAATTTTTCTACCCATATCCCAGTTGGGATGCTTAAGAGCCTCATGAAATTTTGCGTTTATTAATGATTCTTTATCCCATTCACGAAAGGGTCCACCAGAAGCTGTTAAAATAATTTTTGATATATTTTTGCTGCTTTCTCCCTGTAAACATTGGAATATAGCTGAATGTTCGCTATCTACTGGGAGTATTTTGACATTATTCTTTCTTGCCTCCTCCATTATAAGACTTCCACCAACAACTAAGGTTTCCTTATTGGCAAGGGCTATTGTCTTGCCACATCTAATTGCGCTTAAAGTAGGTAATAGTCCAATGCTTCCAACTACAGAGTTCACTACTATTTCACATTCTTCCATAGTAGCAATCTCAATTAAGCCCTCCATGCCAGACAATACTCTAATATTGGATGGTATGCGACTTTTAAGTATGTCTGCTTTAACCTTATCATATACTACAACTACTTTAGGTTTATATATATTAATCTGCTCCTGAAGCTCTGCTATATTTCTCATTACAGCTAATCCAACTACCTCAAATGAATCTGATAGATTAGACACAACATCAAGTGCCTGTTTACCAATAGAGCCAGTGGAGCCCAAAATTACAATCTTCTTTTTCATAATTCTTCCTCCTCCAAGCTAGTAAAGTCCATCCATTACTAAAGCATAATAAGCATTGCTATTAGCCATGCTTATTTATAATTAATTGAGAAAAAGCTATTTATCTTTCCTATATTTATAATATGTACAATATGAAATAATAGATTACTGGGGCTGTAAAAAGAATACTATCAAACCGATCTAAAACTCCTCCATGACCAGGTATCAAAGCGCCAAAATCCTTAATTCCAACATATCTTTTTATAACTGAGGCTGTTAAGTCGCCGGTCTGGGAAAGAATGCTCCCAATAAATCCTATCATCATAACCAAAAATACGTTATTATTTAAAAAGAAATAGGCAAACAATCCACTAATTAACATACTGCCCGATATACCGCCTATAGCGCCAACTACTGTTTTTTTTGGACTAATACTGGGACATAGCTTCTTTTTACCGAAAAAAACACCAGTAAAATATGCAAATGTATCTGTTCCCCATGCAGTAATGAAAACTAACCATATTGCTATAGAATTTTCATGATTGCTTATTAAAATGATATGTCCTAAAAGGATGCTTACATAGAAAATACCATATAGAGTGGCTGATGCATCTAAAATATTATATTGGGGCTTTAGTAAAAGTATGATACTAATTAGAATAATTGCAATCACAAGAGAAAAAAGGGTAAATTGACTAATATTAATATCAAAGTAAAATTGGCTTAGTATAGCTATAGTTAGCACATAACCTATCCAACGTACTGGATTAATGCCTTTGTTTTCTACAGCTAAATAGAACTCGTATATTCCTATTAATGATATAGCCATCACTGATATATATATTAAAGGTCCACCATATAATATGATTCCAATTAAAAGTGGTATTCCAACGATGCCACTTACAACTCGTTTTAACATTTTAGCCCTCCTTATATACCACCAAATCGACGTGTTCGATTTTGATAATCTACTATAGCTCCTATAAGATCTTCTCCTCTAAAATCTGGCCAATAGGTTTCAGTAAACCATAATTCAGTATAAGCACTTTGCCAAAGAAGAAAATTACTAAATCGATATTCACCACTGGTACGAATCAATAAGTCTGGGTCTGGAATGTTGGTTGTATCAAGATAACCTGCAAATTCTTCAACCTGCAAATTTTCTATGCTTAACCCATCTTCTACATCTTTATAAAGCTTTTTAATCCCTCTAATTATTTCATCTCTTCCACCATAGTTAAGGGCAATATTAACACACAGGCCACTATTACTCTTGGTTAATGCCTTTGCATTCTTCACTTCGATTTTTGCAATTCTGGGTAAGCCTTCTATATCACCAATTGTATTAATTCTAACGTTATTAGAGTGGAGCTCTCCAACTTCTTTTTTTAGGTAATCAACCAATAATTGCATTAAAGCAGAAACTTCATCCTGTGGTCGGCTCCAGTTTTCTGTTGAAAAAGCATATAATGTTAAATACTTAACTCCAATATTTGAAGCAGTTTTTATAACATCCCTTAAGGCTTCAACACCAGCTTTATGCCCAAAGGTTCTTGGTAGCTGTCTTGCCTTAGCCCATCTTCCATTACCATCCATAATAATAGCAATATGAGATGGAATACGAGTATCATCTATTTTATTGATTTTTCTTTTTTTAGCTGGTTTCTTAAATAGATTTATCAATTTATTCACCTCAATCATTTTTAAACCCCCAATAAAGGGGGCTTAAAAAAATGATATAACAAACTCTACTTCATTTTTGGAATTCATCTTTTGCCGTATTACCCGTTTATGATTGGTTTTAATGGTATTCTTACCATAGCTTTCTAAAACTATGACTTTTATTCCCAAATTTTCAAGCTTTGTAACGGCATCTTCAGCTATAAAACCAGTTAAATCAGGAATTATCTTCAATAATTAAACCTCCAATATTTCCACTTCTTTTTTAGCAACTAACTCATCTATTTTTTTAATATAATTATCAGTAATTTTCTGTACCTCTTCCTGTGCTTTTTTTAAATCATCCTCTGTTAATTCTCCGTCTTTTTGTTGCTTTTTAAAGGCCTCATTTGCTTCGCGCCTTTCATTTCTAATTGCAACCTTTCCATCTTCTGCAGTTCGTTTAACTATTTTTAATAAATCTCTTCTTCGTTCTTCTGTTAACTGTGGTATATTCAATCGTATTACTTTTCCATCATTTGATGGATTTAGACCTAAATCAGATGTCATGATAGCCTTCTCTATACTTTGCATAGCAGATTTATCATAGGGCTGAATGATTATCATCCTTGGCTCTGGAGCAGTTACAGTGGCTATCTGCTTTAAAGGAGTTATGCTACCATAGTAGTCAAGTGATATTTTATCAAGCATAGCTGGGTTTGCTCTACCTGCACGAATGCTGTTTAGCTCATCCTTAATGACATTAATTGTTTTTTGCATTTTTCCTTCTATTTCTTTATGAGTTTCTAAGTACATATAATCTCCTCCTTTATAATAAAATACTATTTAGTAAAAAGCATAATTCAAAAATCAAATAATGAGAATTATGCAATTTCCTCATTTAACTATTTATGTAGGTTCCTATTGAGTCTCCTAAAACAACCCTTGTAATGTTTTGAGGTTCATCTATTCCAAAAACCTTTATTGGAATTCTGTTATCCATACAAAGAGATGTTGCAGTTGAATCCATAACCTTAAGCCCCAGCTTTAAAACATCTAAGTAAGTTAACTGGTTGAATTTTTTAGCTTCTGGATTTGTGTTGGGGTCGGAATCATAAACTCCATCAACTTTCTTAGCAAGCAATATAACCTCCGCCTCAATTTCTGCTGCTCTTAATGCTGCTGTAGTATCAGTTGAAAAATATGGATTTCCTGTTCCTGCTGCAAATATTATAACACGTCCCTTTTCTAAATGCCTTATTGCTCTTCTCCTAATATATGGTTCTGCTATTTGTCTCATTTCAATAGCAGTTTGAACCCTAGTCATTACATCTAGATTTTCTAAGGCATCCTGAAGTGCCAATCCATTAATAACAGTTGCAAGCATTCCCATATAATCTGCTGTTGTACGGTCCATTCCTTCACCACTTCTACCCCGCCAGAAATTTCCTCCACCTACTACCACAGCAACCTCTACCCCCATTGCTCTAACGTCTTTAATCTCTTTAGCAATGTTATTAATAGTATCAGTGTCTAATCCAAAACCCTGCTTTCCAGCTAATGCTTCACCACTTATTTTGAGTAACACTCTCTTATATATGGGCTTAGTCATATTGAAACCCTCCATTTTATTTATTTCTACACCTGAAATGAAAATCCTTTATTTTCCTTTATAATCAATTTATAAAATATCAAATAAATTTTACATTTATTTATTTTCACCCGTAATAATTAAATCGATTCCATTTATATATAAATTTAAAGCTATTTTTATTATAAAGGAGAACACTAAAGTGTTCTCCTCAGACTGTTAAAAATCCTACATCTTCTTCGTTACTGCAAAAACCCAGCACCCTTACGTATTACGTATACGCTGCAGCCGCTGGGTTTTCTTGCGCCTTGAATCTGCAGAATTTTAAACAGTCTGGTTATTGTTGACTTTTTCAACAACCTCGGGAACACAAAAATGTTCTCTTTATTATTGTCCTAGTTGCTTTGCAACTTCTTCTGCAAAATTCTCTTCCTTCTTTTCTAATCCTTCTCCAACTTCAAATCTTACAAATCTTCTTATAGAAATGTTCTCTCCAATTTTAGCTATTTTTTCAGTTAATAAATCACTAATTGAAAGATCAGGGTTCTTAACAAAAGGTTGCTCTAGTAAGCAGACTTCCTTATAGTATTTTTCAATACGTCCTTCAACCATCTTATCTACTATTTTTTCAGGCTTTCCTTCATTTAACGCCTGCTTTCTTAATATTTCTTTTTCCTTTTCTATGTTATCGGTAGGTACTTCTTCTCTTCTTACATATAACGGATTTGAAGCTGCGATTTGCATAGCAACATCCTTAACAAAATCCTTAAATTCTTGATTTTTAGCTACGAAGTCAGTCTCAGAGTTAACTTCAACTAAAACACCAATTCTTCCACCATGTATGTATGACTCTACTAAACCCTCTGCTGCAATTCTTCCAGCTTTTTTAGCAACTGCTGCTAACCCTTTTTCCCTTAAAACCTCCATAGCCTTTTCCATATTTCCATTTGTATCTGTTAAAGCCTTTTTACAGTCCATCATTCCTGCTCCGGTTTTTTCTCTAAGTTCCTTTACCATTCCTGCAGTTATACTCATATATTTTGCCTCCTCATTCAATATAATAAAGGTAAGGGAGCAAGGGACAACCCCTTTCAACCCTTACCTCGTATTTCTTTTATTCTTCAGTTTGCTCCCCTTGTTTACCTTCTAACACAGCATTAGCCATAGTAGCAGTAAGTAGCTTGACCGCTCGAATTGCATCATCATTTCCTGGGATGACATAGTCAACTTCATCGGGATCACAATTAGTATCTACAATTGAGATAACAGGTATACCAATTTTATGGGCTTCCTTGATAGCTATTCTTTCTTTTCTTGGATCTACAACGAAAAGGGCCTCTGGTAATTCTGTCATATTCTTAATTCCACCTAAGAATTTTTCAAGCCTTTCCATTTCATGTCTAAGCTTAATAACTTCCTTCTTTGGTAGGACTTCAAAAGTACCATCCTCTTCCATTTTCTCAAGCTCATGAAGACGATTAATTCTAATTTTGATGGTTTTGTAATTGGTTAGCATACCACCTAACCATCTTTGATTTACAAAGTACATACCGCATCTTTTAGCCTCTTCTTCAATTGCCTCTTGTGCTTGTTTTTTAGTACCAACAAAAAGAATGTTTTTTCCTTCTGCAGCTATTTCCTTCATAATACTGTAGGCTTCTTCTACCTTCTTCACAGTCTTTTGTAGGTCAATAATATAGATACCATTTCTTTCTGTAAAGATATACTCTGCCATTTTAGGATTCCATCTTCTTGTTTGATGTCCAAAATGAACACCTGCTTCTAAAAGTTGTTTCATTGAAATTACTGACATTAATCGACACCTCCTTTAGTTTTTCCTCCATCCTTTTCATTTCTACTCAGAACCATTGGCACTACCGAGTAAATCAAAGGATGTGTGTTTTAATCACCTCTAGTATTTTAACACAGAGTTATTTATGAAGCAACAATTTTTTTTAAAATTTCATAAATAATTGCATTTTAACATCTTTTATTCATCTCTACTAATAGTTGTTAATATGCTAATAATGTCATCATAAGAGCTTCCAACTGGAATTTTTTTATATCCTATTCGGAACTTAGTAGTAACCTTTTTCGTTATAGAATAGTCTATAAAAGCATTAATATCATCTACAGCTCCTGCTTCATTAAGAGACTTGGCAATCTGTTGTGTCGTCATTCCATTGGTGATATATACTTCATAAAAACCTTCATCATTTTCTAGATCCTTCTCATCAATATTATTATTCTCAACAAAATCTTCTTCATTAATACCTTCATCTTCAATTATTTTATTATCCTGTTTCTCAGTAAGCTCCACACTTTTAAGCTGACCAATGCCTTTTTCCATATCATTTTCATCCTGCTGATTTTTTAAAGTGATAGCTGTTTCATGCTGATTGCCTTGAAAAATAATATTAATGGAGGCCGTTATTATCATTCCTATTCCAATTCCAATTATTAAACTAAGTATGCAAAACCTTTTCAAGAGTATCCACCTCATTTCACCAGTTTGATTACCATTTCAACTTCACGAACACTTTTATTAAGCTTTCTGGCTATCACATCTGGTGTGTCTCCCTCTTGATACAGCTGAATAATGTTATTATTTCGTTGAATAAACATGTTATAATTCAACGTCTGATTAAAGGGCTCTTCTTCATCCACCACAATATTACCCAAAGTATTAGTTTTATTATTTTTATTGTAAAGCTCAAAGAGGTTAAGAATATCATTCTTAACCTGTAGAATATCGCTACGCATATTACTTATTTCGTGCATTATCCTTTCCTGATCAAGCGTTTCATGGTCTTGAATCTTATGAAGTCCCATAATAGGAGTATTATATGTAACCTCTGTTTGATCTCTACTACTGGACTTTATTATTGTAATTAAAGCAGCCAAAACTATAATACCACCTATTATTATAATGATTGTATTGTAATCCATAATGCACCTCTTATATCATAATATCTAGTTTTGTTCCAATACCAGTGTTCCTATTACATTCCTTTTCAATTTCTTCCTTTGAGCTCTTTCTTCTTTTTTTATTATCTTCATTTTTCTTACTAGAATTTTTATCTTTTTCTTTATTAGCAATTGCTTTATGCTTGGTTTCCTCTGTATTGGTAGTTCTTTGAAGATTTTTTTTAACTTCAGCTTGTATTTTGTTCTCGATATAATGGTTTGTATCCTTCGGTCGATGAACATCATTTTGCTTATCCTTTGATTCCCTTATGGTATTTGCATAAGTGAGATGAAAATCTATAGGTTTTACTGACATAGTAGTACCCCCTATCTTTCATATGGACCAATAACTACATCGCCTTCTTTTTTATATAAAGTACAATTTGAAAGCTCATCATTAAAGTGCCTTGTTACATTTAAAATTACTACCTTCACTCCAGGGTATAGCTTATCTGAAACATGTATCTTACCCCGGGTAGCGCTTTGAATTTTAGCCTCTAATAAATTATAATCTTCTGTTAATTTTTCATATTTATTTTTTAAGAACTCATAGGTTTTAATTGACTTAACATAAATCTCTTCCTTTGCCTTTGGAAGGGGAGATGTTTTTGCCATTCGTGCTAATAAATCTATGGTTTTTTTCAGATTAGACATGTTTTTTTCTATTTCGGCCATTTCTGTTTTCAGTGATTCAAGGGCAGCTCTTTCCTCTGGGTCGGCACCTACCTCAATTTTAGTAAAGGTGCCCATATGGGAGCCAATAATTTTAGCCCTAAGCTCTTCACCTGCTCTAATATCTCCCCCCACCACAAGGGATTTTTTACCCACCAATAATATCTTTCCTTTTGCTACAATTTCGCTATGTAAAATACAATCTGCTTGTAGATTGCCATAGCATTTTATTTTTGCATTTTCAATATATTTTGCTATAAGGTTACCTTTACTTTCCAAGTAACACTGATAATTTCCTTGTACTCCTCTATTTAGTAATATATCTCCCTTTGCCATAAGGGTTGCACCTTCAACAACACCATGAACTTCTATATTTCCTTCAGCTTTAATTATAAATCCAGATTTAACATTTCCTTTAACTACAACAGACCCATTAAAATCTATATTGCCTGTTGAATTATCCACATTTCCAATGATATTATAGACTTCACTGACAGTTACTTTTCCGTCCTCTATACTAACCTGTCCATCTGTTGAAGCATAAAGTTTTAAGCCATCTTCACCTTCAATAGTATTTTTTCCAGGCTTAAATCGAGCTTCTTTTCCTTTTTTGGGTTTAATCTCTTTTCCAAAAATATCAAAACCTAATACTCCCTCTGTAGGAGGAATCATCTCCGCCAATAAATCTCCCTTATTCACGTTCTTTATAAGGTTAAGATGCTTATGATCAACTGTACCATCTTCTAGAATAACTGGCTTGAATGCTTTACTTATATCGAATTTATATATAACTTTTCCATCAATTCCGTTGACTGCCTCTTTCCCTTTAGCAATAGGTACGAATATTTCCATTAGCTTCTTATCAATTAAGTAAACCAATTGTTCTTCATTTATTCCGTAATTTATGCCATATTCACTTAACTCCTGCTTTAAGGTATCAATAGTAAATAATTTTCCACCTAAAGGCTTAGTTAAAGCAATTCTGGCCTCCATTCGATCTTTGCTAATCTCATATTTTACAGTACTGTCTATTAATTCTTCATTCTGTGGAGGTGCTATTAGGACATTTATTCTTTCCTTTACTGCCATTGTAATTTTAAGCAGATCATGGTCTTTAATGTTCTTAGCTTTAACATAGGCTATAATGTCCTCCACAAGATGCTGTTCACTAGCCTCATTTTTATTAATAACATTAAGATAAACTCCATCTTCACGATATTCAATAAGGTAGGATGAATTACCATCAGAGTCATCTTCAATCACCTTTTTATCAAGTAAGGCTATAATATCATCATTTATAATAGTCTCTACTGTGGAAGCCATTTCATTTATTAAGTTATCTGGATTTTTAGGCGTAAGTTTAAGCTTTACAAATCCTTTTTTAAACAAAAACTGCTTCTTTTCTTCGATAATTTCAATATCAACTTCATCTTTAGTTAAGCTTAGCTGTATCAATCCCTTAGACAATGCATCGTTATAATCCGTGCCTTCTATAAAAATATGTTGATTTTCCACTCCCTTAACCCCCTTACATAACTAAATTAATCATTGTGTTCTTACTATATTAATTTACCTTTAAGCCTTGATATAGCCTTAGAATGTAGCTGTGAAACTCGAGATTCTGAAATATTTAAAACAACACCTATCTCCCTATAGGTTAATTCATCGTAATAATACAATGAAATTACTTGTCTTTCTCTCTCTGGTAGCTGCTCAATAGTGTCTTTTAAAATTTCTTTAATTTCATCTCCACACACAATGTTTTCCGGTAAATTTTCTACCTCATCAGATATACTTTTGAAGTTACCTTCTGATAGCTGCTCTTCTAGAGAAACAATGTTTAAGTTGCTAATTTGCTGAAGGATTGAGTGAAATTCTTTAATAGTCATTCCCAACTCTATGGATACTTCTCTATCAGTAGCACTTCTTCCTAGGGAATTTTCAAGCTTTCTATATGCTGCTTCAACAGCTTTAACTTTTTGTCTTATAGACCTTGGAATCCAATCCAAGTTTCTTAGGTGATCAACAATTGCGCCACGTATTCTTATTTGTGCATAGGTCTCGAACTTAACATTTTTTTCTAACTCAAACTTTTCAATCGCATCTAATAGACCAAAAATACCATAGCTAACTAAGTCTTCGTACTCAACAGTGTTTCCATATGTTGTAGAAAGACGACCAGCAACAATTTTCACTAGTTCGACGTACTCCTCTACTAGGCAATGTTTAGCATTTATATCATTATTTTTTTTATATTTTTGCCATAGGCTGAAGTTATCCATTGTTAACCTCCTGGCTGGTGATTCAACTAAATTGTCTTAACACCATATCCTATTGTTTTTACTAGTAAATCTCCTGTTTCAGAGTAAAACTCTATTGTTCTACCATGGTTTCCACCTGTATCTTCTGCTAAAATTGATATTCTATACTTCTCTAGTATTTCTTTTGTAGCAATGGTATTTCTATAACCAATTTTCATTAAATCGCCACCATTATTGCCAAATGAAAACATTTGGGCTCCTCCAGCTATTTTTGCTGTAAGTCTTCCCATTGATGCGCCTCTTTTTAACATGTCTTTAATCAATACTTCAATGGCTGTATCAGCAAATTTCGCTAGGTTTGAATTGTTTTTGATTTGAGTGCTTGAAGGAAGCATAATATGGGCTAAGCCAGCTATTTTTTTATGCCTATCATATAATGCTATTCCAACACAGGATCCTAAACCAAGGGTTGTTAAAATATCTGGTTCTTCTACTACTTGTAAATCTGCCATTCCAACTTTAATAACTTTTTGCATTTAGCCATACACTCCTAAACTCTGCAATAGTTTATCGAAGGAGTCACTATCAGGAATTAAGAAAAAATTACCCTTAACGTGATTACTGCCTTCCTTCAATATAGTTTCGATAAGCACTACTTTATCACTGGTTTGTGAAAACTGGATTGCAGGAACACTTAGAATAGCACCTGCCATATCAATACATAGTGAAGGAATCGATAACTTCATGGTTAAACCAGTTAGTGCAGACAGCGAAGAAATATACGAACCTGACAAAATATTTCCTACCTCCTGCAGAGCTGAGCGATCCATCTCATCCAATTCTCCTGAAAAATCCTCTCTACCCATGAGAATACTAGTTAATATTTTTGATGAAGCAATATCTAGCAGAAACATTATATTCCCTGATATATCTCCATCAACTTCAAAGTATATGCCTGCTACCACCATCTCTTCTCCACCGAGAATAGCTGCTACATCTTCAAAGGCTAGAATCTGAATAATAGGCACATCCATATCTATACGTTTATTTATCAATTTAGCAAGGGCAGATGCAGCATTTCCAGAGCCGATATTTCCTATTTCACGTAATACATCAAGATGAATATTATTTAAGTCTTCAATAGTAAATGTCATGGTTGGTATCACCTACCTATTCTGATAAATCTATACCTAAAATTTTAAGTATATCTACAATAATAATCATTCGCTCTTCTACCTTACCAATTCCACTAATGTAATCATCTTCAAAGGTATTTACAAAGTTTGATGTGTTATCAATTGTCTCATTTTCTATAGTCAAAACCTCTGATGAGCTGTCAACAAGGAGGCCCAGCATCATTTCTTCAACAGATAGAATGATTATTCTTGTCTCATTAGTAATCGGCTTTTCATTGAAATTAAACCTCTTTCCTAAGTCAACAACTGGTACAACATCACCCCTAAGGTTAATTACGCCATTTACATAGTGGGGTGCATTTGGCACTCTTGTTATTTCTGTTACCTTTTCTATGGTTTCTACATAAGAAATTGGTATACCATAATTTTCGTTTTCTAATTTAAAAATTACATATTGATTATTATTTTCTATATTATTACTCATGCTATCTCACCCCCTAAAAAAAGAATTAGTATCAACAATCAAAGCAACAGATCCATTTCCTAATATTGTTGCTCCTGCAATGGCTTTAACATTTGATAAGTATTTTCCAAGAGATTTTATAACAATCTCTTGCTGACCAATTAAGTGATCTACTATTATTCCTGCTGTCTTTTCACCCTTCTTAACTATAACAACTATATAATCATCTGAATCCTGATGGTTGGCATCAACCTGAAGCAGATTTGATAGTCGTAGAATAGGTAAGGTGTTATTCCTATATAAAACTACTTCATTGTTTTGTACCTTCCTTATAGTATCTGCTGATATAGTAGTTATTTCTTTAATAGTATTAAGAGGTATTGCATACTTCTCTGGGCCAACATTAATCAATAGAGCTTGAATGATTGCAAGGGTTAATGGTAATCTAATAATGAATTTAGTTCCTTCACCTTTTCTATTGTCAACCTCCACGACTCCCCCAAGGGATTCGATTTTGGTCTTAACTACATCCAAACCAACACCTCTCCCGGATATATCTGTAATTTTATTGACTGTACTAAATCCTGGATTGAATAGTAAATTAATTGCCTCAGAATCATCCATAATTTGACTTTGTTGAAGGGTGATTAATCCTCGTTCAATGCCCTTGGCCTTAACCTTCTCGATGTCTATTCCTTTACCGTCATCTTCTACCTCTATTACAACACTGTTACCATCTGGATAGGCAATTAGCTTTACAGTACCATTTTTAGGCTTTCCTGCCATTAACCTTACCTCTGGTTCTTCAACTCCATGATCTATTGAGTTCCTTATTAGATGGATTAGGGGGTCTCCAATTTCATCGATAACTGTACGATCTACCTCTGTTTCTTCCCCTGACATAATTAGTGAAATTTCTTTTCCTAAATCCTTAGCTAAATCACGGACCATTCTTGGGAATCTATTGAATACCCTTTCAATTGGTACCATTCTAACCTTCATAACTGCATCATGTAGACTAGTTGTTATTCTTTCAAGATACTCAATTGCCTCATGCATGCTTTGTCCATTTCCAGAGTCATCTATATCCTCTAGTCTTGTTTTGATAATAATTAGTTCACTTACTAGATTCATAAGGTTGTCCAGTCTATCGATATCGACTCTAACAGTTTTCCCTGTTTTAGCCTTCTTAGATTTACCCTCATCGCTTTTGCTGGCTATTACATTTTCAGTAACGCCATCATCCTCAAGACTGTCATTTATACTTATATCATTATTTTCTACATTTTTAATTGAATAGTTTTCTTCAAGACTTGTAATTTCAATGTTTTCTATTTCTGATATGCTTTTAAGCTCTCTCTCTAATATTTTATTATCTGATTTGGTAATAACAATAAGCTCAAAGCTTAAATCAAATCTTTCATCCTCAATATCCTCTATACTAGGGTTAGAGTGAACGATTTCAGTAAGCTTTTCAAGACTATTAATTATTATATATGCCCTAGCAGATTTCAGCATACACTTGCTATCTAAGGTTATTTTCACAAAATAGGCATTCAACTCTTGCTGTAAAGCCTTTTTTATTACGCTATGTACATATTCATTTAGTTCTATACCTAACTTATTATTCTCTATACTATATTTAGTTTCAACGGTTCTTTCATTAATTCCATTTAATCTTAAGTCTTCTAGCTTCTTAACTATTTCCTGCGATGTATTTTCGCCTTCTGTTCCACTACCTTCAATTTCTGTTATGTATTTATCCAATTCGTCAAAACATAGGAAGAGCAGGTCTATTATTCCTGAACTCATCTTCAACTCCCCACTTCTTACCAAATGAAGGGCGCTTTCCATTTCATGGGTCAATTGAGCAAGATTATTATAACCCATTGTGCTGGACATGCCCTTTAAAGTATGGGCAATTCTGAAAATTTCATTTAACTTGCTGATTTCTTCAGTATCATTTTCCATTTGTAATAATATTTGATTCATGCTTTGCAGGTGTTCCTTTGACTCTTCAATAAAAATATCCAAATACTGATTCATATCCATATTATAGCACCTCCAACCTATTTAATATTGCATTTGCAATTTTATTCAACGGTACAATTTCATCAACAACACCTATTTTAACTGCGCTCTTTGGCATACCATACACAACGCAGCTTTCTTCGTCTTGAGCAATTACAGGAGCATTCTTCCTATCCTTTAGTTCCTTTAAGCCCATTGCGCCGTCAGAGCCCATTCCAGTCATAATAACTGCCAATACCTTTTCCTGCTGTAATTCAGCAACTGAGTTAAACATTACATCAACCGACGGTCTATGACCAGATACAGGATCACTATTACTTAATCGTATATAACACTCATTTACTCTCTTTTCAATCTCTAAATGCTGGTCTCCAGGTGCTACATAGGCTACTCCTGGTAGAATTTTTTCGCCGTTTTCAGCTTCTTTAACTGTTATTTGAGAAATGGTATCTAATCTTTCAGCTAGGGAGCGAGTAAATCCTGGTGGCATATGCTGAACTATTAGTATTGACGCAGGTATATCTGCAGGTAATAACGGAATAACAGCCTGTAATGCTTTAGGTCCACCTGTTGAAGTTCCTATTGTAATAATCCTATTTTTTGATGAAGACTTACGTCTTGTACCTATTTTGTAAATGATGGATTCACTAATAATACCTTCATCTGTGAACTTCTTCAGAATCTTTGCTTTTGCTGCTGCTTTTATTTTATCTGTTAATTCCCACTTCATCTCCTCGGCATTAATATGAAAGACACTGGATGGTTTTTGAATAAAATCTACTGCTCCCAAATCTAAAGCAGTCATTGTGGCTTCCGCTCCATCAGCAGTTAAGCTACTCAACATCACTACTGGCAATGGATTATTCTTCATAATGAATTTTAAAGCCTCAATTCCATTCATGATGGGCATTTCTACATCCATTGTTATAATGTCTGGTTGTAAGCTCTTCCTCTTTTCTATTGCCTCATTTCCATTTCTTGCAAAGCCAACAACCATTAGGTTAGGATCACTATTTATTATGTCTGTCAATATTTTTCTCATAAAGGCTGAATCATCAACTATAAGGACTTTTATTAGGTCTTTACTATGGGTCATCTAAATCAATCCTTTTTTTCTAAGTATTCTCTGTTTTTCAAAAATAAATGATATTATATTATTCCTAACACTTTCGCTAATATCTTGAAATTTTATACCCAGCTCATATTCATTAGTAATTGGATTTTTAATAGACCGAATTACATCACCAACTGTAGTAACATATTCTCCATCCTTAAGATAAATATCACATTCAAGTAAAACCCCTTCAGTGTAACCTGCTTTACTAATTACCTTCATACCCCCACCACTAAGGTCCTTTGCAATACACTCAACCTTCTTATCTTCATCTAGATTACGTATAACCACCTTTAAAATAACATCCAGCCTGAAGAAAAATCTTCTTTGAGTTTTTACAGGTTCTGTGATAGGTTCGACGGCATATATTAAAATTCTACTTTGTTTCTTATGTTTAATTTCGGCAACAAAACTGAATATTCCTTTTTCTTCTCGATAAAAAATAATCTTTATTTGTTGACCCTCTAAAAGGGGATATGGTGTTCCTTTTCTAATAGGATTACTTATATAAATTTTTTTATCTTTAATATCAAGGATTTGACTTACTATAAAATGCTTATTCCTATTTTTAAAATTAGTTAGTTCAACTTCGATTTTTTCTCCTACCTTCAATTCTGTAATTAAATTCAAATCCATCACCCCTATCTAAAAAGACTTATTACCTTATGAAAGAAACCTTTAGTGGTAAATGAAACTTCTTCCTTAACATACTCATTAATTAGTTTAAGTGCAATTACTTCAACATTCTTACTAACCAAGCTATTAGGATACTGTAGTATAAAAGGTTTTTGCATTTTTACAGCTCTAGATACAACGATGTCATCAGCAAGAAACCCTAATTTTTCAATTTGTACATTTAAAAATTTTTCGCATGCATTTTTTAGCTTTTCAAATGCAACCTTTCCTTCATTAACACTTTCTACTCTGTTTATTAGTAGTTTTAGTTTTTTGCCTTCTTCTCTTTTTCCTATTGTTTTAATCATGGCATAAGCATCGGTTATTGCTGTAGGCTCAGGTGTGCAAACTACAACTACTTCTTCAGCTGCCAATGCAAAGGATAAAACACTTGTTGAAAGGCCTGCACCTGTATCAATTAAGATAATATCTGCATAATCGTTAATTCCTTGAAATTTTTCAATTAAATATTGAAGTTTCTCCTGAGTTAAATCTATAAGGGCAGTAATTCCTGAACCACCTGATATTATTTTTATACCATTAGGCCCCGGAATCATTACATCCATCAACTCTTTTTTACCATTAACGACATCAGCTAATGTATATTTAGGTACTGCTCCTAAAACAACATCTATATTGGCTAGTCCTAAATCAGCATCAAAGATAACAACTTTTTTATTCTGCATACTAAGGGCTATGGCTAAGTTAAGGGTAAAATTGGTTTTCCCTACTCCACCCTTTCCACTTGTTATGCATATTATTCGAGCCTGTTTTTCAGCCTGTTTTTCAGCCTCTTTTTCAATTATAGGTTTGCTTTTGTTTTGATAAATCAGTTCTCTTAATCTCGCAGCTTGATCCTTCATTTTATGCCTCCTTAATCAAGAGACTGACAATTTTATCAACACTAATTAGTTCTATATCGTCAGGCACACTTTGTCCTGTGGTAATATAGGAAATAGGTTTTTGAGTCTCAATAGCTGTATTAATAATTGTTCCATATGAAGTTGCTTCGTCTATTTTAGTGAATATAATCCTGTAATTTTCTATAAAATTATAAGTATTTATTATTTCTTTAACATCTTTATTTTTAGAAGTACAGCTAATAACAAGATATGTTTCTTTATCATTTATTTGCTCTAACAGCTTCTTTAATTCATCAACCTGCTTCTCATTCTTATGACTTCTTCCTGCTGTATCAACCATAATAATATCGTAAAACTTTAATTTTTCTATAGCACCATGAATTTCATCTGCTTCATAAATTACTTCAACTGGAATACTCAATATGTCACTATAGGTTTTCAATTGCTCGACAGCAGCAATTCTATAGGTGTCTGCACTTATGAAGGCTACCTTTTTCCCTTCATTCATTGAATAGTGTGCCGCAAGCTTTGCAATCGTTGTTGTTTTACCAACTCCAGTTGGACCAACAAAGAAAATAAACTTAGAAAGCTTACTATTCTTATTGTCTATAATATATTGATCAATTATTTCTTTAAATCTTTCTATTAAAAGCTCTTTACTGCTGGACTCATCCGATTTAATCAAGCTGCCATTCAATTCATTAAGTATTTTTTCCAATATGTGTTCTTCTATTTCATGCTCCTTTAATTGCTGGTATATATCAATAAGGTTCTGATTATCAGTATTCTTAATTATGTCGTTTACATCCTCTTGATTAACCTTTTTCATAACATTGAATAGCATATCTTTAATTTCTGATATTTCTTTATTAATTACCGGCTCATCCTTTATTTGAGGTTGTTTTTGTACTAGTCTCTCCCTTAAAATCTCTTCTGGTCTGATTATTGGGAGCTTTTGCGTTTTCGGCGCTTTATACTCAACCTCTTCAATTGCAGCCACCACTTCTATCATAGGCTTCTTAAAATAGCCAAATAATCCTTTTTGCTTTATTTTTCTCTGGTGAAGTATAACAGCATCTGGTCCTAAGTCAGCTCTTATTTTCATCATAGCCTCATGATTATCAAATGCACAAAATTTCTTTACCTTCATTATATATTCACCATCCCTATTGACTCAATTTCCACCGAAGGATCTATTTCGTTATAGGATAAGACTACTAAGTCAGAGGTCAATTGCTCAGTTAACCTTTTAAAGTATAGTCTTACTATTGGAGCCGTTATCACAATTGGTTGCTCACCCAAGGACATAAGTCTTTGAACTTGATGGGATAGATTTTTTAAGATTAATTGAACCACATCCGGGTCAATTGATACATAATTTCCTCTTTCAGTTTGTTGAATTGAGTCAATTATTTTTTGCTCTAATCCTTGATCCAATGTAATTACCTTAGTAGGCTGACTCATTATAAATTGTTTTGTTATAACTCTTGAAAGGGATTGTCTTACATATTCAGTAAGCATATCTGTATCTCTTGTAATACCAGAATAATCGGCAAGTGTTTCTAAAATAGTAACCATATTCCGTATTGAAACACCTTCCTTTAACAAGTTTTTTAATACTTTTTGTATTTCACCTAAACCTAATTGATTTGGTACTAATTCGTCAACTAAGGCAGGATAAGTTTCACGTACATTATCAATAAGCTTCTTTACCTCTTGTCGCCCCAATAACTCGTGGGAATGTCTCTTAATAATTTCTGTTAAGTGAGTTGCGATTATTGATGGAGGATCTACCACTGTAAAACCTAACATTTCAGCCTTTTCCCTTTCCTGTTCGTCAATCCATTTTGCAGGCAATCCAAAGGCTGGCTCAATAGTGTCAATCCCTTCAACTTCACCTTCAGCTGATCCAGGGTTCATTGCTAAGTAATGATCAAAGATAATTTCGCCACCGCTTATTTCAACCCCTTTTATCTTGATTATATATTGATTAGGCTCAAGCTGAATGTTATCACGAAGTCTAATCATAGGTACAATTATTCCAAGCTCCATGGCACACTGTCTTCTTATCATTACAAAACGATCGAATAAATCTCCCCCTTGATTTGTGTCAGCTAAAGGGATAATACCGTATCCGAATTCCAATTCTATTGGATCAATATTTAATAATGGCAATACATTTTCTGGCCTTCGCTTTTCTTCTGCATCATCTTGAACCTCAACACCCACTTCGTTGAATTCTGCAGCTTTTATTGCTCTACTCAGCTGGAAGCCTAGGAAAAGAAACACAGCTGTTAGTAAGAAAAATGGAAATGTAGGTAATGGTGTAAGTCCAAGGAAAAATAATACTCCAGAAATAATGAACATAACCTTAGGTTGATTAAATAATTGATTAATTAAGTCGCTACCAAGGTTGCCTTCAGATGCTGCTCTAGTAACAACAATACCTGTGGCTGTTGAAATTAACAGGGCAGGAATTTGACTGGCAAGACCATCTCCAACAGTTAATAATGTGTATTTTTGTATGGCTGTTCCAAAATCTAAGCCGCCCATCCAAACACCTATTATTAAACCGGCAATAATATTAATTATAGTTATTACTATTCCAGCTATAGCATCTCCTTTAACGAATTTACTAGCACCATCCATCGAACCATAAAAATCAGATTCCCTTTGAATTTTTATCCTTCGTTCCCTAGCTTCACGTTCATCAATTAAGCCAGCATTTAAATCTGCATCAATAGCCATTTGCTTGCCGGGCATTGCATCTAGAGTAAAACGAGCTGCTACTTCAGCTACACGTTCAGACCCCTTTGTAATTACAAGAAACTGAATAACAATAATAATTAAAAATACAATAAATCCTACAACAGCATTGCCTTGCATTACAAAGTCTCCAAATGTTTCGATAACACTACCTGCATTGCCTTCTGATAGAATATATCTTGTTGTAGTAATATTTAATGCTAGTCGGAACAAGGTTGTTAAAAGCAGCATTGATGGAAAAATAGAAAACTGTAGTGCTTCTTGATTGTACATGGCAATAATAAGAATTAACAACGCCAATGATATATTAAAGCTTAATAAAACATCAAGTGCTCCTAAAGGGATTGGAATAATTATAATAATAACTAACGCAATAACTGCAAGAACAACAATTACATCACCAAATTTCATTAACGGCCCCCCTTAGATTCTGTTATTAATTTGATATACATATGCTAGTACCTCTGCAACAGCTTGGTATAAATCTGGTGGAATAAAAGCTCCTATCTCCACCTGATCATACAGACTGCGTGCTAGAGGTTTATTTTCTACAATTGGAATTTCATGCTCATTTGCAAGCTCTCTAATTCTATGTGCTATTAAATCCTGTCCCTTTGCTAAAACCTTTGGCGCTTCGTCTACAAGGTTATTATATTGAACTGCAATAGCAAAATGTGTTGGGTTTGTAATGATTACATCTGCTTTTGGTATATCCTGCATCATACGACGCATGGACATTTGCCTTTGTTTTTCTTTGATTTTAGATTTGATTTGTGGATTTCCTTCTGTTTGCTTATATTCCTCTTTAAGCTCCTGCTTAGTCATTTTTTGGTTCTTTTCATAATCATATTTTTGATATAGATAATCAAGAATCGCCAAAAAAACAAGAACAATACCAGCTCTGATACCTATATGGAAAGTGGTTGTCACTAGAGTTGCTACAATAGTTTTAATATCCATTGCAATAGTATTAAAAATAATATCTAAATTGTTTCTAGCATATATAAAAACCACATATCCGATAAAAATAATTTTTATAATTGATTTGACTAATTCCACAAGGGACTTTAAGGAAAAAATTCTTTTAAAGCCCTCTATAGGATTCAACTTGCTGAACTTTACTTCTAATGTCTTAGTTGTAAATAAATATCCTACCTGCATATAAGTGGCTATTAAACCTATTAAGAAGCAAACTCCAGCAACCGGTAGGATGATAAGAAGTATATTATACAAAGATAATATTATTAATCTATAAACATTGCTAACTGAAAATGCATAATCAATGTTCAAGTAATTCTCATAAGTGAATACTGTCAGTTTTCCAATGGTGCCACCTATATAATTTGACATCAAACCTATCATAATAAAAGCAGCAATAAGTAAAAATGCTGAATTAACTTCTTTACTATGAAGCACCTGACCCTTTTCTCTTGATTCCTTCATTTTCTTAGGGGTTGGTTTTTCGGTTTTTTCCTCTGAAAAAAGCTGTAAATCAATTAGTATGATATATTCCATAAAATCAACCTCTTGCTAATATTTGCATCATCTCATAGATAGCAGTTATCATTCTATCAAACAACCTATCAGAGAAAGGAATAAAGTATTGTAAAGTAATAATTACTGTTAGCATTCCGATTACTATTTTCAAAGGAAGACCTACTATAAATACATTCATCTGAGGCATTGTTCTAGCCAAAATACCTAAAACCACATTACCTAAAAAGATGGTCAATAAAACTGGTGCACTAAACTTAAATGCCAACATGAAAACCTCACTCATTATGGCGGTTGCTAAATCAATTGCATATATATTTACATTGAATGTAACACCAACTGGCAGTATATTATAGCTATGTACTAATGCTCTTATAAGTAGGTGATGTCCATTAACTATAATAAAAAGTAGAGAAAGCAAGTTATTATAAAAGTTCCCCATTACTGGAATTTGAGTATTTGTTTGGGGATCAAATACATTCACCATACCAAAGCCCATTTGAGTATCAATAATTGTACCTGCTAAGTATAGTACGGAAAAAAATACAAATGCTATAAACCCTATTATTAAACCAATCATAAACTCTGTAATTGTATACACCGATAAGGATAGAATACCATCTATCTCAATGGTGTAATGATCCATCAATATAGGTAATAGTATAAAGGATATGGTAGCAGAAAGACCTATTTTAAGCAGCATTGGAATATTCCCACGGGCAAAAATAGGTGCAGCTACAAAAATACCAGATACTCTTACAGTTATTAAAACAAACAAAATAAAGTTACTTGATATAAAATCCATTAGTTCATTCATTATGATTCACTCATTTACTGTACATAAATACTCAGGTTAGAAAAGAGCATTGTTGTAAAATTTATTATAATTGATAGTAACCATGGACTGAAGATAACAACTGCGGCAAAAATTGCAACTATTTTAGGAATGAAGGCTAATGTAGCCTCCTGTATTTGGGTTGTTGCTTGAAATACACTTACAGCTAGTCCTACCAATAGACCAATCCCCAGCATAGGAGCTGACATAATTAAAATGGTATACATAGTCTGTTGTCCTAATTCGATTACCATTGCTTCATTCATACTATCACCTCTAGTTAAATCCTGTAATTAAAGATCTAATAATTATATTCCATCCATCCACCATAATGAAAAGTAAAAGCTTGAAGGGGAGAGAAATCATAGCCGGCGGAAGCATCATCATCCCCATAGACATTAGTGTACTTGCAACAACCATATCAATAACAATGAATGGTACGAACAATATAAAGCCCAATTGAAATGCTGTTTTTAATTCACTAATAATAAAAGCAGGAATAAGTGTAGAGGTTGGTATGTCATCTAGAGACTCTGGCACATCATTATTGGCTATTTCCATAAAAAGTGCTAAATCCTTTTCTCTAGTCTGCCTAAACATAAATTCTCTTAATGGTTTTAATGCGTTTTCTATTGCCTCACTATCTGAAATTTCTTCTGCAATATATGGTTGAATTGCATTTTCATTTATTTCTGCTGCAATAGGTGCCATTATAAAAAAAGTTAAAAACAATGCCAGTCCAATCAAAACTTGCGTGGGAGGCGTTTGTTGTGTTGCTATAGCGTTTCTCAAAAATGAAAGTACAATAATAATTCTAGTAAATCCTGTCATCATTATAAGAATTGCTGGCGCCAATGATAAAATTGTAAGAAGAAATAGAATTTGAATAGAAGTTGCCACCTGCTGTGGTGTTTGAGCTTCTTCAATATTCAAACCAATTCTTGGAATTGGTATTCCTGGCTGAGCATTTACCTGCCAGCTGGTTGATAAAAATATAGTAGCAACCAATAATACAAGGACTATATTCTTCAAATTTTTATGTTTTATTTTATTTATGTTTATCATTTTCATTGTAGTTATGCTCATCACCTTTTTTGAAGATAGGATTCATTATTAATGACTTTATTTTTTCTGAGTATATATTAGTTAAACCCGTCTTATCTGCATCATCGTTTACTAAAATTGATTTATTGGAGTGCCATTCTTCAGCATCCAACACATCAATAACTTCTACATTTTTGCTCTGCATTGATAAAATATATACTTTTTTTTGGATCTGTATAATCGTTATATTTGCCTGTTGTCCTATAGGAACCCTTTCCAAAACTTTAACTGAAGAACTTTGAAAAAAAGCTCCTGACTTCTTACCGATTAGTACAGTAGTGCCATAGGCCAGCAAAACTACAAATCCTACTGCCGAGATTAATACAAGCATCGTATATATTTGTTTAATCATTATAGCACCATTATCCTATAACCTTTTTCACAGCTTCAATAACACGATCAGCTTGGAATGGCTTTACTATAAAATCCTTTGCCCCAGCTTGAATTGCTTCTATAACCATTGCTTGCTGTCCCATTGCTGAACACATTATTACTTTCGCGTTAGGGTCAATTTTCTTAATTTCTTTAACAGCCTGTATACCATCAACTTCAGGCATGGTAATATCCATTATTGTTAATAGTGGGTCTAATTCTTTAAACTTTTCTATTGCTTTTGCTCCATTTTCTGCTTCTCCAACAACATCAAAGCCATTTTTAGTAAGTACATCCTTAATCATCATTCTCATGAATGCAGCATCATCAACTATTAAAATTCCGTTTGCCATTTATTATTCCTCCCTTAAAAATTGCTTTTTAACATTTTTAGTGGTAATTTGTTAACACCAAAAGACAAAATTAGATACAATCCTCTTAATGGTATTATATAATTACTAAATAGTCAATTCAATGTACTTAAATTGACAAATTTCAAGAAGATTTAGCTAGTATTCTATATTTTGGCAAATCTTTTGGCCGAACTAACAATATCAGTTATTCTAATACCATAGTTTTCATCAATTACAACAACTTCACCCTTTGCCACATATTGACCATTTACCAATATATCTAGAGGCTCACCTACCAGCTTATCTAGCTCTATAATGGTTCCTGGACCAAATTCAAGAATTTCACTTATTCTTTTTACTGTTCTTCCCAGCTCAACAGTTACATTTAATGGTACATCTTGGATCAAGTCGATATTTTCTGGCATCCCTTTAGTAGTAGCTTGATCAAAGGATTGAAACTGCACTGGTTGAACGTTAACTGGCTGCTCACCTCTCGGTTGACTTTGAGGAGCTGTTCTATATGCTGCTTCATTAGTTGTCTGGTTAGGTCTTTCATATATCTTCTCCTCAACCTGAGAAATATTTATTGATATTTCATTAACATCTTCTATTTGATCATCAGCATAGTTATACATCAATTTATTCACCATTTCCTTCGCAAAGTCTAGTGGTATTAACTGCATAATTTCACTGTCAATTAAATCTCCAATTACCATACTAAAGGATATACGTACAAACTTCATTGTAAATTCTGGGAATAGATCAATAAATTTGTCTGTAGACAAATCCATAGGAAATACTCTAGGAGGATATATATCTATTTTTTTAGAAAACATTTCAGATAATGATGTTGATGATGATCCTACCATTTGATTCATTGCTTCTCCAATTGCACTTAAGTGTATATCAGAAAGTGGTTCTTCAGAAGCTTGTCCACTACCGCCCATCATTAAATCTGTTATTATTTTTACATCGCTATCCTTCATAACTAAAACATTTAAACCCTCTAAACCCTCTTTATATTGTACATCGACTGCAACAAAAGGAATAGGATACTCCTCCATCAAATCCTCCAGAGCTAACAATGATACTTTTGGTGTTGTTATATTTACCCGATTACCAAGTAAGGTAGACAGGGTAGTGGCAGCTGTACCCATGCTAATATTGCCTATCTCTCCAATTGTATCTTTTTCATCATCAGTAAAGTCAAATTCATCCTCTTGGAAGCTAACATCGTCACTAGCACCTCTAAGTAGAGCATCAATTTCTTCCTGAGATAGCATATCACTCATCTAGTTCATCTCCTTTCCTGTCAATTCGGGTAACTCGAACTGATAGTTTATTTTTCACAGTTCCAGGTATCCCATAATATTTTTGCTTGTTACTAACACAAATCTCCAATTCATCATTCACTAATGAATCCAGCATTATTACATCGCCTCTTTGAAGCTCAAGGAAGTCCTTTACAGTTATACGTGTTTTTCCTAATAGAACATTAATACCAATTTTACTCTTTTCTACACGTTTCTTTAGGGTTTCCTTATCTTCACCAGTAACAGTTTTACTTATATTTGAAAACCAAAACTTGGTGCTAAGCTTTTCAATTATAGGTTCTATAACAATATGAGGAATACATATGTTCATCATACCTTCAATTTCACCTATTTTAAGGCTTAAGGTAACTAATGCTACAGTTTCATTCGGCGAAACGATTTGAACAAATTGGGAATTATTTTCTATTTTTTCAAGCTTTGGTTCTAGCTCTATTACGTTTTCCCAAGGGTCCACCATTAAATCAAGTATTTGCTTTTGTAATTTTCTAACCAAAGTCATTTCAATTTCTGTGAAATTACGTTTTTCTTCCATTTCTTTACCATTTCCGCCTAAAATTCTATCTATAAAGGTAAAGACTATAGAAGGTGATATCTCCAGTACTATTTGTCCTGAAAGTGGTGCAAAATTAACCACAGAAAGAACAGCAGGATTAACAATAGAGTTGCTAAATTCATAGTATGACAGCTCTTCAACCGACAATACTTCTGCGTGAATATAACTTCTTAAATACCCCGATAAAAAAGTGTTTAATATTCTAGAAAAATTATCGTGTATTATATGCAGAGTCCTTAATTGATCTTTTGCTAGCTTTTTAGGACTTTTAAAATCATAAGGCCTTATCTTTTTTTCCTGTTTTTCTTCCCTGATTTCATCTGCATCAACTTCCCCACTATTTAGTGCTTTTAGAAGGGCATCTATTTCGTTTTGGGACATTACATCTGACACGACTTCACCCCCTATTGGATTATGTAGTCGATAAAATATATGTTAGTTATTTCATCTGCTTCAACTATTTTAGATATAATTACTTTTATCTCAGTACGAAGATTTTCTTGTCCTTCTGCTGTTAATAACTCATCTGGTTTTTTTGTAATTAAGTTTTTAATTATTTGGTCTCTTATTTCGGCATTTTTTTCTTGGAATGTATCTATCAGCTTCTTGTTTGTTGTCTCAACTACAATTGAGCTCTTGAAATATGTTCTGACATTACTTAAATTTGCAGTGAAATCGCCTAATGGATATTCATAGGTCTTAACGCTTTGAACTGCATTTGTATTATTTCTCATAACTAAAAAGTAGAATGCAGAACCAAAAAACACACCGGATAAAAGAAAACCAATAATCCCATATAAAATAATCTTTTTTGTATTCATCTTAGTCCTCCATCATCGATTCTTGTGGTAATGATATTGCCAATTCCGATTTCAAAATAACAATATCTACACGTCGATTCTTAGCTTTATTTTCTAAGGTATCATTAGGTGCAACAGGATGAAATTCGCCATAGCCTGAGGCTGAAAATCGTCTAGGCTCCAAGTCAACTTCTTCTATCAAGTATCTTACGACATTGGCGGCTCTTGCAACGGATAATTCCCAGTTGGTCTCATATCTTGAGCTGGATCTTAGTGGGTCTGTATCTGTATGTCCTTCTACCCTTACATACTTTGTAATCAACTCTGGCTCCACTAAGAAGGTGGCCAAATAATTGAGAATTTCCTTTGAAGTACCCTTTAATTCTGCACTACCAGAATCAAACAACACATTATCTTGGAAGCGTAATACTAAGCCCCTTACCTCCAGAGTAACCAGAACATCTGCCTCCAGATTATTTTCCACTAAAAAGTCCTCTAGCTTTTCCTTAAGCTTTCTGAAATCCTCCAGCTCTTCCTTCTGATCAGTTGTTAAATCATCCTGCAATGCCTCAGAAATATATTCACTTAATTCTATTGTATTCCCATCATCCAGAATGCCTATTGAGCCTTGGAATGATCGAATCATTGCTTCAAACTTTTTAGCATCAATTTCTGAAAAGGAAAACAATAATACAAAGAAGCAAAGTAAAAGTGTTACCATGTCTCCATATGTGGTCATCCACTCGGGAGCACCTTTTTTTCCTCTTCACTTATTCGCCTTCTAGCCATTTGCTTCCACGCCTTCCTCTTTAACTTGGGCTACTTCTCTACTCTTAGGCGGTAAGAATGCTTTTAACTTTTCTTCAATGATCCTTGGATTTTCTCCGGCTTGAATCGAAAGAAGTCCTTCAACCATTATTTCTTTACGCATTATTTCTTCACGGCTTCTTAGCTTTAGCTTATTGGCAATCGGTAAAAATATTAGGTTTGCCAGCAATGACCCGTAAAAGGTTGTAATTAAAGCAACTGCCATACTTGGTCCAATGGTTGATGGGTCATCTAGGCGCTTTAGCATATTTATTAGACCTATTAATGTTCCTATCATCCCAAAGGCTGGAGAAAAGCTTCCCATTGATTCAAATATACTCTGTCCATTTTTATGTCTTTCTTCCACAAAGGCTAGTTCAGTTTCAAGAAGGTTTCTAACCAGATCTGGATCAGTACCATCAACAATTAGCATTATTCCTTTTTGAAGGAAATGGTCATCTATTGCTTCAGATGCTTCTTCAAGGGCAAGCAACCCTTCTTTTCTGGCAACATTAGCTAGTCCTATTATTTTTTGAATTATTTCACTCGGTTCAATTTCTTTATTAGAAAATGCCTTTGAAACAATTCTCATTGCTTCCGTAACCTTAGCAAGTGGATATGCTACAAAGGTTGCTGCTATGGTACCACCAAGTACAATAAAGATAGATGCTAGGTTATAATAAGTAATCAAATCTCCATCCACCAAAATCCCCATAATGATAAAGGCCATACCGATTAAAATACCAATAATAGTTGCTATATCCAAGTCGTCACCTCATTTCTGCGTTCTTTAAATATTTTTTTGAAGACCTAAATAAATTTTTTGTTTATACTCAATAACTAAATCGATAACTTCATCAGCGCTATTTTGAACCACCATCTTTGTTCCATTGGTTAACTTTATAATAGTATCTGGTGTTTCCTCCACCATTTCTATTAGCTCTGCATTAATAACAATTGTTGCCGACTGATTTAATCTTTTTAATTTAATCATATCAATCTTCCTTTTTATTCCCCGGGTACATAAATGCACCCGGGGTAATATTTACTTTTTACTACCTCTTCATATTAACAACTTCTTGAAGCATTTCATCACTTGTTGTTATAATTCTAGAGTTGGCCTGGAATCCACGTTGTGTGGTAATCATATTGGTGAACTCTCTAGAAAGGTCTACATTGGACATTTCTAATGCACCTGCATTTAGACTTCCAAAACCACCTGCCCCTGCAACTCCTACAATGGCTTGTCCTGAGTTGGAGGTTGTTCTGTATAGGTTAGATCCAGTCTTCTCCAAGCCGGCAGGATTTTTAAAATTAGCCAGGGCAAGTTGTCCTAAAGTTCTTCTTTGTCCATTATCGAAAATTCCATAGATTTCGCCTGAATCGGAAATCGTGAAGTCCTCCAGGGTTCCCTGTTTGTAGCCGTCTTGCTTGTTTAAAGATACTGTAGACTTATTGGCGAACATAGTTAGCTTGTTTAAATCAACCTCAAAAGTAAAGCTACCGGCACCATTGGTTATTGTTTGGTCAACTGTTAAATCAATTGTAGAAGGTGAAGTTGATGCTAATTTACCATTAGTATTAAATTCTAATACTGGTGAAGTTCCTCCAAGCTCAGTTGAACCTACAGGGTACATGCTTCCATTTTTGTTAACATAAAAAGATTCAACTTGATACTTATTATCATCTGTTTTAATAAATGCTAGCTTTATGTTATGAATTCCACCCAAATTATCATAAACCTCAAATGTAGTTTCTCTAGCTATTGCCTCTTCAAAGTCTGGATTAACTTCATAAACAACACCTGTTCCACTTGAGTGAGTTTTTTGTATGTAAACGAAATCACTATTATCTCCAGGGGCAGGATTATTATAAATGCCAGTTGCAACTGTACCACCTGCAGTATTTACTTTTGTCTCACTATTTAAATTTCCTTCAAACCAAGAATTCTCTGTTACCTTTGCATCAAAGGTGTTAGCCTTAGAAATTTGAAGTCCCTCAAGGCTAGATTTTAATACTCCATTTTCATCCGCCATATATCCTAATATTCTTAAACCATCGGCTGTAACAAGGTTGCCGGCTTCATCCAGTGCAAACATACCAGCTCTTGTATAGCTTCTATTAAGAAAGTTAGCATCATCTGATACAATAAAGAATCCATCGCCATTTACCATTAAGTCGGTATTATAGTCTGTTCTTTCAACTGCTCCTTGAACATGGAAGGTATCCATAGAAGCAACATTAATACCCAAGCCTATTTGCTGAGGATTTGTACCTCCTCTTCCTCCCTGTGGTGAGCCTGCTCCCCTAACAGTTTGGCTGAAAACCTCCTGAAAGGTTACCCTTGAACCCTTAAAGCCAACTGTATTTACATTGGCTATGTTATTACCGATAACGTCCATACGGGTCTGATGTGCCCTTAAACCCGATACAGCCGAAAACATTGATCTCATCATAACTTATTCGACCTCCTATAATTTTGTGGTACTCCGCCTCATCAATCGGTCAGAAGCGGTAAGCCTCCATAGTTGGTCCGGCTTAGACTATTACAGCACCATCAATATTTGTAAAAACACTTTCCTTTAACTGCTCATCAACTGCTGCAGTAATGACGGTTTTATTTGTTACACTTGCTACAAATACTCTATTATCCATCATTATAAGGGTTTCCTTAATACCTTTTTCAGAAGCTATATCCAAAGCTTGATTAAGCCTTGTCATATCATTTCCACTTAATTGAATATTTCTCTTTTCCAGCCTATCCATTGCATGCTTTGAAAATTTCAATTCCTTACTTTGATGTATTTGCTTCTGCAAAATTGTATCAAAGCTGTGGTTCTTTTGAATTTGATTATTAAGCTGTTGAACTCTTGGTTGCTGCAAGGAGCTTTGTTTAATCTTCATATTGTCATACATTCTACAACACCTCCTATGACAATCCTCAATTGAAACTAGAAATTATTCTTCAGAATTATCCCCATCTACTGGATCACTGCCTTTTTTTTCTTCTTCTTTTTCCTTTTCCCTTTCAGGCACTCCAAAATGCTTTCCTATCCTTTCGATTTCGTCTAAAAGAGCGGTTTGGCTCTTAACCAGATTATTGTTCATCTGTCTAATATGCTCAACAAGAGCGGTTTGTGTGACTGTCATGGTTTCATTTAGGTTCTGCATTTGCTCCAGAGCTGAAAACTGAGCCATTTGAGCTATAAAATCTCTGTCCTCCATTGGATTCAATGGATCTTGATTTTGCATTTGGGTAATTAATATCTTTAAAAAGGTATCTTTACTTAAATCACTGTTTTTATTTTTAGTTGCCTCAGGGTCATATGTACGATAATTATGGTTTACTTCTGAAACATTACTCATTTGAATTCCTCCTTTCCTACACTACTCCATCAAATTTTGATGGAGTTAAATATGGATTTACTGCTACATTGCCTTCAGCATAGGTTATATTTGCTAATCCACCAGCTTGAGGAGTATTCTTCCTAAGCTTCTGTCTTTGATAGAAGGCTGCATTTCCTCTAGCAAATTCTTGTTGGTTTTGTCCCACAGATACCTCTAAGCTACTAACAGAAATCCCCTTTTCACCTAAATTAATTTTTAATTGGTTTAGGTTGTTTTCAATTAGTTCCTTTACTTGAGGATTCTCAGCAAAAACCTTTCCAGTAAGTACCCCTTCTTCTACAGTTATCTTTATTGTTAAACTTCCAAGGTTCTCTGGGCTCAACTGTAGCTTCATTTCACTTTTGTGATTTAATACAAGCACTTCCATCTTATTAACTACCTGGTGAATAATATCTTCTGGATCAACAAAGGCTGTTGATTGTTGAATAGTACTAGTGATTTTTGCTGCAATGGCCTCTTTAGATTGATGAATATCAAAGTTTAATTGATCTGTCTTATCTTCCTCTGAAGAAACTACTTTAATATTTATCTTTCCTTCCTCTGCAATTGGTTTTTGGACTACAGTTTCTTGGAATGCTTCCTTAACAGGTAGATCTGGATCTAATGACCTCATCTCTTCCAGTTGGCTAAATTGTAGCTCTTTGTCTAGGTTTACAGTGTTTACAGGTGTCTCACCAACAACCTCATTAAGTAAAGGTATACTTGTACTAAGGTTATCTTTAAACTCTTCTAAATTAACTATTGCTTTTTCTAAGGGAACTTTTTTCGCATTCTTTTCGTCAAATGAATCAATGCTGATGGTTATTAACTCATCTATTGATTTTATCTCTTCATTTAGTTGATTAACCTTATTTTCCAGCGTGCTAATAATGGTTTCTAGCTGACCATTATCATTATTTAGGGCTAAAATAGCTTCCTTAATGTGGGTTGCATCTTCTTCATTAAGAATCCCTTCTGAAACTAACTCTTCAAGTTGGTTTATTAGTTGAAGTATAACCACATTGTCTGGCAGAATTATTTCGTCCTTTTCTGTTTCAGTATCACATACAGGTGTTTCTTTGTTGGTTTTATTAGTTTCGCCTTTTACCTTTACTTCCTTAGGATCATTTTCAATTGCTTGGGTTTCTTTTGCTGGTGCTTCTTTTGCTGGTGCTTCTTTTGAATCCTTTACCTCTGACTTATAGTTCTTTGCCTCACTTGTACTTTTAACCCTACTTAGTACATTTACAAAGCTGTCCCCTGAATCATTTTTTGTTGATGATTTTGGTTGTTGAGGGACTTCCTTTGAGAAAAGTAAACTTTCTATTTGCATCATCTTTTTCACCTCCCTTCACTAATTTAATATTTTAACGGGTCATAATTTTTTGTGCTAACTCAATAGCCCGTTGTGTACTAAAGTTTTGAATAAGATTTGCAGTTAATGATGGCTTAAATTCCTTCATAACATCTAAAATCAATTGCTGATTAGTAAATACTAGTTGCTCTTGCGGCGTCAACTGATGTCTTAGATATACCTGATTGCTATTTAGCATTTGTTCTGCTATTTTTGCCAGCTCCGCAACAGGCATTTTTTGATATATTTCTACTAGCTCTATTATTTTTTCATCATAATCCCTATATGCTTGTACCGATGCTGCAAGGGCTGTAGACAAACCATCATCGGTTCCATTTAGTTTCTCTAGCTCATTTAGATTCGCATATAGCTCATATATAAGTTCGTTATTACTAATTTTAGAAAGAACCCTGCCACCCTTTTCTAATGATAGCTTAGAGTATATAACTGATAAGTCTTGAATATTATATTTTTCATTATTACCTATAATAGTTATAAGTTCATCAACACTTTTCTTTTCATATATCATAGTGGCTTCTAATAATTGTCCTACCCTCTGCTCAGTAGCTTCTATTTGTCTGTCTATTTCTGCCTTTTTTGCAGATGTTAGGCGAAATCTAATCTTTTGCTGAAGATCAGTGTTAAGATAATAAAGAAAGCTTGCTGCTTCTTCAGTTGTAAATTTATTAAATAGTAATGGTAGCATATCAAGGGTAAGTTCACCGCTTTCAAAGCTTCTTTCAATTTCCATGACCCCGTCGCTTAGCTTTAATGCAGTAAAATAATCTGCAAGGAAATTAACCTTTTCCAACTCATCTGCCTGAATCTCTTCAAATATTCTAGTTAATTGATTGCCTCCTAAATCTATTAATCTGATTCGATCACTAACTCTGCTCATTTTGACAGAATTTTCTCTATTTAATAGCAATAATAAATCTTGATATAGCTTCTTATCTTCACCTCTAACAATTAATAGCTTATCGGTTAATCGATCCTCATCAAGGGTAATATAATACTTAGCTATCTGTTTTTTTATTTGCTCCTGCTCATCCTTTGTAGGAAGATTTTCAAAATATCCACCTAAGCTACCAGGTAAGGTTGATAAAACTTCATTTGTCTTATAGCGAAAGCCTTCATTAGCATAATATGTAATGGCTGCAGTCATAGTAGGTACTAATAAAAAAGCTATTGAAATAATTGCTACTGCCTTTAATGCTCCCTTTTTGCTTTTCTCTTGGCTCATTTTATCCTCCTTATTTAACGGCGGTCTTATAAGAAACCAACTGGTCTAAAAGAGCTTCCTCATTTTTCATCAACTGGTACTGAAACACATCTGAATCCTTTTCCTTTAACTTATTAAATATTTTAGTTTGCTTTGTAGCCTCAATTAATTGTATACGACAGTTATTTACAGTGCTTTCACAGTTTAAAACCTTTTTGCTTTGATTAATTATTACCTCATCTATATATTTCAGCTTAGAAGCATGAATCTGAACTTCTTTAATGGTTATTGCTTCCTTTGTTCGTTCCTTCCATTGATATGACAAGTTATTCTTCTTATTTAAAAGCTGAAATAAATTTTCCTCTTCCTTTTTTAGCTTTTGAGTTGCATTACCCAATTGAGACTTCTTATTATCCTCTTGCATTTCCTTTAAATTCAGTATCGTATCAAAACGAAAAGAAAAATTCTTACCCATATCTTACCTCCCTATTCATTAAGGATTTTAATCATCACTTCAGATGTTTCAATAAAATTAGTTTTATCGTGGGTACCTTGAGTTAAGAACTGATTTATATCTTCTATCTTCTTAATAGCATAGTCAATTTTCTTGTTTGTTCCTTTTACATATGCCCCAATATTAATGAGGTCTTCTGCCTCACTATAGGTGGCTAATATCTCCTTAATTTTTGAAGCAGTAGAAATATGATTTTCGTTGACTATACTTGGCATAACCCTACTTATACTTGACAAAATATCGATTGCAGGATAATGGTTTTTATTTGCCAGCTTTCTTGATAAAACTATATGGCCATCTAAAATACCTCTTACTGCATCAGCAATTGGTTCATTCATGTCATCTCCATCTACTAATACTGTATAAAGTCCAGTAATTGATCCTTTTTCAGAGGTTCCTGATCGTTCTAGTAATCGTGGTAGAACAGCAAATACAGAAGGAGTATATCCTTTTGTTACTGGAGGCTCTCCTATAGCTAGCCCTATTTCTCTTTGAGCCATTGAAAACCTCGTTAGAGAATCCATTAATAGCATTACATTACTTCCTTGGTCTCTAAAATATTCTGCTATTGATGTTGCCAGAAGTGCACCCTTCATCCTAATAAGGGGAGCCTGATCTGAGGTTGCAACAATAACTACAGATCTTTTTAAGCCTTCTTCCTGTAGGTCATTGTCAATAAACTCCTTTACCTCACGACCTCTTTCACCAATTAATGCAATAACATTTACATCAGCCTGTGTATTCCTTGCAATCATACCAAGCATTGTACTTTTTCCAACACCACTTCCCGAAAAAATACCAATACGTTGTCCATTTCCACAGGTTAACATACCATCAATTGCTCGTATTCCAACAGATAAAGGCTCCATAATCCGTTTTCTATCTAATGGATTAGGTGGTATCCCCATTACAGGGTAGGTTTTTGATATAGCAATTGGACCTTTACCATCAATAGGTTCACCAAGCCCATCTAAAACTCTTCCAAGTAATGCATTGCCAACCTTCACCTCTAAAGTTGTTCCGGTAGCTTCAACCTTGCTTCCGGGCCCAATACCCTCCATCTCACCAAGGGGCATTAGTAAGACCTTTTTTTCTCTAAAACCAACAGCCTCTGCCAAAACAGGTTTTTTCCCTTTTAGAGTATGTATTAAACAAACCTCTCCTATTTTAACAGCTGGTCCTATGGACTCTATAGTTAACCCTATAACCTGGGAAACTCGACCTATATATTTTATTGGATCAAAGGAATGTATACCTTCAATATATTTACTGAAATTAAGAACACTCATATTATCACTCACTTATAATGATGTCGGAAAAAAGTTTTTCTATTGCTTTAATTTGAGTATCTACACTTGAATCAACAGTACCAGATAGAGTTTCAATAATGACACTCCCCGATGGGAGGGATGCATCACATTTTATATCCATCCTTTCGATACCTTCTGTCATCATGAAAATCTTGTTCTTTTCAGTATTAACTAAATCATAATCAGACTCAGAAACACGAATTACAATGGATTCTGTAAAGGTACACTTTTCTAAGCCTTCTCTAATAACCTCCATTAGCTTAGAATTATCCTCTTCCAGCTCATGGTTAATGATCTTTTTTACACATTCCATAGTTAAACTAATTAATTCCTTCTCTGCTTCCTTAATAACCTTCTTTTTTTCTTCCATCATATTAGTTTTAATTTCCTTAGCCTCTTCAATAAATGCTTCTACTTCTTTATAACCTTTTTCTTCACCTTGAATTTGTCCATCAGCATAGCCTTCCATTCTTGCATTTTCTCGAATTTGATTACTTTCTCGATGGGCATCTTCAATAATGCAGGCTGCTTCTTTTTTAGCTTCCTCAATTATTTTTTGTGCTTCTTCATTTGCTTCATTCATTATAGCTTCAATCTGCCGACTAGCTTCATCAAATTCCGAATCAAATGAAGAGTCATTTTCAATGTCATCATTTTTATCGTTATGAAGCTTAATAACGTTATTTATTTTAATTTGACTGAAATCAATTTGTTTTTTATCACCTAAAACTACCTCAGCAGATTTAAATACCTTAATCTTAGACAATTATTTCATCTCCTCCACCTCTGGCTATGATGATTTCACCTGCTTCTTCAAGTTTTCTAATGATATTTACAATCTTTTGCTGTGCTTCTTCTACATCTCTTAATCTAACAGGACCCATAAACTCCATATCCTCTTTAATCATTTCAGCCATACGCTTTGACATATTGGCGTAGATAACATCTGAAACTTCTTCTGTTGCTCCCTTTAATGCAATAGCAAGATCTTTATTTTCAATTTCACGAATAAATCGCTGAATTGATGTACTATCAAGATTAATGATATCTTCGAATACAAACATTCTTTTGCGAATCTCTTCAGCAAGCTCTGCATCTTGAATTTCAAGGGTATCCATAATATTTTTCTCTGTACCTCTGTCAACTGAGTTTAGAATATCAACTATTGATTGAATTCCTCCAGCCGATGTATAGTCCTGACTCACCAGTGAAGATAGCTTTCTCTCAAGAACAGACTCAACTTCCTTTATTATTTCAGGAGATGTTCTATCCATAATAGCTATTCTCTGGGCAATTTCAGATTGTTTTGCCTGTGGTAGGGCTGAAAGAATCTGTGCCGATTGATTTGAAGGTAAATATGCTAAAATAAGAGCAATAGTTTGAGGATGCTCATTTTGAATGAAGTTTAATAATTGGGCAGGATCTGCCTTTCTAGCAAAGTCAAAGGGCTTTACTTGTAATGAAGCTGTCAGCTTATTTATTATATCCATTGCTTTTTGTGAGCCTAATGCCTTTTCCAGTACATCCTTGGCATAATTAATACCGCCTTCAGAAATATACTCTTGAGCAACGCATATTTCATAAAATTCTTCTAGAATCTTTTCCTTTTCATCTGGCGGTACTTTTCTCATATTGGCGATTTCTAGAGTAAGCTCTTCAATTTCTTCATCGTTTAAGTGTTTAAATATTTGTGCAGAAAATTCTGGTCCTAAGCTAATTAGTAAAACAGCAGCCTTTTCACGACCAGTCATTTCCCCCTTTCCAGCTTTTCTCATCCCTCAATCACCCCTAATCTTCGCTTAACCAGTTTCTCAGAAGCTGTGCTACTGCATCGGGCTTCTTTGAAACCATTTTTTCTATTTGCTGCTTTGCCATTGATCCAGCTAATTGTAAATCAATTTCTTCTAGCTCTTCTTGAGGAATAATCTCTCTAATAGAATCTATTGGCTCCACTTTCTTCTTTCTAAGCTTAGTTGAAGCGAAATATGCTGACCCTAAGATTAGCGCTGCTACAATTCCCCATAACCATATTGGAATATTTCCCAAACCAGTTTGAACATTTGAACCCTCTAAAGCTGATCTCAATTGATCCTCAAGGGATGAGCTGAATTGTTGAACTCCTACTTGCACAACCCTAGTATCCAGCCCTGCAGCGGCAGAAATTATATTTTGAAGCTCGCGTCTTTCTTCATCCGTTAGCCTACCGCCATTAAGAGAGTTACTATTTATGTATACTGCAATAGTAATATCCTGTACTTGTCCCTGTGCTTTGACAATTTTTTGTCTTAATTCATTAATTTCGTAATTAATAGTCCGGCTTGCTTCGCTATAACGAGAAACATTAGGATCATATTCTGCATATTGGGTAATATCATCTGTATTTGAATCTGTACCGGGAATACCTCCTATAGCTTCGTTTACTACATTTTGTTGAAGCTCCTGCATACTTCTAATAATGCCTGTAGTTTCTCCATCTATTGGTGGTGAAAACTCCATTATTTCCGTTATCTCACTATCAAAATCAAGTTTCACATTGGCCATTACAGCTACATTGCCATAGCCATATACTGTAGATAAGAAATCAGTAATACTATTTTCAAGATCATTCTTTACTGCATGCTGAAGGTTAATTTGATCATTAACACTAAAGGCGGCGTCTCCTGATTCATTTCTTTGATTTAACACTCTACCGTCGGTTCCATGGACTGTTACATTTTCAGGGGAAAGTCCCTGTACTGCGTTAGATACCAATAATACTATTCCACTAATACTATTGTTATCTAAGTTTGCTCTCGTCTCTAAATCAAGAAAAACCGATGCCTTTGACATTCTGTCATCGTTTGCATAAATAAATCCACTTTTTTCTGGGACAGTTAAATGAACTACTGCCTTTCTTATACCAGGTATCTCCTCTATAGTGCTTGCCAGATAATTCTGTTGAGCATATTGAAATCGTTGTGTCCTCTCTTCGCTGGTCATCATAAAGGAATTAGTAAATGCATCTTCGAATGAAAATCTAGCAGTTGGCAATCCTTGAGTTGCAACAACAACCTGTGCTCTTTTCTCGTCCTGCTTTGCTACAAGAATTGTTCCGCTTGAGTCTCCAAATCTTGCCTTAATATTATTTGACTCCAAAGTGTTAAGTACTTCCCCAGCTTGTTTGGCATCTAAATCATAATAGAGTACAACGTATTCAGTTCTAGTAAATAAAAGTATCATAGCAGTTAATGCCAGTAGAATGAAAATGGCAGCTAGAGCAAGCTTTATCATCTGTCTTTTTTCCATTCCCTGGAAATATTCACTTAGCTGGTTCCGCATCGTTTCGACTGCTTCCGTCATTGGTTCACCTCATCTCAGCTATAATTATATCTGCATTCTTGTAATTTCTCGATAAGCGTCCAGCACCTTGTTTCTAATCTGCATTACTAGTTGAAAAGAAATATCTGCTTTTTGTGCAGCTATAGTAGCTTCATGTATATTCTCGATATCTCCTGAAGCTATTTTCACGGAATATTCATCACTTTTCTTAACTAATTGATCTGTGTTTTTTACAGCCTCCATAAATAAAGTAGAAAAGGAGGTTCCGTTATTCTGATCTTTAGCTTCTAATAAACCTAAACTAGTGTTCTTAAGTTGGTTAATTTGCTGAATATTCATTGTCTACTCTCCTTTTCTATCTTCCAATTTGCAATGCCTTCATTGCCATAGACTTTGATGCATTTAGTGCAGTTACATTGGCTTCATATCCCCTTGATGCAGAAATCATATTTGCCATCTCTGTTATAATATCTACGTTGGGCATTGAAACATATCCCTCCTGGTCGGAATCCGGATGCCCAGGATCATAGACCTTTTTAAGTGGTGATTGGTCATCCTTTATGCCAACAACCTCAACCCCATTTTGTTTAATATTGTTTCTTGCGGAGGTTGATAGAAATTGTGAGAATGGCATATTGGAATCTTTAGTTTTAAAAACTACTACTTGTCTTCTATAAGGACTGCCATTAGCAGTACGTGTTGTATTGGCGTTTGCAATGTTTTTGGATATGGTGTCCATTCGAAGTCTTTCAGCTGTAAGGCCAGTAGCACTGACGTTTATTGAATTAAAGAAACTCATTTCTATCACTTCCCTTCATTTATAGCTGACTTTAGTCTGCCGAGATACTGATTTAGTTGAGTAGATAATGTATCGTATAATATCGAATTTTTAGCTAGCTCTGCCATCTCTACATCGATATCAACGTTATTTCCGTCTCTTCGCGTACTATAGTGACCCTCTGTTTGTATTTTATACTCCTGTTGATGAACTGGCTTTAATCCAATTTGATAATGCTTCTTGTGGGTTAAAGTTCCCTGAATCCCTCTACCCCTTAATGATTCTGCCAACATATCTTCAAATAACACCTTTGATTTTTTAAAGTTTGGTGTGTTGGCATTTGCAATATTATTAGAAATTACTTCATTTCGCTTCCATGATGCATTTAAAGCATTATTAAGTAAATTAACATCCTTAAACATGTTCCTGCTCCCTTCACAATAATTTAAGAAAGATATACAATCATTTTAAATTTATATAGTATATCCCTAATTTTTCTACATGTTTCGTATAATATATGTTTCTTTCACTAAATTATAATTAGCCAAATATTTAGTTTTTCCTTCTTTTTTTTTCATATTTCTACATAACAGGACTCAAGGACTATGCCATTTTTTTCTAATAATTCCAGCTACTATTTTTTTATTATAGTAAAAAAAATGGCTAAAGAATATAGGCTCAAAGCCTTATAAAACAGATAACATTTAATTATATAATCCGATTTAGTTACTATATAACATAAAATAAATGCAAAATAATTTCGACAATTTCAGCGTTTCTATGTCCCTATACTTTTTAATATGTATTATGTATTAATTCATTTTTCCTTATAAGTTTTCATTTCTCTTTATTATAATACAAATTTCGATAAATCACCATTAAATTATATTTTTATCAGCAGTCAAATATACCCTTTTTTTATTGAATAAATTCCCAAATGAAGTCCAATAAAAAAACTCCATTTTTTTCAAAATGGAGTGAGATTGTTTATAAACTTATCTTTTAATTTTCCTTAGCTCTTCCAGTAATCGATCATTTAAAATCTTAATATGAGTACCCTTCATACCTAATGATCTCGATTCAATTACACCTGCACTTTCAAATTTTCTTAGTGCATTCACTATTACTGAACGGGTGATACCAACTCTGTCTGCAATTTTACTTGCAACTAGAAGTCCTTCGGTACCATTCAACTCATTAAATATGTGCTCTACAGCTTCTAGCTCAGAATAGGATAGTGTCCCAATTGCCATTTGAACTACTGCTTTCTTTCTAGCTTCTTCTTCAATCTCTTCCGTTTTAGCCCTTAATATTTCTAAGCCTACAACAGTGGAGCTGTACTCAACCATTACTAAATCTTCGTCGACAAACTCATTGTCATGTCTGGCTAACACCAAGGTTCCTAACCGATTACCGCTACCATTAATAGGAACAATAGTAACTAGCTTATTATAGCTTTGAACATCATATTTAAAAATCTTTAATAACTCATCCTTGGTGATATTAGACTTTGTTTCAACAATTCTCAATAGTTGTTCGTTATATTCTTCTGGAAATTTCTTTTCACTGGTTTTTTCATCAACTATAATTGGACAATCTGATGTATCCGTTAAGCTTACACCCAAAACTTTACCCTTTGAGCTTGAAACATAAACATTGGCATCTAATATTTCACTTAGAATTCTACAAAGCTCATTAAATGAAATAGCATGATCGCCACTCTGTTGTAATATTTTATTTATTCTTCTTGTTTTTTCTAATAATGCACTTGCCATCTTATTTCCTCCTTTGTTCTTTAAATAATAAATTTATCTTCACTAATAACTTTTATTGTATGCTTTAATTTTGACTGTACATAAGTAATATCAATAAGAATTTCCTTTTCTTCCATATCTGGTGCCTCAAAAGAGATTTCTTCTAAAAGCTTTTCAACTACATTATGTAGTCTCCTTGCTCCTATGTTGTCACTTTGCTCATTCATCATAAAAGAAACCCTTGCAATCTCATCTATAGCTTCTTCTGCAAATTGGATTTTTATACCTTCTGTTTCTAGCAGTAGCTGGTATTGCATTAATATAGCATTCTTAGGCTGGGTTAGTATAGCTTTAAAATCTTCTACTGTCAAGTTACTTAAGTTTACTCGTATAGGGAATCTACCCTGGAGCTCTGGAATTAGGTCAGATACTTTAGAAATGTGAAATGCCCCCGCAGCTATAAAAAGAATATGATCAGTTTTTACTGGTCCATATTTGGTCATAACTGTACTACCCTCTACTATAGGAAGTATATCTCTTTGCACACCTTCTCTAGAAACGTCTGGCCCCGATGCACCTTCTCTACCTGCTATTTTATCTATTTCATCTATGAAAATTATTCCGCTTTCTTCTACGTTGGTTACAGCTTTATTAATTACATCATCCATATCCACTAGCTTTTGAGCCTCTTGATCAGTCAAAATTTTGCGAGCTTCTGCAATTGTAACCTTCTTCCTTTTAGTTTTCTGAGGTACTATTTCTCCTAAAATATCCTGTATATTAATGTTCATTTCTTCATTTCCCATACCTGTAAAAACACCTAACGAGGAGGGAGTTTGATCGGTTACCTCTACTTCGACTATTTCTTTTTCTAGTAATCCATCTTCTAATTGCCTTTGAATTTGATCTCGCTTTAATCTTTTTTCAGTTTCTAAGTCTTCATCTATGTTATTATCCTCATTGTCTGATTTATTTTTAAACAGCATTTCTAAAGGATTCTTATAGGAAGAATCTTTTTTGGGAGATGGATCAAGGAGTTCTACAAGGCGTTTACTGGCAAGTATTTTTGCCTTCTGGTAATTTTTTTGTATGTATGTATTTTTAGTCATACGGATTGATGCCTCAACTAAATCTCTAATCATAGATTCTACATCCCGGCCTACATAGCCTACCTCTGTAAATTTAGTTGCTTCTATTTTTACAAAGGGTGCATCTACTAGCCTTGCAAGTCTTCTAGCAATTTCAGTCTTTCCTACACCAGTAGGACCAATCATAAGTATATTTTTAGGCTTGATTTCCTCCCTTACCTCTGAAGAAAGTTGGCTCCTTCTATACCTGTTCCTAAGGGCTATTGCAACAGCCTTTTTTGCAAGATTTTGCCCTATAATATACTTATCTAACTCATGTACAATTTCACGTGGTGTATAATCACTCATTTTTTCACCTCACTTAGAAAGCTATTGGCTACAATGTTTCAACACTAATATTACTATTTGTGTAAACACAAATATCTGCTGCAATTTCTAAAGACTTCATAACAATTTCTCTTGCTGGTAAATCAGTATTTCGACTCAAAGCTATTGCTGCAGATAAAGCAAAGGCTCCACCAGAACCAATTGCAATTACATCTTCATCTGGTTCTATGACCTCACCAGTTCCACTTATTACAAGCATTCCATCTTTGTTTAATGCGATAAGCATTGCTTCAAGTTTTGTAAGCATTTTATCTCTACGCCAGCTCTGGGCAAGCTCCATAGCTGCTCTTTTTAAATTACCTCCATGCTTTTCCAGGTAATTTTCGAATCTTTCTGCTAATGTAAAGGCATCTGCTACAGAGCCAGCAAACCCAATTAGCACTTCGTCGTTATATATTTTTCTAACTTTTTTTGCATGATTCTTTATAACAACTTTTTCTCCCAGGGTTACTTGGCCATCTCCTGCAATTGCACAGTCTTGACCGTTTTTTCTTGCGGCGACAATCGTTGTCCCTTTTATCATTACCTCACCCCCCGGTTTATACTATAGACTCAAATGAAATATTACCACATCTTTATACTTAGTTCAACTAATATCTGTGTAAATGAGTAAATATTTCTAATTTTCAATTTTTTCTTGATATCCACAATCTTTATTACTACACTCTATTTTTTCGCTTTTTTTATTTTTCTTGTGTACCATTAATTGATTACATCGAGGACATTTTTTTTCTATTGGCCTATACCATGATACAAATCTACACTTGGGAAAGCTACTACAACCATAGAATAGTCTACCTTTTTTTGATCGTCTTTCTATGACCTCTCCTTCATCACAGGCAGGACACTTAATACCGATTTTATTAACAAAGGGTTCAGTGTAGGTGCATTCTGGATAGCCAGAGCAAGCAAGGAATTTACCATAACGTCCATGCTTAATAAGCATTGTTTTCCCACATTTTTTACATTCCTCATCACTTTCTTCTACTAAATCTATCTCTTCCATGTCCTTTTCTGCAATCTCCAGCATTTTTCCAAATGAATCATAGAAGTTTTTTATTAAAATCTTCCAATCCTGATTTCCATCTTCAATTTTATCTAAGCTTTTTTCTAGTTCTGCAGTAAAATGGACTTCTAGTACTTCAGAAAAATAGTTTACAAGTATATCTGTTACTATAGTACCCAATTCTGTAGGCTTTAAATATCTTCCTTCTTTCTCCACATAGCCTCGAGAAAGTATAGTAGTAATCGTAGGAGAATAGGTACTTGGTCTTCCTATACCAAGCTCTTCCATTGTTTTTACCAATGATGCCTCTGTATACCTGGCTGGCGGTTGTGTAAAGTGCTGTTTAGGGTCTTCTTTAATAACCTTTACCTTTTCACCTTCCTTTATAATAGGAAGATATGTGTCTTCTGATGTAGTAGCAAAAGAGTATACCTTTAAGAATCCATCGAATTTCAACCTTGATCCAGAAGCTCTAAACTGTATCTGCTCCACCTCTAACTCAATGGTAAGAGTCACAAAAACTGCTGGAGCCATCTGACTTGCTACTAATCTTTCCCAAATTAGTTTATATAAATTGAATTGATCTTTTGTTAAAGACGATTTAATCTTACTTGGTGTACGGTCTATGTCTGTTGGTCGGATGGCTTCATGGGCATCCTGTATATCTTTCTTTTCTGATTTTTTTTCTTCTGCTTTATTTAAATATTCCTTTCCAAAGGCTTCGCTAATATATTCATTTGTGCTATCTATAGCTTCCTTTGATATACGAGTTGAATCAGTACGCATATAGGTTATTAACCCAACAGTGCCCTCTTTTTCTATATCAATACCTTCATAAAGCTGTTGTGCTATTGACATGGTTTTTTTTGTAGAGTATCCCAGCTTATTAGATGCCTCCTGCTGTAGTGTACTGGTGATAAATGGCATATATGGGTTACGTTTCTTTTCTCCTTCTTTAACTGATGAAACTGAAAGGGTTTTTCCCTTTATTTTATCAAGTATACGGTTAATTTCTTCACTATTCTTTAAATCCTTATTACCATTTTCATCGCTGAAAAATTTTGCCTCAAATGTTTCACCATTTTTATTTTGCAAATCAAGCCTTAGGCTCCAATACTCTTCCGGTTTAAAATTTTGAATTTCTTCTTCTCTATCCTTTATTATTTTTGTAGCTACCGATTGCACCCTACCTGCACTTAAACCTTTTCTAATGTTACGCCATAATAAAGGACTTATTTTATATCCAACCAATCGATCTAATACTCTTCTAGCCTGCTGTGCATCAACTAATGCTTTATCTATAACCCTCGGCTTCTTTATTGCATTCTTTATTGCATTTTTTGTGATTTCATTAAATTCTATCCTACAGGCTGTTTTCTCATCAATATTAAGGGCATTAGCCAAGTGCCATGAAATTGCTTCACCTTCTCGGTCAGGGTCAGTAGCCAATAGGATGTTTTTTGCTTTTTTGGCTTCCTGTCGAATTTCCTTTAAAACTGGTCCTTTACCTCGGATGGTAATATAGTCTGGTTCAAAGTTATTATCTATATCAACACCTAGCTTACTTTTAGGTAAATCGATAATATGCCCTATAGAAGCTTTAACCACATAATTTCTTCCTAAAAACTTTTTTATTGTTTTTGCCTTTGCAGGCGACTCTACAATTACTAAGGATTTTGTCAATTACCACACCTCCAATGGGATCATTTGTTTTGGAAAAATTAGACAAAATGCAATTCTAAAAATCATAATTATATTACTGTAAATGTTTTACCCCGTAACTGACAAATGAAACCCTTCAATTCCAACACAGTTAAAATGGGATTTAATTCGCTTATTTTCATACCACTACTATGAACTATTAAGTCTATATGGATTGGTTCTTTCTTTATTATATTATATATTTTAGCTTCTTTATCACTAAGTGATACATTTACTCTTATGTTTTCTTTTCGATTCAATAAGCTATAATCTTTCTTTAGCTCATCAAGTAGATCATCAACTTCTAATACAATTTTAGCTCCATCCTTTATTAGACTATTAGTACCTTTACTTTGACTATTGTTTATGTTTCCTGGTAAGGCAAATACTTCCTTCCCTTGTTCCAGGGCAAAATCTACTGTTATTATAGCACCACTTTTTTCTGCAGCCTCAACAATAAAAACTCCGTCGGATAACCCACTAATAATTCTATTCCTAGCGGGGAAATGATGTTTCATTGGTGGTGTCCCTGGTGGATATTCCGATAGGATGCAGCCATTATTGTTTAATATTTCAAGCATTAATTGGCTATTAGAGGCAGGATAACACAGGTCTACACCACAGCCTAATACGGCAATTGTATTCATTTTTTCTGCAAGAGACCCTTTATGAGCTTCAGTGTCAACCCCTAAAGCCATGCCACTTACTGTACCAACACCCCACAAGGCAAGTTCACGAGCAAAATGAAAAGCAGCCCATCTACCATAAGTGCTTGCTTTTCTTGCACCTACTATAGCAATCTTTGGATTATCTAAAATTAATCTACCTTTTATGTATATTACATATGGTGGATCGTATATGCACTTAAGTTTATCTGGGTACTCATGATCATAAATAGTAACAGCCCTAATATCCTTTTCTGTAATCTTATGTATTAACTCATTAAGATAGTTCTTGTTTCTATTTTTAATCAAGCTCTCAGCAATTATTCTATTATTATTCAAAGCCTTTTTGATATGTAATTCATCAGCCTTCCATAATTCCTGTAGGGAACCAAAATATTCTGTTAAATTATTCAATCGCTTTGAACTTATTCCCCCTACATGATTTAACCAAATAAGCAAGTCTCTATCCTTAAGAACCATCGATTCTCCCCCTTTAGAAGATAACCTACTTGACATACAGATTATTGCTAAAATTTTGAATTCGCGCCTACACATTATATAACAAAACTCAAGAATAATAAACAATATTTTCTAACAATACTGTAATATAAATTTATTTATGCAGATTAATGACTTTATTCCTATAGGAAAAACCCAGCATCCTTACGCATTCTGAATACGCGGCGATTACTGAGTTTTAATATTCCTTAATCTAAATAGTTTTAAGTAATCTGGATAAAATTAATATAAATAATTTATATAGCATTCCAATCCTTTAAATTATTTGTTATGAAGTTTACAATTTCTTTATGCTCTTCTCTGCCATTTCCATGAACTTCAAGAGGTTCTCCAAATGCAATATGTATTGGTATATCTCTACATATAGGGCCCAAATCCTTTACTAGGCTACCATTTTGCCAAAAATCAGTTCTGATTGCGATGGGGACTATTTTAACATTAGCCTTTTTTGCTAGCTTAACTCCTAGACTATTAAACTCCTCTGGAACAAAGGATACTGTTCTCGTACTTTGAGGAAATATTATTACTGAAATTCCCTTCTCTAATCTAGCCTGCCCCTCACTCATTACTGTTTTTAAGTCTTCCCGAGGATTATCTCTAAAAACAACTATTGGATTTCTAGATCTCATTATTGACCCTACAACCTTATGCCTTGCCAGACTTTCTTTAATAACGAAGGTTGCCTCCACAAAAGGAGCTATTAAGCAAGGAAAAATCATTGTTTCTAATGTACTCATATGGTTACTTACAAAAACCACTTCTTGGTCTAACTCTGCTAAATGATTAAGTCCTGTTATATGAAAGCGTCCTCCACAACCTTCTATATGCTTAAAGATATCATAGGAGGCTTGAGCCCATGCTTGTGTATCAAACTCACCCCTTGACACTACTTTTCTTGCTTCAAACAATATATTAACATGTCTAGCAACAAAATAAAGTCTACTGTTTAATGAAAGTCTATCTAATAAATGTCGTGGTGTATTAATATCAGTATGATATTCAGGTGGTGTAAAAAATTGAACCAAGGTATTCACATCCTTTAGAAATATATAAGGAAATTATAACAGTATATTACCCTTCATACAATAAAATTAACATAAATACATTATACAATACCTATTGCTCTTATAGGAGACCCATCTGCATCTTTATATTTTAATGGTAAACAATAGATCATAAACTCCATTTCTTTTATCATATTTAAATTGTTAAGATTTTCTATTATAATCATATTCTTTGATAGGAATATGTTATGTATAGGGAAATCCACTGAATTCATATGATCAATGGAGATTGTATCCACTCCTATTCCTTTTAAGTTAAAGTCCTTAAGCCAATTTGCAGCCTCATTACTTAGTACTGGGAAATTATCGAAGTATTTTTGTGTCCCCCAATAATTGCTCCAGCCTGTATATAAAATGAAGAAATCCGATGTTTTAATAAGCTCTCTATACTGCTTAATGTCATCCAGCTGAATAATTGCCGAACCAAGCATAGAAACATCCATTAAAAATGCTTTACCCACAAACTTATTTATATCAAAATCATCCAAAGAAGGACCATTACATATCATATGGGATGGAGCATCTATATGAGTACCTGTATGGGAATAAAAAGTAATCTGATTTTCAGAAAATCCATCCTTTTCGAATGTATTAACTAATTTAAAAATAGGTGGTTCTGTCCCAGGAAATACTGGCATATTAATTTCCAGATTATGTGTTAGATCAACTGTCTTCATAATATCCCTCCAAATTTGATTAGTAAAAAGATATTATAACATAAAAAATCAATAAAAAAAGACCCTTATAAAACTAAGGATCTTCCAACTTTTCTCTTTAAGCTTTAAATTCTTTATAGGCTTCTTTTTTGGCTCCACAAATTGGACATTGATCTGGTAAATGATCTGTTTCTGTATGACCACAAATATTACATACATAGATTGAACCTACATCCATATCCTTTCCATCCCGTGCTACATTCTGAGCCTCTTTAAATAGTTTTGCATGAACTTTTTCAGCTTCTAAAGCATAATGAAAGGCTTTTTCTGCTGCCTTTTCATTTTGAAAGCGTGCTGTTTCTAAATATACTGGGTACATTTGATCTATTTCATGAAGCTCACCATCAATCCCTCCCTGTAGATTATCTACAGTTTTTCCTATTCCGAAAACCGCTCCTGCAGGAACCGTAAAATCTCCCACCTGTCCCTTCAACACTCTAAAATGATTATCTGCATGGGCATATTCTGCATATGCTATTGCTCTAAATAGCCTTCCGATATTAGGCATCTTTTCTGCATCTGCCACATCTGCCCAAATTAGATAACGCATATGTGCCATGCTTTCTCCACCATATGCTGAACGTAAAAAGTCAGCTGTCATAGCATTTACTACTGACATCTTAATAACCTCCTCAAAAATAAGCAAAATAAAATTCCTTTAAATTATTACCCCTATCCCCTTATTTATACATATTTAATATTTCTAATTTTTTTAATAACTAGGTAGAGAAATTTATAATTAGTGACAAATCCTACTATAATATCTCTAGCTCTTGGTGTATAATAATAAGAAAAAGTAGGCATATAATAATGATATTATAATCAAATATAAAAGAGGTGGAAGAATGTTATTAGTAAATAAGTACACTGTAAAGGAAGAGATTTTCAATAGTATAAGTCATGGTATAGGGGCCCTCTTTAGCATTGTTGCTCTTGTTGTTCTTGTTGCTTTTGCAAGTATTCATGGAGATGTTTGGCAAATTGTTAGCTTTAGTATATATGGCTTCACATTATTTTTTCTATATTTATCATCTACACTGTATCACAGTATTTTTCATGAAAAAAGCAAGCAAATACTCAGAGTCTTAGACCACGTTTCGATATATTTACTTATAGCTGGGAGCTATACTCCTATAACCTTGGTTGCTATGCGTGGAGCATGGGGTTGGGCTATTTTTATTACTATTTGGGCTTTAGCTTTAGTAGGTATTCTACTTAAGATTATTAGCTTAAATAAAACAAAGATAATATCAACCTGCCTATATGTTCTTATGGGATGGCTGATTATAGTTGCGATAAAGCCTATGCTGACAATGCTACCTCCGGGGTTATTCATTTGGCTTATAGCTGGTGGTTTGTTTTATACCTTTGGCTTAATCTTTTATATATGTAAAAAAATTCCCTATAACCACGGGATATGGCATTTATTTGTATTAAGCGGAAGTATCCTTCATTATTTTGGTTTTTTACTCCACCTGGCAAGATAGCAACTTTATAAAAGTATATAAATTTAAAAAAAATCCTCATATCGTGAGGATTTTTTTACTTTAATTAAAAATATTTTTTTAATATTGTTGTAATTTTCACTGCTTAAAATTGTTATATTTTTCATAATTTTTACAAATACTGCTTGCATAATTTTACCTATATGATATACTTAATTAAGCTCGATAGTGCCTTTGGATAATAAACCTTCTCTATAGCTTATAGCTTGGAAGCTTTAAAATTTCCTTTGCCACGGGCAAAAAAATAGTTGGAGGGTTTATTATGTATAAAGATAAAAATTTAAATTGTAAGGATTGTGGAGTTGAGTTTGCTTTTACAGCATCAGAGCAAGAGTTCTTTGCTGAAAAAGGATTCACTAACGAGCCAGGTCGATGTCCAAGTTGTAGAGCTGCTAAAAAAGCACAGGGTCGAAATAATAGCGGTAGACAAAATCGTACCCAAAGACAAATGTTTTCTGCAACCTGTGTAACATGTGGTGGTACGGCATCAGTTCCTTTTCAACCTAGTGGTGATAAGCCAATTTACTGTAAAGACTGTTACCAACCTCGTAATAAGAACTGGTAAGATTATATAAACCTTCTCGCTACCCTAGAGAAGGTTTTTTTATTGGAAGCTATTCTCTTCTAACTATTTTAATTGATGATTTTTTTTCAATTTCTTTTATGAAATCTTCTTTATTAATGGGAGAAATTAATGAATAACCAAATTTGCGATATTTTATTTGTATTCTATCCAATGACAGTGCATATGACGATAAAGCATTTCTTGTTTCCTTCATGGATTTAATATCAGCAAACTCAATTCTTTCTCTAAATGGGCCGCATCTAACAATTATATATGTTTCCTTCAAAACATAATAGGTACCAAACCAAATCCAAGCGATAAACGATAAAATTACTGTAAAAACTATAAATGGTGTAATAGCTTCTTTAGTTATAAAAGCAGAGTATACTGACATAAGAAACCCTGAGGTAATAGGAAGCCAAATCAATAGACCCAGCCATAAATCCCGTTTAGAATTATATCTCATTTAATTTACAACCTCCTCAATAAAACAATTCTTGAAAACCATTAAGTTACCTATTAGTTTTATGTAGGGCTATTTTCTCGCTTTACCAGTAATATTTTGAATTTCTATCTTTATTACCTTTGTTTTATCACCAGCATTTTTTATATATGCTTCGCCTTTTTCTAAGTAATCCTTTGAATATTTTTTAAGAAGTTCACGTAGAACTTTAATCTTTTCATCTTCAAAAACCTCAAGGGCTTTGCCGAAGGCAATAACACTTTCATATTTTGTACTGAAATCTTGAGGTAAGATTTCTGTATTGCCAATAACACAGAATGATACCTTATCATTATTTTTTAAGTTATCGAGCTTATAGCCATTAGTAGCACAATGAAAATATATATGGCTATTTAAATATACATAGCTTAATGGAACCCCATAAGGGAATCCATTTTCACCAATTGTCGAAAACACTCCATAGTGTCCATTCATTAGTATTTCAACAATCCTACCGTTATCTATTCTTCTATCTGTTCTTCTCATTTCTCTAAACATTTAATATACCTCCTTTAATATAGAATACTATAAACATCTCAGTTATTATACTAATTTTATAACTATATTAAATTAATTATAGTGTTAATAAATGAAAAAATAAATAAATATCTATTTATAAATAATGAATTAGTTGACATTTTTATAAAAAAGTAGTAAAATTAATTTTGTTGTATAATAAGTGTTTATAATTCACATATTAAATATAATCAATATAGATTGATACTTAATATCTTGGATTTTTGTTCTTGTTATATAACAAAAATCAGAAAAATATTTGGAGGTCTCAAAGAATGAAAACAGGTAAAGTGAAATGGTTTAATGCAGAAAAAGGTTTTGGATTTATTGAAGTAGAAGGTGGAGATGACGTATTCGTTCATTTCTCTGCAATAGGTGGCGAAGGCTTCAAGACTTTAGAAGAAGGACAAATGGTTGAATTTAACGTAGTTCAAGGAAACCGTGGACCTCAAGCTGAGAACGTAGTAAAATTATAAGTAAAATTAACTGCCCTAAAGGGCAGTTTTTTTGTTTATTTTTTAATAGTATCTTCCTACCCATTGTATATTAAACATGGCTGAAACCCTACCACTCTATAAAACATCTTCCACCTATTACATGTTAATACTTACTCCACAACTGTAATTGTTTTGTGCATATTAAACTTATCATTTTTATATACTCTATTGTGTAAATGGGGTTGTATATTTGGATATGTTAGGTTTTGTGGAAGCTTATCAAATAACTTAACCTCAGTTATTTCTAAGCCTGGTAATTGGCCCATTTCTAAAATAACACCCACGTATAATCTTCCATATGTCGTTGACTGTCCTTTTGCTACAGAGTACTCAGAAATAGGTTTTATATCAAATTTTTTAGCTCCTGTCTCTTCAAATAATTCTCTTGCTGCAGTAGTATTTATACTTTCTCCTTCTTCCCTATGACCACCTGGTATTTCCCACGTATCTCTATCCTTATGTTTAACCAGCACTAATTTATCCTGATATGTCACATTTATTACAGCAAATTCTAACTTTGCATCATCTATTTCTCCTAAATCGTAAAATTCTATCTCCATATAATATCCTCCTAACCTCTATTTACTATTTTAGAAACTAAAAATTGCTTTAGGTTGATTCTTTAACACAAATATTGAGTTCTATGAAAATACAGACTGGTCGTTTGCAACACTTCACTGCTGGGCAATGGATCCAGGTTGTGTATAAAGAATATATTTTTGTCACAACAAATTTCTCCAGCAATTCAACATTTAACATTTAACATTCACCACTTTATTTGTTTCAGTATTTAAATAAGTGACTTGCATTCCTATATTGCAGTGCTTCTGAAATATGCTGTTGATTTATTGTTTCACAACCTTCTAAATCTGCTATTGTCCTTGATACCTTAATTATACGATTGTAGCCCCGAGCACTTAGCTTCATTTTATTAAAAGCAGCTTCGAGTATTGCTTGTGCATTTATTTCTATTTTACAATATTTCTTAATGGCTGAGGGTGTAAGCTGAGAATTATTAAATATTTCTGTTCCTAAATATCTCTTCCTCTGTAGCTCTCTTGCCTTTTCAACCCTCTTTCTTATTGTCTTGGAATCTTCAACCTTTCTTCTATTTACAAGATCACTATAGGCTACTGCTGCTGTTTCTACTACAATATCAATTCGATCTAAAAGTGGGCCAGAAATTTTCCCCATGTAGCGTTTGACCTGCTGTGGTGCACAAATACATTGCTGCTCCGTTTTCGTGCCATAAAAGCCGCAGGGACATGGATTCATTGATGCAACAAGCATAAACTTAGATGGAAAGCTATAGGATGCATTGACTCTAGAAATACTTATTTCTCCATCCTCTAAAGGTTGTCTGAGGACCTCAAGAGCAACCTTATTGAATTCTGGCAGCTCATCTAAGAAAAGAACCCCGTAATGACTTAATGAAACTTCACCAGGTCTTGGTATGCGTCCTCCACCTGTAAGTGCGATATTAGAAATGGTATGATGTGGCGACCGAAAAGGTCTCTGCTTAATTAAACCTTCTTTTGTATTTAATAATCCTGCTACACTATAGATTTTGGAAACCTCTATTGCTTCCTTAAAGGTCATCTTTGGTAAAATAGAGGGTAGCCTCCTTGCTGCCATTGTCTTTCCAGAGCCAGGAGGCCCTATCATCAGTAGATTGTGGTTCCCAGCAGCAGTAATTTCCATTGCCCTCTTTAGATTTTCTTGACCACTAATGTCTCTGAAGTCTAAATCTACTATATTATCTTCTTCAATATTTGATTCTTCACCTATTTGAGAATCAATAAAAATACTACCATTAATAAACTCAACTAATTCATGCAGATACTGTACTCCGATGCACTCCATGCCAATTGCATACTTGGATTCAGGAAGATTATCCTTAGGTAAAATTACTTTTTTAGCACCCCTATTATACATTTCTATCAACATAGGTAAAACACCGTTTACTTTGTTTATTTTTCCATCAAGGGATAATTCTCCCAATAATATATACTTCGAAGGGTCAAAATTCTCCTTAAGTTGCCCAGATGCCGCCAATATTCCTAGTGCGATTGGTAAATCGTAATGGGTACCCTCTTTTTTTGTATCAGCTGGAGCAAGATTAACAGTTATTCTCTTTAAAGGAAAGTCGAGATTACTATTATTAATAGCTGCACGTACTCTTTCCTTAGACTCCTTTACCTCAACATCTGCTAGGCCAACAATATTTATAGCTGGCAGTCCATTCGCAAGGTCTACTTCCACTTCAATAGAGCTGGCCTGTAATCCATTTATGGAGCATGATTTTATTTTTGAAAGCATTTAAGTTCACATCCCGTCCTTAATTAAAATCAAATTACTAATTTCGCTAAACTGTATTAAATTTCCTTTTATTATTTTGAAATAATTTGAAATTAATGTCAAAAATAGTTTATTTGTGTATAAAATTTTATAATTTTTTGATTGTTATATTCTTGTCCAATTTGACATAAAAATGAAAATATGATATATTTTATGACTACAGATTCATTTATTATTAGTAATAATTACCCATGTCCTTATCAAATCAATGCTTCCATTTTTCCAAATATATTGTCATAATATTCTGTTGATTAATATTCTAATAATCTAAGTATTTATTTAGCCTTTTCATCAAAAAATAGCTATATTAATAATACTGCTATTGTAAATACAAATTTATAAGGAGGAGATACGAATGGATTGTACAAAATTTGACAGCATCGATAATAGAGAAATATCCATTAATAGAGCAACTGAGTTAAAATCTAGGATTCAAGATTACCTTGACATAAAGGATAAAATTCCAAGGGGACTCTCTCCTGAACAAATAGAAAAAACAGAAGCACAGAAGAAAAAAATTCTTAATTTACTTAATGCTGCGGATGAAGATTGGGACAATTGGAAATGGCAGCTTAAAAATAGGATAAGTGATGTTGACTTTTTAACTAAAGTTATTGATTTAACTGAAAAAGAAATAAAAGCTATAAAACAGGTTCAAAAGAAATATAGATGGTCCATTTCACCATACTATCTATCTTTAATAGATAACAATAACAAGTACTGTCCCATAAAGCTAATGTCGATTCCATCAAATATAGAGATAGAGAAAAAAGCTGGAAAAATAGACCCTATGGGAGAAGAATTTACTAACCCTGCTGGATCAATAACAAGAAGATATCCAGACCGTTTAATTATTAATGTTACTAATGAATGTGCTATGTATTGTAGGCACTGTCAACGACGCAGAAATATTGGTACTGAGGACTTACATCAGTCAAGGGAGGTTTTACAGGAATCCATTGACTACATCAGGGCTAATCCTGAAATTAGAGATGTATTAATTACAGGTGGTGACCCCTTAACCCTTTCAGATGAAATGCTGGATTGGTTGTTGGGTGAGGTCCATGCAATACCATCGGTAGAGTATATTCGTCTAGGTACACGAACCATAGTTACTATGCCCCAAAGAATAAGTGATAATCTGCTTAATATACTAAAGAAGTATCCCCCTCTCTATATCAATACACATTTCAATCATCCTATGGAAATTACTAAGGAATCAAAGGAGGCCTGCGATAAATTAGCTAATATCGGTATTCCTCTAGGTAACCAGGCTGTTTTATTAAATGGAATTAATAACGACAAATTTGTAATGAGATTGATGAATCACGAAATGCTAAAATGTCGAGTTCGCCCATATTATATTTTCCATGCAAAAAAAGTCGTGGGTACTATCCACTTTAACACCTCTGTTGCAGAAGGAATAGAGATAATGGAATATTTAAGGGGATATACTTCTGGAATGGCAATACCGACTTATATTATTAACGCTCCTGGAGGAAAGGGAAAAACCCCTATTTTGCCCCAGTACATTATTTCCCATGGTAAAAATTATGTAAAGATTAGAACCTGGGAGGGTGAAATTATTGACTATCCTAGCTTCCCATCAAAGCCAATAGAGGATATTTTCAAATAAGTAATTAATAGTAATTAAAAACCACCAGCATTGCTGGTGGTTTAAATTTTAGTTATTATAGTACAGCTTCCTTAGCATAAACACTAACTTGCTTCTTGTCTTTGCCTTTTCTTTCAAACTTAACAACTCCGTCTACCAATGCGAAAAGAGTATCATCAGAGCCTTTTCCTACATTGTTTCCTGGATGAATTTTAGTTCCTCTTTGTCTAACTAGAATGTTACCAGAGCTAACAAATTGACCATCTGCTCTTTTAACTCCTAGTCTTTTAGCAATACTATCACGACCGTTTTTGGAGCTACCTACTCCCTTTTTACTAGCAAATAACTGAAGATCCATTACGAATAACATGACTTACACCTCCTTGTCATGAATATCTATATACTCAGAATATCCTAATTTTATATTTTTTAGTCCCATAACCATTGTCTCCAATAGTATATTGGCTTCTTGACGCTGCTTTACTGTTATGTTTTTAGGTATTTTACATTGAAGAAATCCGTTATTTATCTTAAATTCAATGTCTATTTTTAGAATTTCATGTAATCCAATTATAGTAGTTTGACCAAGAACAGAAACAGCAGCACACACAATATCTTCTCCATGGGCAGCAGCCTGTGCATGTCCCGAGATATTAAACTGACAAATTTCATTAATTTCGTTTCTATAAATCGAAATTGAAATCATAATGTCAAATCCTATGCATTGATTTTTTCAATGATTAGCTTTGTGTAAGGTTGTCTGTGTCCTTGCTTTTTTCTAAAGTCTTTTTTACGCTTAAACTTGAATATAACAATCTTTTTAGCTTTACCTTGAGTATCAACCTTAGCTTCAACACTTGCACCTTCTACAACTGGTGAACCGAAAGTTAACTTTCCATCCTTAGAAACTGCTAATACTGTGTCCAGAGTAACTACATCGCCTTCAGCAGCATTTACCTTTTCAACAAAAATAGCATCGCCTTCTTGCACTCTGTATTGCTTTCCACCTGTTTCAACAATTGCGTACATAAATACACCTCCTCATCCCAGTCTCGCCGAATACTAGGTAACATATGTTTTATAACCCGATCCGTGCGGCTACCTACAGAAATATATATTATCATAGTAGTAAGATTCTGTCAACCCTTTACTATTACTTTTCTTCAATGGCTTTCTCAACAATTTCCCGACTTCCCATTAGTTTAAGTTTGATATCGCCGTAGGGGACAAAATCACTTTCAGTGAAATAGGTAGTAATTTGGGTAATAGCTTCCATTTCCTTCAGCAACTCATTTTGTTCTTTTATATCATGTAATGAAAAAGGATGAACTTGAAAAAGCACTGCATTACAGCTGGTATGATGCATCATTCGCTTCAATTGCTTTTCTATTTTTCTAAACAAATGATACTCTGATAATATTTGTCCTGTTCCATTACAATATTTACATTCCTTTTGTAGATGAAAATCCAACCTCTGTCTCACCTTTTTACGTGTTATTTCCACTAGTCCAAGGTTAGTCATCCCTAAAATCTTAGTTTTAGTACGATCCTTTGCTAAAGCCTTCTCAAGAGCCTTTAAGACCTTTTCATCATGGGCTTCATTGGTCATATCTATAAAATCAACAATAATTATACCACCTATGTCTCGAAGCCTTAATTGCTTTGCTATCACTTCTGTTGCTTCTATATTAGTATTATACACAGTATCATCTAAATCTACACTTCCTACATATTTTCCAGTATTGACATCTATAACAGTCAATGCTTCTGTTGTATCTAATACAATATAGCCACCACTTTTCAGCCATATCTTTCTCGCCATACTTTTTTCAATCTGATTCTCTAGGTTATACTGAAGAAAAATATCTTCATCTTCATCCATCAAAACAAGTCTATCCTTCAATGTGGGTGAAATTAGATCAACAAGCTCCTTTGCACCTTTATATACCTCTTGATCATTGATAATAAAACGTTGTATTTCTTTACTAAATATATCTCGAATGGTTCGATTAACTAAATCAAAATCCCTATGAATAAGCCGTGGAGCAAACCCTAATTTTTTTTCCTTTTCAATTCTTTGCCATAGCTTAAGTAAAAATTTGATGTCATCTTTAAAATCTTCCTTGCTTTTTCCTTCAGCTACTGTTCTAATTATTACCCCCATGTTTTTAGGTCTTACTTCATCAATTTCTAACTTTAATCTTTCCCTTTCCTCTTCATTACCAATTCTTCTGGAAATACCAATATAGTCAGTTGACGGCATTAATACCAGGTATCTACCAGGAAGTGTAATATGGGTTGTTACTCTGGCCCCCTTAGTGCCTATAGGCTCCTTAATAACCTGTACCAATATCTCTTGTCCTGCTTTAAGTACTTCTTTAATAGAAAGGTCTTTATAGGCTTCTGTTTCGATATTTAAAATATCTTGTGGAATAGCATCCTTAACATACAAAAAACTGTTTTTCTCCAAGCCAATATCCACAAAAGCTGCCTGCATCCCCGGTAATACATTGGCAACCCTACCTTTATAAATATTACCTGCAATACGCTTATCGTTTTTCCTCTCTATGTACAGTTCAACCAATTCTTTATTCTCAATAAAAGCCATTCTGGTTTCTGTAATCCCTGCATCTACAATAATTTCATTCACTTTCCCAACTCCCAACCTAATTATATGCTCTTTAAATCCTCTAAAGGTGTAACAAAGGTTCCCTCCACCTCTTTAAAAAGCTCTAGTCTATGAATCCTCATTGATTCCAAATTAATTTGCAATTGAGTAAGCTCCATAAGCTTTTCGATTACAATTTCAGGCTTTAGATTACCTACACTTCCAGCAGCCAGATTCATTTTAAAAATAGCTTGCTCTTCCTCCAGCGAAAGGAGTTCTATAGAATAAATATTGGGTCTTATATCTACATGTTGAACAGTTTTTTGGTTTTTCCTGCCCTTTTTCTTTTTTTCCTTTATTAATACAATTTCCTCCAGTCCAGTAAATCTTTCTAGCTCAGTAGTTAATTCTTCTTTACTTATTGGAGTCTGAAGGCTGACCTTAACAAGATATACGGATCTTTTAATTACTGCCATTAAGGATTCTTCCTTTGATGATATATAGGTACATTGAATTATTTTCAGACCATTTGGAAGCACATTATTAAGCCTATCTACGAAGCTTTCTGTTTGTATTTCTTCATCCAGCTGAATATCAATATACTCTGCAGCGCTGCTTATTCCCAAGCCTAGAGCGGTGGCAAAGGCCATAATTGGGTGAGGATTAAAGCCTTGAGTATGAGATATGGGTATGTTGGCTCTTCTCATTGCTCTTTCAAAAACCCTCATTAAGTCAAGATGGGATATAAAAATCAGATCTTCATTCTTCGAAAATCTAGCACGTAGTCTAAACATTAGCATATACCCCCTATAAATCCTTGATTTATTCCACAGCCGGAACAATTGGTACGACAATCCACTGTTAGTTCTCCAGACTTTGCTTTTTCATTCTCTCTTACTAAAAAATCCTTACTAACTCCAACATCTATATGATCCCATGGAAGAATTTCATCGTAGCTACGTCTTCTATTTGCATAAAAGGCTGGATCAATCTCACATTCATCGAATACCTTCATCCATCTGTCAAAATCGAAATGCTCCATCCAACCGTCAAATTTACATCCTACTTCTAATCCTCGTGCCAATACTTTAGACAGTCTCCTATCACCTCTAGCAAATACAGCCTCCAAAAAGCTTGTTTTAGCATCATGATAATTAAAGGTTATTTTTTTACTTCTTAATCCATCAACAAGAAATTTCTGTTTTTCATATATTGCTTCTAATGTATCCAGTGGCTCCCATTGAAATGGTGTAAAGGGTTTTGGTACAAAGGTTGAAGCACTTACAGTAACATTTAAACCCTTACCACGCTTTTCTTTTTCTGTATGATAATAGCTGTCTACAACCTTCAAGGCCAAGTCACGTATACCATCAAGGTCCTCAAAGGATTCCGTCGGAAGACCTATCATAAAATAAAGCTTTACACTACTCCAACCAAGACTAAAGGCCTTTTCAACTGCATTCGTTAGGTCATCTTCTGTTAGTCCTTTATTGATTACATCCCTTAGTCGTTGACTTCCTGCTTCAGGTGCAAATGTAAGTCCAGTTTTTCTAATTTTTTGTATTTCTTGTATAAGCTCAAAGGTAAAATTATCTAACCTTAAGGATGGTAAAGAAATACCTACTTTATCCTTCTCGTATTCATCAATTAAATGTCTTACCAGCTTGTCCAATTTGGAATAGTCACTTGTACTAAGTGATGCTAAAGATATCTCTTCATATCCGGTATTTGCAAGTAATTTCTCTGTTAAATCCTTTAATCGATCAAATCCCTTTTCTCGTACTGGACGATAAATCATGCCGGCTTGACAAAATCGACAACCCCGGGTACATCCTCTAAATACCTCCAGCATAATACGATCGTGCACTGTATTTATGTAGGGTACAATTATTTCTTCTGGGTAGAAAACCTCATCTAAGTTTTCAATTATTCTTTTTGTTATTTTCTCAGGTACCGAATTATTTACTGGACTTACAGCTTTTATAGGTCCCTCCTGATGGTACTCAACATTATATAAACTAGGTATATATACTCCTTGTATAGGTGCAATTTTAAGTAAAAAATCGCTTCTTTTAAAATCATCCTTCTTTTTCATGTTTTCGTAATCCTTTATCACTTCCAGCGTAACTTCTTCTGCTTCCCCAAGAATTACTATATCAACAAAATCTGCAAGAGGCTCTGGGTTATAGGCGCAGGGTCCACCCACCATTATAAGTGGATCTTCTTCTCCTCTTTCACTGGCAAACAATGGTATGCCTGCCAAATTCAGCATGTTCAATATATTAGTATAGCTTAGTTCGTATTGCAGGGTGAAGCCTAAAAAATCAAAATGTTTAATTGGCTGTCTACTCTCAAGACCAAATAAAGGAATCTTATTTTTTCGCATCTCTTCTTCCATATCTATAGCGGGAGAAAAAACCCTTTCACAAAAAATATTATCTTCTTTATTTAATAGGTGGTAAAGTATCTGCATACCAAGGTGACTCATCCCAATTTCATAGATATCTGGAAAGCAAAATCCAAAGCGTATTGTTTCGGTATCTATATTCTTATGATAACTATTTAACTCGTTTCCTAAATATCGGGCAGGTTTCTCTACCCGAAAAAGTATATCATGTATATCTAGCCTATTCATCTATGTACCTCCAATCAGTATTAAAAAACTTACCTTATAAGTATATGATAACATAAAGAGTTTGAAAATATGTTATTGTATACTTTCTTTTCGTTTTATTATTTTTATGTACGCAATCAGCGTAATTTGACCACCATATTTAGATATACCATCAATAATTTGACTTTCCGTAAGTGTTCCAATCAGCATGCCTTCCCTGTCAATTACGGTAACAAAATGGTACTTTCCAGATTTGAAGGAACTAAATATCATGTTCAAATTCACTGCATCTAAAACAGTTAAGTGTTCAGTATTCATGATTCCCTTATTTAATAATGTTTCTTTTTTTCTGATGATCTCCTTCATAAGAAGAAAAACAGCCATCTTTTTTTCTGCATTAGCTTGATAATATAGATACATGGCTAATGGAATTAAGTAGATGTTATCTAATGATAAGTAGGACAAATATATACCTAATACTAGTATCATTATTGAAAATACTTTCCCTATAGCTATAGACAAAAGCGTAGATTTCTGAATGCCATAAAATATAGATATAATAGCTCGTAATACCCTCCCGCCATCCAACGGGAAAATAGGCAATAGGTTAAATGCTCCTATTGCCACATTTGAAAGTTGAAAAAAATATATATACGGGCTTCCTACTATATTATAAAAAATAAGCAATTCAGCAAGAAATAATAATAATAAATTTGAAAATGGACCTGCTGCTGCTATCAAAACTTCATGGGATGGTTTAATTACATAATCATGATCCATCTTGGCTACTCCACCAAAGGGAAACAATTCTATTTTTTCTATTTTAACATTTACCTTTTTGGCTACAAGATAATGGGATATTTCGTGAATAAAAACAACAAGGAAGATAATTAGCATCTCCCTTAAATATCCAAAAACAAAGCTTATTAGAAAAATAGGTAATAAAAGCCTATTAATTTTTAATTTTAAATCTCCCACCTGAAAGGTTTTCATGTCATGCCCACCTTAATTATTATATTTTAATATCATCTTTGAGTACATCTATATACTCAAGTGGGTTTATAGCTTCTTTTCTATACCACATTTCAAACAGTAACTTATCAGAGCTTATTCCAATTAACTCTCCCTTTACAATTCTTTGATTAATTTCTACATTTGTTGACTGAAGATGTTTATATATTGATATAAGTTCACCTCGATGTTTAACAACTAAATAATGCCCTAATGCCTGACTAGAGCTTGCCTCTATAACTACTCCGTCGCCTGTTGCCACCACCTTCTGACCGTCTGATTCCTTAAGCAGTATTCCATTTAATGTCTTGTTGGTATCTGGATCTACTTCATTAAAACTTAGGACAATTTGTCCATCCATAGGAAGTATGAATTCACTTCCTACATCAGTATTAAGATTTAATACTGCCAATAGTTTATCACTCGTGCCTATCATACCCTTGCTCCAATTTAACGCTGTATAGTAAGATTCCTTTAAATCAAACTCCTTATTTACCTGTAGTTGTATACTATCTATTACTTTATAATTAAATCTATTGTCAATTACCTTGATAGTATAAAGAATAGCTATTAATGAAACACAAATAATACTCCTAATCACTGTTTTTTTTACCCATCCATGGAAGTCTATTTTAAAGGATCCATTATCGTCACTAGTAAAGCTATTTTGAAATATTCTTAATGGCTGTTGATTTCTTCTCATTAAGCTCATCTGTAATTCTCACTCCCTTTGCATAGATTACTATAATATATTGTTTAAGTGAGTATTTTATTACAATGGCTAGGTGGATTTTAACCGCAATAAAAAAAGACTATTTTGAAAATAGTCTCTAACAATAATTTTAAATTTAAATAATACCTATTAAATTCTCTATTTTCTTCGTCTCTATTAGCATTACTTATTTAGAGTTTGGGTTCTTCTATGTTTCCGCCACTCCATATCTCCACGTTCAAGTCCACGTATTAACAATTCACCAGTTGCAATATTTGTGGCAACTGGAATCATATGTACATCGCATAAGCGAATAAGGGCTTGAATATCTGGTTCGTGGGGCTGCGATGTCATGGGGTCCCTTAAAAATATCACCATATCCATCCTATTTTCAGCTATTTCAGCACCAATTTGCTGATCGCCTCCCAATGGACCAGATTCAAATCTATGTACATTTAAGCTGGTGGCTTCCATTATTCGCTTTCCAGTGGTGCCTGTAGCAAATAATACATGGGGCTTAAGAATATTCTCATAAGCTGTAACAAAGCTTATCATTAAATCCTTTTTTTTATCATGTGCAATAAGTGCAATATTCATAAATAACCTCCAGAGTTAATCACGATATCTATCCTTCATTTTTCGGATAGGAATGTTTGCTACCAAAGCAGGAATTGAAGTCTCGTCGAATTCTCTCTTGGTTTTTATAATCTTAATTTCCAAGCCTTCTTCATCAATTTCCATGTAATCAGAAATAACTTTAATGATATCCCCCTTCACCATTTCAAGAAAGTGAGGAGAGCAATTGGTTCTGTCATGTACCAGCACCAGTTTCAGCCTTTCCTTTGCAACGTTTTTACTTGTTCCACTATCTCTACTAAAAAATTTAAATAGATCCATCATATCTCCCCCTCCCAATTCTTATTTAAATCCGAAGATTTTTCTTAGTTTAGAAACAAACCCGTCATCAGTCTCCATATTTACAAAAGGTACTTCTTCTCCAATAATTCTCCTTGTGATATTTCTATAGGCTTGACCTGCTAGTGAGTTATTATCCGTTACTACTGGTTCACCCTTGTTAGTGGAAATTACAATTGATTCATCATCTGGTACTACACCAAGTAAATCAATAGCCAAGATATCAATCATGTCTTCGATATTCATCATATCGCCTTTTTTTACCATCTCTATTCTAATTCTATTAATAATTAAGGAAGGATTTCTTAATTCAGCAGCTTCTAATAGGCCAATAATCCTATCAGCATCTCTTACAGCAGATATCTCCGGTGTTGTCACAACAATTGCTCTATCGGCACCAGCTATAGCATTTCTAAAACCCTGCTCAATTCCTGCAGGACAATCGATAATAATATAATCATACATTTCTTTTAACTCTGCAGTTAATTTCTGCATTTGCTCAGGAGTAATCGCATTCTTATCTCTTGTTTGAGCTGCCGGAAGTAGAAATAAGCCTTCATATCGTTTATCTTTAATTAATGCCTGCTTCAAACGACAAACGCCTTCGACAACATCAACAATATCATAAACAATGCGATTCTCAAGACCCATTACAACATCTAAATTTCTTAAGCCAATATCGGCATCTACAACAACAGTTTTATACCCTAATTTTGCAAGTCCTGTCCCTAAATTTGCGGTAGTAGTAGTCTTTCCTACACCGCCTTTTCCCGATGTTACTACGATAACTTGTGACATTTATTTACCCCCTATTCATTTCCTTGATTTTGCTTTTTAATTACAAAAGGCTCTATACAAACCATATTATCCTTGATATATGCTTGCTCTGGTCTTAATGGCTTTTCATATTCTCCATCAGGTGCACGAGTAATTACATCTGCTATTCTGAGCTGTGTTGGATCTAAATAAATAGCTGCTACACGCGCCTCCTTATTTCCGTTACTGCCAGCATGAGCAATCCCCCTTAGGCTACCCATAACAATAATATTACCCAGTGCAATAATCTCTGCTCCAGGGTTAACATCACCTAATATAACCAAATTTCCATCATAATTAATTTTTTGGCCAGAACGAATAGTTCCATGGTGAAACTTAGTTTTGCCTTCATGAATACCTTCAAAGACTTTAGATTCATTGAGGACATCAGCATCTTCTTCCATGTGTATATGCATCTGATATTGATTAGACATTAGATGCTTCAATTCTTCTTTTTCTTCAGTAGTCAGTGACTCACATTGTATGTCAAGAATTTTTGCTCCCGTAAAAAAAGACTTTGTTTCTTCTAATTTATCAGCAAGCTGTTTTTTGATGGCTTGGAACTCAATATCAGGCTTTATTTGTACATATATTCCTTTTTTAGTTCCTTTAAATTCAATTGTATTGTCCTGATGCATTCATTCCTACCTCCATCAAAAGTTATATTAATCTCATACCTTAAATAAATTCTCCATTTACGATTTAAATCCTGCAAGCTTCTCAAAAAAACTTAGGTACTATGGTCCTTAATACAATATGAGTTAAAAATTGAAAATTGAAAATTTAAAATTGAGAATTGAAAGTTGAAAGATAAAAGAAAGAACTGAAAATTGAAAATTGAAAGATAAAAAATAAAAATCAAGAATTAAAAGTTGAAAATTAAAAATTAAGAGTTAAGAGTTAAGAGTTAGGAAAAACATATGACCAAATCTTTGATTTGAGTCAGTCACTTTGCTAGGGATTTGGTATAAAACTTCATTAGCATAATTTAGAGTTTTATGGCAAATTAACTAGCTACCTATGTATTGTTAAATGTTGAATGTTGAATGAAAAACAAATCAAAATAAAGAGTTTAGAGGAGAAAAGAAAACTTAGTCATAACCAAAAAAGATTAGGGGCGACAGAGTCGTCACCCCCTACATATAATCCCATTCATTTGCCGGCATACAGCTTACCCCAAATTTTTAGTTGATTTTTTCATTACTCATTTCACATTACTAATTACTTATTGCTTTTTCCCTCATTTCATTACTCATTACTCATTGCTTTATAGTTATCTCGTCATATAGTTCCCCATAACATTGGTCTTCTCATCACCCTCTAAGTTTAAACCCATATACTCTGCAACAATTTCTCTAAATACTGGAGCTCCGTACCCACCAGAGCCTCCCTGGAAAATAAGAACTGAAATTGCTATTTCTGGGTTTTCATATGGAGCAAAACCAGTAAACCATGCGTAATTTCCATAATCCTCTTTGAATTTGTCTAAGTCAACGTTTTTGATTCGAGGATTTAGCTTTTTAATAGCTTCCCTCATCACAAAGATATCATCCTTATACATAACATCGTTAGGATTTTCTTCCTTCATTTCTTGCATTTTAGCCTCAACAGCAGCTTCATTTACTCCAAAATTGCCAAAGTGCTTTCTAAGATATTCCACCTCATCTAATGGAGGTATTTTTCCTGAACGTTGAGCTGTACCTGTTTTAACAGCTACATCTATAGGAAATCGATTGAAATAGTTTCTAGCAGTTCCAATTCCAGTTGAAACCTCATACATACCTCTATTAATATGTTCTAAGTTTTTATAATCATTCAAGGGTATCCGTTCAATTAATTCAGGTGGAGACTCTAAAATAACTTCTCCATCATTGCTTTGAATTTTATTAAGCAGACTGGTTTGGTAACGATAACCACCATTTGCTAGAATCATCATATAGCTGGTCATTTGTATCGGTGTATAGGAATGCTCCCCTTGTCCGATCGAGAAATTCATTGTATCAGCTGTACTCCATTCGGCTTGAATGAAATAATTGTATTTTACTATATCAGTGTATAAATTTGCTTTATCAGATTTAATCCCTAAGTCTACTATTCTATTATAGAGTACACCCCTAGATGGGTTTTCCTCTGTCCAACCGACAATTTCCTCAATAATTCCATCGATTGTTTCGTTGTTTACCTCCACCTTAGTTTCATCTAGATCATCTAATGTAATAAGTCGCGTCAAATGCCTTCTTAGTAGGGCTTTAATAGTAGTAGTTTTACTCTCAAGGCTCGGCACTCCTCCCGAACGCTCTCGTGGTACATCTATCTCAATACCTGTTCTTTCATCTAACCCAAATCGCAATGTGTAGTCTATCATTTTATCTACATTCATTGGCACTGGTAGATTTCTGTTGGCTCCATAGTCACGGCCTGTCCCTAGAGAATAAAAATAAAAATTATTTGAATCAGCGATGGCCTCATACATATTTTGATATCCAGATGTGGTCCTATACATATTCCATCTCCAGTTTCCAAAGGAGTGTCCACCAATTTGAATAAATCCACGGTCTAATATTCTATAATTGGGGCTTAATCCTTGCTCTAATGCTGCCAAGCCTACAATCATTTTATAGGTGGATCCCGGTTGTATTGCAGTACTTAAGGCAATATTAGTTAAGGGTCTTGGTGCAAGAAGGTCCCTTTCGTTTTCTGGGATTAAGCTTTGCCAGTCGGTCATACTAATTCCTGTTGCAAACAAATTTGGATCGTACGATGGGTAATTAGCTAAAGCTAAAAGCTCACCTGTATGAACATCTGTAACAACAGTTGATGCAGATGTAGCATTTTTCATCGGTCCACTTGTGCCCACCAATCTATTACTTCCCCATTGGGTTTCATATACACCGCCTACTTGAACTGTTTCCAAAACATCCTTCATTGATTCTTCGGTTTTTTTCTGCAAATTAAGGTCAATTGTAAGATACAGAGTATTCCCTGGTATTGGATCTACCTTTTCTAGTACTTCTATAAGCCTTCCCTTAGAATCGACTATTACCTTCTGATAACCATCCTTACCCTTTAAGTACTCCTCAAATTTATGCTCTACTCCAGTTTTTCCAATAATATCTCCAGGTGCATATCCTAGCTCATTAATAAATCTATCAATTTCAGATTGTTGAGAAATTTTACCTAAAGTACCCAGTATATGGGCAGCAGTTTGTCCTTCAGGATAGTATCGAATTGGTTCTACATCAACCCTTATCCCAGGCAGATCCATAATATTCTCTTCAATTTGAACAACCGATTCACGGGAAATATCATATGCTATTCTTACGGGCTGGTATTGAAGATATCCCTGTTTTCTCAATTGTTCTCTAATAACCATTATTTTTCTAGCATCAGCTAATGAATGATCAGCAGGTACTTTATAAATATTATCTCTTACATCAAAAAATGCATCCTCTGCACTTATGTCTAACTCAGTTATTCTGTGGCTTTCTAACCAATTTTCTTTTTTCATTTGTTCAGTAAACTTCCAAGTTCGTATTGAAATTGGAATAGATAAGTGTTGAATTAACTGTTGTTGAACATCATACCCTAAAGTATTTACCTCATCTTGATGATTTTCATCATGTACCCACAGGGCAAAGACTTTTGCCGCCTGCCCTACATCTTGAAGACCATGCAAAATCATCCAATCTTCAATCTCTTTTAATTTGTAGGCCTCTGCTATTATAAAAAACGCTTCAGCTGCTGTTTCTACATCCTGTAATTCATTTGCTCTTTTCCACGCCTCTACTTCTTCATCAAAAATAAATACATATTCCCCTTCTTCATTAATGACAATTGGGAATTCATCATTGTACCTATCTTCATTTAACTCTAAAATATGAATTATATTTAATGCAACCTCATTAATCTTTTCATCTACAATTTCATTTTTCATAATTTGTATAGTATAGCTGGGCCTATTGCCTGCCAGCAATCTACCATATCTATCACGAATTTCTCCCCTAGGAGCACTCAGAGGAATGCTTTTAAAAATTCTATTTTCCGCCAACTCACGATATGTTTCACCTTCAACTATCATTATAGACGCTAATCTAAAAATGATAATAGCAATTATCAAGAAAAAGGTGATTATCGTAATTGTATAGCGATCATTCAATTTTTTCAATAACATAGGCATCATCATTCCTATACTAATATCTTTTTTTCATTACTCTTGATCTAAACAATTTTGATACATAAATGTATATAATTACGGAAAAAATAGAATTATATAGTACTCCTATAAATAACATCTTTTTAAAAACATTAAAGAGTTCAATACGATACCCCAGTAAAAATATTAAAAGCATGTTTATAACTTCGTAAAACCCCGTGGCTAATGCAGTTAAAGTAAAGGGTACAATTAGATTGTCTTTAAATAGATTTCGATTTATAGACCCTACTGTGTAGCCTGTAACCATAAAAATCATAGCATTTAATCCAATAATTCTTCCAAAAATTATGTCCTGTAAAATACCTACAAAAAATCCAATTATTGCACCTTTATTTTTACCACTATATATAGCCAATGATATTACTAAAATTAGGGCTGTATTAGGTAGTACATCATATATTTTAAAATATTGAAGTAAGGTAGATTGGAATATTAAATTTATGACAATAATAACCCCGATTATTAATGCTTTCACTTTTTTTTCCCCTTTTATTCAGCTAAACTATTAGCCCGCATCACTAATACCTTTGTTAATCGTCTAAAATTAACAGCAGGCTCTACTTCAATTGTTTTTAATAGTTGATTGCCAGATTTTTCTACTGCCTTTACCTCTCCTATTAAAATACCTTCAGGATATATACCAATGCCTGTAGTAACCAATTTGTCACCTACCATTACCTCCGACATCGGATCAAACACATAACCTGAAAGTTCATTGGTAATGCTTCCAGATATGATCCCTTGTGTTTTGTTGTCTCTTAATACCTGAAAGCTTACAGAGCTGTCGTTATCAACTATAGCTACTACCTTTGCCCAATTACCACCAACTTCAAATACTCTACCTACTAGTCCATTTGAAGCTAGTACAATGCTATCTTTAGTAATGCCATGCTTTTCTCCTACACTAATTGTAAAGGTGTTAAACCAATTTCCTGGAGTTTTACCAATGATGTTAGCAGTTATTGGTTCATATTTAGCTTCGTCATCTATATATCCTAATGCATATTTTAAGCCCCTTAATTCCTCTAATTCATCCCTATTTAATCTTAGAGAAATCACTTCTTTTTCAAGAGCCTCTGCCTTTATTCGCAATTCATCATTCTCTCTACTAATTTTGCCTATATTAATTATCCGACTAAAATTCTCTCCAACTGCAGTTACTCCACTATTAAACACACCTTGTACAGGTGATATAATGTTCCCTACCCATTTTTCAACAAAAGTAATGTCATCTCTTTGTCCAGTAGTAACACCCATAACAATAATGAGAATGATAGCGCTAATTGCCACTATCATTGCAGTTCTATCCTTTTTAGCTCTTTTGGACATATTTATTCACCAACTTTATCCTAGTTTCTTTGGTGTTATTAATACCCGTTTAAGTGTATCAAGCTCTTCTATTGTCTTACCAGTTCCTAAAACAACACAATCCAAAGGCTCCTCTGCAATACGTACAGGCATTCCAGTTTCTTTTCTAACCAAGTTGTCTAATCCATCAAGTAAAGCGCCACCACCTGTAAGCATAATACCCATTTCCATTATATCCGCCGCCAGTTCAGGAGGTGTTTTTTCTAATGTAAACTTAATAGCATCAATAATTTGACTAACTGGCTCCTTTAATGCCTCCATAATTTCATGAGAGGTTATTTCTAAGGTTTTAGGTAATCCAGTTACTAAGTCTCTACCTCTAATAGGCATTTTTTCTTCCTTTGTTTTTGGAAAGGCTGATCCGATTGTAATTTTTACATCCTCAGCTGTTCGTTCCCCAATCATTAGGTTATATTCTCTTTTTATATAGTGCATGATGGACTCATCTAACTCATCTCCACCTACACGAATAGATTTAGCTGTTACAATACCGCCTAATGAAATAATTGCAACCTCTGTAGTACCCCCACCGATATCAACTACCATACTGCCTGTTGGCTCCTCTACAGGTAAACCTGCACCAATTGCTGCTGCCATTGGTTCTTCTATTAAATAGGCTTCTCGGGCACCAGCTTGATAAGCCGCCTCTTCTACAGCTCTTTTTTCAACCTCTGTTACACCAGAAGGAACACATACTACCACCCTTGGTTGAACCAATGTTTTACGAGCATATGCCTTCCTTATAAAATATTTTAACATACTTTGAGTTACATCAAAATCAGCAATGACTCCATCCTTCATTGGCCTTACTGCAATAATGTTTCCTGGTGTTCTACCTATCATTTTCTTTGCTTCTTCACCAACTGCAAGTACAGTTTTAGTATCGTTTTGTATTGCTACAACTGAAGGCTCCCTCAGTACAATTCCTTTACCATTTACATATACCAGTGTATTAGCTGTTCCTAAGTCTATCCCCATATCTTTAGAGAAAAAATTGAATATTCCCATGTTTATTGCTCCTTCCTATATTCTGCAATTACATCAATGATTTTTCCTTTAAACTAGTAAAAACACCATCACCTATTATTATATGATCTAATACTTTAATACCTAAAATATCGCCAGCATCTATTAATCTTTTAGTAATGCTTATATCCTCACTACTGGGAGAAGGATCTCCACTTGGATGATTGTGTACCAGTATAATTGCTGATGAGCTTCTTTTAATGGCTCTAATAAAAACCTCTCTTGGATGAACAATAGAAGCATTCAAGCTGCCAACCGAAATATTTTCTTCTGCGATTAATTCATTTTTAGTATTAAGAAGTAAAATATTGAAATGCTCCTTTTTGTTATAACGCATTTCCTCCATCAGCAAATCAACGACATCTTCTGGACTCTTTATTTTATAATTATTAACTTTTGTTGCTAATGCTATACGCTTTCCAAGTTCTACTGCTGCAATTAATTGTGACGATTTTGCCAGTCCAATTCCTTTAATAGAGCTAAGTTCTTCAACAGTACAGTCGGTAAGAAATCTCATGCCCTCCTTATTATAGGACAATATGGCTTCTGCAAGTGAAATAGCAGATTGTTCTTTAGATCCCTTTGCCAAAAGAATAGCTAAAAGTTCTGCATTTGATAATTTTCTAGGCCCGTATGCTAAGAGCTTTTCTCTTGGTCGTTCATCAGGTGGCAAGTTTTTTATTGTTGCTTTATATCCATATGAACTCATAAGTATCTCCTATGTTACTTTAATAGGCTAAAATTGAAATTTTTATTCATAGCCTGATTTAGCTTATATAAAGGTAATCCAACTACATTAAAATAATCCCCTTCAATTCTGCTTACAAATAAAGCAGCCTTTCCTTGTATTCCATAGGCACCTGCCTTATCCATAAATTCACCTGTGGAAATATAGGACCAGATTTCTTCATCGGATAACTCTTTAAAGTATACCTTTGTTATTTCATGTTCAACAATCTCAATATTTGAGCTGCTACATAATAATGAGAAGGCTGTTATTACTTTGTGGCATTTGCCTGATAGTTCCCTTAGCATATTATAGGCATCTTTTTCGCTAATTGGTTTTCCCATAAGCTTATCATGAAAAACAATTGTATCTGCCGCAATAATTATAGCATCATCTAAAACATTCCTTCTAACACTTAATGCCTTCTGATAAGCAATTTTTTCTGCCAACTCTATTGGATTGGCACAGTTAATTAAAGACTCATCAAAATTACTGACAACTACTTGGAATTCTAACCCTAGATTTAACAATAGTTCTTTTCTTCTTGGAGAATTGGAGGCTAAAATAATTTTTTTCATTCATTCACCTACAATCTATTAAATATTAAAACAGCCAATAACAATCCAATTAAACTGGCTACATTAATATGAACTAATAGAGTTACATGAAAATATATGATATTCAAATTCACTTCAAGATTTTTCAATCCCATTGGTTCTGGCCCATAAGATAATAGTGGTATTGTTTTACCTAATGCATTTCCAATTAAGGTTCCAAGCACCACACCAGTAATTATCAGTAGAATTAGAATCCATGGATTTTTATAATTTTTCATTTACAATCCTCCAAATCAAACAAATGTTATGTGCCTATACTATCTTTAAAATGAATTAATGCTTTATTTATTGTGAAGTTTGCAGTAATTCCTATAAAAATACCTGTAGCTATACTTACAAGCATCATAACCGGTAAATAACTAAAAATGCGAATATTATTAATTATAAGTGCTGCAACTGTTAGTTGAGCAATATTATGACCTAATGCACCAAATACACTAACCCCTATTAAGCTAAAGTATTTTTTCATATATTTATATACTAGCCACATTAAGAAGGTGCTAACAAGAGCACCTGCCATACTATACATCATGGAAGTAATAGCCCCTGTGGCTAATCCACCAAGCAAGCTTCGCAAAAGATTAATCGATAGTGCATATTTAAACCCAAATAGTACTAGTGTAATTAGTCCAATGATATTTGCAAGTCCAAGCTTTGCCCCAGGTGCAATCCCCATAAAGGGATTTGGTATGAATGTTTCAAGAATATGAAGAGCTAACCCTAAAGCAGTTAACATTGCAAGTTGCACTAGTTTTTTAGTATTCATTTTTATCACGCTTTCTATTTTATATGAATTTTATTGTTGTCATTTTTAAGTAACATTCTACAAAATTTGCTCTAAGAAATATTCTCATACCCTAACAACTTATTTTATCATATTTTCTAGCAAACTTTACTATAAAAATTTATTATTTTCGATATTCATAGTTTCAATCATTAAAAGTTTAACATTAAATATTTCATCTTACAAGTAGTAAATCTTAGCTATTTATATAAACTGAAACCTATTTCGAGTATAATTAAGAGGGCTCCAAGAGCCCTCCATTTAAATTGATTATTACTGCTCTCTTCGCTTTTCTCTTCTTTCAAAGTTCCCTTCTATTGCATTAGTAGGGCACTTTTCTACACAAACAAAGCAATTAGTGCACTTCTCATAGTCTATAAAGGCAAGGTTATTTTCAAAGTCTATAGCATCATATGGACAGGCTTTAACACAAATTTTACAAGCAATACAGCCTACGCTACATTTCTGTCTTACAACCTTACCTGTCTCTTTATTATTACATGCTATTACTACATCCTGCTGATAAGGTACCATATCTATAACGCTTTTAGGACAAACCTCTATACATTTGCCACAGGCTGTACATTTCTCCGGTATAATTCTTACTAAGCGACCATCAATTATTTCAATAGCATCGAATGGACAAGCCCTTACACAGGTACCTAACCCTAAACATCCATATTGGCAGGATTTGCTGCCTCCAGCAATCATAGATGCTGCAACACAATCTTCTATTCCTTCGTACTCAAATTTTTCTTTACATTTAACTGTGTCACCATTACAGATTACTTTAGCAACCTTTTTAACACCTTCTGTTGCTTCGACACCCATAATTTCTGCCACAGCCATTGCACATTCATTTCCACCAACAGGGCAACCTGTAACAGGCGCCTCTCCCTTAGCTACAGCCTTAGCAAAGCTGTCGCATCCTGGATATGCACAACCACCGCAGTTGGCTCCAGGTAAAACATCTCTTATTGCAATAGCCTTAGGATCAACCTCAACAGAAAACTTTTGCGAGGCATAAGCCAGTCCTGCTCCGAAAAGCAGTCCCATACCACCTAAGCCTAATATTGGATAAACAACCGCTTGTATATTCATAATAATCCCTCCTTTACACTAATCCAGCAAATCCCATGAAAGCCAATGACATTAAGCTCGCCGTAATTAATGCTATCGGAAAGCCTTTAAAAACCTCCGGTACATTGTAAAGCTCAAGTCTTTCACGAATGGCTGCAAATAGAACTATTGCCAAAGAGAAACCTATAGCTGCGCCAATTCCGTGAATAACTGCCCCTAGTAGATTTAACTCCATCTGAATGTTTAATATAGCTAACCCCAGCACAGCACAGTTTGTTGTAATCAGTGGTAAAAACACACCCAAAGACTGATATAAGGTAGGACTGATTTTTTCAATAACCATTTCAACAAATTGCACTAATGATGCAATAACCAAAATAAAGGCAATGGTTTGAAGATATTCTAATTCTAATGGAATAAGAATAGCAACTTGAACAATATATGTTATTAATGCTGCCATTGCCATAACAAAAGTTACAGCCATTCCCATTCCAATGGAAGTTTCTACTTGTTTTGAAACACCTAAAAAGGGACATATCCCTAAGAATCTAGATAATACAAAGTTATTAACTAATATCGAACTAACAAGCAATAGAAAAATAGATGTTACTGACAAATCCTACACCTCCTTAAAGTTCATTTAATTCTTTAGACGTAATTCTATTATATAGTGCCGCAAGTAAACCTAACGCCAAAAAGGCACCAGGAGGCATTGTCATTATCCTAGCTGGATGAAAGAATTCGCCCATAACAGCAAAGCCAAAAATAGATCCTGCTCCTGAAAACTCCCTTACTATACCCAAAATAGTTAGAGCAACAGTAAAGCCTAAACCCATACCAATTCCATCAACAATAGAGTTAACTGGTGATGATTTAGAAGCAAAGGATTCTGCTCTAGCTAGAATTAAACAGTTAACAACTATTAGTGGTATAAACAGTCCCAATGATTCGTATATGCCCGGAAAATAAGCATTTAATATCATCCCAACCATCGTAACAAAGGTTGCAATTACAACTATAAAAGCAGGAATTCTTATTTTTGAAGGTATAAAACCCTTTATCAATGAAATTACAAGGTTTGAACCCAATAATACGGCTGTAGTTGCCAGTCCCATAGCCATTCCATTTTCAGCAGAATTAGTTACAGCTAGGGTTGGACACATTCCTAATAATTGTACAAATACAGGATTATCGAAAACTAAACCTCTTGTAAAAATTCTTCCCAATTTCACATCTTTCACCTCCACCAAATTACCGGTTTACTAAGACTTCTTCGAAGAGAGCACCGGCAGCATTTACTCCATCTACAACAGCATCACTTGAAACTGTTGCACCTGTAACCACTTGAATATCACCATCTGTTGTTGGTACATCCTTAGTTGATCCAAACCCTACACTAACAATTTTGTTGAAAAATTGTCCAATATAGGCTGCATCAGCAATTTTCGAACCTAATCCAGGTGTCTCAGCATGCTGACCAATTTTAGCTCCTACTATCTCACCATCTACTGTAATACCAACCAGTACTTCAACTCGTCCATTGTACCCATTGGGGTTAGTTTTTACTGTATAACCAACGACTTCACCATTTTTAATCCCCATATAAGCCTCAACAATTAAGCTTCTGTTGGTTACATTTTCATCCTCAATTAATTCAAATTCTTCGGCTTCTGGCAATAACGCCTTTATCGCTTCAACATTTTGGAGATGTAATCGTTGATCAATAATAGGTTGTGTCACCTCATTGGTGATCCCTAAAACAAAAGCAGCTATTGATGTGATAACTAATAGAATAAGTCCTAACTTAATGACTTCACGCATTTTGTTTTTTCACCTCCCCAAAAACTCTTGGGCTTGTATACTTCTCTATTAAAGGAGCAGCAACATTCATTAGTAGAATGGCAAAGCCCACCCCCTCATTATATGCACCAAATATTCTAATAAGAGCAGTAATGAGACCACATCCAAATGCAAAGTACATTCTTCCTTTTTTCGTTACAGGAGATGAAGCGTAATCAGTAGCCATATAAATAGCACCAATCATAAGACCTCCTGAAAAAATATGAAACAGCATAAATTGAAAATCAAATTGTCCATATAATAGTGTTAATATTGCAACAGTACCAATATATATACCTGGTATCGTTATTGATATAACACCTCTATAAACTAAATATAATCCACCTAAAATCAACAGAATTGCAGAAGTTTCCCCCATGGATCCAGCAACATTACCTATAAAGGTATCTATCAATGCAGGAGCATTTGCTGGTACTGCTGTGGCATCCTTCACATAGCTTAATGGGGTTGCAGATGTAACCAAATCAATAGGTCTTCTCCAGTCTGTCATTTTATCAGTATAGGAAATAGTTAAGAATATTCTTGCTGCTAAAGCTGGATTCATGAAGTTTTGACCTATTCCACCGAAAAGTTGCTTCACAATTCCGATTGCAAAAGCAGAACCTATAACTGGAATCCACCATGGAGCCGAAGCAGGAATATTTAACGCAAGTAGCAAACCTGTTACCACAGCACTAAAATCTGTAATTGAAACCGACTGATTTCTAATTTTTTGAATTCCCCACTCAGTAACTACAGCTGTAACAATAGCTAAAGCAATGAGTACAGCAGCATTCATTCTAAAGAAATAAATTGCACCAACAGTTGCCGGTAGCAATGCTATAACAACATCCAGCATAATTTTAGAGGTTTTATTTTCTGATAAAATATGCGGAGAAGAAGATACTGTTAATCTTTCTACCATTGTTTTCTTTCCCTCCTATCTACTTACCTTGTTTTCTTTTTTTAGCTACAATAAATCTCTTTGAGAGTCTAATAGCATGTAGCAATGGTATTTTTGATGGACATATAAATGAGCATGATCCACATTCTATACAATCTAATGCTCTATACTTTTCTGCATGTTCCATCATGTCTTTTCTTGCGAAATTACTAATATGCAATGGTTGAAGGTATGCTGGGCAAATTTCTACACACTTACCACAACGGATACATGGCATTTCATCTGGTAATTTTGCTTCACCATCAGTAAAAATCAAAAGCCCTGAAGACCCTTTAGTAATGGTTACCTCATCATTATATTGTGCCAAACCCATCATAGGTCCACCCATAATAATTTTACTAGGCTCTTCATTATAGCCACCACACTGCTCTATTACGTCTTTAATTGGCACTCCAATTTTTATTAGCAGATTTTTAGGGTCTTTAATACCCTTTCCAGAAACAGTTGTTATTCTTTCAATTAATGGCATGCCTGTCTTTATTGTTTTAGCGATTTGTGCTGCGGTACCAACATTATTAACAATTACTCCAACTTCCATTGGTAGTCCACCTGAAGGTACTTCCCTTTGTGTACAGGCCCAAATTAATTGTTTTTCAGCACCTTGTGGGTATTTAGTGTATAGCCCTACAACTTCGATATTGGCGTAATCTGCAGCCGCCTTCTTCATTACTTCCAGAGCGTCCGGCTTATTATTCTCTATACCAATAAATGCCTTGTCCACTCCAACAGCCTTCATCATAGCCCTTAGTCCATATACAACATCCTCTGGTGATTCCAGCATCAAGCGATGATCAGCTGTTAAATAAGGTTCACACTCAGCGCCATTAAGTATAATAGTATCTATTTTTTTCTCTGGCGGCGGTGATAGCTTTACATGAGTTGGAAAAGTTGCTCCTCCCATGCCTACAATACCAGCCTCTTTAATTATTTCCATAATCTCTGCTGCTGATAAATTATCTATCGATCCCTTTGGTGCAATAGATGGATCTACTTCATTATGTCCATCCGATTCAATAATTACAGAGAGAACATCCCCTCCACCTGCTGCTGGTTTCTGCTCAATACCCTTCACTTCACCAGACACGCTGGAGTGTACATTTGCAGAAACAAAGCCTTTTGCTTCACCAATCTTTTGTCCTACAGTAACATGATCTCCTACTTTTACAATTGCTTCACAAGGAGCACCAATGTGTTGCTGTAAAGGGATTACAACAATCTTTGGCTCTGTAGCTTTTTCGATTGGTAGATGTGCTGTTGGCTCTTTAAACTCAGGAGGATGAACTCCTCCTTTAAAGGTTAAAAACTTCATATTATATTTTTCACCCCTTACATAATATTTGTAGAAAAGCAATCATAATCTTTTCTACATAAAAATGCATTTTCCTTTATAAAAATTATTATTTAACAATAAAAAAATATTGTATACTGTATAGTTATTAATAGCAATAATAGTATACCATATATCTTTTACTATTCAACATACTTCTAGCGTAAATTAATTACACATTAGTATTAGAAAATAATAATTCTACATTATCACTATAATATTATAAAATTTAATATTTAACAAGCTCTTTTAACCCTTCTTTAAGGTGTTCTTTTATCCATGAAATCACCTCGACATTTGTAATTGGCAACCCTTGTAGGATTTTTTTAATTTCTGTAGTGTCAAAACAAAATTTATTGTTATTATAAATATGTTGATATTTTATATCAATCTTTTCATCTGCCAGTATTAAAGCAATAATAGTATCAGTAATATTTCCCAAGGGAACTCGATCTATATGCATATGCTGGAAAATGGCTCTTACTTTTGTACCTTCCCCCTTTTTAGAGTTTATAGTTAAATCGCCACCACATTGTTGGGCAGCTGCTTTAAATAAGGACAGACCTAATCCAACCTTGCGGGTAGTACGGGTTGTTACGAAGGGATCTAATACCTTGTCCAAAAATTCTCTATCCATACCAATACCATTATCCTCTATGATAATTTCTAGTATATCCACAACAGTGTCTTCTATTATACTAATTTTAATTTCAGTAGCTTCTGCCCTTACTGAGTTTTCTGCAACATCAAGAATATGTAATGCAAGTTCCTTCATATCAACCACCTCTTTGTTATTTTTATGCAAAATTCATGCCATTTCAAACTTAAATATAAAATAAAACTTTGTCAAGTGACAAAGTTTTTATTTCTTAATACATTAATAATCTCTTCACATGATAATTCCTTTACATCTAAAAAAGATTGTCGTTCAAGAATAGCTTCTAAGTTATGGGCATCTGAATTTGCTATTTTTCTATACTTATTAAGATATTTATGTTTAGCTTCAATTGAATTAATATCACATCCTGATGTTATCTCTACAGTTGTCAAGCCTAAAGCAGGGGAGATAAAACCAAGATTTGACAGAATACTAAAGCTATTACGGTCTATATGGGCAGGTATAACTATACCTTTTAATCTATTAACCTCATCTACAACATCTTCTACAGTTAATGATATAGCATTAAATAGTAATCTATCATATTCTCCTATGACTTCATCTTTTTCATTATATAATAGTTGATTACCAAAAACCTTTGCATTATTCTTAGTTTTAGGCAATGCTTGGTCAATTATTCCTTGAAAGACCTTAGCTTCATCTAAGGATCTGAAAAGGCCGATAAGGTGTACTTCTTCCTTTGTTGATACTTCAATACCAGGAATGATAATGAGCTTTTTATCTGAAGCTACCTTAGTAAAAGCTTCTACATTTAAAGTTGAGTTATGGTCAGTTATGGCTATTGCATCTAAGCCTTTTAAAATGGCCATATTAACTACATTATTTGGAGTCATATCATCTTCACTACAGGGAGATAATCCACTATGGATATGAAAATCATATGCAACTTTCATTATATTTTACTCACTTCTTTTATCTTTAGTGCTAGCTCGTAAGCTGTTAATTGACTTCTTAGAAGTGGAATCTTTTCTTCATTTGCTTTTGCAATTGTATTTTCATCTATGTCTGCTCCTTCAGGAATAATCATGCAAGAAGCTTCCCCCAGCAGAGCGACAGCTACTACATTTACATGGGTTTGGATGGTTATCCAGACATTACCTGCCTGTAGCTTTGCCATTACCCAGCTTAATAAATCGCTTATATATACACCTGTAATCTTATTTTCAGTTCCTTCTTCACCAGCTATTAATTCAAGATTTAAGGCTTCAATTAGTTCTTTAACTAACATGAGTTCACCCCTTTTCCTATATTAGCAGTTTAATATTTAATTAATGTAATTATATTTCATATACTTAGAGATATATTACAATTGTTATTATAGTTGGATTACCTACAGATGACTCAATTTTAAACTCATCTGCATACCTCTTCATATTAGGTAACCCCATTCCAGCACCAAATCCTAACTCTCTTATTTCTGGTGTTGCTGTTGAATAACCTTCCTTCATAGCCATATCTATATCTTCAATACCAGGTCCAGTATCTTTTGCATCAATTCTTATCTTATCAACATCAACGGTTACACCTATTATACCGCCTTCAGAGTGGATAATAATATTCATTTCAGCTTCATAGGTTGCTACAGCAACTCTTCTGATTGTACCAGAGTTTATTCCCAATTGTCTTAAGGCCTTCTTAATATTACTTGAAGCTTCGCCGGCCTTTGAAAAATCCTGTCGTTCGATATTGTAACATAATTGTATATTACTCAACCTATCACCTTCCTACCTATGAACAATGTTAGCTCCACATAGTCCATTACTATAAAGAATTCCGCAGCTATTATATAGAATATGCCTAGTTGTTAATATCACTACACCAGTTTCTCTTGCCAGCTTTAATGTTTCTTCATCTGGAGTTTTTCCACGAACAAAAACCACTGCATTTATATCCATCATTTCTGCAGTTCTAATGGTATGGGGGTTTACTAAACCAGTTAATAAAATTGTCTTGTCTTCTACAAAGGCCAGTACATCACTCATTAAGTCACAGGCGAATACAGTTTTGACTTCTCTATCTAATGAATCCTCTCCCACCAATACTTCTGCATCAAGTAACTGTTTTACCTCTTTTAAATTCATTAAATAATCCCCTCCATAAGTACTTATCATTTGATAACTTCAACAATCCTAAAAAGACTATCTAAATAAAGGCTGTGTAACCTATATAGATTTTCCTGATCATCTTCCTCAATAATCTCAAGTGAACGATTTATATTGCTTCTCTGATAGTGAATCATTTTCTCAACATTATTTTTACTTGGAAATGATTGTGGTAGCAGATTTTCATTAATATCTGTCGAAAGGTTATCAAGGGTAGATTGTTGTTTTTTTAACAATTCTACATATATATCCATATCTCCTTCTTTTTCATAATTATTATACCATGCTTCAGATTGTTTTTCCATAATATCAATTAGATCATTAAGATTTTCAATTGTTCCTTTATACAATTTTTCATAATTATTTTTTTCAAACTTAATCTCTTTAATCGGAAAATGAATTTCATTAATATATGCATCCTCAAAAACTTCTCTTACTTCCGAAAGCTTCTCCTCTACATATGGCCTTCTAGTAAAACCATGGGTGTATACTTTAAAGCTATCTTCAATTTGATAAACCAGGTATGATAGTCTTTGCTGGTTAAGGTTGTTTATTAAATTTTCAATATTATCCTTATCAGAAAGACTTGCTACTTGAATAGTAAATATAGACATAGAATTAATTTCACCGACTAACATTTCTACATCCTCTACATCATCATTATCAACGTTTTTTACTTCATCCTCGTCGTTATCATCCACTAAAATGTCCTCTAAATCTATAGAATAGTCATCATCCTCAAATTCCATATTTAATGCTGGCGAAACCCATTTTTCAGTTACTCTTAACCCAATATAAATAGCCATTATTGGTAATATAATACAGAATATAAATACCAAGACAATATTGCTTTTGCGACGCCTTCTATTCATCTTCAAACGACTCTTTTTCATTACCACACCTCCATAAAATATAAAACCCATAACATCGAAATATAATACTTTTATCCCATTTTGTTATCTTTCTATTGAAGACTTGTCTTATTATATATATAATAGTTATTAATAAAATTATTCCTTATAGGAGTGTTTACTTTGATAAAAAATATGGTTAATCAAATTTTTTATGAAAAGGTCCAATCCATAGAAAATAGAATTCCTGTAAAATTAAACATACCTGATCCAAGTAAAATGGATTTCAACCAAATTTTAAGTGAGAAAATTGATGCCCAAGGGTTTAATATTAGAAATTTGGATAGTATGATTAAAAATGCTGCCCAGAGATACCAAATACCTGCTGATTTGATTAAATCTGTAATGAGAGCGGAATCTAATTTCAACCCAACTGCCCTATCACGTGCAGGTGCTCAGGGTCTTATGCAATTAATGCCAGCCACTGCTACCGCCTTAGGAGTTCATAATCCTTGGGACCCCCAAGAAAACATTAATGGTGGTGCTCGCTATTTAAGAGAAATGCTTAATCGTTATGATGGTGATTTAGATCTAGCTCTTGCCGCCTACAATGCTGGCCCGGGAAACGTTGATAAATATGAAGGGATTCCACCATTTCAAGAAACACAAAATTACATAAAAAAGGTCATTTCCTTTTACCAGCAATATTCAAAATCAGAGTAACATATGACAATGCCCTATAACTAACAAAAAAATTAGAAGCCTGTCTCAATCGACAGGCTTTATTATTTTCCATTTTGTATCTCAATTTTAATCACTATGTCCTTCCATAGCTTTGTAACCTTTATATTTTCAAATCCGCTTTTTTGTGCATTTAAGTGGGTATTTCTATTTATATTAGCTCCCATTAAAGACACAACTGCTGGATTCATTAAGTCCATCACTAATCCCAAGATTTTACCTTCACTCCTCACGTGTTCTATCATTATCATCTTCCCTGATGGCTTTAAAACCCTTTTAACCTCTGAAAACCCCTTAATAGGGTCAGGAATAGAGCAAAAAACACAGGTTGTAATTATATAGTCAAAGGTATTATCATTAAACTTCATGTCCTCTGCATCCATTACTAAAAGCTCAACATTCCTATTTAAAATACTAGCTTTTCTTCGCGCTTTATTGAGCATTTTTTCGCTAAAATCTATTGCAGTTACTTCTGCATTCTCCGGATAAAATTCTATATTTTTACCAGTTCCAACCCCTACCTCCAATACTTTACCTGATACTTCTTTAAAAATCTCTTCTCTCAACTTTCCTACCGCCATATTCTCCATTGGCTTCTCTAAAATATCATATATAGATGCTATTCTATTATAACGCTTCATTATTTTTTTTGTGTTATTTACTTCCATAGAATTCACCATTTTCTTTTATAGTATTTTCTCTTTTATTATTACATCGTATGATGCATCCTGTTTTGCAATCTTATCAAATCTGCTTATACCTAAATACACCATTGTTAAAAGAAATAATCCAAATACAATTCCTACCAGTTCTTCATATGGTTCAAATTCAAACTTTACTCCAGCCCACATTCCTACAATAATTCCAATAATTAAGCCTATTAAGGGTAAGATATAAATCAGAAAAGCTGCCTTTAATACTCTTTTTTTCTCCATTTCTAGTATAACAATTTGCCCTACATCTGCTTTTACTTCATTGCGGGCAGTTACTTTTATACCAGTTGGAGTACATCCACTTTTACAAGAACTACACTTTTCTCCACAGCTATTGGCTCGCCCAATTTCTACAACGGCATATTCATTTTTGAGCTCCAACACAGTTCCTATTTTATCCATTCCAATCACACCTTCATAATTTAAACAAATTATTCAACCTTCTTTATTGCTGTCTTTAGTTATCCACATCAATAGATTTTTTAGGTAGAAAACCAATCTCATGTGGCTTTTCTCCTACTGAAATTGTATTTATAGTTTCAAATGTTGAAATGTCAATTACTGTAATGTCTCCCGATTCATAATTAGATACATACATTTTATTACTGTTAGGAACTTGAATTACATAATTCGGTACATTGCCAGCCTTTAGTGTCTTTATTACCTGTTTATTTTCAGTATTAATTATTGTTACATCAGATGAAAAGCGATTTGTTGTCCATACCATTTGATTATCTTCTGTCACTGCTATTCCATGGGTACCTTCTCCTGCTGGTATTTTTTCTATAACTTTATTTGTTTCTAGGTCTACAACTACAACGTTGTTATCCAATAAGGTTGCAACATATAGCTTTTTGTCGTCCATTGCTGGTTTTGTATTATTTGGGACTCGCCCAACAGGAATTGTCCTAATAGTTCTTCCTAAGGCAGTATCAAAAATTGAAACATCACTTGAAACAACATTAGATATAAAGGCGAACCTTCCATCATTACTAAAGCTAATATGGGTTGGACTCTTAGCTGCCGATTCATACTCAACTACCAATTGGTTTTCTTCTGTGTCAAATATCATAATATAGTTATTCTCATGGCCTTCCTCCAGTGATCCACTAGTCAAATATAAGTATCGATCATCTGATGAAATGTCAATCCCATGAATATTTCTTTCTAAATCAATTGAATATAAAAACTCATACCTATACCCATCAAATACCAATAAGCTATCCTGTGAAGCGTTGGTGGTATATATTTTACCTAGCTTTCTATTAGTCGCTAAACCATCGGAAATTTCAATTCCTGCATGAATCTCATTTATTACGGTATCAGTAACTGTATCAATTACAGTAATAGTTCCTTTTCCTGTGTTAACCACATATGCATAATATACAACTGTTTCTTCATCATTAGGAGTTCTATAATCATTGAAAACCGCTAAACTAAAGATAAATAGAATAACAAATACCAGAGATCCAATAAAAAAAGCTTTTATCATCATCATACTAGCTGTCCCCTTTATTATTACCTAAAATGTATTTATAAATATTTAGCAGTTATTCAATAGTCATATTTAACTTTAAGTATTCAAGACTCTTCTTTTCGCTTCTATTTCCTTTTTTACTTCTACTATCCTATTGAGTAGCATCTGTACTAACCACCTTAACCCTTTTTAACACTCCATCAACCGTAGTCAGATTTAAGTATACACCACCATTTGTTTTTCTTACAATTTCCACTAAACAGTTACGACAAAAATATTTAGATTTTCTTAATACCCCCAAATCCTTCGATTGACAATATGGACAAGCTTCTATCTCTTTTCTAGAATTACTATGGACCTTACCATAAATAACTTTACTTAAATTAGGATACATTGCATTTTTCAAAATAACTCCCCCTTATATTTTGTTGATTATCCTACACCATTTGTAGGAAATGCTACAGGCTTAAAGAAACAATATAAACATTTAATTATAATATGTATTCTTAAATAATTGAAATTTCTTTATTTTCCATTCCTTTAAGCTTGTTTTATATACTATGTAATTTATGGTTGCAAATTTAATGCCAAATACGTAAAAAACAAGTGCCTATTTAGGCACTTAGGTTGATGACACTCCAGCTCTACTCCTTATTCCTGTTTCTTATAATATTGTTTAGATATATTGCAAATACTGAAAAGCCTGCAATAATTGCAACTGCGCTAAAAAGCATTATTATATAACTGGTCACATAAACACCTCATATCTATTTTCATGTTATTAAAGTATTTATTATAATTCTTCCCCTTTAAACAAAAAAAAACCGGCATAGGCCGGAATCAAATTAATTATGCATTATTATCATATTATTTATGATTTAACAAACCAAAAATATCCTTGCTTAAATATCGGTCTGCTTGATCGGGGAAAACAACAATAATGTTTCCATTGTACATATTTTCTGGAAGCTTTAATGCTCCATAAAAGGTAGCTCCTGATGCAAAGGCATCAATATTTCCATCTAACTGGTCAACGATTTCTTTACAATGTCTTTACCCACTGTAATTATTTATATATTTCTTCAAGCTTTGCTAAAACTTCCTTTGCATATTCTTTTCCACCAAATAAAGACATATCTCTATAATTTCCACATTGCACAGGGTTTAATGCAGGAATCTCATCCGATACTATTACCTTTTTCAATGTAGCAATTAATCCCTTCGCTATTTCTTCTTCTGTTGACTCTCCAATTTTTATTAAATAGAAGCCTGTTCTACACCCCATAGGTGAGATATCAACTATATCTTCAATTTCTTCCCTTAAATAGCCTGCCATAAGGTGTTCTAATGCATGCACAGCACCCGTTGGCATTGCATCTACATTAGGCTGGGTAAATCTTAAGTCATATTTAGTAATTACATCACCCCTTGGGGTCTGAATATTTCCACACTTCCTAACAAATGGAGCTTTAACCTTTGTATGATCCATGGTAAAGCTTTCAACAATAACCTTCATTATTAATCCCTCCATATCATATTATTAAATTCATACCGTTTTACTTGGTATTAATATATCATTGATTTTATTGTCAGTCAATATGCTTATTTCTATATTTTGATTATAACCTATAAATAAATTTACCCGTAATTATTTTATTAATAATACTATTAGTTATTCTTTTATTTACTTCCATTATATTTGCATAGTTCTATATTAAAAATCATCCTACCATTTAGTAAGGTGATTCAACAACTATTTAAAACCCATCTAAGTAATTTAGATTTTTGGCTTAAATTACTAAATTTTAAATAAGATAGCATAGCTTATTCATGCTAAAGTATGATAAGCACAACATAATACCATGTAATCTTTATCAACTATTTATAAGGAAGTTTTATATACTGTGAATGTAATAATAAAAAACTATCGAAATTATAATCATAGCGATTATAATACCAACGCTTCTCCACTCAATATCCTCTTTTGCTATCGTGTTATTTGCCTCACTTATTAGTGGGGTTTGGTGCACTTTTTTGAAAATAATCATTAAACCAATTGAAGCTATTACTAAAATTACACTGAAAATATGGGCTATTGATATAGGACCAAATATTAAAGGATTAGTTCTAAAAAACTCAACTATAAACCTGTTTATTGAGAATCCAATTAAATAAATAACAAATAATTGACCATCATAGGCTGTGTTCTTTCTTTTCATCCATAGCACACCAAAAAGTAAATAGTTTAGAACTGCTTCGTATATTTGGGCTGGATGTAAAAGCTGTCCTCCTATATTTACACCCCAAAACCATTCCTTTGACATGGCAATCCCAAATACATCACAGCCTACTCTACCAATGGCTTGTCCAATAATTATTGCAGGTGCATATATATCGGCTACCTTACCAACATTCATTCTGTTTTTTCTAATATACCAAAGAGCAAAAATGATTCCTGCAATTAGCCCTCCTTGTATTGAAAGCCCACCATTTTGCAGCATAAATATTTCATGTGGATTTCTCAAAAAATACTGCAAATTGAAAGAAATTATATAATTCAATCTTGCTCCTACAACACCGATAATGAAGCAATATATAGCTAAATTCAACAGCTTATCTTCATCCATCTTTTTTCTTCTAGCTTCTCGAATTACAATATAGAAACCAGCCAGTGCGCCAAGTCCTATCATAAGTCCAAAAAGATGTACATAAAATCCACCTATTGTAAATAAAATTTTCATAGTTATCTCCCTTCGATGTTTAAAATTTTACTCTCCGCTATAACGTTGCAAGTTTAGTGCCAATATTTCGAGTGGTGAGTTTTTTGAAAAGTGTTAGTCAACACAAGAAAAAAGCATTTCTTGCTTTAGAATGTCTTGATTGTTTCCGCACAAATAAAAAAAGCCAGATAGATTCTGGCTTCAGACCGATGACAAAGTATGTTTTTAATGACAAACCTGATTTTTAATAATTAAGTAAATTGTAAGTACATTCGCCCCTGAGAGATAGACCACAGCATAATGCATTGGAGGTTAGAATAAAAAACAACGCAAATATAATCAGATTATCTATATTTCCTTCTGTATTTGATGCTTTTCCATTCTATATATTAGAGTGTGCCTTGTTATTCCAAGTAATTTGGCTGCCTTGGTCTGGTTATGTTCAGTACGTTCTAATGCTTGTATAATCATGTTTTTTTCTATTTCATCCAACTCAATACCATCCTCTGGTAAAGTAAATTGTACATCCTTTAGTTCATCAAATAATATTTCTCTTGGTAAATGCTTACTTGTAATTACATTATTATCAGATAATATAACCATTCTTTCAATAACATTTTCCAGCTCTCTTATATTTCCCTTCCATTGATAGTTAATCATTTTGTTTTTAACTTCTTCATCTAGTTTCATAGACGTTCTACCTAATTCTTTTGTATATTTATCTATAAAATAATCTATTAAAACTGAAATGTCTTCCTTTCTTTCTCTAAGTGGTGGTAGGTGTATGGGTATAACGTTCAGTCTATAGAATAAATCTTCTCTAAAGCTACCTTCCTTTACCATTAAGCTTAAATCTCTATTGGTGGCAGCAATTACACGAAGATCAACTTTAATAGGCTGACCTCCACCAATTCTATCAACCTCTTTTTCCTGTAAAACCCTTAATAGCTTCACCTGAACTGTTTGACTTAGCTCTCCTATTTCATCTAGAAAAACAGTCCCTTTGTCTGCCATTTCAAACTTCCCAATTTTTCTTGCTGCAGCACCCGTAAAAGCTCCCCTCTCATAACCAAAGAGCTCACTTTCAATTAAATTATCAGGTATTGCACCGCAATTAATTTTTACATAGGGTTTTTCCTTTCTATTACTGGAATAATGTATTGCACTGGCGATAAGCTCTTTCCCAGTACCACTTTCACCCATTATTAAAACTGTAGCATTGGTTTCTGCAACCTTTTCAACCAGTTCTAGTACGTGTTTTAGCTCTGAGCTTTTACCTATGATTGGTTTTCCAATACTCTGCTCCAGCTCTTTTCTAAAATAATTTAGTTCATCCTTTAGCTCACCTATTCCTATAGCCTTTGTGATAATTACCTTTAATTCTTCAATATCGAAGGGTTTAGATATATAGTCTAATGCACCTATTTTCATTGCTTCCACAGCCGACTCCATTGTACCATGGGCTGTAATCATAATAATGGGGGTTTCAACAGCTTGTTCCTTTAAATACTTTAGGGTTTCCATACCATCCATTATTGGCATTTTTAGATCTAATAGTACCAAATGGGGGTCAATGTTTTTAAAGCATTCTAATCCTTCTAGGCCATTAGATGCTTCATAAATTGAATAATCTTCCTTTTCTAAAGCTTTTTTTATAGCCCATCTCATATTTTTCTCATCATCAATAATTAAAATTCTTTTACCCAATTTGGTTAACCTCCTTTGCAGTAGGTAAATAAACGGCTACATTTGTTCCATGATCTTTTCGACTGTATATATTAATTTTACCGTGATGCTCTTCAATAATTCGATGAGTAATAGCTAGCCCTAAGCCAGTTCCAGTATCCTTTGTAGTAAAAAAGGGATTGAAAATTTTCTCTTTAATTTCATCTGATATTCCTTCACCCTCATCAAAAAAATGTACTATTGCCCATTCATCATCTCTTGAAGCAATGATTTCCAAAACTCCACCTGTCGGCATTGCTTGTATAGCATTAAAAATAATATTTATAAATCCTTGCTTTAGCTTATCTAGATCTCCTTTAATTTCTGCTGTTCTCTTAATTTGCAATCGAATATTTACACCTTTTTGCTCTCCGTATTTTTTTGTTAAAACCATTAGCTCCTCTAATAATATAGGTAACTGAATAACCTCCAATTTATAGGTATAAGGCTTTGCAAAGTCCAACAACTCCTTAATTACCTTGTTTGCTCTATCTATTTCTTGAGAAATTATGTCCATTGCTTCTTTATTATCACTGTCCATTAACTCGGGCTTAAGGGTTTGACTAATTGTTTTAATGATACCTAGTGGATTTCTTATTTCATGGGCGATTCCAGAAGCCAGCTGTCCAATAGCCGATAGTCGTTCACTTCTTCTCACTTGTTGCTCTAGCTCTTTAAATGAGGTAATATCTTGAATCACAACTACAACACCTTCAATTAAATTAGAAATATTTTTCAACGGGTATACGGATATATATAAGTTCAAATCCTTGTCTTGTCGATTACAATAGATAATCTCCTTATGAAATTCCACTTTCACTCCACTTATAACACCTTCTAATTCTTCTATAAGTTTTTCTTTGTATAAAAGCTTTAATAGCTGATTTTTATCACTAAATAAATCATAGGCCTTATTATTCATTGATGAAACCTGTTGTTTTCTGTCTATAGCAATAACAGAGCTATCTAAACTGTCTAGAATATTTTGTGTATAGTTTTCTAGGTTTGCCATTCTTAAAAGTTGGTTTTCTAGCAATATACGTTTTTTATGGTCTTTTTCTACTAAGTATCCTGTAATCATACCTACCACCATAAACATACCAGCTTCTAAAAACTGATTTATGACCTCAATATTTATTTCACCATAGTAAAAGATTAAATGGGGAGCATATAATAATACAACAGCAAGGGAGGCTAAAAAGCCACCCTTTAATCTAAACTTAAAGGAGGCTAAAATTATCGGAAGATAATATAGCCTTCTATAAAAGTCATGGACTGGCCAGTAAACAGACATAGTAAAGTAGTGAAATCCTGTAATGGCAAGTATTAAAATGATAATAAGTGCTTCTGATCTATATTTGGTTTTCAAATAAATCACCCAATTTCTCTTATACTCCCGCAAAATGGACAATATCTAAAGGTTTTTTTAAAGCTTTTATTACAATTTTCACATTTAATCGATAAGCTTTCCTCTTCATTAAATAGGTCAACTTTCATTAGATCTATATCCTTACTTTGATTCATACTATAAACCAGTAATGCATATATAATTATTGATATAGCAACACATGCTAAAATAGGCATTTTCTTCACCCTTCTATTGTAGCATAAGCTACAGGTTATTATTGCAGTTTTATTTTAATAGCTTACACATTATAATTCATTTTGATCCTTTTCGTTGCAACAATTGCTATTTTCTTTGGTTTTCCTAGAGCTACCACAGCAACCCCCACCTCGTATCATCCTAAAAAGAATAAACACTACAAGAGCAGCAATTATATAATTATCCACAATTATCATCCTTTCTTCATATATTAAATAATATTATCCATTTGAATTTTATCAAATTTACCTTGTTTTTTTAGAAGTATTAAAGAAGAAAATTGAGACATATACCACTTCCTTTGTAGTATATGCTACAATTAGTTTTAAAAAACAAGAGAACCAACCGGCTCTCTCATATTTCTATTTTATCCATTTAACTATTTACTTTGAGGATTCTCCTGATGGCAATCACCTTTTTTGCCTTTAAACATGAAGAACATCATTCCAATATGCATAAGTGGACATATTAAAATCATTGCGAAGGGTGCTAATCTAGTCAAAGGCCCCAGCTCGATTCCAAACCTCGGTATTGCTAATATAAGCAGTAAGGGTATTAAACAACATAAAATCATTAAAATTCCGTGTTTTTTTCCATGTTCATTATGATTCATATCAAAACAGCTCCTTTTTATTTATTTTTTTTGTTTTTACTTTTATTTAGATCACAGCAATCCATCTTTTGATCCCCAAAATTACTCTTATTCGCATTTCCAATTGATTTCAACAGTTTCATAAACCACTTTTTCATACAAACACTCCTTACATCTACTAGTTTTTGATATTATTTAATAACCTCCCTCTTTTCATAACTAAATATTAATGCAAACCTTATGCCAACTTTTATAAAGCTCTGTATTTCTTAAAAATTTAAATTACTAGTAAATAATATGATCCACCAGCTAAGCTGGTGGATCATATTATTGCAATACATTTTTTTTCAATATAACTGAATATCTTATTTTGTTCTTCCTCTGTAAAATCATATCCATGAACAGCCATGCCATTATCGATTAGCTCCATATAGTCTAATTGATTATTTCCATCTTTTCTATAAACAGCCTGCACAACTGGGTCTGTTAACTCCCACCTATTGGCATCGTTACTGTTAATTCGTACCTTTAACAATACGTCAACAAAGCCTGCATCATATCTCACATTCTTAATTCCTTCAATATCCAAAATTATCACCTCAATAATATTGTTGCTTAGTTTTCATATTTTATTTCATGTATTTTGCTATTTTCATTATTAAAGGCTTTTAGAACTTTAGATGTGTAAATTGAATCATTTAGAGCTTTATGAAACTTATTATCCACGTCGATATTAAACATTTCAACCGCTTTTTTTAACCCTATCTGCATTCCTTTTGGTAATTCAAGATATTCCATACACATTCTTTGTATGTCGCAATATCTCTTAATCCAATTCATTTCTATTTTGAAAAATTCACAATTCCTTTTAAGTTCCTTTATATCATCCTGTCCCCAAGAACACAGTATAAAGTCATCATCCTCTATCCATCCTTTAAAGGATTCAATAGCATCCTCCAATGATATCCCATCTAATAAATCTTCTTTAGTAATACCTGTCTTTTGCTTTACTTTAGGATGAACCTTTATATATAATTGTGGTTTAACAAACATTTTGAAGGTATCAATAACATCAAACTCTGAATTTACTTTTACTGCGCCAATTTCAATTATTTCTTGAGGACATAGTGGATTTGTATTTCCTCTCATCAGCTTCTTTGTTCTTCGGTCAATTTTAAATGCTGAATTAAACTCCAAATCAAAAATAATATATTTCATATAATATCACCTGCTCATTCTACGGTTTTTAAAAATAGTTTTTCTTCAAATCCTCCTCTTTTCCCTTTTTTATCTAATCTAATCTTTTCAAAGTCAGAATAACTAACATTCTTATGCTTTAATATAGCATGAATCACCTCTACTAAATCTGCCAACTCATCAACACTGTTGTCTTCTAGGTATTCATTTAATTCTTCCTGTAGCTTTAAATTTAAGCATTTCAAATACTCCTCATCATTTAACTTCTCTATGGTAAATTTTTTCCCACTTTTCTCTATTATCTCAGGTATTCTATCCCTTATTAATTTATTATAAATTATCATAAGAAAAATATCCTCCCAATTTAAATTGTCTACTATATTTTACTATAATATTAAACTATTGCAAAACTTCTTTACTAACAATGGTTAATCATCTGTAATCTTATGAAAGCAATATTTCATCCCAAAACTGTTTGCTTTTATAGGTTTCATGTGTCCTCACCATCATCAACTAATAAAGCGAAAAGCAGCTATTATGTAATAAAATGAAACTAATCTAATAAAGAAAACACCTTCTTATGGAATATTGATAATAAACATTCTCTTAAGAAGGTGTTTAACATTGGTTTTAACAGTTCGGTTCAATGGTTTTGTATATTATTTCGTTTTTACTCCACTTCATTCCAATTATGATGAACCTCTTGAACATCATCATTGTCCTCAAGCATATCTATTAGCTTATTCATTTTTTTAATGTCGTCACCCTGTAGTGCTACCTCTGTTTGAGGGATGTATGCTATGTCGGCACTGAAAAAGCTAAAGCCTTCTGCTTGCAATGTATTTTTTACAGTAATGAAATCCTCTGGAGTTGTTATTATTTCGTATGCTTCTTCAGCAGGAATAAAATCTTCAGCCCCTGCTTCGATTGCCATCATCATTAATGTCTCTTCATCAATAGAATCATCCTTTTCTATAATGATCTGACCTTTTTGATCAAATAGAAATGCTACACATCCTGATGTTCCTAAATTACCTCCATTTTTGTCAAAGGCATGTCTAATTTCTCCAGCTGTTCTATTTCGATTGTCTGTTAATATTTCCAGTATAACGGCCACACCACTAGGTCCATAGCCTTCATATGTTATATGCTCAAAGCTGTCTCCTCCAAGGTCACCAATTCCCTTTTTGATTGCTCTATCTATATTATCGTTTGGCATATTTGAAGCTTTAGCCTTATCAATTGCAGTTTTTAGTTTAGCATTATACTCAGGATCTCCTCCGCCTTCTCTAGCTGCTACAGTGATTAACCTTGCCATTTTTGTATAGATTTTTGCTTTTTTTGAATCTTGTTTATTTTTTCTGTCTACTATATTGCCGATCCGTCCCATGAAATATCCTCTCCTTATCTACCTCTTACTCTGTTATATATATATCATGTATTAATTCTTTAAATAACCTTATAGAATCAACAAAGGCAAATCTATTTTAGCATAATTTATAATCATATGCAATTTTTTCGTTATATCTCTGGAAAGGGAGGCATCACTCTTTTATGCTCTGATATTCTATGTAACCTTTCAATGATTTCAAGATCTTTTTTAGGTATTTCTTTGCCTTCAAGGTGTGCGTCTATTAGTGAATAGGTGGTTCCCATTTCTTCTTCATCTGTTTGACCTTCCCACAAACCTGCAGAAGGCTCACGATCAAGCACCTCCTTAGGTACACCTAGAGCTTTCGCCCATTCATAAACTTCATATTTTTTTAAAGTGGCTATGGGTAGTATATCTACTCCTCCATCACCATATTTTGTAAAATAGCCCGTATATACTTCAGCAGCATTATCAGTACCTGCAACTAAATAATTCAATTGATTTGCTATACCATATAGTGTGGTCATTCTTAATCTAGCTCTAAGATTTGCATCTGTTATTCTTCGATTTTTTTCTTCAAATAAGTTTTGTTGCAATAGAGAATCAAATATTTTAGATAACATTTCAGAATGCTCCTGAGTAAGGTCAATAGTCATGTTTTTGATTCCCGCTTTCTCTGCTACCAACCTTCCATCAATAACATCCTTAGGACTGCTTTTTATAGGTAATATTACACCTAAAGAATTTTCTGGGAAGGCTTTTTTTATTAAATTTGCTACTACAGCAGAATCAATACCTCCAGAAATTCCCACAACAATACCCTTTGTACCAGATTCTTCTACCTTTTGCTGCAGCCAAGCAACAACCTTTTCTATTTTTCTTTCTATACTCATTTATGTAAGCAGCTCCTTTCCGTACATTTAACCAACCCTCTCTACACAAAAGATTGGTGGAATATTTAATAATATATTATACCATAAAAATAAGCCCCTTTTAAGGAGCTTATTCTTAATTAATCTTCAAAGTTAAACAAGGCTGTGGTTAAATATCTTTCTCCATTGGATGGTATAACAACAACTACATTTTTCCCTTTACCTAAGTCCTTTGCAACCTTTAATCCTCCTAAGATTGCAGCACCAGATGATATCCCTACTAAAATCCCTTCAGTTGAAGCAACCTTTCTTGCCATTTCCATAGCAGAATCATCATCAATTGTCATAATTTCATCAATTACATCAGTATTTAATATTGACGGAATAAAGCCTGCGCCAATACCTTGTATTTTGTGGGGTCCTGGTTGGCCTCCTGATAATACTGGGGATTTGTCAGGTTCTATTGCTACAATTTTTATATCCTTATTCTTCTTCTTTAATACCTCTCCCACACCTGTTATGGTACCACCAGTACCTACACCTGCTACAAAGGCATCAATCTTCCCATCCATCTGTTTCCATATTTCTTCTACTGTTGTTTCTCTATGAGTTTGAGGATTAGCGAGATTTTCAAACTGCTGAGGCATAAAGTAATTGTTTTCCTTAGATAGTTCTTCAGCCTTCTCGATAGCTCCCTTCATTCCTTTTTCACCAGGAGTTAAAATAAGCTGTGCACCATATGCCTTTAGAAGCTTTCTTCTCTCTATACTCATTGTATCAGGCATTACTAATATAATTTTATATCCTTTTGAAGCTGCTATCATTGCTAAACCAATACCTGTATTACCACTGGTGGGCTCAACAATTACTGAGCCTTCCTTTAATTGACCCTCTTCTTCAGCCTTTTCTATCATACTGAGTGCTATACGATCCTTAACGCTAGAGCCAGGATTGTAAAATTCAAGCTTTAAATATATGTCAGCCATATCCTTTTCAATAATCCTATTTAGCTTAACTATAGGTGTTTCACCAATTAATTCATAAATGAAATTCACTTTTTTCATTATTATCACTCCATTTCCGACTATTTTGATATGTATTTAAGACTATTATATGTAACACTTCAATAAATGTCAATTAAATGATCATGAATATTTATTTTTTTTGTGGATAAATTAATTTTAAAGTTTTCAATGAGGTGACCTCCATATGCGTACATCCTATTGGTTTAAAATTGCAGCTGTTGGTATGGTTGCCGGAATAATTAATGGACTTTTTGGTGCTGGTGGTGGCACCATCATTGTGCCTGCATTGTATTTTGTTTTCGGTGTGTCTCAGCACAAATCTCATGCAACAGCCATATCTATAATCCTTCCCTTTGCTTTGGTTAGCAGTTATATATATTATAAAAGCGGATTTGCTGCCCTTGACGTAACTTTAAAGATTATTTTAGGTGGCGTAGTAGGTAGTTATATAGGATCTAAATGCCTCTGTCTGTTTTCTGCCAACTACTTGAGAAAAATTTTTGGGTTATTTATGATTCTAGCAGCCTTAAGGATGGTGTTTTCGTGATTTTAATATTATTAGGTTTAATATCTGGTTTCATAGGTGGCATGGGTATTGGGGGAGGTACCATCTTGATACCAGGTCTTATATTTATCACTGATCTTAAGCAGCAAACAATTCAAAGCATTAACCTTATTTCCTTTATCCCAGTCGCTATTATTGCCCTTTTTGTCCATACTAAAAACAAGAATGTTGATTATAAGGTTGGAGTACCCATTATAATATTTGGTTTACTGGGGGCGTGGTTTGGTTCTAGTATTGCCTTGAAAATCCCCTCTGATACTTTGAAAAAACTCTTTGGTGTTTTTCTATTGATTATGGGAATATATGAGTTCTTTTATAAGGTAAAAGAAAAAAAGAACAGCTAAAAAAGCTGTTCTCAGATCGCTGAAAAAATTTCATCTTTTTATGATTCTTTACTATCTAGAGCAACAAGTACACAGTCATAATATACATAATTAAAGCCATATTCTTCTGCCTTATCAATTACAGCTTCATCGAAGGTTCCGGGTTGAAACCAAACATATTTTATTCCCAAGCTATGTATTTCGTCTAGCATAGATAGGGTTACCTTAGGATTTACTACCATGTTAACACATTCAGGTATTAGAGGTAGCTCCTTTAAGCTTTTGTATAGCCTTTCACCTTCAACCTCATCATATTTAGGATTAACACCATATACTTCATAATTATGACTCTTTAGCTTATTAAATATTTTGTAGCCAAATTTTTCTGGTACTGGTGTTACACCAACCACTGCCCATGTTTTTTTAGCAAGCATTTCTAATTTATTTTTTTCTACATTATCCATTCTACCGCCTCCTAAGTCTATATTTATATACCCTAAAATCTATAGCATTACTCTTCAAATATTATCTTCCCATTAAGCTCAGTTAAGTATTCCATTTGACCTTCCCTTATCTCACATCTATTATTGGTCCAATCAATAGCTTTTCCTTTAAAGCTCTCAACTTCGCTATTCTTAACATATATATGTAAGGCTACATCCTCTTGATAAACAATTTCCTTTATTATAAACTCATTTTGCATAATATCATTTTGAATTTTTCCCAAAAGGGTATAGTCAACATTAAGTATAATAAGCCTATACATTATTTTAGTTACAATTTTCCCAGCATCCAAGGCAATTTTAGCACCTTTGGTATAGGCTCTAACAAGACCTCCGGCTCCCAACTTAATGCCTCCAAAATATCTTGTTACTACAACTACTACATTTCGTAGGTCTTCCTTCCTTATTACTTCTAATACTGGTATCCCAGCGGTTCCTGAGGGTTCTCCATCATCACTATATCTTTGAATTTCATTATTAAAGCCTATTACGTAACCATAAACATTATGATTTGCATCTCTGTGCTTTAATTTAATATTTTTTATAAACTCAAGTGCTGCCTCTTCAGAATTAACTGGAGAAGCATATCCAATAAATCTTGATCTTTCTATTGTTATTTCATCAATATGTGAATTAAGAATAGTTTTATAAACTTCTGCCACATTATCACTGCCTTTTATTTTTGGAATTATTATACCATAAACTACATAAAGACATCAAAACTCTTCATTATTTATCCACTTATATCGCACGCTCCAAAGCAATAAAAAAGAAGCAGCAAAAGCTGCTCCCATTTTAAAAAAATCATCTTAAATAGCTACTACTGACTTTTCCTTCATTAATTCTTTGTACTTTTTATAGGACAGACTGACTAATGACTTATCTTGACTGTAGGTAATCAGCTTAAGAGCCTTATCTACAGGATAAAAACCACCATCCTTAAATCTAAGGTTTTTATCAATTTCAACTTCCTTTGAGCTTGCTTGCATAATGTACCAAATGATTCTATTATTTACGGGCTTTTGTCTTGAAATAGAAAAAAATTCGTAACTGGTTTCTCCGGCTGTCGATAGTATTTCAGCATCAACTCCTGTTTCTGCTTTAACACGCTTTAACGCTACATCCGACGAAAGATCACCATTACGAATTAATCCTTTAGGTAGTACCCACTCGTTCTTTTCATTTTTAATCACCAAAACCTGATTTGCATAAAACACTACACCACCAGCACAATTTCTAAAAAGCATAGGGCAGTCCTCCTTCCATTGTTCTTATTACTATTTTACACCAAGATATGGATTTTTACAACTTCTTTTCTGAAAATTTACACAAATAATATTGATTTTAATTTTAATATCTTAATTTTATTTATTATATCTTATAATTCTTATTATTATTAGAAATCATAATATAATAAATACAATAAGAAAGGTGAATTCCAATATGCATATTATTTATCATTGTGTAGGTGGTGCCCATTCTTCAGTTGTTGCTGCTACAATACATTTAAATAGATTGCCCCTTGATAAGAAACCTACAGTTTCAGATTTACTTAATATACCCTACTACGATACCATTACAGTAAGGGATAGAGGTAAAATTATTTACAGAGGTACTGATGAAAGGGGTCATAAAATTTATACCATGGGACGTCAGTTTGTCCCCCATTTGGTGGTACCAGTAGTTGAAGACACTTGGAAAATGTTAAAGGGTAATATTGATGACTTAGTTATTGTTTCTACCCTATCAACGGTTAATTTTTTGATGAGATTAGGCGGCATGACCTCTAGGCGGTTTAATTGGGTCAGCTTTGGTAGGCCAATAGTAGCACGAGGTACCATTCAAACCTATTTCAATATAGTGAAAATAGTAGAAGAGACAAAAAAAAGCTTGGATACTTTAGATAAATAAATCAAAATAAAGAGAATCCTTTAAACTTGGATTCTCTTGAGATTTAATATTTTTAGTAGCCGTTGCTATTACAAAATACTACTAGCTTTTTGGCAGCTGAATTTTTGGATTTTTAGTAGACTTGCGATAAATTACAAATTTATTGCCTATTGCTTGAACAAACTCCGCATCTAATTGCTCAGCCACCTCATTTGCAGTGTCCTTTGCATCTAGTAAGCTACTTTCCAAAATACTAATCTTTACTATTTCTCTTGCCTCTAATGCTAAATCTAATTGTTCTAGAAAGCTATCTGTTACCCCAGACTTACCTATTTGGGTAATTGGTTTCTCGCTATTAGCTATTCCTTTTAAATAGCTTCTTTGTTTTCCAGTTAACATTGATCTACTCCTTCTCTCTATGCCTCTACTTCTTTTCTGATTTTTCTTCTATGGGATTCATATTCTTTAACGCCCTTTTTCCAGCCGGTTCTTACTTTTTCAATAGTCGAAGTCTGCTCATTAATAACAAAATCATTTTTTGCTAGACAAAAATATGTTTTTGTGTCTAGTTTACAATTTTCACAATTAATACAGTCCATAACTACAACTTAACCCCCGTCTCTAATCATAGTACTCAAATTCAATGCTATCAATTTTAACCATATCACCGTCTTTGATACCCATCTCCTTTAATTCATCAATGATTCCCCTCTTTCGTAGAACTTTTTGGAAATAAGCCAATGAATCCATATCATCAAAGTTTGTAGAATTAACTAATCTTTCTACAAATTTACCCTCTACTATATAAGTATCATTATCTCTGGTGATTGTAAATAGTTTTTCTTCCTCTGGATTAAAACGGTAAATTTTTTCTTCTTCCGGCGCTTCTGTCACTATAGGCCGACTTTCTTCAATTTCCTTTAATCTTTTGGCAGCATAAACCATTAAATCGTCTATACCCTTTCTGGTGGCTGCAGAAATTGGGAATACTTCTATAGCTTTTTCCTTAAGCACACTTTTGAGTTTTTCCAAATTTTCTTCAGCACCGGGAATATCCATTTTATTAGCTGCAACAATTTGAGGCTTATCAGTTAAATTTAAGTTATAAAGCCTAAGCTCTTCATTAATTTTATCAAAATCCTCGATAGGATTTCTATCTTCAACACCGGCAACATCAATAACATGAATTAATAGCTTAGTACGTTCAACATGCCTTAAGAAAGCATGACCCAAGCCTGTACCTTCATGGGCACCCTCTATAAGACCGGGAATATCTGCCAGAACAAAATTATCTCCATACTTAGTTGTAACTACCCCTAGATTTGGTGCTAATGTGGTGAAATGATAATTTGCTATTTTGGGAGTAGCACTTGTAACAACAGATAACAGAGTTGATTTACCAACATTGGGGAATCCAACTAAACCTACATCAGCTATTAACTTCAATTCTAATATAACTGTTTTTTCTTCGCCAACTTCTCCAGCTATGGCGAAATTGGGTGCTTGCCGAGTGGCTGTAGCAAAATGAGAATTACCCTTACCACCATTTCCTCCTCTAGCGATGATAACTCTCTTATTCTTATCTGTTAAATCCGCAAGAATTTGCCCAGTTTTTTCATCCTTAATTAAAGTACCAGGCGGTACCTTTAATACCATATCCTCGCCATCTTTACCAAACATGTTTTTATTTTTACCATCTCCACCATGCTCAGCTTTGTAGTTTCTTTTATATCGAAAGTCCATTAATGTCTTCATACCCTCATCCACAACAAATACTATATTACCACCTTTACCACCATCTCCACCAGCTGGACCGCCTGCTGGAACATATTTTTCACGTCTGAAGGCAACAGCACCATCGCCGCCTTTACCTGCCTTCAAATTTATAACTGCCTTATCTATAAACATCACATCACCCTTAATCTTCTAGTTTAATATGTAAATAAAACCATATTTTAGTTAACTTTCATAATTTCAATAACTTTATTATATCAAGTAAATTACTGCTGTCAACTATATTTATTATATCCAGCTATTAAGAGATAATTAATAAAATTTTATACATTAGCTAAAAAAATATTCTGGATTAACTAAAATATAATAAAACGCAGCTCTGTTATTAATTCTAAAGAAAGATATTGAAATACTACATAAAGAGGGCTTATTAGCCCTCTGAGGTTGTTGAAAAAGTCAACAATATCCAGACTGTTCAAAATTCTTCAGATTCGAGGCACAAGAAAACCCAGCCAACGCTGCGTATACATAATACGTGAGGGTGCTGGGTTTTTGCAGCAACGAAGAAGATGGAGGATTTTCATTTTCTATCTAATCCCCGTATGATCATCCTCGTACATGGTTCCTTGAATAGTTATGGTTTGACTAGCATCACTGCACAAGGTGCCTCCTGGAGTATTGGCATTATCAGCAAATATATTAATTTTATAGTTTCCATCAGGCCATTCTATAGGTATATAATGTCGTCGTTGTGCAAATACCGAAGCGTGATTTTGTGGAAGTATCCACTTCAAATTATCTATGCTTGAGGTACTGCCCTGTGGTATCATAGCTACAGAAGTTCCGTCAGAAAAATAAGCATATACATTTTGCATATTGGATAATATCCAGGGTCTATCATAATTGGTGATAACCCATGTTTCTGCCTCTACTTCTATACCATAGCCTGTTTTAATTGTAGTGGGAGACACTGACATTGAAGCTCCCGATGATGCGTAGAATTGTACATCCCAGCCAATCAGCTTTGGAACATATACGGGGGTTCTCCTGGTTCTATAAATTGGTTCTCCATCTGCATCTGTTCCTACTTCTTCCTCTTCTTCATCGTAGTGGGAAAATACCTGTGTCCAATGTTCTTTAACCTTTGAGCCTGATGAATATCCTTCAACACTTCGATATTCAATCCACTCTGTATAATCAGTTACACATCCAGTTGAGGGTGTAACTCCTATAATACTGGCCACTTTACTCTTTGTGTTGTTGGTATAATCGGTTTCTACATATACCCTTGTATGATTTATCTCTCCTATGATTGTAAAGTCTCTTTCTTCATTTGGTACTTGTAATCTAAAGCTTACAGTTCCAGCAGCCTTTGGTGGTAAATTAATATGTTGGACAAATTCTGCAGTTGTTCCAGCAATTCTCATTCTTACAGGTGCCGATGGGTTATATATTGTTTGGTCTGAATTATTTCTAACGTGTACATTAACTGTTCCATATTGTCCCTTATAGAATCTACTATGGGTTATATGGGTGACCTCAAGGTCTAATTCCTCCTGCTGTAATACCTCCATAGTAATGGCAGCTATGTTATCATCATAGGTGGTTTCCTCTAATGTTCTAGGGGTTTTCATATTGAGCTTTGCCTCTATTGTTATAGAGTCTTCATCAAAGTCGATGGGTACTGTGTATTGGAAGTATACTGTTATTCCATCAGCTCCAAAGCTAAGTCTATCTTCATGTACCCTTGTACCATTTATCCAATACTCAATAGGAATATTATCTTGATTTTCTCCTGTATAGTTTACAACATCCACTATTGCTTGATAGGTTTCTCCCTTCTCCAGTAAATCAGCTGTATTCTCAAAATTAACTAATGCTAAATTGTTCTCTTTTATTGCTGTATATGCATTTAGCTTTCCAAGTCCATCTATAAATACTAAATAGCCTTCTCCGTAGGAGATTTGAGAAAACACTCCACCTTCTATATGGAGTCCATCAACTGTTTTATATACCCCTTCACTCTCCATTATTTGAAAAGCATATGGTACTGATATAGGTTTCTTAGTTGAAGCATTATATTGGTCTAAATAGAACATATTTAAGTTTTTTTGTGGTGATTTAGTTCCCCTATGGGCAGTTAAAAACACTTCCCTATATATTGTCTCTTTAATATTTCCTATACTATCAAATTCCTGCTCTGCTACAGATAGTGCTATTGCACTTGAATAAGTATTTGAAGCAAAGGTATTTTCAAATAAAGTAGAGTAATTGGCCCTTTTATCTTCATCATATTGGGCTTCTTCTATAGCCTTTTCATAGTTAATACATACTGTTTTTGCTCTACCGTTAATATCTTCAGCAAAGGTTAATAATAGATACTTTCCTGCTATCGATATACCATTCATGGTTTTATTACCTTCAAAATGGTCTATTATAAAGAGGAGTTTGTCATTTGTGGTGTCATAGCCTATGATTCTTCCCAGTTTATCTTGAGCTACTAACATCCCATTTGTACCGCCTGAGAAGTAGTTGTCTATTACTGCATATGCCATAGGTCCAATGATACCATCAACATGAATATCATCCTTGACCTTTAAATTAGGTGTTAAAACTCCATTAGATACACTGGCTCCTACAAAGCCTCCAGTGTCTCCTTTATTGGCAGAAAAAATTATATGGTCAAAGTTTCTATAGGTTATTCCACTACCACTTCCTAGAACACTATCCACTAAAACTCGGCCCTTAGTTAAGGGAGTACCACTACTGGAGTCCAGTACCACCATATGTCCTGTATCTGTACCAAACCCTACATAGACCTTATTTAAAGAAGAATTGGAATCCACCAATATAGTAGCATTTTGAGTTAATATTTTTGATGTGATTTCTAATTCTTCTCTATTTAGCTGAGTTACACTAAAGGACCAATGGGGCAGGAAGTTAACACCTGTTGGATTACCCTCTGTATCTCTAACTATATTGGCGGTAAAGCTTATGACTCTACCATCCTTAGATGGAGATATTAATTGATACTGGTTATTTGAATGCTTTAGGGCAAAGAGTGAACCCGAACTGTAGTGAGGGTATATTGATTGTAGATTAACTTGATTTAAAATTTCCCCTGTGTCTTTCCTCACTGCAACCGCAGAAGTTCCTCCCAGTGTAAATATTAAATTATCAATTATTAGTGGTTGTCCATCATTTAACCCTACATCAACAGGCTCCCATGCTTTAGCCAACGGGAATATTGCCGTACCTTTAGAGTAGTTATCGTTCCATAGGTTTCCTCCGAAGGAAACAACCTTTCCCTGAGTATTGATATAGTCTAATCCTCCAAATTCAAAATTGGCATGGGATATGGTTATGCTTAACAGGAGGATAGCTATTAAAACTGATATGGTGATTTTGTTATTATATTTCAATTTTCTATACCTCCCTATTTAGTAGTAATATATACAGATGAAGTTTCGTTATCCCACTCAACCTTACAATTAAAGAGTTCTGCAATATACCTTACTGGTACAAAGGTTCTATTGCCCTTTATGATGGCGGGCTGATCCATAAATATATCCTTGCCATCCTTAAAGACTCTATAATCATCTATCTTTAAATCTATCTTTGTGTTACGTCCTATTGCCCATATTACACGAAGGTCATCATTTAAAAAGTAGTGGCCTATCTCTGCTCCAAGGGCTTCTCCTATTGCCCGAAAGGGCACCATTGTTCTACCGTTTAATATATGGGCATCTTCATCTGTCTCAAGCTTTACATTATCAACATATATTGTTACAATTCTTGTTTCCCCTGTTTCCTTTGAAGTTGTTGGTTTGTCGGGTTTACGTTCCAGCATATCATGGTTTTTACCACGGTTATATTGATTCTCAAGGGAAATCTCTTTACTGGGGTCAATTGCACCTGCAAACTCCCAGTAGACTGTATCCTTTAAAGTTACTCCATTTATAGTAAGTATCTCTTTAATATTATCCTGCTGCTGATAGATATTAAGTAGTTGTGCTACTATTTGTTCATCATCCTCTAAAAAAGGACTCATATAAATGTATCTAGATTCTGTTACCCCTTCATTATTTAATAGCTCCAGTTCTGCTATAATATCTCCATCTTGAAAAAACTTAAAGGGTATTTCTTTATATCCCCCATCATTTACCGATTCTCCAGCGAATATAGGGGTATAGCTTAGTAGTATAAGCATTATCATTAAAATAGTAAGTTTCTTAATCATCTGTTGCACCCCCTTCTATGGATTCATAATCATATATTGGTATTCATCTATATCCATATTAAATTGATTTAGGTAGTCATTAAGATTGTCACTTGGTACGTTTCTAAGTCCCTTTTTAGTAGGGTACTTTTCTCCATCACCATGGGAATTGTAGAAGTCGTAGTAATAATAGGTTTCTCCCTTATATTCTCTAGTGTATCCTCTAAAGAATTGTTCCTTAAACCTGTCGGCTAAGTCTTCCCTTTCTATACCCTTACGGTATATGGTGGCATCTATCGGTGTTCCTTCTGCTTTAAATTCTAAGAAGTTTATAAAGGTATCTTTGTCAAATTTTATATGCTCTATATCATATGTAACCTTATCTAACCATCCTTCTGGAGCAAACATATAGGATCTAATTTCCACTACAAATTCTTCGTCTCCATTGTTACCATAGGGAGATAACATCCAAAAGGTGTGTTTATTCTTTTCTGCTGTTCTATCTATTGTATAGTTATTAAAGGTTGAATACATAAAGTGGGTTTCTGCTTCATTGGTATCCTTAATATAAAATTCTGCTTTTATTTGAAACCAAAATTCATATGCTATTGCTCCACCACCACTGAAGGTACCATGACCTATCTTCATTTGGGAGCCGTCCTTTGTTCCATCTGAACCACCATTCCAGCGTTTATGTTCATAGTTTTTGTCTTTTCTAAGTTCTCCATGATGGCTTATTATATCCTTATACTCTATATCCCAACTGGCCCCTAAATGACTTCCACCCGGGGTAAAAACTGAGTAAACCTGTTGTCCGTAGGGTTCATAGATTTGTGGCATCCTTAGAGCCATTTGAGGACTATCATATATAATATCTATTGTATCAACAACGAACTTCGGCTTTATAATGGTTTCAATTTGATTCCCATTAATTCTCCACTGGGGCTTTTCTCTAAATATATCGTACCAAACTACATCATTCCTCTTCATGGAAAATACTATTTCAATATCATCCCAGCTGCCGCCATTATTTAAGAATGTAATTACTCTATCGGGTAAGTCTTCCTTTAAAGTATAGGTTACATCCAATGCATCATGACTTAATTCACCACTAGCTAACATATCCATTTCATCATCTTCGATTCTAAAGTGATCATTACCCCAATATCCGCCGGACCAGTGCCATATCCTCATATCATGGGAGGGGTTGTTGGTGCCAATATGATTCGCACCCTCCCCCACCTCTGTGTCAAAATCCATTTCAATATATGAGGTTGAGGCCTCCACCGGTGGGATATTAAGTTGAAGTAATATAAAGCATAATATTATTAAGGAAAGTATTTTAAACTGTTTATTCTTCACTTAGTTCACCACCTATAGACTATTTTTTAATTGTATCTAATACATTACCATTATTATCTCTAACAGAAATTTCATTTTTAGATTTATCAAATAATGACCATCCATCTGTTGCGTTATTATCTACTCTTCTTACCCCTGCTAGAAAAACTGTTCTTTCCACCTGTTCCCACGTTCCCCATAGTTCTAATTCAAAGCTATTTCCAGTGTTTGTTGTATCAAATCCATGTCCTATTGCTTGACTATTACTAGCAGAAACATTACTGCCCTCTTTATAATAAACAGTAAACCCTAGTTGCCACTTATATCCTTCTGGCAATTCTGGTAAATATCCCTTTAGCTTTTTAGGGTCTGAAAAATCGTAGGATTCATGTACCAGCATTTCAAATTCCAAGGCCTTACTTCTTTCCATTTTTCCATATCTATCTGCTATATCTCTATCCCTATCAAACTCAATTCCTTCCACTATTTCAACATTGCCTTCCTTTGGCTTTGGTTCCTCCGGTGTTACCCTTGCTGACTTATCAAATATTCTTATAACCACTGTGGCTGCTTCGGCTCTTGTTAAGCTTCTTGTACCCTTAAACTCTCCATCTTCGGGGTATCCCATAAGTAAACCGTGGCTATATGCCTTAAGTACTGGGCATTGATATTGATTTGGTATTTTACTGTAGTCCTTTATAAGAGTAGAATAGTCACTGGCATTATCCTTAAAGCTCTCTCCCCTTGCTTCAACTGCCCTAACTATGATTTTAGCCATTTGGTAACGGTTAATTGCACTATTTAGATCTCTGTCTCTATATTCTCCACCATCTATGTAGCCTAGCTTTTCTGCATCTCTAATATAGTTCATTGCCCAGTGTTCACCCTGTCCTAAAGGTAGTTCATCATGTAGTGTGGCTACAACTGTTTTTATAAACTCTGCCTGGGTCATGGTTCGGTTGGGCTTAAAGGTTCCATCATCATAGCCTTGTATTCCTCCCATTTCCACCAGCTTTGCTACTGTAGGTGTAAACCAATCATTTTTACTTACATCACTGAATTTATTAACTGTGTTATTGATATTCCCATATGCAATTGTTAAGGATGATACTAAAAGCATGGTGATTAAGATAAAAGACATTGTTTTTCTCATTTAATATTCCCCCTAAATTTCTCTGTGTAATTTTTGTACTTCTTTAATACAATTACAATATACTGCCTTATTTCCACATTTTATTATATTTGCTTCATTCTTTATGACGAAATTTGTTTTATTAGTATTTTATATGTAGCTTTACTTCCTAATATAAGCTTCCATCAACAGTTGTCCTATTTTAAGTTACTAATTATTCTTTCTAATACAGTAAACAATTCTGCCTGTGTTAAACTGTCATGAGGTCTAAATACATCATTATGCCCCTTCATTATGCCCTTTGCATACATTAGGTTAATCTCATTTGTATATATAGATTTAGTGATATCCTTTAGCTTAGTTTCATCAGCATTACCATTGAATCTATTCTCTAAAACAATGAATGCTGCAACTTCTTCTCTGGTTATGAATCTATTGAAGTCTATATTTTTACCAAAGATATGTTCAATTTCAAATATAGTAATGTTATTTAATGATTCTAAGATATAGTAGTAGTTATCATCCTTATCTAGCTCTATAGGTATAACATTTCTTCTTTGATTAACATCATCCTTCATGTAGGTTTTAGTCCTACTGTACATTGTTAAGAACTCCAGTATTGTTACAGCTTCATCAGGATTAAAGGTTTCATCAACATAACCATTGGCTATACCCTTGTCCACTATGCTGTTAATACTATCCTCTGCCCAATGTCCTACATTTTTTACACCATCTTCTTTACTATTCATATCTACAATTTTAAAGTCAATTTCTTCAATCTTTTGCTTTACAAGGTCAATAACTCTTACAACAGTTATTCCTTCTTTAGCTGTGTAGATATTCTGTGCATCCAATACCTCTACCTTATCATCGGTTCCTTCCACAACTAGATATTGACTATTGGCTTCATCAAATAGCTCATTATAGAATACTGATATTTCTTTAATATCAATAGTTTGGTCCATCTTAACTATATAAGATAGATTTGTCTTTATTAACTCAATATCAGATTGGGGGAAGTTCTCATTTACTATGATGACATATAGAGGTACTTCCTTTATTCCATCTGTTAATGTGAGTGTTGCCAATCCTTCTTCATCATTTGCCTTAAAGATATATCCATCATTAATTGTGCCTAGTTCTTCATTTATATTTAAGAACTCAATCTCACTGTTGCTAAAATCTCTTCTAATCACATGTTCAAAGGCTCTAACTAGGTTTGTTTCAGAAGAAGTTTGAATTATTATCCGTCTATCAAAGCTGGCTGCATCTGATATAACAATGGAATATTTGTAAATTGCACCTGTAAGCTTGTTTCTAAATGTAACTACCAGTTTACCACTACCTTTAGTTATTAGGTTTCCATTTTCAATGTAGGCTATTGATGGGTCTGATAATCTTACTTCGTAATCATCAATATTGAAGGAGTCTGGTAAACCATCAGGATTACTTTTATTAATTTTGTCGATTAAGTCATTTAAAATGTCTTGTAGTGATACCTGCTGATTTGGCTTTAAATTCAATGGGCTATCGCCATTTACTGTGTCATAAAATACTCCATCCTCTTGAACCTCAATCTCAGATAAAGTATAGTTTTCTGCATGATCTCTAACGATAATCCTTACCTTTGAGCCTGTGTCAAGTCCACCTAACCTTGATTCTGTAGTCCATGCATCTGTAGTCCAGTTTGAAGCAAGATTTCTTATGGAACCTAAGTCAAAGGCTGCAACAAAATATCTGTCAAGCACTTTAACTTCATAAGGATTAACAAAGGCTGTTGTTCCTGCATATTGCACCTGGAACTGATATGCTGAGTCGTGAAGTCTTATGTTATCTGTGGCGAATACTTGCATAGTTCCTCCATTAATGATTACCTTTTCTATTACTGGGGGAGTAGCGTCATGGGTCTGCTTCTCAATCTCTCTAAATGCCAGCCTTACATTGTTGTGAATTAAGCTAATTCTAACAATGTATGAGGTTGAATCGGCTAAGTCGGGTATAATGATTTTATCTATATCCTCTAGAATATTGGTGTAGACTAAGGAATTTGTATCCTTTTCTATTACATCAATTCTAAAATATATTAGTTCGTTATAGTCATGCTGCTGTAGTACATTTTTTAATCCATCAATATAATGTTGTGCGTTAATTTCAAGCTTACCCTTACCCGAATTAATTTCTGTTGCAGGTGCTTCTACTCTAATATTCTTTTCACCAAGGGCATCTTTAATGGATTCCTGTACTTCAGATGGTAGATTTGGATCTACATTTACACCTGAATTATTTTCATTAGGTTTAGGCTTTGGGTTTTGATTAGTGTTAGGATTGTTAGTACTACTACCTATATTTTCTTCCCTTGGTGGTCTGTTGGCTTCGTGAATTTTATCTATTACATCCTGTGGTACATCTCCATAAAGGGCTTCGTTATTCTTTGTAACATCTAATGTTAGTATTGTTTCATTTAAGTATGAATCAATTACTGTAATTGTTACTGTTTTAGGTACCTGTACCTTAATAAAATTATCTGTTGAGAAATTAGTATTCTTTATGTTATCTCCATACTCTGCTACTAATATCATGGTTCCAAATTCATTTTCCTCAACACTTAGTACAGTAGTTTCATTTTCACCTAAGTTGACTATTCTAAAGCCATAGGGTGTTTCATGGAGCTTGTAGTTATCGGTTGCTTTAAGGTTAAGGGTTCCATTTAATATATACACATATTCTATAGTTGGAGGTATTAAATCTGGCTTAAGCTTTTCAAAGGTTCGTATAGCTATTAGTTCATCCTGGTGATAAGCCTTCAATTCTACACTATATAGATGCCCTTGTTTTGTATTTGGTACTTCAATTGATGCTGTCGCTGTTGTATCTATTATTATTGTGTCGGTTTCCATATCTCTTATGATGATGCTGTAATACTGATTAGAATCTAAAGCATCTAAAACCAAACTTGTAGGATTAACAGTAAAATCTAAATCTGCATTATCCAGTTTCATATTAAGAGTATTTATTATATCAACCATTTCTTGAATATCATTTAATTGGTCTTTATACTCATCCAACTGGTTTTGCAAATTGTCCTTCTCTTCCCCTTCGGGTAGGGTATCTATTAAATCTTGTGTTTCATTTATTAAGTCTTGTATTGCATCTACAATATCCTGAGTTGGATTTTCATTAGCATTTTCTAATGTTTCTTGTATCTCCTTTAAAGACTCTCTAATATTGATGATGGTCTGTACTATATCAAGCTCACCTTCCAGTTCACTTAATCTTTCTAATAGGTGTGTTTTATCTTCTGTATCTGGCAGGAGGTCTATTAAGTCCCTTGCTTCATCCAACGCTTTCTTTGCAGTATCAACATCTGTTTGGCTTTGACTATCTTTTGCTATATCAACCAATCCTTCTCCTTTGTCTAGTGCTTCAACTGCCATTTCATATGCTTCTCCATAGATTAATACTGTTATGGATGTAATTTCACTTTCATTACCTGCATTATCTGTATTCTTAGCATAAATAGTGGTTTCTCCCTGGTTTTCTATTTCTATAATTTCTTCATATAGAGTCCAGTCTATTTCTGTTGCTCCAGTTAATTTATAGAATATATCCTTTATTCCAGATACGGTATCTTCTCCTGGTGTTATTGTGATTTGATATTCATCTCTATTGTGGTCTATATCTGGTTCTCTAATAATCTCAGGTGCTGTTGGAATTTCTTTGTCCAGGCGGTATGGGCTAAAGAATCCTATTTTTTCATTACCTGCATAATCTTTTGCTTTATAATGGATATAGTACTCTCCACTTTCGTCTATTGTTTTTTCTTCGTTATATGGTTCCCATTCATCCTCTTCAGGAATGTCAGTATTAGTTGTTAATTTGAATAGTTTTAGATCTAAACCACTGACACCTTCATCAGTGTATTCAAGATTTACTGTTATATCTTGATTCTGCCACTGACTATCCTCATTGTCTGCGGTAACCACAGGAGGAATCTTATCAATATTATTAACTTCAATAACTTCTACTACTTCATTTCCTGCTTCATCTATTGTATATATGGTGTAGTAGCCATTCTCTGAGACTGTAATGGTATTTGATTCATCAATGTCTGTTCCTTCATCCCGAATTTCCTCAATGGATAATGTCCCTGTCCCCCATTTTTTTGATACTATTAGGCTTCCATTACTATGAAATTCAAGAAGTATGTCTACATCTTCATTGGTATGCTCCTCGGTAGATAAGGTAGCTGTTATTGCAGGATCTAAAGTATCCCTTCGATATGGGCCAAAATATCCCTTAGTGATATTTCCTGCATTATCTGTTGCCCTATAGTGAAGATAGTATATACCGTCAGAACTTATTATGATTGGTATATCATAATCTAACCAGCCATCCAAAGGCTCCCCTTCGGTGTTGGTTACTTGATATTGACCAGCATTTAAACCACTTCCCCCTTCATCATGGTAAGTCAACTGAAAAACAATATCGGTTTTTTTCCAGCTATAATCTTTATTATCTGCATCAACTACTGGACTGGTTTTGTCTATTTTGTCCACCACTTCTATTACAGTTGTTTGATTTCCTGCATTATCCTCAATTGTAAAGCTATATGTTCCATTACCTGTCACTGTATAGATGGCACTATTTCCATCAACCCATGTACTGTCAGGTCTTGATATTCTCCTTACTCCGCTGCCGCCTGAATCTGTAGCAGTAAGTGTTAGGATAACATTATCATTTGTCCAGTCACTTACATTACCTCCTATTACACCAGTTGTAGGTATTCTATCTATTTTTACAGCCTTAGTAGATACACTGGAGATATTACTTGCATTGTCAATTGTCCTAGCGATAATAGTTGTCTGCCCTGCATTAGTGATATTAAAGGCAGCAGTGTATGTAGTCCAACCTAATGTAGTTGCCCCCGATAGGGAGTACTCTGTACGATTAACCCCACTACCACCCGTATCTGTTCCATGGGTAATGGTAACAGGTACACTGGCAGCATTAGTCCAGTTCTCGTTAGTCATAATATTAGGTGCATTGGGAGCTGTTTTATCTACTATGATACTTGCCGTATGGCTAGCTGTTGATGTACCGCCCTTTCCATCATCGGCATTGACAACCACATTATTATATGTCCCTTGAGCTATTTCATTAGATAACCAAGTTAATGTCCACTCCTTTGAAGTGGATGTATTGGTAATATTGACTGACTTCTGTACTCCATTTAATGTAGCCGATACTGTAACAGTGTCGTTATCTTCATCCTCCACTGTACCGCTTAAGGAGATATTCTCACCAGCTTTATAATATTTTGTTGTTGTAGGGTTATTTATTGTAATTGTTGGTATCATATTAGCTATACTTTTTTTTACATACCAAAATCCATCCCAGTGGATTCCATCGTTTGGTAGGGAGTATTCTCGAGCGATTACGTTACTGGTATTTAATGTGCCTTTTATATTACCGCTTGGTATGGTCGCTCTATTCCAATAATAAATCCAATAGCCATCCTCTGAGTCCCAAGATCTAGCCTGTATCAATCTAACACTTATAATTTCTCCATTTCTTTCAATATTTGTATATATAGGTGTTCCTAATGGAGGTAAAGAAGTTAATTTTGTGCCAGCTCCCTCCCATATCCCTGTTAACTTATTATGGGTTACTGCTGAATATAATTCTACTGGAACACCATCTACATGTGTAGGTAATCCAGCTCCACTAAATGGAGCGGTAACGGAAAACTCATATGTATTTTGCCATGTAGTACTTCCTGGATTTACATTGAATTTATCATAATAATATCTTGTACTATTATTATTGGCGATAAAGATCGTCTCCACCTCTGACCTGCCCCCCACATCATCTTCAGCATACACTGAAACCGCTAAAGGACCTCTAGGGAAAACAGGATTATTGGGTATAAGACCACCAAAGGATTGCTCTGTACCATTGGCTGATATATTTTGAAAATGTATATCTGTATAATCTGCAATAGGGTTTAAGTAGTTTTTTTGTCCAAATTGTAATGTTGATACTGTATAATATAGCTTTAGAGTATCATAGGTGTTTTTATCCTTTACTGTACCTGCTATTGAAATGTGATTACCATCTGTATTTGATCTATCTTCTGGAGTAGTAATATTTACTTCAGGTATTTCATTTAACAGTAACTTATATTTACCATTAGGCTGAAGCTGCACACCAGTATTTCCATGGAGATTAGTAAAGGGTACTGCCATTCCACTGGCAGAATCTGAATCATGGGCGTCGCTCCAAGCTGAACTCACAGTAAACCAGCTAGTAGGCCCATAGCCTGAGCTCCAGTTGCCATTGATTCTTGTTAACATACTACCATTTGAAACAGAAGGAAATACCCTCCAGCTACTATGCTCAGTCAAGGATAATAAATAGAGATCTGGTAATTGGACTATGTCATAAGTAATATGCCAACTGCCAGCATTAGTTCTGACATCTCCCCTGACTGATATAATGTTGTTTTGAAATAATTCTTTATCTCCTTCGGCTGCATTAAACTGATCTCTCATTCTAGTGTCAGCCCGATTGCTCCACGAACCTAACATTCCACCAATATTCCAATATTCATTGGACATTAAAGTAACTTCATTTTTACCGTAATAGTTTTTATCAGCTACCCTCCAATCTACAACGCCTGTTTTTCTAACTGTACTGCCTAAATCCGAATAAAATTTGATAGTCCATGCATCATCATAAACTATAGCTCCCTTTGGTAAGTCCTTTAATCTAAGTACAGTACTTCCTTCTACTTCCTGTATAGCTACATAGCTTAATAGCACAGTAAATAGCATAGTAAGTAATATACTTATGCTAATAAATTTTTTTGTTTTCATTGTTACACCCCTTTATTTATAAATTTATATTTTAAGATTTTCTATTTAAAATTACTCTGAAATAGTAAAATAAAAAACTCCACCTATTCGGCAACTCGGCTACCATCCAGATATGGAGAAGGTCCGTGGCTTTGCGTCCCATCGTTTCCAATGGTTTGCTTTTATCGTAGAAAGAGTTATAGTAGTGTTATTTTTCAGCATATAATAGAGTAGAAATTAGTTATATCTACGGTTTTCTATGTAAACATTGAAGGGTATTTCTATCTGTCGTAAGCTTTCATCTAAAAAGGGTATCAGTATAATTCTTTGATGGGTATGACCCCTTATTCTAATGGATGGGTACTCAAGGTTATAAAAATTATTCCCACTACCCGTAAAGCTACCTTCTCTTATTGTGATAGACTCAATAACCAAAGGTGTTTGTAATACACTTCCAGCCATTGGACTTAGGTTATTATCTAGGTTTAGGTCAGTAATTAACAAGTCAAATAATTGCATCTCAGCTTCAGCAGAGTCTATAATACTTAATCTGTCCATCCTATACCTATCATCCACCGATAGCTCTAAGGCATCTTGAACAATGATCTCAATTTTAGTTTGTATGGTGGATTGAAAGGCTTGTAATCTGAAAAACTCAACTGCTACACCAATTATGGCAAAGAATATAAAGAATTTTACTATAGAGATTAAAGTAGACTCTCCCTTATTGCATTTCAATTTTTCAATTATTTTATTTATATAAAGCAATCTACCAACCTCCCCCATATCCAGTTCCATAATGCCCCTGATTTGTTCCTGATACTCTAAGTCTAATGGGAAGTGTAATATCCCACATATCTGAAAAACTCACCTTATACTCGTATTCAACATATAAAGATAGCTTGTCTCCCAGTTTACCAGCATAATTATTGAAATTTGGCTCTGCCACAGCTATAACCTCCGAGGGTAATTTATTACGTCTTATCAGCTGCTCTTCAAAGTAATCCCTTCTAATCATCCCCTCCGATTGTGCTTTTCGCATGGTTTCATTTATGGCCATGTAAAGCATACTGGTATCTATTAAAAAGATGGAAAGCTGAAATATAAGAAGTGTAACCACTAAAATTTTAAACATATGGGCCATTAAATCTAAGTGGACTTCTCCCCCTTCATCTTGTATTTTCAATTTTAGTTTATATAAGAATTTATTCATAAAGATTCTCCTTCATTATCTAAAAGGAGGATCAGTATCCTCCCTTTAGAAATAGTAAATTTATAATTCATGAGGTCTAAAAAATCTCTGGGAATAAGTATTTTGTCTTACTGGTAATACGAAATCAAACTCCAAGTAGGTTCTATCCATTTGCATTATTCTGAAATTCATAGCATATCTCATTTCAATTCCTAAAGGTTCCCTTTTATTAATCTTCATGTTTGCCTGGGGAACGTATACAGTCTGTAATCTGCTTCTATCAATATTATAATCATCCAATAGTTCCTCATATAACTGTATAACTTCATGATTAAATCCACCCTGTTTCTTGGCTAAACCAACAGTAGATGATGCAATATTATTTAGGTTCCTATAGGTTGAATAGAGATTAGTTATATAGGTAATGACGGGGAGGAAAAGTAAAAAACAAATTATAATTACTAATCCTCCTAGAGTACTTAAGCCTCTTTCGTTTGATAATCTGTTTTTTATTGCATTTTTAAGTCTTTTCATCAATAACACCAACTTATAGTCCTACTGCAGTTCTAAACATATTAAATAACCCTGTAGCAATTTGTGTAACTTGATCTCTAAAAATAGCTAATACTGCAATTGTTACTACAACAGCTATACCTAATCCAAATATTTTATTCATTCATTTCCCCTCCTTTTAATAAAATTGAGAAGCAAACTCTACAATAAAGGATAAACCTACTGCCACTGCATTCATTCCAAATATAGAATATAATGCGATTGCATTATTTCTCTCAAGTCTTTCTGGTCTTTTCATCATTTCTTCCTTTATATTAGCTAAGTTCATTTTTCTGACTTTTTCCTCTTGAATAGCATAGAGGGTATCAACATTATCTCTCGATGTTTCTATTCCTGTAATAACTGCCATAATATAGTTTTGTATAGCAATTATACCAATGGTATCGGAGAATTCCTGTAGGGCATCCTTCTCCATCATCCCAGCTTCTAGTTTTGCATGTAATATCTTTAAGTCATAGTACAGTGGTCCTTTACACACTTTAAGATAATCCTCAATGGTATGAATAATGTTCTTATGGGGAGAATATCTTAAAGTTCTTGCAAATCTGGGGAATTCTTTAATTATATTGCCATTCAATTCTTTAAGTTTCTTATCCAACTCTGCATCCGGTTGAAAGTACATTATTACAGAAAACATTGCACATACTGCCATTATCACTATGCTGGCAAAGCTAAACACTATACCTATTAAAAGCATTATCCCAGGATATATTATTTTCTTTGCTTGGTGCTGCTCAGGTGTAATTTTTTCTCCTACCCTTAGTAAGTTTTTTTCAAGTTTTGCCCTTGAATAATCATCAAGCCTAATCTTGCTATTCACAAACTCTGCTACAGGTTTAAAGACGTCCTCTATAAAGGGTACTTTATTGGTCTTTAGTAATTCTTGCGACTTTTTATATCTCTTCACAAAGGTATTATTAGGTGTAAAAATAAATAGCGATTTAGCCCTAAGAAGCATGAAGAATACTGCAAGGGTTACCACAAAAGAGTAAAATCTAGGTAAATACATATCATACCTCCTTTAGTCTAATTCAACCTTAATAGGCTTGTTATCAAGATACATTTTGTAACTAATACCTACTAGGACAATTGCTATTAACCCCAAGGCAATTTTCCCTCTAAAGTCATACACCAACAGGTCATAGTAGGCTTTATATCCAAACCTTAAAATTAAAAGGTTTAAAGGGAAAAATATAATTGTAGCAATAAACTCACGATTATACTTCTTTCTAGTTAAATCAAAATCAACTTGAACCTGTTGAACATCCCGCATATCTTCTGGAATAGTAACCATTGTGTACTTTAAATTTTGTCCCTGTTCCTCCGTTTGAATAGCCAGTTTTATAAATTCTTTAAAATAGTAGTTATCTGCTTTATCACCTAAATTTCTAAGGGCGGTTACAGTATCTATATTAAGTATTTGCACTTCATTAACAAAGGTTACAAAGTATTTATTTAACGGATCTGGAATTTGGTCAAGTTTCTTTGCTACAGCTGTAACAATGTCACTTTCATGTAAAAACTGAGCTATAATATTTCCCATAACAGAGGGCAATAAATCATCTATTAGTTGAAATTTTGTCTTAGCTTTATTTTGCATATACACAAAGGGAAAAGAGGATGTTAATAAACCCAGTATAGCCATTAATAATGGATTTCGAAGAATCGTTCCAACTATAATTCCAATTGAGCTACAAGCTAAGCTATACATAATAAACTTATCCAGTGTCATATCAATTTCTGATAAATCTATAGTTAGGTTAATTCTTTTAAGTAACGTCTCTTTAAAGGTTGGCTTACTTCTTAATATTTCCCTTCTTCGCTGCTCCTTAAGTATGGCACTATAGTTTTTTACCCTCTTATCAACCTTCTTTGTAGATGAAAATAGGGACAATACATCAATTCTAAATACTATTTTTCCAATTAACAATAGAGATACAAAGAGGGATATAATTAATATGCTTCTATAGAAGAAAATCATTTTAATCATCCTCTCCTTCTACATCCTCTACTTTCTCAACTGGTCCTTTATAGTATTTTTCAGCTAGTTCCTTATCTATTCCCTCCTCAATAAGTCTCTCATATAGATTCCTACTTATATTGGAGTTTAAGTAATGCTTGCCTAGTATAACTTTACGTTGATAAGGTTCATTAGTTAGAGGATGAATTTCATCATATATTTCACTACCAGTTACCTTAAACTTATAAATTTCTCTATAAATAAGCTTTTTGTTTTCATCATAGCCCTCAAGTTCTGATATACTCATTATCTTTCTAGAGCCATCCTTCATTTTCTTTTGAAACACACATATAGGGAAGGCAGATATAATCATATCTAAAATCATATCTTGGGTTAACGTGGTCTTCCCCATCATGTACATTTGAAGTACTCTTGTAGGAGCATCTTTGGGTCCATTTGCATGGAAGGAATTGATTATTTGATGCCCTGTATTGGCGGCTGCAACAACCGTTTGGGCTTCCTCTCCCCTCATCTCTCCTAAAACCATTGTTTCGGGAGATTGTCTTAAGGATTGTTTTAATAGGTCAAGTAAATTGGTAACCCCTTCCTTTGTTTCCCACATAACAACATTATTTATAGGTCTACCTTTTTCATCATGCTTCCTTAAATTTAATTCTGCAGTATCCTCCATAGTAATAGTTCTTTTATCATTAGGAAGTCTAGATAGAATTGTCTGCATTGTTGCAGTTTTACCACTATTGGTGGGTCCAATTACTTCACAACTAACATCAGCTTCCATAATTATATCTAGGAACTCAAACATTTCTTCAGTACCAGTTCCAAATGAAATTAGTTTCTCTGTGGTAAAAACTTCTGATTTTTGCTTTCTAATGATTAAGTTAATACCGGTTAATGCTACAGGATCAATAACAACTGCTACTCTTTGTCCATTTTTTAATCTTGCATCAACTATTGGCTCACTGGGGCTTAATCCCTTGCCTACATTTCTGACAATTTTCTTTGCTATGGTTATTGCTTGTTCCATTGAAGAAAATCTTTTATCAGTTGTATACTCCTTACCTTTAATTACAATTCTTATATCATCAGGACTATTTACTCTTATTTCCTCAACCTTTTCCTCATCAAGAAATTCAGTAATAGGTCCAAAATTGATAATATCAGAGGTAATCATAGCGATAGTTTCTTCAAGTCCTTCAATGCCATCTACTTTAATGGCCTTATCCTCAACATATTTTCCTATCAAATCTTTAATCTTTCCTCTTGCATTGCTATCGTTAAGAGTATTTTCAAATATCTCTGGATAATTTGTAGTAAGATAGCCCCTTACCTCTTTAACTGCATATTCTAATGATCTATCGCTGGACTCAACTGAACCCTTCGCGCCAGATGTTTCATTTTGTCTTAGTTTAATCCCAGCTTCATACTTATCTTTATTAATATTAGGTATTACATTCCCCAAAATACTACCTCCCATACAATAAAGTAATGGTGACTATTGAGTCTCCTCTGCTACTTTGTCTTTTTTCTTAAATAGACTAAAACCTTTCTTAGCGTTAGTTGATTGCTCCTGTTTAATCTTTTCATTCGTAATGGCGTTATAAACTTCATTAACACCTTTAATGATTTTTTTATCCTTATAGCTACCACCATTTTCGAAGACTGTCTTACCTTCATTCAAATCTTTAATTACATGCTTGTAAAATGGTATTTTAGCCGTTACGTGAAGTCCTGATATTTCTTTTACTTCATTAAAATCTAATATTCCAAGATTCTTATTAATAATTAGCACTAATTTACTAAGAGGGATATTAATCTCACTAAACTGTTTCAAATAACCCTTTAGTGCAACAATAGAGTTATAATCATTATCTATTACCACTATGATTTTATCCGCATACTTCCACGATTCATAGCTTGTTAGCTCGTAATAGGAAGTTGGAAGGTCAAGGAATAGAATGTTGAACTTGGGTCTAGCTAGTTCAAGTAGCCTTAATACTTTATCATCCTCTAATTCATTAAGTTCATCCACTTTGTTGTTATAGTTAAGAGCTAAGCAGAATATATTTTTATCCTTCTTATCATTATTATGAAAGTTAATAATAACATCACTGTCTTTATCAGTAAGTAAAGCCTCCTTCAAGCTTTTTTCATTGGGAGGATGGATATCTAATATTGAGGGCAGGGAGGGGGATTGCCTATTAAAATCAATAACACCCGTTAGATATCCATCTTGTGATGATAATTTTGCTAAATGTGCTGCTAAAAAGCTCTTTCCTACTCCGGCCTTTGGAGACCAAATAGCATAAACCTTTTTATCTAAGTTCTTCATTAGCTACCGAACCCCCCTGTAGCACTATTGCTGGTGGACTCTTCTGTTTCAACTTCTTCTGTTTCACTAGTTATTTCTTCATTCCCGTTTGTTTCGGTAGTAGTTGTAGTAGTTGAAGTATCATTAAATACTACATTGTTTTTTTGATTAATAGTTCTAGGTCTTAGGGCTAAGTGGATAATTCCGTCATACATACCTTGTACAATTAAAGCCTGTTGCATTGCATTAGCTCTTACAGTAACAACTCCTGGTATTACATTATCGTTAGTATTTTTCTCATCCACCATGTCAAGGTTAGTTCCTCTAGCATTGGAAATACTAATAACCTCTAAATTTTCCAGCTCATCATGCATAATAATTCTACTTGCTTGTCCATATTCAGAGCCCTTCATATAGATAATCACCTTAACAAAGTCTCCCCTCTCAGGAATACCACCAACTGCCCTAGCTAAATTGGTATCAAAGGAGATGGCATCCAACTCTGGATCTTCATAAAGAAAAGAATTGATTGGTATTTGGTCATCTTGGAACATTGTATCTAGTGCCAGTATTCCCCTTGGAATATCTGTTGTAGCATATTTTCCTACTATTTTATTAGGGTCAAGTACTACCTCTCTTGGTAATCCGTAGCTGCCCATTTCTATTGTTTCTAAATCTGTTAATTTAACCACTTGATTACTTCCTAAATCATTCTTTAATCTTACCACCATAGTTGTATCTCTAGTCCTTTCGTTATCCCTTGGCACTAGGATAAAGCCAATCCAAATAGAGATAAGCAAAAATAAAAAAATTAGTATTATATCCTTAAATCTTTTTTTCAATGGGAATAACTCCTTTCATTAATATCTTTTAGGAAAAATCCTTTTTAGCAAGCCTTTAATTTTTGATTTACCTGTTTTTGATTTTAGTTTATATAATGTTATTGCAATATTTTCTATAGCTTCGTCAAATTCGTAGTCATTTCCATATAATGTTTCTCCTCCATTTAATAATGTAGTAATTATTTCATCAAACTTATTTGGTACATTAAATATATACTTAAATTTCAAGTCAATTTTATTTCTTCCAAAAACCTCAACAGAGTTTAGTAATTCCAATAGATCCTCTGTTTTAAGCTTACTATTATTAATATTTCTATTTATAATCAAGCTACAGTTACTTAAGTTGTACTTTTCTATATTCATCATTTTGTAGTGTAGGGATAATAGGTTGGGCAAATACTTATCTATTATTAGAAGCCTTTCATTACAGGCAGACAAAATTTTATTGAGCACATCATCATTTAAGCTATTGGATATATCAACTATTATTACGCTAGAATCTGAAAGCTTGGTAATAATATCAAACATTTCGTAAGTAAATTTATAGAGACTATCCCGATGGTCAGTATAAATCGATAAATTTGAAATGTTGATAGCAAAGTCTTTAATATTACTAATATCAGTCCTGTTATCCAGTGTTTTTTTCAAATTTGCTAATTTACCTATATTAGAAGTAAAGTCTATGTCAAAATAATACTGAATGTCTTTTTTTATACTATCTGTATCAATTAATGAAACTGTTAGGCCCTTCTTCACAATTAGGCTAGCCAAATTACAAGCTATTGTTGTTTTTCCAATCGAGAAGGGACTGTATATAGCTATAATTTTTTTATAATCAGAGGGGATTTCATAGATATGTTTTATAGTATTTGTTCCAATAATCTCAAGGGGTGTCTTTGTAATAGAATCAAGTTCAGTTCTTAAATCTTCAACCCTTTGATATCGATCTTTTGGATTTTTTTCTATACATTTCTTTATAACTTTAATTAGTTTCTTAGTAATCCCCTTAAGATCCTTTGTAATATCGTTACTTGTAGGAAAGTTTTTTGTTAATAAATAGTAAAGCATGATTCCTAGGTTAAAAATATCTGTCCTTTGATCAGCGTATCCTTCAAGCTGCTCTGGCGCAGCAAATTTTAGTGTTAAAGGTATATAAGAACTATTTGATTGTAAGGAATACTCAATTGAAATACCAAAATCTATTAATACAGCTTTATTTTCTGGAGTGATCATTACATTTGAGGGCTTCATATCTCTATATACAATTGGATAGGGTTTGAAATTATGTAAATATATCAATACATCTGATAATTGCTTTCCCCATTCTATAACATTTTTTTCATGGAAAGGACCATGTTTTGCCATGGCGTTTTCTAGGGTTATTCCCTCTATGTAGCTTTCAACAATATATGTTCCTTTTTCATCATTGAATACATCAATAATTTTAGGTAAATGAATATGGTTTAATTTTTTCAATATATTAGCCTCTGAAATTAATTGGCTACATTTATAATGTTTATTTGGTATATACTTCACCGCCCATAAATTATCAAGCTTAATATTTCTACATAAATAGACCTTACCCATTCCTCCCTGCCCTAAGATTCCTTCTACCAAATATAGTCCCTTTAGAAGCTTTCCTATTAGGTTATCATCTACCGTTTCATGCTTTAAACTAGAATTGATTATTTCTGTGTTCATCTGGTGTAGGTTATTATCACGATTCATTTAATACCTCCTTTATAATTAAAGTAAGCCGTGTTATTATACATGTAACACGTGTTACGTTTGTTAACATATTTAATGTTAACTTATGTTTATTTTTAATTATATTGTTACAAAAGCCTAACCCTTGTTATTGCTTGTTTTTTCAACAGTCACAAGCTTCTTTATTATAATATTATGTATATGAATATGTTTTTGTGTAATTTATTCGAATTGATTTATGTTACATTTTACAGAAAAAAAATATGTATTTTTCAACGTTTCTCTCAAGTTATTGCTTTAACCAGCTACTGCGCATATAAAAACACATCCATTTTTGTTAATTTTTATTCGCGATTACATTTTATTACATTATTGTTGACATTATAACAAAAACCATTATAGCTTTCAATCATTAATTTTAATATCAAAAAACTGCAAAAATCAATAATATTACACCTACTAAACAGCCTCCAATAAGCATATGATTATCTATAAAAAAGTTAATTTTCCAATATTCTTCTTCGAAATTATAACTATTATATTCTCGTTTTAATAGCCCTCCAAAAACAACTATGAATATTAATAAACCAGGTGTATTCTTAATAAAAGTTTCAACCGTCATTTATAACATCCCTTCTCCTTAATTTCAAATGAGCATCTATAAATTATACAAGTTTGTTCTCTTATTATGACGTTGTTATTATAAACATATTTATAATTAAAGCTCGAATTTAAGTTTAATTAAATTCGAGCTAATTTTTTATTCCTTCTTGAATTTTTTCAATGGCTTGTTGATAACTTCTTTTTACATACTCCAACTCATTTGGATTATTTATTAAGCCCCTTAACCGTTTTAATGTCTTCTCATCTCCTATTTCAGCCAGGGCTTTAGCAGAATATTGCCTTACTTGTGGCTTTGAATCGTGGAGTGTCCTATGTAAAACTTCAATATTGCTTTTGTCAGGAATTTTCCGCAAAGCTGAGCATACCATTCTTCTTACACCTCCATGCTTATGACCTGCCTCAGCATGTAATATGGGAAGTAGAGAAATAGCCTTTATTTGACCAGCTATCCAAATGGCAATCATCTTATCCTCTGCATTATTAATTTTACCTATTGCTGTTTTTAGATAGTTAATCAATTCATTCTTATCATCTATTGAGGATTCCTCTAAAATTCGAATTCGCTCTTCTTTTGTTGCCGCCAGCAGTTCAACAAAAAATGATTGATCTGTTGATTTTTTTCCTTTGCCTTTAAGCAGCATCTTCGATTGGATTATATGCTCCTGTATAACCTCGACAGGTAAATTTCGAATTCTACTAATTAATTCTATGTTCTTGCCTTCCATATATAATAAGTAGGTTATTGAAAAATCGTCTTCACTATTAACATTATTCCAATGAAGTACTTGTGTTTTCATCTTATTGTACATCCCCCCAAAACAACTTTCTACATTATAAACTCCCTATATTTTTCAACCTCAGTTGAAGGAATCTTTACTTTCAAATAGATCCCCTCTTCTTTATATTCCGATTCAACGACTGAAGCAATTTCATGGATATTGGATGCTACACTTCCCTTACTGTATGGTATTAGTAGCTCAAGCTCATTTGTCTTAACCCCAACCTCTACTTCTATTAGCTTCAATAGCTCATCTAAATTCAAATTATTTAGAGCTGAAATAGCAATTGACCCTTCTTCCTTTGGAACCAAGCTTACATCTTCAATTTTATCTACTTTGTTATAAACATTTATTATCTTTTTTGAATCTACATGTAACTCCTTTAAAACCGAAAGTGTTGTTTCCTTTTGCAGATGATAATCCTCATTAGAAGCATCTATAACATGAAGGAGCAAATCAGCATAATTTACCTCTTCAAGAGTTGCTTTAAAGGCATCCACTAAATTATGGGGCAGCTTGCTGACAAACCCAACAGTATCCGTCAATAAAAAAGTAAAGTTATCTGGAAACACCAATTTCCTCAAAGAAACCTCTAGGGTAGCAAATAACATATCTTTAACAAACACTTCCCTTTCAACATCATATTCTAAGCTCATTTTCAGTAGCGTATTCATTAAGGTGGATTTCCCTGCATTGGTATAACCAACTAAAGCTACAATAGGTAAGTCTGATTTGATCCGCTGCGATCGTTGCACTTCTCTTACCTTCTTTACCTCTTCCAATTGCTCCTTAATAAAATCTATTTTTCTTAAAATATGTCTACGATCAGTTTCAAGCTTTGTTTCCCCAGGTCCTCTTGTACCTATACCAGCACCTAATCGAGAGAGCTTTTTTCCTAAACCCGTCAGACGAGGAAGCCTGTACTTCAATTGTGCCAGTTCTACTTGAAGCTTTGCTTCCTTTGTTGTGGCACGTTGTGCAAAAATATCTAGTATTAATGTTGTACGGTCAATAACATCAACACCAATAGCATCTTCTAGATTTCTTATTTGTGATCCAGAAAGCTCATCATCAAAAATTACTAGATTTGCCTCCATAGAGTCACAAAAGGTTTTTATTTCTTCAACCTTTCCTTTACCTACAAATAAAGCAACATCAATTGCAGGGCGATTTTGAGTGGTTGTAGCTAATACTTCAACCCCTGCAGCCTTAGCTAATTCTTCCAGCTCCTCCATAGAGCTTTCAATGCTTATTTCAGATTTCCTTCTTGTATGATTCAATCCTACCAATATTGCTCTGTTAATAACCACTTCATTATTTTCCAATTCCATCTTTTTCACTCCCATTATCAGACAAATTTCCATGTGTTAATAATAACTGGATTCATAAATTATTACAATAGACTAATTATGAAATGATTAAATTTGGGTTCTTTATTTTCTAGATTATTTCCTTGTTATTATTCGTCAATTCATAAACTATCATCTCCGAAACTTCATCTTTCAATTGCTGTTGTTCTTTAAAAACAGATTTTTTATTAAAATTATTCCTTGCCAAAAGCTTTATTGATTTAATATTATCTGCCCTAACAACACCTTCAATAGAATTAAGCTCCAACTAACTTTGACTACTAATATTTAATATATAGTATCACCAGTTTCGAAGTTTATTAATTGAAATTCTGACGAAGCCTGAGATTGTCCATCCATGAATAAATACCAACCTCTGATTTCTGTTTTAAATGACAAATTTGAATTTGGGAACCTCTCTATATTGTCTTTTTTATTTATTATCTGTAATGCTGTATAGCTATTTATATCATCCTTTATAAAACCATAAACCAGTGGAATAACATGATTCTTGTTAACTTCTATTTCAATGTATCTCCAGTCAGGTCCTTCATTAAATTTCAATTGATCCATCTTAGTCATTTTCCAGCCTAAAATACTCCTTCTTCTTAATGAAACAACATTAATTCCTTCGTGATTCCTATATATTTGTATAACTCCATTTCTATCAGGATGTTCATATGATATTTCTTGACCAGCATAGCTGTCATCTAAACTTTTTATATACTCTAATGAAGTTTTATCATTAATATTAGCTATAACTAATACAGCTAAAGCAATGGCCATTAATAGGGAAATTGTACTTTTTTTATTCATGTTATACTCCTTTTATACTATATACATTTTATTATGTTGACATTGTTTGCTACTGTTACTCCCTTATGTTCATGTAGGAACTACACATTTTAAAAATAATACTTTTATTAACACTACTACACTATATGAATTTTTTTTATAATTCTACACAAAATATTATATCACTAAATTCTATAAGCCTCTAGTTTTACCTTTTTTAATATTTAAATCAAACAAAATTTCCCCTCCCTAAATATGTTTTTACTACACGCACATTTCTATTTGATTATTGATATGTAATTTTATATAATATACATAAGACATTATTTATATATAAATTATTTTTAATAGGAGGAGTCCATAATGAATACAAAAGAAATAATGAAGGTTGCCTTAGATTTAGTTGGATTAGAAGAAATACCAGTAGATTCTGGAATAATCGTGGAAGGCGAAAACATTAAGAAAGTGGCTATTGGTGTAGACATGGAATTAGCTGAAATGATGTTGGCTAGAGAGCTGGGGGTAGATTTAGTAATTACTCACCATCCTACTGGAGGAAGTCCAAGAATTAACCTACATAAGGTAATGGATAATCAAATTGACAGTATGGTTAGGGCTGGTGTTCCTATTAATAAAGCGCAAAAAGCATTAAGTGAAAAAAAGGGTGAAGTTGAAAGAGCTCTTCATGTTTCAAACTATGATAGAGCTGTATCTGCAGCAAAGTTATTAAAAATGCCCTTCATAGGAATACATACACCAACAGATATTTTAGCTGAAAGAAAGGTTCAAAAACTTCTTGATGAAAAATTTAAGGATAATCCAAAGGCTACTCTGCAGGATGTTATAGACGCATTAGAAACTTTACCAGAATATCAAAAAACACTGGCAAAGCCGGTAATTAGAGTAGGAAGTAAAGATGACTATGCGGGAAAACCCTTTGTAACTATGGCTGGTGGTACAGGTGGCGGCGTAAATGTACATAAAGCCTACTACGAAGCAGGAGTAGGGACATTAGTTGTTATGCATATGCCTGAAGACGTAATCAAAGCCGTAAAGGAACAAAATAGTGGAAACGTAATTGTTGCCGGTCACATGGCAAGTGACTCTGTAGGTATTAACGAGTTTGCAAAAGCTCTGGAGGATAAAGGTATAGAAGTTATTAGAATGAGTGGCTTAATTGATCCAAAATAATTATAAAAAAGAGTAGATGGTTATGAACCGACCCCTAAAAGTTAGACCAAAAATTTAACTAAGGGGGTCGGTTTAATTACCTCTACTCTTTTTATTGCTATCGAATTCCTTCTACAATATAATTAGTCAACTATAATTAATACTTTCTCCGAAACACTTTCATATTTATCATTTATCTTAATCTGAAACTGAAATTTATATTTGCCAATTTCCTTAAAGTAAATATCTTCGTAATAGTTTGTCAAATAAAAAGCATTTAAATCTTCATCTTCAATAGTATATGTATATTCTTGCGTTGTAAAAATAATTTGATTATTTGGGTCCAAAATAACAACTCTTAAATCATATGTACCAATTGGCAATCCATCTACTTGAGTATGTGTAAAAAGGGAATTGTATCCAGTTGATGAATATTTGAAGGCATGTGTAAAATTTAAATCTTCATATTCGTCCAACCATATATCTTCAAAAAACATCATATCTACATCTGGTTTAATTAGGTTGACTGTCCATGTATCTCCATCCCAATCAACTATAGCATTAAATGTTTCTGCAATACTTCTAACAGGTAGTAATGTACTACCGAAAAAGTTCACAGCAGGTACACTACTATCTACAGTAGTACCATTCACCTTAACATTAACTACAGGGAATCCTTTGAATTCACCATTTACGCTGGCTGCACTTACAAAAGCCGTAGTAACAAATAACATAATAGTTAGAGCTAAAATCATTTTTTTCTTCATTTTGTTTATCCTCCTTGAGTTGTGTCAAAATTTGCGATTCTTCTACATTATTCTACAATAACTAAAATTTCCCTTCATATTTTATTAATTAATCTTCATTATTTTTGTATATTTCTCCTTCAATACCTATTTGCATATAAAAAAAACCACAAAGTGCTAGAACGATGTGGCTTTTATTGTCTTTCTTTTTATTATTAGTTAATATCATTTATCGGTGTAATATTTAAAAACCGATCCTCTGGAACCTGTATATATGTATGAGGAACCTTACCAACAATGACAGTTTCTGCAATAGGTATATAAGTGGTTACCTCAATTCTTTTTGTACTAAATGGTACAATTACTCGTACGTGTGTATTTATAATTAAATAAATTCGATGTCGTGTCTGATTTATGCCAGATTGTTGAAATTCTGTACCAAAGTTTACATCCACCATTCCAATTGGAGTTACAGTCAGCTTAATTTTAGGTCCATATTGTGCTAATAATTGGCTTCCCAATGCATTACCTAATGGAATACGGTCAGAGGTAGTTTTTATTTGATTAAGCTGTTCCTGAATGGTTAAAGCAACATCTGATGCCACCTTATTCATGGCCATTGTATTGGCTTGCATCAGGGTTATACTACCTTCATCATCCTCTTTGACAAAAATCAAATCATCATATTTAATACCCTTTTCTAACACTAAACTAACCGCCTGATTCACAGCCCTTGTTGTAACCTCCTGTGCCTTTAGCTCACCTATAGCTTGAACCGTAGGCATAATTTCTCGATCGACGTATACAAAGGCCAATGTAGAGGAGAGAAGTAAAAAGAAAATTATAAATATAATTTTGAACTTCAAGAGCTTTTTTCGCCTTCTGGCCTTAATATACAAAAAAACACCCCCCTTTTAAATATTATATGTTCTCTTGTGGCTAATAGTTCTTGTTTGTTATCCTTAGTCCCAGTAACTGCATAGAATATCAAATGTTGTATAATACTCTATAACAAATAATTTTGTGTTATAATTGACACATATAATATTTTATTTAATTAACAAGATATCTTAGTTATGATATAATAATTTTGATTTATGCTTTTTAGCTTCTAGTAAACAAGCATATTCTTAATTGGAGGTATTCTAATGTCAGAGAAAAAATCATCAGATCAAAATAATAAAAAAGGAAAAAAGAATAAAAATAGAAAAATCAGCATCATACGTGTCTTAATATTAACAATAATCTTGATTGGTTTTATTGGAGGAGGCGCAGTTGCTGGAATTGTCTTAGGTATTATCAGAGATACTGACCCTGTTGATGCAACCAATATCTATGATTTATTGGATGAGAGTTCCTTTATTCTAGATTCTGAAGGGCGAGTAATTGAAAAGATACAGGGTGAAGGCCATAGAATTATTATTGATTATGACCAGATGCCTCAAACCCTCATCGATGCATTTATAGCTATTGAAGATGAACGTTTTTGGACTCATAATGGTGTCGATGTAAAACGTATTTTTGGTGCTACTTGGACCAATCTTCGTACAGGCTCTAGACAAGGTGCCAGTACAATTAATCAGCAATTAGCTAAAATCATATTTCTTTCATATGAGCAGACCTATACAAGGAAGATTCAAGATGCCTATTATGGTATCTTAATCAATCGTCAGTTAACCAAAGAACAAATACTAGAAGCTTATTTAAACACAATAAACCTTGGTAGTGGTGCATATGGTGTAGAAGCAGCTGCTCAAATATATTTTTCAAAAAGTGTAGATGAACTTACAGTTGCTCAGTCAGCGCTTTTGGCTGGTATTACTCGTCATCCTAGTAGATATAGCCCATTTATGACTCTGCCCAAGGATAGTATCACAGATGATCATATTGTATTAGACAGTTCAGATTCCATTTACTCAATTGTATACCGCGATTCCTATGAAAATAGGATGAAAACAGTATTGTCAAAGATGAATGAGCTAGGCTACATTAACGATGAAGAATATGAAGAAGCACTTAATGAGGATATTAAGTCAAGCCTAAAGCCAAACAGGTTTTTTGCAGAAGAAATTTCCTCTTACTTCGGCGATCTTGTAAAACGAGATGTAATTAATGCATTACAATCTATAGGCAAAACTAGAGATGAAGCTAGTAATCTCCTGCATTCCGGTGGTCTTCGTATATATAGTACCATGGATGTTCGGATTCAAAAAATCCTAGAGGAAGAATACGAAAAGCCTGAAAACTTTCCTGGTACATTGAAGGATAGTGAAGGTAATCTTATAAGAGATGCTGAAGGAAATATACAACCACAGTCTGCCATGGTAATTACAGATCATCACACTGGAGAAATCAAAGCTCTTGTTGGAGGCAGAATGATTACAGGACAAAAAATCTTTAATCGTGCCCTTTCACCAAGGCAGCCTGGATCATCGATGAAGCCAATAGCAGCATATACAGCAGCTATAGATCAAGGCTTTACAGCAGCTACTGTAATAGATGATATACCTGTATATTTTAATAAAAACACCCCCAATCAACCATGGCCTAATAACTGGTATAGGGATAAGTATTTTGGATTAATAACCTTCCGTGAATCTGTAGAACAGTCAAGTAACGTGGGAGCAGTTATTGTTGCTAATATGCTGGGGGCCGATGAGCGTTCTGCTATATCAACAATGCTTGAATACATGGAAAAGATGGGACTTTCTACAGTAATTAGAAGCTCAGACCCTGTAGTAATCGGTAATAAAAGATATTCAGACGAAACCTTCTCTACAGCTTTAGGTGGAATGACTCGTGGTGTTACACCATTGGATATGACGACTGCTTATGGTATCTATGCAAACCAAGGTTTGCATATTGAGCCAATTACCTTTACAAAAATTTATGACAGACATGGCAACTTATTATACGAGAATAACCCAAATGTTACCCGTGTTTTAACACCACAAGTTTCTTATATAATGACAGATATGCTACGAACAGCTGTAACCTCTGGAACTGGTTCTAGAGCAAGGCTAGATAGAGGTAATTCTCATATTCAAGTAGCAGGTAAAACTGGTACCACAACAGAAAATAAAGATGCATGGTTTGTAGGCTTTACGCCATACTACACAGCATCAGTCTGGGTAGGTAATGATTTACCAAGGGCCTTATCTGATGGTAGTCGTATAGCTACTGAACTATGGAAAAAAGTAATGGAAAGAGTTCATGAAGATTATAGTCCAAAGAATTTTGAAAGACCTGACAACATCATAAGTGTTAATATTTGTAAAATATCTGGTAAGCGTGCATCTGACCTTTGTGCCCATGATCCTAGAGGTAGTACGGTACGTTCAGAGATTTTCATTAAAGGAACTGAGCCTCGTGCCGATGAGGTTTGTGATATTCATGTATTGGCTGATGTTCATATACCAACTGGAAAACTAGCCACTGAGCATACTCCACCATGGGAGGTTGAATCGAAAATTTTTGTTCAACGAGCAATACCATATTTCCCTGAAGAGCATGGCGGCATTATACCAAGAGATTATATATATGAGCTTCCAAGAGAATATTATGATCCTACAACTGATTGGTTAGATATTAATCCTTGGCCAGGTTCGGAAAATGATGAGGAAATTGATAATGAAGATGAGGATGCTGTTATAGATTCAAATGACGGTATGGGTGGTATTGATAACGATGAAGATGACATTGTTAATAATCTTTTGCGAAATATCGGTAGAACAATAAGAAATAATCAGGATTAAAAAGAACTGTAGCTTCGGCTACAGTTCTGAGACTGTTGACAAAGTCCACCTGAAAAGGGTGGATTTTTTTTTATTCAAAAAGGATTTATCCAATCGATGTCGAATATGTATAATGAGGTGATGAATTATGCTTACTAAAGCTAAAGATAAGCAAACTTCTTATGAGTTTGTTATGCTCGAAGAGCTAGTTAAAGAAGACCATTTACTAAGAAAAATAGATAAATACATTGATTTTAGTTTTATCTATGACGAAGTCGAAGAATTGTATTGTCATGATAATGGACGTCCATCTGTTGATCCAGTAGTTCTTTTTAAAATGACTTTACTTCAG
>NZ_FMUS01000023.1 GCF_900101495.1 Alkaliphilus peptidifermentans DSM 18978
AAAGCTAACAAACCAGATGCCTTAGTAATAAGATTCTCATGAATAATATGAGCATTTAAGTTTGGATCAATATCATGTGCCCTCTTTACACAACCAACAAGCTTGTTATTATGATAAAGAGCTTCAGCATGGAATTCCTTAATAGCCTTTTCAATAGACTCTAAATCATCCCCATCCTTAAGCTTAGCTACAAGCTCCTCCTTCATCAAAGGATGCTTACTTAACTTCTCCTTAACATCCTTTGTAAAATCCTTTTCCAGCTTAACAAGATCAAAAACATCAGAAATCTTCATTAAACCAATGAATTCTTCCTGAGGCATAATTTCACCTAGCTTACCATATCTTTCAGCTCCAGCAACAGCATGTTTATACCAAGGCATTTCATAGCCCCTTAAATCCTCAGGCTTAATAGTACCTATATATGCTTGGTTTGGTGGATAGCTAACAACATCTTCATATGAACGAAAATGATTTGGTAGCTTTTTTAAATATTCAGATTCAGGATTAGCTAATCTTTCCATCGTTTGAGTCGTACCATTGTGTAGAATCATATCAGGTGTATGGATTAATATATATCCTGCACCCTTTACTACTGCATTTGACATTTAATGCACCTCCCGCAAATAATAGAACAAGATTTTTATTTTTAATTAAATAGATGGGCACGTAAGGTGCCCATCTAGCTTATTAATGTTACCAGAGTTGAAGAGTTGGCACTATAAAAGCTTACCCTTCAAATACAGTTTGTCCGTCTACTTCTGTTGTTAAAGCCTTTAATGAATTCATAACTATCTTTCTTCTAAGGCTTTTTTCTTCACCAGCATCTAATGCTGGATTTCCTAATGGATGTGGTATTGCAATAGCTGGAACAATTCGATTGGCACCTACTGTCAATGAAATTGGAACAACTGTACAAATGTGTACCACTGGTATTCCTTCTCTTTCAATTTCCTTCACCATTGTTGCACCGCAACGTGTACAGGTGCCTCACGTGGAGGTTAGGATAACAGCATCTACGCCATCAGCCTTTAATTCCTTTGCAAATTCAGCTGCAAATGCTTTTGAATTACCAACAGATGTACCATTACCAACTGTAGTATAGAAGTACTTGTGTAATTCTCCAATTGCACCTTCTTTTTCTAAGTCCCTTAAAACATCAACCGGTAATACACGATCCGGATCGATATTTGCATATACTGGGTCATATCCACCGTGGGCAGTTTCATGGTCTGCCTCTGTTAAATCATTAAAGCCAGAAATATCATACTTACCATACTTTGAAGCACTTGAAGATTCTATTCTATCTGGATTATGCTTAGGTACAATACCTCCAGAAGTAACAAGGGCAATTTTCGCCTTTGAAATGTCCTTAACTGCTGGATTAGGTTCTACTCTATCAAAGTCTGGCATTGGATATTCAGTTACAAATTCTTCTCCCTTAAGCTTCTTAAGCAGCATATTAACCGCTCGTTTAGAGCCTCTCTCACTGGCAAAGAAGTTCTTTCTTATGCCTCTAGGGATATACTTATCTTCTTCTGGAGAACCAATAGCTTCACCCTTTAACATTTTTAACGCAAGGTTTGCCATTGCTGGTACTGCTGTTCTCATTGCTGCTGCAGAATTACCAGTTTCGATAATGTATAAGCTCTTCTTAAACATATCGGCACCTGGATTCTCAATATACATACCTGTTAATACTGGAATATTTAATTCCTCCTTAACGGCATTAGCAATATCACCACATGCAACACCATAACGACCTGCATTAAAAGCTGGTCCTGCTATGAATAAATCGGGATTATATTTCTTCACCATCTCTAAAATTGTTGCTTTTGCTTCCTCTAGGTTTTCATTAAAATATGAGTCACCACAAATGATGGTTGCAACAATTTCACCTTCGCCCTTTAATGCAGTGTTTAGAGCCATACCTGGACCTACTACACCTTCTCTAAGCTCTGGTTTAATATCAGCTTTTTCTTCTCCACCTACACCGGCGAAGAACTGGTTTATATAATGGACAATTTTTTTACTCATAGTTTCCCCCCTCTCGGAATTTTTACGGGAAATATTATATTTTCATTCATAATACTAATACTTTGTGAATTCGCTTCTGATGTTGTTCATTTCAGCTACAATTGCATCAACATCAAGAACCATTTCCATCATACCTATTTGCTCATCAAATACATCTGGGTCAACTGCATCTTTGAAATCTGGCTCTACTGCATGATATACTCGAAGTCCTAACTGGACTCCTGCTAACGAACCTGCAAAAGTAGGGTCTCCATTGGTTACAGTTTCAGCAGCTAATCCTGCTGTTTCTGCTTCTGCTGCTCCAAGAACAACAACAACATTCTCTGCACCATATTGCTCAGTAAGACCTTTTACTCTATTTTGGTTTTCCAGGTCCATCGCTCCTGCAGCCGTTCAGACAAAGCATTCTGTTGCTGAAAAAACTACTTCTGCACCAGTTGTCTTTAGGCATTCTTCGATGGCTGGTCCTGGAATTCCGTCTCTATCGCCTATAACGATTATTTTTTTACCGTCAAATAAAGACATATCCTTACCACCCTTCTAAATAATTTTTAAATGATTAAAAACCTTTTGTAGATAGTGTTACATAGCCTGTTTCATTGGTTGCACCAGTAATTGCTTGAATTTCCACTTCGATGCTACCATCTGGTCTTAAGCTTCCTGCAAATCCACCAGCAATTACATCAACATGCTCTGTAGTACCAATGATACGCTTCATTGGAGGTAATACAATTGTTTCGTTGGCATTACCATTTGTAACCACTGCATCTGCCTTAGGGTCAGCGTCAGCCAATGATTGAGACGCACCATCACGTCCTGCATATTCATCAGTCACTATAACAGTTTTGATACCTTCATTTTCGATTTTCTTGCAATTCATAATAAGATCAGTATCTGGATTACCAAAGCCCTCTTGAGAAACAATAACTCCATCTAGGCTAAGATATTTGCACAGCTTAGCTGTCCAATTTGAAGATCTTTCTTTGTCTGCAAGATATACATTTTCGTTTGTAATTATTACACCTACAAAGTTAATCTCTTTTCCATGCTTTTCATACAGATCTTCAATAATACCATTATTTAAATGTACATAGGTTGGGTTTTTATCACAAGCAGAAACACAGTTACCGCTTACAATGGCCCCATCCATAATTTCTGTAGGGTATAAAATTGTTGGTACTATCTTCTTAGCATCTACACCATAAACATAAGTGTCATGCAATAATCCTTGTGTTTGAAGCATGTAAACATATCCAACCTTCGGTAGATTAGGATATTTTTTTACTGACTCAAATAATGGTTCAGTCTCATAAACCTTTACTTCATCAGGAGTTAAATCTTTAGCTACTTTACCAAGGTATGCAGCTGCTTTAAAACCAATCATACGTAATGCTGCTTCATGTTCATGTTGTTTCAAACCATCAACTGGTTCAATCAAAAGAACAACATTGTGGGTTTTGGAGAAAGGTGTGTAATCTGCTCCAGGACCAGTCATATCAATGATTCCTTCCTGGAAACCAACAATCTTTCCTGCAGTAACCACTGCAACATTTTTTAATGCATGTGTGCGACCTGATCCTACAGTATCAACCTTACTAAGGACTCCTGGAAAAATGCCTCCTGGTCCTTCAACCTTGACTCTTGGCTCGATTACATCCTTAACAGGTGTAATTCGAACTTCTTCACCTGGATGAGCTAATTCAAGGTCAATGCTTTTTATATGCTCGTCGCCGCCTATTTCTTGAAGCAGCTCTTCTTTATTAACGTAAAGCACACCATTTTCAACCTTAGTTGTATCAGCTAGCTTAACATCGTTAATATAAATATTACCTAACTCTAATCGCACAAGCTTCACCTCCCTTTTTTTATAAAAGGCCTACAACTTGATTTGATCCTATCATAGGCCAAATACAACTATACATATTTTTTAACCATTGCTTCTATGTTGTTTCTAGTAGCTTCTTCCTTTGTAACCTCGTCGATTTTACTTCCATCCTTATAAATAGATATAGTAGGTAGTCCTAGGACCTTTTCTTTGATAGCTAATCTTCTCGCTTGGGTTGTGTTTAATTTTGTAAATTTCATTTTGTCACCATATAGGTTGTCTAATTCTTCAACATCTGGCATTAATGCTTTACAAGGTTCACATCCATCACTCCAAAAATCCACCAATACATAGCCTTCAGCATTAAGTACTTCTGCTTCAAAAGTATCTTTGTCAACTGCTAGCATTCTTTTCACCTCCTTACAAATTAGTTATGTGCATTATTCATGAAAATTATTTTCTATATATTTTTCAGCCTGAACAGCTGCAATCGCGCCATCAGAAACAGCAGTAACAACCTGTCTTAGTGATTTAACGCGGCAGTCACCGGCTGCAAAAACCCCAGGAACATTGGTTTTCATATTATCATCAGTAATAAAGTAGCCTGCTCCATCCATATCTAATAATCCTTTAAATATTTGAGTTTGAGGAATGTAACCTACAAAGACAAATATACCAAAGGTTCCATCATCCTCGTGGGCCATATGCTCTTGTGTTTCACCAGTTTGAAGGTTTCTAAAAACGACTCCCTCTACTATTCCATCACCCTTTATTTCATCTATTGTAGTGTTCCACATGAAATCAATCTTACTGTTTTTAAATGCTTTTTCCTGTATTGACTTAGCTGCCTTAAGTTCATCTCTTCTATGGACTATAGTAACCTTGCGAGCAAATCTAGTTAAGAAAATAGCTTCTTCTACTGCTGAATCTCCTCCACCAATTACAAACACTTCAAAGTCGGTAAAGAAGTCTGCATCACATGTTGCACAGTAGGAAACTCCTTTGCCAGTAAGCTCCTTTTCACCCGGTACATCCATTAGTCTTGGGCTTGCACCTGGAGCTACTATTATACTTCTAGCCATATATGTATTCTTTTCTCCTACTAAAATCTTAATTTGATCATCTAATTTGACTTCTGTAATGGTGTCTTTTTCAATAGCTGCTCCAAACTCCTTACATTGATCTACCATTCTTGCTACAAGAGAAGGTCCTGAAGCATGTTCAATTGAACCTGGATAATTTGCTACTTCTTCCGTTGTAGCTATCTGGCCACCTGTTTTGTTCTTCTCAAGGATTAGTGTAGACATTTTAGCTCTTGCAGAGTATAAGCCTGCTGAAAGACCAGCTGGACCTCCACCAATGATAACAACATCATAAATCTTTTCCATCCAAATCACTCCTTAGCTATAGTTTTAATAATATATAATTAAATTATAAGTAAAACTCAAATTGATTATTTAAATTGCTTCATACTTTCAATTGCACTTGCAATTAATGTGTAATCGATTTCCTGAAAGTCCTCTAATATCTTTTTATTCCATAATGGAGCCTCTTTCATTCCGATGAATTTTCTTGCAGTTTCGATACTAGATTCGATTATCATTAGAGAGTTCATATCTAATGTACCCTTTTCCTGCGAAATGATAACACTTTTATATATGGTTTCATTTGGTTTTACACTTCCTGATAGTGGATGACTTAACAGGAGGTGTCCTTCATGAATTTTATCTCGTGCCTTAGTTAATACAGTCATTAATGATTCTTCTATGTATTCTACTAAATAAAAGTCGCTATACTTATTTAGAATCATAGGATTGTTGGTCAAAATAATTGCTTTCAAAATAACACCTCTTTTGATATGTATAAAAGTTCATACCTTCTGTTAGATATACCCTAAAATATATAAAAATATGCAAACAAAAACAGAGAAAACTCATGTCAACGCCTTGTTGCCATTAGTTATCTCTGTTTATTAACCTGAGAGATTCTCCCTAAAATAGGAATTGCTCCTTCGGTGCACATACGCTTTCCAGAGTACTGTCCAAATACGGTCCTTTTGCCTGAGATATTCACTAGGTAATGGCGTGTTACCAAGCTTCTTCCTTCGGCGCTCAATCTAACTAGGATTAAGTCTCTCCCGCATTTATCCTCCAGTTACTATTCAATTGTATTGTATAAAATATATCAATCATTACTAAATTTTTCATGCCCTTCTTCAATACTAATTATATTATATAGAACAACCTAAAGGCAACAGTTTTATTTGCAAAAAACAAAATAAATAATTATAAATTTAGTTTGAATTTTCTATTTAATTAAATAAAATAGAATATATTTCGTTAAATCTTTTTCATAATGACTTATCAATTTGATATTTATTATCTATAATAAAACATTCCTAATGTACCTGGACCTCCATGGGTTCCTATGGTACATCCAACCTCAGTCATGACTATCTCTTTTGGTTTTAACTCCTTCTCTACTTTCTCCTTCAATTGAATACATGCTTCTATAGTATCTGCATGAGCAATGGCTATTGTCTTGTTAGAAAAGTCTCCACCACGTTCCTTTGCCAGGTCCACCATTTTACCTATAACCTTTTTACTGCCTCTTACTTTATCTAAAGGCTCCACCAATCCTTCCCTGACTGTCAGTATTGGTTTTATGTTTAAGAGGCCACCTATAACAGCCTTCATTGGATTCAATCTTCCACCCCTTCGTAAAAATTCTAGGGTGTCTACCGTAAAAATATGATCTATTTCAGGCTTTAACTCTGTCAGTCGTTGAATTATATCCCTTCTTTCAGCACCATCTTCTGCCATTTTAGCTGCCTCATAAACCAATAGTCCTCCACCAAAGGAGAGGGCCATCGAGTCAAATATATCTACTTTATCAGTTGCTAAATCTTCCCTAGCAATTATTGCAGACTGATATGTTCCACTTGCCCTACCAGATCCATTTACACATATAATCTCTTTTCCAGCTTCTAATATTTGTGCAAAAATATCATTGAAGGTTTTTGGTGGAACCTGAGATGTTTTGGGTAATTCAACTGCATTTGAGAGCTTTCGATAAAAATCCTCATTAGTCAGATCCACGCCATCTTTAAACTCTGCATCACCAAAATATATTGTTAATGGGACTACTATAATATTATACTTCTCCATTAATCCTTTTGGTATATCAGTCATACTATCTGTAACTATTTGAACTTTTTTCATAATAAACCCTCCTCCGATATGGGTTTGTATTTTTCCAACTTATTTCTATAAATATAGTTTGCGATATACAATAAATTCCTTTTTTTCTATTTAAATATAATTCAATATTATTAAGGGAATTCCTGCTAATATATAAAAATGTTAGTTATTATTCCAAAAGTGAATCACCTTACCTAGATAGCAAAATATAATATCAAAAACTACAAAATATCAGGATGTCATTCCTACACGTGAAAATGAAATGTGCTTAGATAACATCTGCTGATATTCTTGGTTATTGAGTAATATGATATATGCTTTTATCTCATCCCTGGAAAGTCAAGCTGCCTTAAGGCCTCATATAACACTATTGCAACCGAATTAGATAGATTAAGGGATCTGGCCTTCTCAATGTTTAGCATTGGGATTCTTATACATTTATTATCATTTAGATTAAGTATATCTTTTGGAATACCTGCTGTCTCTTTACCAAACATTATGTAACAATTATCATCATAGATTACATCAGAATAATTATTAATTGCCTTTGTAGTCGCATAATAAATTATTGCACCTTGGTTCTTTTCTAAAAACGTTTCATAATTATCATAATATCTTAAGTCTAATAGATGCCAGTAGTCTAGACCAGCTCTTTTCAAATGTTTTTCTTCCATTGAAAAGCCTGTAGGTCCAATAATATGTAATACAGTATTAGTAATAACACATGTCCTTGCAATATTTCCTGTATTTTGAGGAATTTCAGGCTCATGTAAAACAATATTTAACATATATTCCTCTCTCCTTTAGTATATAACCGTTATAATGTCTTTACTGCCACCTCTACTTCAATTGTTCCTATATTCCCCTTCAATAAAGTCGATATAATGGGAGTGTTTTTGGAATAATTTATAACTTCATTTTCCAATAACTGAGGAGGAGTGATATCAACCTTAACACCTTCATTGTATAGTAAACTGGCGGCATTTCCAAGAATCATATTGCCTAGCTCAGTAACAGCACTTTTAGAAATTTCATCCAAAGATGAAATCTGCATACCCCCCATCATGGTGGATGCCATCTTCAATGCTAAATCTTCACTCATATTTATTGCTGTTAACCCATTAAGTTCTCCCGTTACCCCAATAACAATCGCAATATCATTTTTATCAAAGGGTGGTTTTTTTATATAGGTTTTTTCAATTTCTAGTTTAATTCCAGTCATCTGCATAACCACATCTTGACCGGCTTTAAGAAATGAATTTATTAGTTCTGCCTTCATTCATCTTCCTCCAGTTTATAATCATAGTGTGATTATACCATAAATAAATGTCGAATATAGTTTTTTTTATATATTTTTATGAGTAATTAGCTTATGTAATGGTTATTCTTACTATATAGTTTTAATTTATACCAACCATAAAAAAGCGAAAAAATACATAAGAAATTTTTCATTAAAAAGCTGGTTAAACTTTATCTAAGAAAGAAGATGCTTTTACTTGATATATGATTCAACAAAGTTTATAATTGAACGCAGAGGTTTTATCTAATATTCTGTTTAATTAAGATAAACAAAGGAGGAAGATAGCATAAAATGGAAATCAAAGGTATAAAAAAGCTTAAGCTTTACGGGTTTAATAACTTAACAAAGACATTGAGTTTTAATATGTATGATATTTGCTATGCTAAAACTGTTGAAGATCGCAAGGGATATATTGAATACATTGACGAACAATATAACGCTGAAAGGCTTACAAAGATTTTAACAGATGTTGCCAATATCATAGGTGCTAATATTCTTAATATAGCAAAACAAGATTATGATCCTCAAGGCGCGAGTGTAACAATGCTAGTTTCAGAAGGATTAGTCACACAAGAAGCTCATGACGATGCAGCAACAGAATCTCCGGGTCCTTTACCAGATGCAGTTGTTGGTCATTTAGATAAAAGTCATATTACAGTCCATACCTATCCTGAAAGCCACCCAGATGAAGGTATTAGTACCTTCAGAGCTGATATCGATGTGTCAACCTGTGGACATATTTCACCATTGAAGGCTTTGAACTATTTAATTCACAGCTTTGAATCAGACATAATGACAATAGACTATCGTGTTCGAGGCTTTACAAGAGATGTTAATGGCAAGAAGTATTTTATCGATCATAAAATCAACTCTATTCAAAACTATATCTCAAGCGATACTCGCAACAGATATCAAATGATCGATGTTAATGTATATCAAGAAAACATATTCCATACAAAAATGCTGTTGAAGGAATTCGATTTAGACAACTACCTTTTTGGAATTCATAAAACTGATTTAAAGCCTGGTGAACGAAAAAAAATTAAACAACGTCTTAAGAAGGAAATGTCTGAAATTTATTATGGAAGAAATATTCCTAAGGTATAATGTAAATGGACTTTGTTATTAAAACAAAGTCCATTTTTTTGCAATTAACTAAATATTGATTTTCAATACTACTCTATATTTTCTTTAGTTCTTTATTATTTATAAAGAATATTAGCATTAGTTTCTTTTGCTGGGGCTTATGTTTGGATTAATTTTCTCTACTAAAGTATTCATTTTTTCATCTCCTTTTGCTTGTGCTATTTATATTTTACTGATGTTATAAATTATCCTCAGCGGTCTAGAGACTGATTTAATCTCAGACCTTTTAAAGTTATACATATTTCTAGAAATATTACATTTAAAAAATGTTATAAAACCACTGATAAAGGTATTATAATAATAAAGCAAAATAACTTTCAAAGGAGTATTACTATGGAGGATAAAAGCATTAAAATTGTATATTTGTATCATAGTGGGTTTGTAGTAGAAACGCAAAATCATTTTCTGGTTTTCGACTATTTTAATGATACGCCTAATAATTCTGCAAGAAGTCTATCTAATGGTGTGGTAAGTCCATCAGACTTTCCTGTCGATAAGCAAATTTTAGTATTCGTCACTCATCAGCATAGGGATCACTTTAATCCAATAATTTTTAATTGGGACAAAAATCACAGTAATATAAAATACATATTAAGTAGCGATATTGAATTGGGTGAATATAAAAATAATTACTTTCAGTTAGATAAATATGAAACTTTAAAGATTAATAATGTTGAGATAAGTACATTTGGTTCCACTGACCTTGGTGTATCTTACCTAGTTTCAGTTGACGGTGTTACTATTTTTCACGGAGGAGATCTTAACTGGTGGCATTGGAAGGAATTTAGTAGAGAACAGCAATTAAAGGAAGAACTTGATTTTAAGGCTGAAGTTAATAAGTTAATAGGAAAAAAGATCGATATAGCCTTTATACCTGTGGACCCTAGACTTGAAGAGCTTTACTATTTGGCAGGAGAATATTTTATTAATGTAATTAAACCAAAGCTACTTATACCTATACATTTTGCTGATAATTGTAATATTACGAAGGTGTTTGCAGAAAAAATTAATGATAATAAAAAAGTGGCCATTATTGAAAGACGAGGTCAAATAATAGAATATACAATATAAAGTTTCAATTAAACAAAGCATGAGTCTGGAAAGCTTCGACTCATGCTTTTTATCGAAGTAATTTTCTCCTTGACAAAATTGGTTTATCGCAATAAACTTAAAGTAAAGGTCTATTGAAATAAACTTTGGAGGTTGATTACTGTGGAGCAGTACAAATTATTTGATGCAGAGTATAGATTTGCAAATTTAGTATGGGAAAACGAACCTATTAATTCTACGGAACTTGTGAAGCTTAGCTATGAAAAGCTGGGTTGGAAGAAATCAACTACATATACAGTTTTAAGGAAGCTTTGTGACCGTGGAGTGCTAAGAAATAAAGAAGCAATAGTTACGTCTATTGTTAAACAAAAGGATGCTGAAAAATATGAGAGTCAAACCATTGTAGAAAAAACCTTTGCTGGCTCTTTACCACGCTTTCTAACAGCTTTTTTAGGAGAAAAGAAGATTAACAAAAAGGAAGCAGAGGAATTGAAGCGCATTATAGAGGAGGCTACAAAATGACCAGCCTATTTACAGCGATATTTAACATGAGCATTACTGCTAGCTATATTGCTGTTGCAGTTATTGCAGCAAGACTCTTTTTTAAGAAGGCTCCTAAGATCTTTTCTTATGTGTTATGGTTACCAGTATTGGTAAGGCTAATCTTTCCCTTTAGCTTCAGTTCTATCTTTAGCTTTTTAAGTCTTTTTAAAACAAACACTACTATTAATACTAGTATGATAGAGTATGTGCCTAGAAATATTGGATTTATGGAGAATTCAGCAATTGATATTGGTATTGACAGAATTAATAATGCTATTAGTACTTCATTACCAGACGCTGCTCCAGCTGCAGGGCTGCACCCTATTCAATTGATGTTTACAATTGCCAGCTTCATTTGGATTATCGGTATTGCTGTTTTACTTTTATACAGCATTATTTCTTATGTAAGAGTCATGAAAAATGTAACTACAGCAGTACTGGTGAGGGACAATATATTTGAGACCAATAAAATTACCACACCATTTGTATGTGGATTTATCAAGCCCAAAATATATATACCAACTGGTATAAGCAAACATGAGGTATCATTTATTCTAGCCCATGAAAAAACCCATATAAAAAGATTAGATTATCTTATAAAGCCATTTTCATTTTTAGTTCTAATTATCCACTGGTTTAATCCTCTAATGTGGTTATCATTTACCTTAATGAGTAAGGATATGGAAATGTCCTGCGATGAAAGTGTTCTTAAAGAAATGGGTAATGAAATTAAAGGAAACTATTCAAATTCTCTACTTTCACTTTCAGTTAAGAGAAGTGGTTTACTGATGGGGAGTCCCCTTGCCTTTGGAGAAAGCAATATTAAATCAAGGATAAAGAATATACTATCCTATAGAAAACCTACTTTTGGAGTTATAATCCTTACAATTATTATAACTGCAGTGCTGATGGTTACCTTTTTAGCTAATCCAAAAGAACCTTACACTGCAGAACGCCCCTCCTCTGTAGAGTATACTATCGAAAATTTAATAGCCAACAAAACTCCCTATGTAGGTGATAATAGCAAGGTGGTTGCCCTTATTGATGCTCTACCTTTACCAGAGGGTATTATTCGCGATACAGTTAGGCTTCATACTTCCAACCAACCCTATGGAATAACAATTAATTTGAAAACGAAGGATGATTCATATACTGTACCTAACAACATTAATACCAATGATTTTTATAGAAATTCTGTAATACTTTTTAGCTTAATAGATAATGTTGACACTATTGAATATATGATTCCAGCTGTAGAACCATATAGTCTAGTCTATACTAGAGAATACGTTGTAGACCTAATGGGTGAAGATATTCGCTCCTATGGAGAAAATGAGCATACCCTTAAAAGCCTTATTGACCAGTTAGACACAATTCACACTATGGATGTCACAAAGGATAATCAAATTGAGCATTATTTAGAAATAATTATGTCTTCCCCTAAAACATCATCAAATCCCCGTGATTATATTAAAGCCCATCAACGGGAATATGATAATATTTTAAAGATGGGTGATGAAGCTCTTATTTATTTGCTTTCTCAATTTGAGTCAGACAATATCAGTAATGACCTTAGGGGCCATATTATTATGTCACTTTCTAAAGATCTATTGGGAATAACAGACGAAGGTCTATTGCCTACCCAGTGGTATTCACAACTCTCTGCAAATGTAAAGCTTCCTGATTATATTGGAAATGTTTCAGATTCACTAGAACAGCTTGTTTATAATACTACAGTTCAACAATACTCTTTACCCAACTCTGGCTTTACTGTTGTTGCACCGACTATATTAGGTGTCTATCAGGAAGAAGATAAAGTTAAGGTATTTGTTACTGTTTATTATAATAGGTATAAGCTCTATGGTAAAACCCTCTACGAAATGGGAGGTGGAATTATTCCTGGAGCCATTACTTATTCAAAAAATATTGATGGTAGCTACATATTAGATGAATACCTTGAAGCTATGGATGGTTCATATTTTGGCAAATCTATAAAAGAATATTGCGTTATGCCAATTTCTAATGAAGAAATAAGCGGTCTATCTGATAAAATTTTAGATGACTATAAAAATCATGCTGGCCGCTCTGAACTACTTATTAAAAACCTTATTGAACATCTTAGAGCAAATAATCAAAAAGATATTGAACTTAAGAAAAAAACCGGCCAAGTAGTTCCACTTACCTGATTTACTATAAATAAATATAAAAGCTAGTGCTTCCTTACACTAGCTTTTATTATTTTACTTATGTCTATATTTCTATCAATTCATCCCTTCTACTGCCTAAATCTATACCTTTGACATAGATATCCTCCATGAATGTTTTATACATTAATGTATAATGGTTTTTATCTTAAATTTCTGCTAGACTGAGAAAATTATTGCCAGAACATAAATACTACCAATATAATAGTATCATTGATCACCACTACCTAGTAGAGCAGGAGATTTTTTCAATGATTCAATTATTACTCAGTAGCAATCAAAAGATTGTATTGTCCTTCTTTTCTCATCTTCTGAATGACTATAAAACAAATAGTTATTGCTATTATTCCCACCATGCTATTGCTTATCATCATGGCTATACCTACGCTTTCACTTCCCAAGCTAGTGAAGTTTTGCAGTATATACAGGGGCGGAATTCTAAATAAAAATAAGCGTAAAAAATTAATAATCAAGGATAATCTTGTATATCCAAATCCATATAATAGACCCATTGCCGCAGATGTTACTGTTAGTGTAATTAAGGCATATATTTCAAACTTTAATATGTTTTTTATTTCCCCAGCAAACAGCACATCGCCTCTAGCAAACAATGATATGATACCATCAATAAATGTAGTTGTAAATAAAAAACCTACTCCACCTATTATCAAACTAATAATCACAGTCTTTTTAAATGCATCAATAGCTCTCTCGAAACTATCATTTCCTAAATTTTGACTAATAATAGAAGCTTCTCCATCTTGAAATCCATTGGCAACACTTGTAGCAATACCGGCAATATTATTGGATACTCCAAGGGCTCCAACCACCATACTTCCATAGAAGGCACTCATGGAATTTACTATAACCTTACCTAGACTAAAGGTAAATCTCTCAAAAAATATTGGAAGTGATAATGTTATTATAGGTTTTAAAGTTTTCATTGATAGGTCTAATTCTTTAAAGGACAATCTAAATACATTGTCCCGATGCATTAGATTGGATAATCCTATTATCGTTAGCAATAAATGTGCTATCAGAGTTGCTACAGCCATCATTGTAATACCGAAATTATAGACATAAACAAATAATGCTGATAGTAATAATTTTACTCCGATAACCATTAGATTTAGATATAATATCTTCTTTGTATTTCCCTTTGCTTTTTCCACCGCTATATAGACATTATTAATAAATATGGTAATAATCATAAGTATCTCAACTTTGAAATAACTACTACCTGCACTTATTAGATCTTCTGGTGTATTGGCTATTCTTAGAATAGGAGTGATAAAGGGAAGCATTACTATTAGTAATGTTAGTCCAATACCTATAGAAAGAAATAGTACTGTATTTACATACTTTTTTGCATTTTTGATATCACCAGCACCATAATATCTTGCAACAATTATTCCACCACCTACCGCTAAGCCAGCACCTATTGCAGCTAACATGGTCTTGATCTGTGAAAGATAGGCTATGGCAGAAACCACCTCTGAGCTTATATGGGAAGCCATCATGGTATCCACAAAGCTAAATAAATGATTAAAACCATTATAAACTGCTAACGGTAGTGAGATAGCCATCACAACCCTCCACATATCACCAGCTAAAACGAATTGCCTTCTTTCACTATCCTTCTTGCTTAAAATAGCTTTCATTGTAATTGTCCTCACTTATGTCATTTAATACAAGTTACTTTTCAGTAATAACATGCAATATACTTTATTATAAATTAAGACCGTATAACATTCTGCACAGATTTTGCTTATTTTTAGCTTTTATATGCATATTTTGCTTTAATTAATTATAAATGATGATATAATTATTTCGAGGTGATAAATTATGGAGAAAAAAAATGTTGATTTTCATTATCCAGATGAATCCTTTTTGTTCTCATATAGAGAAGTTGTAGGAAATTTTACAATGCTGTCTAACCACTTTCATAACCAGTTTGAACTTTATTATCTTTTATCTGGCGAAAGATATTATTTCATTGAAGATAGAGTTTTCCATATAAGACCAGGTAGCTTAGTTTTAATAAACGAGCATGATCTCCATAAAACAACTGATGCTACATCTCAACATCATGAAAGAATTCTAATAAATTTCGGTAAGGATTATTTTCAGTTTTCTCCCAGTATTATGAGTCTCTTAAATGATCTCTTTACAAAAAAAAATAATGTTATTACATTATTATCTATTGACAAGCAATACATGGAAGCTTTATTCATCAAAATGATTCATGAAATTGAAAACAAGTCCATTGGTTTCGAGATTAATTTACAATCCCTCTTAATGGAGCTTTTAGTATATATTAGAAGATTTATAGAGGAAAATAATACAGCTGAGCAGCCAAGTCAAATGCATAAAAAAATACTAGAAATAGTGCAATATATAAATAATAATTACAGCAGTGCATTATCCTTGCCGTTAATTTCGAAGAAGTTTTTTATAAGTCAGTATTATTTAAGTAGAGCTTTTAAGCAGACAACTGGTTTTACCTTTATTGAATATGTAAATAGTGTTAGAATTCGTGAGGCTCAACGATTACTTAGGGAAACAGACGATAAGGTAATTGACATAGCTGAAAAAATAGGGTATGGAAACATATCTCATTTCGGAAGGGTATTTAAGGAGGTTACCAGCTTTACTCCATTAAACTATAGAAAACTTAACAAATAAGAACATCTGGCTTTTATATAATTAGAGTTCTTATTTTACTATCTTCGTGTTTTCATTAAATCTTAACATATTTCCAATGACCTCCTTTGAATCTCCAAAAAAGTATAAAGTATCGTAATATCTGATCTACACATATACCTAGCCATGCACCCATAAGCCCAAGCTTAAAGCCCACAACTAAAACATAGGCAACGGTTATTCTAATACCCCAAATACCTGCTATTGTTGAATACAGGGGCCATTTTGTATCTCCTGCTCCTCTAAGTGCACCAGCTAAAATTAACTGAGATGACTGAAATGGTTGTATTAAAGCTATTACTTTTAAAACACCGGAGGTATTTTGAATAACCTCAATATCATTACTAAAAAGACCAGCTATTTGTTTAGAAAAAATGAAAAATATCACGCCTATTATTGTAGCAATAATACTTCCTAAATGTCTAGTTTCCTTACCATACTCCTCTGCCAGTGTTCTTTTTTCAGCACCAAGACTTTGCCCTATTAAGGTTGATGCCGCCATCCCAAATGCCATTCCAGAAGTGAAGGACAGTGACAAAACACTTACAGAAATTTGATGAGCTGCATATACTGCTGTTCCAAGGCCAGAAACTACCCTAACAAAAATAAGGTTACCACTTCTTAGAACAAATTGCTCCATTGCCGATGGCATACCTATTCTTACTATCTTTTTTATGGTTTTGATATCCCAGTGAAATATTTCCTTTAATTTAAGCTTAATATCTCCTTTGCTACTACATAATAAATAGGTTAGAAGCACAAAGGCCAATACTCTTGATAAAAAAGTGCCAATTCCTGCACCGGTTACTCCCAATTCTGGCAAACCCATTCTGCCAAAGATAAGTAGATAATTCATTAACACATTAATAATATTTGATACTACATTAATAATCATAGGTGTTTTGGTATCTCCACTTGCCCTCAATACAGAAGCAATAGATAAAGCAATATTTTGAAATATTACACTAACTAAGACTATTTTAAAATAATTTAATCCAATACTTATTACCTCATACTCTGCCCCCATAAACCGATATATTCCTGCTACAGTGAAAATAGCAGGAAATATAATGACGATTGAAAGCATCCCTGTTATAATTATCAAATGTCTTGTGGCAGAATTAGCATCGCTATATTTTTTTGATCCAATTCCCCTTGATACTACTGCTGCACCACCGATATTTAGCGCTTGGAATACAGCCATAATTAAAAATATTGGTTGATTAACTAAACCTACAGAAGTTATAGCAGCTGCCCCTAATCTACCCACCATAATCATATCTATAGCTCCAAATAAGGATATTAGAATTAATTCTGTTACTGCAGGCCATGCTATTTGAATTACATTTTTCCTTAGCTTTTTCCGATCACTGGCTTCAATACTTATTACTGCTGATGCATCCATACAAGCACTCCTTATTATATAAATGTTTCAATTTATTTCGATATGCTAAATTTTCACACTTCTAATTTTACCAAATTTATTGCTATTTAACAAGTTGTTATACAAATATAGGAATCTAGTTATATTTTATGCATAAAAAAGTCTACCAGTTAAAAATTTAAAACATACTTAACACTGTTAATAATTTCATATAAAAAGAAGCAGTTCCAAGGAACTGCTTCTTTTTATAATATTTAATTATTCAACAATTGAAATTCTTCCTTCTACCGTTGGAATTTCAACACCAGTCTGTAAATAGTTTATTACTGTTGTGCTTAATACTTCACCAGTATCTGCTAAGATTTTAGCTTCCTTTAACCACTCATATCCATCTCCACCAGCTGCAACAAAGTCATTAGTTGCAACAGTATAGATTTCATCAAGCACTAAAGCTTCTCCAGCAATTAGGACCTCAACAACCTTTTCTCCCTCTGGTTTAGATGGGTCGTAGGTGAATGTCATTCCAGAAATATGAAGGAAGCCTCCATTTTGCTCTGGATATAATCTAACGCTATATTCCAAACTCTTTAGCAATTGCTCTCCAGTCATTTCCATTTTAACTACAGTATTTGCAAATGGAAGTACTGTCATAATATGCTCTAGAGTTACTTCTCCTTCTGGAACACTTGCACGGATTCCTCCACCATTTGTAAAGGCAACTTCTGCTCCAACAGCCTGACGCATTGCATCAGTAATAAGATTTCCTAGATTTGTTTCTTTAACTCGTACATCTTCTCTTGCTCCATCTAAAGTAACATCAACTTCTGCAATTACTTCCTGTAACGCTGTTTCCACTTCAGACTTATAGATGTTTAGAAGAGCATCAACCTCTGCTTTTGGCTTTATGTTGCTATTATCTCGAACTAGATGGCCATTTACTCCAATGAACTTTCCATTATAGTAAAGTATATTTGTAATTCCTACTGCTTTTCCATGCTCGTATGCTTGTGTCACATATGTATCAGCTATTCTTACTGGCTTTTCATACGTGCTGTGGCTATGTCCACCAAGTATTAAGTCTACTCCTGAAACCTCAGCCGCAATTCGCTCATCTGTATCATTTCCGGCATGGGATAAAACAATAATATGATCTACTGTACCTTCTAATTCATTTACATAGCTTTGTACTACTTCTACTTCATCCTCAAATGTTATACCTACAGTATTATTTGGATGAGTTTTTACAGCTGTATCTGTTGCAGTAACACCAATTAATGCAATTTTCTTACCCATTTCTTCAATTATTACATATGGTTTTAGCAAAGTTTCTTCATTATTTTTAACAACATTTGCACTTATAACTGGAAATTTAGCTGCATCAACCAGCTCTAACAATCTTTTCTGACCATAGTTAAAGTCATGGTTACCTGGAACCATAGCATCATAGCCCATTAGGTTCATAGCCTTGACAGCTGCATCACCATCATTAAATACTACATAATTAGTACCGTGGAAAGTATCTCCCATATCAAACAATAATGTGTTTGTATTGTCTTTCTTAATGTTATCTACTATTGTAGCTATTTTTGCAAGACCCATTTCTCCAGCACTTTGATTATATAGAACTCTACCATGCATATCATTTGTGTGTACGATAGAGATTTTATCAAAGTCTACTAAATAACTATTAAGAATTTTGGCCATTTCTCCCCATTTGATTACTGCATCAGGTCTAAATGTACCATCACTGTATCCACCTACAAGGCCTAATTGTACAGCAGCCGCCATTGATTCTTTAGCCCATGGGCTAATTTTATCTTTATCATTGAATTGATCAAGAACAGCTATGTCATATTCATCTGCTAAGTTTAAAGCTCTAATTAAGAATACAAAGGCTTGCTCTCTTGTAACTTTTTCATTAGGTGCAAAACTTGTTTCACTTACACCACCAGTAATATCTAGTAAATAAGCCGCTTCAATATAAGGTGCTAAATTAGCTTCTACATCAGAAAACCTATATTCTTCGATATCTGGTATAGTAGGTAAATCTGCTCCTAAAGCTTTAACTAAAGCTTTTACATATTCGCCTCTAGTCGTTTGCTTTTCTAAATTAATACTATGGGCATTCCATGAACGTTCATGGGCAGGAATTTCAAAAATTTCTTTATTAATTAAGTTTACAGCATCTTCTCTTGCCCAATGGGTTAATGGAGCACCAATAACCTCCCAGTTGTTATCAACTTCTGGCTCAAGAATTCCCTTCTCGCTAATATAATCTAAAATATAGCTTCTTAATGACTTAGGATCTGAAACAAAGTATGCATCATTACTAATGATACCTAAATTCTCTAATCCACTAAATCTGTAGTTATTAATAGCCAATTTAAATACTTGATCATCCTTTACTGGCTCTCCCTTAAAGGTTAAATCAACTATTCTATTTCCAGGCTCCTTTGAAATGTCTATCTTGTAATCTACTCCCTGGAACATATCATAATTATAACCTCTGATTTCTGGGTTAAAGCTTATTGTAATATCTCCAGGCTGATATGTGTTATAGTAGCTAGCAGACCATTCCATATAATCCTTTAATTCACTACCAGTTACCTCTACTGCATATAGTGTATTAGGATATTTATAAATTCCAAATATGTCTCCATAGGAAACAGGTCCCTCTTTAATATTTGAGTAGTTATCAAATAACGCCGCAGCAGCTATATCTGCTCCTGTATATTCAAGCTGTACATTATTAATTAGGTCAATAACAGCTGAATCCATCAATTGAGCTGCTGGAAGATACAGGCTTTTAACTTCATATTCAGGAACAAAATCTGCAGTTGCAGTAGCTACTGTGTTGCTTATGAAGTCTAATGTTCTTTGCTGCTCACTCTTTAAAGCATCTGCTAAATCTGCATTTGCTTCAAAATCTTGAGCTACTATTATTTCTGCTTTTCTATCTACAATTACCCACTTATCTCCTTGCTTTTCTAGGGTAATATCTACTCTTGCAATTTCCCTTGCTGCATTCCTTGGTGCAACAACAGGAACCCCATTAACCTCCATGTTTTTAGTGTCATGATCATGACCTAAAAGCATCATTGCCAATTGAGGCACTTTTTCTGTTATCAGACTTGCTTTAGAACCTTCATTTTCATATCTTCCCTCTAGACCAGCATGGGCAGTAGCAATAACTATATCTACACCCTTTTCTTCAGTTAACTCTTTATATAGCCTTTCAGCCTCTTCATGCATTGCATTAAACTTAAGGTTTGTAACCTTAGGTCCATCCCAAACTGGAATATTTGGTGTAGTTAAACCAATGATTCCAACCTTTATTCCATTTAACTCTACTATTGTGTACGGCTCGACAAAGTAACTATCGTCAGCCTTATAGAATGTGTTAGCTGAAAGCAATGGGAAATTGGCCTCGGCTTCAATTTTTTTAATAAGGTCTGTGCCAAAGTTAAACTCATGATTTCCTAAAGTCATAGCATCATAATTCATTAAATTCATTGATTTAATTACTGGATGTGGCTCGTCAATTAAAACAGTATTGAATAAGTCATCAGTTAATAATGTACCCTGAATAGTATCTCCATTGTCGATAAGAATTGTATTAGGGTTTTCTTCTCTTACTTGCTCTACTATAGTAGCAAGCTTTACCATTCCTCCACGATCATCAACACGATTATCTTCGTAGCTCCAGTTGAAGATAGTTCCATGAATGTCAGCGGTACCTAAAACGGTAATGGTTACTCTCTCTGCTGCATAGGCTACGTTTATCGGTGAAAACAAACCAATTACTAAAGCAACTACCAGCATCATTACACTAAGTTTTTTTACATTTCTCAACATTTGCATCCTCCCTTTTTTATATTTCTCCCTGTATGTCCATAATTTATGTATCATAGATTATGGACATACAATAATATTATTCAATATAATAAGTTTTTTTTCCTGCGTAATTATTAAAATAATACTAATAATCTGAAAGTTGTTAAGGGTTTACAAATTATATTATATATAATTGTAGAAGTGTTACATGTCAATTTGCTATATTAGGTATTATTAATTACCTTATTATAGGTAATACTAAACCATGGAGGTGAAATCTATGAGATTAATTGCTAGATTTATAGATGAACAACAAGCAAGTGGATTGATAGACAGCTTACGAATCATTGGTTTTCATCGTAAGGATATGATTGTAAGCAGTTTAGCCAAGGAACAAACCCACTTTACCTTTAGAGATGCTGTGGATGAAGTTACATTTATTAAAACCGAGGGAGATAGCTTAAATGAGCTGGACACCTTTGCAGCTGGCATACCCGGTTTAAAGGGCAAGGAAGGAGTTATAGTTGCTGTAGAAGCTTCAAAGCATGCTACCAACCGTATAAGAGAAGCTATGGAGCAGGCTGGGGCTGTTGAAATTATTCAAGATTAAAATCAATTAAATATCTGTCTGACTATTCTTGACTCCAAACTGAGAAATTTTTGACAGTCTGGAGTTTATTAATTTTACAACGACTCAATGATTTAGACATTTTTTACTTATAATATAAATGTATGTACTCCTTTAAGGATTTTCTATAATGGCCATTGCGGCCAAAAATTGTATCAGCTGCAATCATTGAATTTAAAATTGCTTCCTCTGTTGCCTCTACTGTTGCTTGAAAAATCATATCTATGTGTGCTTCATTAACCATTTGAATATTTATTATTTTATCTTCCTCATAATGATTTATTTTATTAGCAGTTGTAAAGGCAATGGCGATGTCACCACTTCCATGTCCAATGTAGGCGCCTGTTCTACTTAATCCAACAACAGAACGCTTGGCTATTCTTTTTAACTGTCTTTCTGTTACAGGTAAATCGGTTGCAACAATAATTATTATTGATCCCTTATCGCCATCTGTTTCTGCATTCCCTTCTAATTCCACAATTAACTTTCCAAGGGCTTTTCCATTGACTAATAAATCTTCCTTTTTACCCATATTTGACAGCACTAAGACCCCAATTTTATATTCCATATCATTAAAGGTAATTACTCTTGAAGCGGAGCCTATACCACCCTTTAACTGATAACACGACATACCTGTGCCTGCTCCCACAGAACCTTCACTGAACTCGTTTTTTGCATTTTTAATTGCATCAATTACATCTTTTTTACTAACATGTACTCCTCTTATATCATTTAAATAAGCATCATTACATTCTGCTACAACAGGATTAACAGTTCCGGTAGTTATACCAATGTCAGGATTTTTATCAATCATATAATGTATTAAGGCATCGGAGGCAATACCTATGTTTAATGTATTAGTTAAAATTATGGGAGTTTCAATAGTTCCCAATTCATTTATCTGGACAGTACCAAGGGTTTTTCCAAAACCATTTATTATGTGGGAAGCTGCCATCACCTTTTTTTTGAAGCAATTTCCTTCATGGGGAAGCACAGCTGTAACACCAGTATTAATATCACCATCCATCAGTGTAGTGTGTCCCACCTTTACACCTTCTACATCAGTTATAGCATTATATCTACCTGGTTTCATTTTTCCGATAATTATACCGTAATCCCTTAGCTTTTTTGGCTTCATTTTCCGCCCTCCTAAGTAAACTTATAGATAAGTAATTCTTTAAATATTAGTAAAACCCTCCCTATTTAAGCTACTAAAAAATAAAATCGTCTACAAGCTAAAGCCTCCTTATGATGAGGTTGTTTAAGTCAACAACATACCAAAGGAGGCTTAGGTCTTTATTAATAAGTCTTATAACTATTGATTGACGAAACTCTGCCTATATAAACCTGATCTATAATTATATTGCCATACTTTTTTCCATCTTCATTTAATATATTAAAGTATTCTTCCCTATAATTTATTCCATTAGTTGATTTTTGACTAGACCAATATCTTAACCCTACAATTTTTTCGTTATCCTTAATCCAGTTAAGAAACACAACAGTATGACCAGTATGATTTTCTCTTGAAAAATCGATGAAATCTCCTGCCCTTGCATCTTCTAAATTATTTATACGTCTTCCCACTCCATATTTTTCTAATGCAACGGTTAAATTATGGGTGCTTTTATTACTGCTTGCAACATACCAAGTTAAAACAAAATCATACAGCTGATCCCAGTTCATTCCATTTAAATCATCTGCCGATAGTCCTACTGCTCTGTTACGCTCTTGCATTGCTTTAAAAAACACTTCAAAGGTTATTCCTACACAGTGACTAGCTCGATCTCCCTTTGGATTAGCTCTTAATAGTAATGTATCTTTATAATACAGATTGGTTGTGACTCCATTATAATTTGCATAGTCTGTATTAAGTAAATATGGAGTACCAATGGGGTATGTCTTAATCATGTCCAAAACATATCTATTTAAGGTTTCATTTAATAACCGTTCCTGTTCTTTATTTTCTTTGTTACTATCGATTGAATCAGTTGAATTATTATGTTCTACTGCCTTATCTTTTTCTTCTGTTTTTTTTGTGTTTGCTTCATTTTTATTATCTTTCTTATTTTCATCATTTTTGACATTTTCCTCAATCCCTGATATAGCCTCTTCGTCCCGAGATATATCATCAGCAGCCTCTTCTTCACTTTCAATTTCATCAATTATATTTTCATTATCTGTTAAGTTTTCTTCTATACTTTCCTTTTCATCTTCAACATCTTCTATTTCAGCTATATCATTCAAGCTTGAATCCTCATGCTTCTGTGCGAATATGTAATATGAAGTTAAGGTTAGAATCGATAGCACAAAACTAATTAGTATAACCATTGTAGTAATTTTAAACTTTTTTTGTCCCATAAAATATCCCCTTTTTTAGCTTTTTACATAATTCTATTTTACTATGGTTATAGAAAAGTTTATATTGGTAATAGTTGTAATGTTTAGGTTCTGAAATAAAAGACATACTAATATTTAGAGCTATAATATAATTTATTAGAATAAATATTTATTTTTAGTAATTCACTTGTATTTAATGGTTTTTTTTGATAATATAATTCAAAATAATATAAATAGTAGACTATGAAGGAGTACATAAGTCTCCATGGTTACAATTTAGAGAGTAGGTTGGTTGCTGAAAAATCTACAGTACATGGATAGATGAAATACACTCTAGAGTTTTGAAGTAAAAGCTTCAACGGTTTCACCCGTTATAGTGATTAGAGGCATGTATTGTAATTACAATCATGTAAATAAAGGTGGTACCACGGGTCTTCTCGTCCTTTTTGGATGATAAGACCCTTTATTTTTGAAAAATAAGTCTTAGGAGGTAATAAAAATGACAAATGTTTTTGATATTCTTAAAGAAAGAGGATTCATAAAGCAAGCAACCCACGAGGATGAGATTAGAGAGCTATTAGGAAAAGAAGAAGTAACCTTTTATATAGGCTTTGATCCAACAGCCGATAGTCTTCATATCGGTCATTTCCTTCAGGTTATTACAATGGCTCATCTTCAAAGAGCAGGACATAAACCTATTTTTTTGATTGGTGGAGGTACTGCTATGGTTGGAGATCCATCTGGTAGAACAGACATGAGAAGGATGCTAACTCCCGAAGAAATAAATCATAACGGAGATCGTTTTATCCAACAAACAAAAGGTTTTTTAGATTTTACAGAGGATAAGGGGATTTTGGCCAATAACGCAGATTGGTTAATGGAGTTAGAATATGTTCCCTTTTTAAGGGAAGTGGGTAAGCATTTCTCTGTAAATAGGATGCTAACTGCTGAGTGTTATAAAAACAGAATGGAGAAGGGATTGTCCTTTCTTGAATTCAATTACATGATTATGCAAGCCTATGACTTTTTAGAGCTATACCGTAGACACGGTTGTCGTATGCAGCTAGGTGGCGACGATCAATGGTCTAATATTATAGCTGGAGCCGATTTAATTCGACGGATTGAAGGTGAATCTGCATATGGCATGACCTTTACTCTGCTTACTACCAGCGAAGGTAAAAAAATGGGTAAAACAGAATCTGGTGCAATCTGGCTTGATCCAGAAAAAACATCTCCCTTTGAATTCTATCAATACTGGAGAAATGTAGATGATAAGGATGTTGAAAACTGTCTATCTTTACTTACCTTCCTACCAATGGATGAGGTAAGAAAGCTTGGAGCTTTACAGGGTTCAGAAATTAATAAGGCTAAAGAAATTCTTGCCTTTGAAGTAACTAAGCTGGTACATGGAGCAGATGAAGCTACAAAGGCCGAAGAGGCAGCCAAAGCTTTATTTGGTCAAGGGGCTATCGGTGGTTCTGTTCCGACTACAGAAATAAGTAAGGATCAATTGAAGGATATGGATATTTTAGCCTTATTGATAACTACTGATTTGTCTCCTTCCCGTGGTGAAGGTCGTCGCTTGGTTCAACAGGGTGGTATTTCGATTAATGAGGAAAAAGTAACTGATTTTAATATGACAATTAGTGAATCGCTATTTAACAATGATACAATAATGATCAGAAAGGGAAAGAAGGTATATCATCAGGTTAAACTTGTATAGTATAAAAGCCCATGCTGCGTGAGCATGGGCTTTATTATATTATGGGGGAGAAATATTACTTACCTACTGCATTTTCACCTGCAATTTTACCGAATACAACATTACCCATTGTATCATTTCCATATACACGACCAGCTCCATATAATCCACCAAGAACTTCGCCAACTCCGTATAGTCCTGGAATCGGATTACCATTAGTATCTAGAATTTCTGTATTTTTGTTGAAGGCTAAACCACCCATTGTAAAGTGGGAAGCAACTTCAGCTTGTACTCCGTAGAAAGGTGCTGCTGTAACTTTACCCATAGTCTTTCTACCAAACTCATCTTCACCGTTGTTGTAAGCTTCAACAGTAGCTACTAAAGCTGCTGGGTCTAAGCCTAACTTAGTTGCCAATTCTTCAATTGTGTCTGCTGAAATCATTTTAGCCTTATCAATTGCAGCTTTACCATTGCCGGTTTCTGCAACATCTGCATCAAATATTACATATGCAACTCCACCATCTTGCTTCGCAACCTCTGGTACCATATCCCATCTGTGGGCTGTTTCATCTGTAAATCTAACTGCACTTTTATTAACTAGAATACCGCCAATTTCTTCATCACTTACTACTGTTTCTCTAATCCAATAGCCTGGAGTAGCTAAAGGTCTCATCATGTGGTGCTCCATATCAACAACATCTGCACCAATTGCAGTAGCCATTTTTATTCCGTCTCCAGTGGCTCCAGCTGTACTCATTGTACCTGTTCCACCACCATACTTAGGATTGTACTCTGCAATTACATCAGGAGCGTTTCCTAATCCACCGGTAGCTAATATAACTGCATTAGCTTTAACTGTGTATTCTCCATCCTTACCTTCTACCTTCGCACCAACAACCTTACCATCTTCCATTACTAATTCAGTTGCTTTTGTATTTAATCTGATTTCTAGGTTGTCGTACTTTTCTGCTTCTTTTCTATAAGCAGCAATCATTAATGATCCAAAGTGTCCTTCAACAGGCACAAGTGTCCAAGCCTCAGTTGCATGCATCTTGTATTCTAAGCCTAAAGACAATAACCATTCTAATCCCGCATTACTGTTTTCCGCTAAAATTGTTACTAGTTCTAAATTTGGTAAGTCCTTACCTTCCTTCATTGTTCTATCAATATGATCTTGAACTGTGAAGGTAACACCTGCTTCTTCTTGTATTTTTGTATCTGAAGCTGTAAGACCAGTAGCAGATATCATTGTGTTTCCACCAAGCATAGGCATCTTTTCTATAAGTAAAACATTTGCACCTTTTTCAGCAGCTGTTATTGCCGACACAAGACCAGCTCCGCCACCGCCGATAACTAAAACATCTACTTCTGTTGCTTTATCAGGTGTATCTACTTTAACTTCATTCTGTGTACATCCAACTAAAACAGTTAAAATTAAAACTAATGCTAGAGAAATTGCTAAACTTTTTTTCTTCATTATTTTCCCTCCATACTTTTCATTTTGTTGATAAATTAACAACGTTGTTGTTATAAAAATATCATACAATGAAAAATAGGATTAGGATATTTGTTAAATGTCCCTATTATAGTGACATATGTCCCTCGTTATAGTTTTTAGGCTGATGCTAAATAAAAATTATTATTATTTTTTACCTTTTATCCTTTGTCATTTAATAGCTTTACAAACCAGTTGTTTTTTTTCTGGTTCTCGATACGATGTATATCATCCATTTCAATATGATTATCTAAACAGATTTTTAGAATATCTGCTTTTTTTTCACATTGAAATTCTGCAGCTGTTCCACAGCTGGAGCTTACTTGCCTAGGGACAGGCATAAGCCTAACCTCATAATTAAATTCCTTTAAAATTTTCTCGAAATTTAGTGCATGATATGTTGAGTGAAATGTCATAACACAATAGTAATTATTCAAGATATCACCTTTATTTTCTTATTTTTAGTGCATATTCATCTTCTGCTTCTTCTACTTCTACTAAAAAGCCCTGATTTCCTGCATAGCGTTTAATGTTTTCTACCGCCACCATTGTATCGACTAACACCTTTACGATTTCACCATTGTAGTTTTCAAGGATCTGTTTAGTCATAATCACTGGCTCAGGACAAGATCTACCTCGTGCATCAATGATATTATATTCCAACCTCAACGCCTCCTTCTCTCTTCTTTAATCTAGCTGCCTTTTCCTTAGCAACACTAGCAATTACACTTAATCCAATTGCTAACGCAACAATAATACCAATAATGACCGCTACTTTGCCATTGGTAGTTACTCCAGCTGGGCTAGCAGCTAATCCAAAGTTATGGGCAAAGGCTGCTCCTGCCATTAACCCTATTATTGTTATTGTAGCGTCTCCATCTCCTTCACCAGCAAGTATAGTTTGTCTTAATGGACACCCTCCCAAAAGTACAGCAGTAATACCTGCAAGTGACATACCTAAAAAGTTCCACAAATGATCATTGTGTGCAATTGGTTGCCCTTCGAAGCCAATCTTAAAGGTTTCGAAGTTAAAAATTACATTACCTAGTAAAGCAAAAACAAATATACCTATTAATCCGATCATATAATGATAATCCTTAATTAACATAGCATCACGGAAGCCACCCGCAGTACAGAGCCTTGTTCTTTGTAGTAGTGCTCCAATTAACAACCCAGCACCTAATGCTAGAGTTACTGGCGCAGCCATAGAGCCAGGACCACTTTCGCTAAAGAAAATAAATGTTGGTGCTGCTACTAATAAGAGCAGAATTGCAACTGCAAAAATAGGCATAGTGTAACCAGCTGCAGTAGAATTAGTGGTGCTTTTTCCTAAAGTAAATCCTCTTTTTAGAAATTGAATACCTACCCAAATACCTGCTGTATACCCTATAATACCTGTAATAGCATTTAAATCACCATTCGCTAACCTTAGAATCATTCGTAATGGACATCCTAAAAACACGAGGGCGCCAATCATTAGAAAGAAGCCTAATATGAATCTCAGCAATGGAGATGATCCTCCACGGGGTTTAAATTCACCTTTTACCTTTGCCATTCCAAAGGCACCTAGAATAAATCCAGAAATCTCTGGTCTAAGGTACTGAACAACCGAAGCTCTATGTAGTCCTAAGCCACCTGCTATATCCCTAAAGAAACAAGCAACACAGACCCCCATATTTACTGGGTTTCCAAATTTAACCAACAGTGCTCCAAATAAACCTATAATTCCACCTGTTGCAATAATCTTGCCTTTATCTGTATTCATTTTCATCCTCCCTTTATAAAATCTATATATTTCATCTAGATTATATTAAATATTTAACAATATTAATAATAGAATTTATTTATACTAAGTACTCCTACTATAGATAAAGTTTTATAGGTTTTTTATGTCCTCTACAAAAATGAACCTACTTTAATAATAAAGAAGATTCTAGACTGAAGACAAAGAAAGATTTATATGACAAACTGGATTTTTATACTGAAGTATAAGATAAGTACATTAGTGCTTAGAGATGTTCCACAGTTTTATATGAGTAGCTTTTCCATAATTGTAACATTCACCCAAGCACCATTTATTTTTCCCTGTCGCTGATAAGTACCCACCTCTCTGAAGCCCATTGCCTTATAAAGATTTTTTCCAGCTTCATTATTATTGAAGGTACTTAAAACCAACTTATGGAAATCATTGGTGGTGGCTGCTATACACAGATGCTTTAAAAGCTCTTTTCCTAAGCCCTTACCCCTCATTTCTCTATCTATGTATATAGATATATCAGCCACACCATCATAAGCAGATCTTGAACTGAATATATTCAAGGAAGCCCATCCCTCTACTCTATCATTTTTTACTATCACCAATACCCTATATCTATCATTTCGTTGTATAAACCAGTTGTCCATTTCTTCAACTGTCCTTAGTCTTGTCTCTAGGGTAGCTAAGCCATCTTCTATTCCTTGATTGTATATCTTAGTAATTTCTTCAATATCATTTTGTGTTGCAGCTCTAACAGAATAAGTACACAATTATAACCCCTCCTTATATAATAAGATTTTATTTATTTGATATTAAACTGTATAATTAGTTGATACATGTATATTTTATTATACTATAATATTATTTTTACTTCATCATGAATATTGATATACTAACGATGTATTTGCTTTTAAAGGGATATTTTTACTATTTGGAGTTTGATATTTTTTTGTTTTTGAGTAATATAAATATTATAGGTATATTTATAAGGGAGGACTTTAAATGGCAAGTATAAAAATTATAACCGATAGCACCTGTGATCTTTCACCAACTTTACTAAAGGAACTAGATATTGCCATTGTTCCACTATATGTTGTATTTAACGAAGATAGCTATAAGGATGGTATTGATATTAATACTACTGACCTTTACTCTAGGGTTAATAAGCTAGGACAGTTGCCTAAAACTGCAGCTCCTTCACCAAATGATTTTCATGAAGTCTTTAAACCCCATATTGATAATGGAAGTGATATTTTGTACGTCGGCTTATCCTCTAAGATATCATCAACCATTCAAAATGCAAAAATTGCTGCAAATGAATTTCCTGACGGTCGCATTAAAATAGTTGATTCATTTAACCTATCAACTGGAATTGGTATTCTTGCGCTAAAGGCAGCAGAATATGCTAAGGAAGGATTATCTCTACAAGAGATTTCTGCAATACTACAAGAAAGTGTACCAAAGGTTAAAACTGCTTTTGTTATAAATACTTTGGATTATTTACATAAGGGTGGCAGATGCTCTGCATTGCAAAGCTTTGTAGGGGGAATGTTTAAAATCAAGCCAATTATTCAGGTTGTTGAGGGTAAGATGATACTTGGTCATAAAACCAGGGGTAAAATGGATAAGGCCCTAAAAACCCTTCTTGAGATCCTTCTAAAAGATAGGGAAAATCTAGATTTAAGTACAGTTTTCATTACTCATTCCGAGGCAGATGCAGAGGCCCAGAGCTTGAAGGAAGAACTACAGAGCCTGTTGCCCATAAAAAATGTAATAATTACAAATGCAGGCTGTGTAATTTCCAGTCACTGTGGTCCTAAAACAGTTGGTATTATTTATCTTACCAAATAAGATCTATTTGAATGAGTAATTAATTGAAGAAATAAATAATACCTGTTGGGGCGAACAACCCTAGTTGATGACAAAGCCATCAAAATGCAGACTGATCAAAAATCCTCAGATTTGAGGCGCAAAAATACCTAGCGAAGGCAGCGTATACAGAAATACGTAAGGGTGCTAGGTATTTGAAGCAACGAAGAAGATGGGGGTTTTTCATCAGTCTGCGGACAACTCTGTCCTCCTATTGATTACCATGTAAATTCTTAATTTGATTGTTTTTATCCAAAACTATCTCTTGATTATAGGCAGCCAACGAAAATATCTTTTCAGCCTCTTCTAAGCTCAACCCCTTCATTAGCATGTTTTTAGGGTCAGCTTCACCTATACCTTCCTTGTGTAATTGGTATATATAACTAACAGCTTGAGGCAAAAATCCCAGTAATCTCGCACCAATTGCATCTGCTGCAATGGCATCTGTTGAGGCTATAATTAACCCTTGAGTATTTACTGGTTTTCCGTCAGAGGGTCCAGTACCAATCATAGCCTTATCGACACTTAAAATAGCTAAATCAATAGGTATTTCTTTAGTAATTGCTGCAATAAAACCGTGAAGATCTTCATGTATACCTAATTTTTTCTTTGGAAAGCCGTGAATCTCAGCAGGTGGCCAACCTAAGGCTATATTTTTAACCGTTCCACTAATTGTAGCTTCTTCATGGACTTTTAGCTGGCTAAAGCTTATTAGAACATCAACCTCTTTGATAAGACTATTTATTTTAGTAGCTTTTATTATATTATGCTTTAGAAATAATTCCTCATAGGGTCCATAGTTTAAATCTATGAACTCTATCTTTTCCTCTTCTATAACTTTTTTATATCCAACCTTATTAAAGACATTTTGAGTTTCATCCCCACCAGAACCACATGCGACAGTAATCCTTCTGGGATTCAACTTCTTTATGTATTTTATTAATTCCCGTAATGTTTGAGGTCCAACAACAGTGCCAGTATTAGCTGGTTTTGCCTTCACCCAATTTGGTGTAATTACAACATGATCTCCATCTTTAATAATATTATTTATTGGTAATCCATTTAACGCCTCAGAAATAGCTTCTCCTTTTATAGCACTTCTTGAAATACATACAATTGGCTCTAATATCCTTTTACTTTTCACAGAAACCCTCCCTATATTTTATATATTAAGGGTTTCCAGTTGGTTAAATGCTATTCATTTCAGCTACCTATTTACATTCGTAGTAACCGATCAACTAACTTTTTGCGTTTTATTAGAACTGCCTTTTTGGGGCATAATTCTTGACAGCAGAAGCATCTAATACATTTTTTTAGGTCAACATAGGGCTTATTGTTTATCATTGTTATAGCATCTGGCGGACAACTAACTTCACAATCTCTACAACCAATACAATCCTTATGAACAAATACTGGTTTAGGCTGAAGTGTGTTCATTAGTATATTTTCTAGGAATACAGGCACTCTGCCCTTGATAAAATGTATGCTATTCATACTTGGTACTTTAAATTTTTCAACCTTGCATTCTTCAATTAATAAGCCTTTAATCTGACAATCTACAAGATTTTCATCAATAAAGCCCCTCTCTATACAGCTTCTTACAGAAGGAATATCAACTGGGTTAATTCCAATTATTTTGGCGGCAACAGCATCAAGATGATATGGACTTTCGGAAGCTAATACTAGTCCTACTTCTCTTGGGTTACCTGCTGATGGTCCTTCCCCTTCCATTCCAATTATCCCATCCATAAAAGACAATGTGGGCTTAACAAAGCTACATACATCCACCAGCATATTACAAAACTGATGTACATCAGGCATTTTAAAATGATAGTCTACTTTCTGTAATCCTGGTATTACTCCAAACATATTTTTTACTGCTCCTGTAAACACAGCCATTCCATGGGTTTTTAGTTTAGATACTGAAATAACAACATCTACCTCTTTAACTATTTTAATTAAATCTATTTTTTTAATAACTTCGCCTTCTGGATAATCCTCTTCAATTACTTCAATATTCTTGTTTAAAATAAAGCCACCTTCATTAGCTATATCCTCGATACCACAGGCTCGATAAATACCCTCCAGATGCTTTACTGTATATGGTCCTGCTGGACTATCACCTACAATAACTTCGCATCCAAACTCGGTCAATAGGTCTCCTAAAGCTTTTACGAAAATAGGGTGTGTTGTTACAGCCTCCTCTGGCTTTTTTTTCATCAGCAAATTTAGCTTTAATAAAACCCGCTGTCCCTTCTTTACATACTTATCTAGTCCACCTAAATAAAATACACTTTCCTCAAGGGCTCTTCTAACATTATCGTACTCATAATCAATTGATTTTGTAATAGCTACAGTTTTCATTTTAGCTCTCCTAAACTATAAAACAAGTTTTTCTATACCACGGGCTACTCCATGCTGATCATTTGAATCAGTTAAGTAATCGGCTTTATTTTTTACTTCTTCTTCACTATTGCCCATAGCTACAAAAGCAGCTACATGGTCTTTCATTGATAGGTCATTATAGTTATCTCCAAAGGCAATAATCTCTTCTCTTTTTATATCCATAACCCCTGCCAGCTTTGATATGGCCCTTCCTTTAGAAACACCTTGGTTCATTATCTCCAAATTATTATACCATGATTTATCAACTTCAATGTTTTGAATACTATTAAAATCCTTTCTTAAAGTTTCTAACTTCTCTCTATCTTCATCTACAATTACAAATTTTAGTATTTCCAGATTGTTGTTAGTAATAAAAGAGACAACATCATCCAATGGTTCTATATGGATTACTTCATTGATTCTTTTTCTCCCTTTCCAATAATAGGTGTCGAGATAGTTTATTTTTTGACGATCCACATATAGCTTTTCTTGATCATAGAAGTGAAAATATATATCATTTTTCCTACATATTTCAATTATCTTAAGGGCATCCTCCAAATCTATAGAATTTGAGTATAATACTTTGTTATCGTGGTAATTTCGAATCAATGCGCCATTACAAGCTATTATTGGAGTTTGAATCCCTAAAATTTCAGCATAAAACCGTGCAGAAGTAAATATCCTGCCTGTTGCTATGGCTACCTTAATTCCAACCTCTTGTACCTTTTTTAATGCATTTTTATTCTCTTGGCTAACCTCATTTTCACTATTTAGCAATGTACCATCCATATCTAAAACAACAAGTTTATACAATTTTTCTTCCTCCTATAAGTTTAATTTTGTAAATATTTAATAAACTTTCTTAACAAGGATTGACAATTTATTAACGTTAATTTATAATTAGGGTGAATAATGGATGCTTTACAAAATTTTGGGGGGTGTTTAGATGGAGACCCTAGTAAGAACATTGAAAGACAATAGGTGTAAAATTACACCACAGAGATTAGCAGTATATCATGTTTTAAAGGACAACAAAAATCATCCTAATGCGGAAGCAATCTTTAAAATGCTTGAACCTAGTTATCCTACCATTAGCTTAGCTACAGTGTATAAATCACTTGAATTATTTGCAGATCTCGGTTTAATCCAAGTAATAAATCTTGGGGAAAATAGCTTTAGATATGATCCTAACCCTCAAATTCATCCTCACATCATTTGTACAAAATGCAATAAGGTTGAAGATCTATCTGAAGATTATTTTAAGGATCTTGTTTCAACTGTAGCCAGCATCGCTAATTACACCATAACCAAACAGCATTTATCCTTTTATGGTTTATGTCCGGCATGTAACTCTCATTAACACTTGTTAATCCAAGTGTTTTTTTCTTTTATAATACTCTTTAGCTCTTTAATTAACCTTTCATTTGAGGCTCCATCTTTAACAGCTAATCTAATATATTTTTCATTTAATCCCTTAAAGCTAGAGCAATCTCTTATTAATATACCCCTTTTAAGTAAATTTGCCTGAAGGGTTTTTGCTGTATAATTATTTTCTAATAGCTTAAGTAGCACAAAATTTGTTTCAGAGGAAAAAACCTTTAGCACTTTAATTTCATTTAGTTTATTAAAAAAATTAACCCTTTCATTTTTAAGCCATTTAAAGCTATTTGCTACATACTTATCCTCTGATAAAAGTATTCTGCCAAAATAACTGGCAAAAGTGTTGATATTCCATGGCAATGATAACAATTCAATTCTATTTTTAATATCTAAATTACTGGTTACACCGAATCCTAGGCGTAAACCTGGTATTCCATAAAATTTTGTAAAGGCCCTTACAACCATTAGATTTTTATATTTTTTGCATTCATTCATCAATGTATGTATACCCATTTCATCAGCAAAATCCATAAAAGCTTCATCTATTATCAGGAATATATTATTTTCCTCACAGAAATCAATAATACACATCATCTCACCCTTTGAGATCAACCTCCCTGTAGGGTTATTTGGATTACATATTATTACCATATCAATACTTTTATCAGCAGCTAAATATTTTAACAAATTATCAACATTTAATTGAAAAGAATCCTCTTCCCTTAAAAAATAGTGAATAATATTTTTTCCTCCAATATTTAAGGCCCTTTCATATTCACTGAAGGTTGGCTGTACTATTAGAGTATTTCGGGGAGCTACAGCATTAATAAAATCAAATATAATTTGTGCTGCGCCATTCCCCACCAATATATCCTCTACACTTAATCTATAATACTGTGCTATAGAATCCTTCAATTCATGATAATTAATGTCTGGATATTTTGTTAAATCATCAATCCCGTCACATATAATCTTTTTCAAACCATCTGGTACTCCTAAAGGGTTAATATTTGAACTATAATCTAGTATACTATCTTTAGCAATACCGGTTCTTTTTTCAATTTCGTATATATTTCCACCATGAGTCATTTATATCCCACCTAATAAGATTATTAACATGATCAAAAGCATTTATTGCATTAATTATCTATGGATAAAATGCTTTTGTTTCCAGGGAACCCATGCGTTCCCTAGGACGCTTCGCTGTATCCTCCTTATTGGAGATAATGGGGGGACCCCCTTAAAAACCCCCTATTGCATAGAACCTATTAACGAACTTTCCTATGCAATAAAAAAATACCAGCCCAACAAAGGAGGCAGCGTACATTAGTTTTATGGTTTTTAAAATAACATGAGGCTCTAACGGTTTTATCCTAATACCTATCGTAGGCTTGTCTATAATCTTTCCAAAATATTTACTGGGTCCCCCCAGTTGAATCATTAGAGCACCTGCCACTGCTGCTTCAGGATACCCAGAGTTAGGACTGCTATGGTTTCTACCTTGAGTCTTTGCCATTTTCAATGAGTCAATGTAACTTTCTCCCGTTAGTAACCCACCTATAGCAATAAATAAAACACTTAGCCTGGCTGGTATATAGTTGACTATATCGTCAAGAATTGCAGAAGCTTTTCCAAAATATAAATATCGGCTGTTTTTATAGCCCACCATTGAATCCAGGGTATTTATTGCTTTATATGCCATTGCCAATGGAGCTCCGCCTATTGTAAGATAGAACATAGGGGCAATGATACCATCAGATATATTTTCTGCTATAGTTTCCACCGTTCCTCGAACGATCTCTTCCTTTGTTAATGAATTTGTGTCTCTACTTACTATATATGACAGCTGATGCCTTGCCTTTACTATATCATTATTTTGGAGGGCTTGTAGCATCTTTTTACCTTCATCACCTAAACTTTTGGTGGCAAGGACTGTGTAGGAAAAAGCTATTGTTATAATAATTCCTAAAGCAAAGTGGAGGGTATATGCGGCTTTGATAATGATATATGTAGTTATATAGCTTGTGGCTACTACTATTACTGTTAGTATGACTCCCATTAATAGTTGAGCCTTTTCTGATTTTTCATTATAAAGGTATGTTTCTAAGCTGCTAATAAGCTTACCTATAAATCGCACTGGATGTGGAAAATTTTGTGGATCACCAAGTAGCAGGTCTAAAAAGTAACCTCCAAGTAATACTAGCATGGGCTTTCTTCCCCTAAAATTTTATATATAGTCTTAATATCTACATTTTCTCTAAAAAGATTAGCAAGCTTATTATACTCATTTTCCTTAAACTCATTAAGGGTACTAGTAGACTCTATTTTGTTTAGTCCTTTTACTTCAAGAAAGTAATTTACAAGCTTAGTAGTAAAGTCCATTTCATCAAACACTCCATGTAGGTATGTACCAAATACTCTACCGGACTCACCTATTGCTCCATCATAATAGTCAGCTTCGGTGCCTAATTTATTGGTGATGCGAATAAAGGGAATGGCGTTTTTATGTAATACAGTTCGACCCATATGTATTTCATAGCCAGATACCTTCATGGGTGTATCGTCATTATTGAAGGTAATCCCCTTAGTTTCAATTAACCCCTCCACCTGGGTTGTTACCTTACTACCTTCGAAGTTTGTTTCAATATCCAGTAATCCTAGACCCTCAATCTCTTTAATACTACCTTCAACAGAGTCAGGATCAGTTAACTTTTTACCAAGCATCTGGTATCCACCACATATGCCAAAAACAAACGCTCCTTTGTTATAAGCCTTTAGTATTTGGACCTCTAATCCACTATCCCGTAAATATTTTAAATCTGATATAGTATTTTTTGAGCCAGGTATAATAATAATGTCTGGATTATCAATTGAATCAGTATGGGATATATATTGAACCTGTATCTCTGGTATAGTATCAAAAATATGAAAATCAGTAAAATTTGAAATGTAGGGTAAGCGAATTATATCGATTTTGACCCTGTTTTCACCCTCTACTACCCTCTTAAATCGATCGGTTACACTGTCTTCGTCTTCAATATTTAAGTTCCCATAGGGCATTACCCCTATCACTGGTATTCCTGTTAGTTCCTCTATCATTTTTAAGCCAGGCTCCAGTATTTTTCTGTCACCCCTAAACTTATTTATTATAAGTCCTTTAACCCTTTTTCTCTCATTTTCATCCAACAGCATAATTGTTCCGTATATAGATGCGAATACCCCTCCACGGTCTATATCTCCAATGAGAATAACAGGACAGTCTGCTATTTCAGCCATACCCATATTTACTATATCATTTTCCTTAAGATTGATTTCTGCGGGGCTTCCTGCCCCTTCAATAACAACAATATCATAGCTATCAATTAGCTTTTGATATATTTCTCCTATCATATCCTTTAGCTTTGGTTTATGTTGATGATATTCACTTGCTGTCATGTTTTTATATACCTTCCCATTCATAACCACTTGCGCTGCTTTTTCTGCTGTAGGCTTAAGAAGTATAGGATTCATTAAAACAGAAGGCTTAATTTTTGCAGCTTCTGCCTGCATAACCTGTGCTCTTCCCATCTCTAGTCCATCTTCTGTTATAAATGAGTTTAGTGCCATATTTTGAGATTTGAATGGAGTAACACTAAAGCCATCCTCTACAAATATACGACAAAGGGCAGCAGTTAATAGACTTTTACCTACTGATGAGGCAGTGCCCTGAAGCATAATACCTTTTCCTTTTTTCATTTTATTTCCTCCAATAGCTCTAGCATTTTATCCTTTCCTTCAACTACAATTAACCCCTTTTCTCTAAGAAGCTGTATCTTATTTAAGCCCTTTCCGCCGGTATAATCAAATTTGATATTTTCGTTGCTACAAAGCTGGTAGACTCTTTTTCCCTGATTTAGCTGTGCCTCTAAAATATCTAGATTTTTATAATTACCCCACCCTATTGGCACCTCTGTCATTATAACTACATCTGTACTATTTGCTAACTTATGTGCTACCTGCAGGCTATTATCACTTATTTCACTAAAGGGCATTTCCTCTGCCATTTCTAAGTTATACATACATCCAAGCTCCCAATCGCTATCCCCTTTATTTACAACCCCAAGGGTTACTCTATAACCTCTATCAACAAGGGTTTGGATTAGTCCTTTACCAGTTCCACCACCACAAATTATATGTACTCCTACATTTTTGAGTTCTTTTTGTCTTTTTATCAGAGATATTGGATGGATTTGAAGACACCCCGTATAACTATTGCGTTCAATTACCATCTCCATCTCATATGCCTGTTGAAGAATTTCCACTGTCATAACAGCTTCAGTTTTCCCCATGGTTATCAAATTACCCTTATGCATTAGTATAATTTCCCCACTATATCTAGCAGCTAAATTCATGTCATGGAGTACTGCTACAATTGTAACACCCTTCTCTTTATTTAGAGTCTTTAGTAGGTCCAACACCTCGATTTGATGATGAATATCAAGAGATGACGTAGGCTCGTCAAGAAGAATTACCTTTGGCTCTTGAGCAATTGCTTTAGCAATGATAACCCGTTGTCTTTCTCCTCCACTGATTTCATTAATATTTCTATCTCGAAGGTACCATGTATTGGTAGCCTCCATGGCTTCCTTTACAATCGATAAATCTTGGGGGCTCTCCTTCTTAAATCTTTTTATATGAGGATTACGACCCATTAATACAATATCATAGACAGTGAAATCGTAGGATATATTTGTCTCCTGTGGAACAACTGCCATTTCCTTTGCTAAGCTTTTTGTCGAGTAGTCATTAAGCTCATTATCATTTAGAATTATAGTCCCTTTTTCTGGTTCTAGATTGGCTGCTAAAAGCTTCAATAGCGTGGATTTCCCAGATCCATTTGGCCCAATAATAGTAACAAATGACTTTTTTTCAATTTCAAAGCTTATATTGTCAATGATAGTACTTTCATCATATTTAAAGGTTAAATTATTTGCTATAAGTGATTTCGCCATAATATCCTCCATACTATATTACTTTTTTGGTCTTCCTTAATAGATAGATAAAAAATGGCCCTCCTGCCAAAGCAGTTATTATCCCTACAGGAATTTCCGTTGGTGCTATAACTGTTCTGGCTACAGTATCGGCTGCGATAAGAAATATCCCTCCCATAAGGCCACTTGCCGGTATTAATATCCTATGATCTGGACCCACCAGCATCCTCATAACATGTGGTATAATTAACCCCACAAACCCAATAATTCCACTAACCGAGACTGCAAAGGCTGTTAACAATGCACTGGTTATTAAAATTACTCGTTTTACCCATTCAACGTTAACTCCTGTGTTTTGTGCTGTAGATTCCCCCAGTAACAATACATTTAAATCCTTTGCAAATACATAAATGATAATTGATCCAATAATAATAGGAAGAAATGCCACCTGGACATGGTTCCATCCCCTTGAAGAAAAGCTTCCCATTGTCCAAAACACAATACTTGTTACATCCTTTGAGGAGATAACCATAATAAAGGACATTATAGCAGTAAAAAACTGACCTGTTGCAATTCCTGCCAATAGAAGTGTCGTTACTGGCACCTTAGATTTAACCTTTGCTAAGTTATAAACAATTAGTGTAGCAAGTAATGCTCCAAAGAAGGCAAATATTGATACTATACCAAAACCCCATATTACACGGTTTAATTTTAGCATAATAGCAATGGCAGCACCAAGGGCAGCCCCTGATGAGGTTCCTGTTATGTAAGGATCAGCCATTGGGTTTTTCAATAGTCCCTGTAATGCTACCCCTACAATAGACAGACCATATCCAACTAAAAAGGCCAGAAAAATTCTAGGAAGGCGAATATTGGTAATAATCGCCACATGAGGCTGAGGAATACCCGATGTATCAATATTTTTACCAAGTATGGGAATTTGACTAAATATTATTTTTATACTATTAAATATAGAAATATTCGCTGCTCCTATTACAGAGGCTACAGCAATAACAAGAAACAATAATAGCAATAATAATACAATTTGATTAGCAAACTTAAGCTCTTTTTTCATTTTTCCTCCACCAATTCTGGTAATAAAATTATTGAAATTCTTTACACAATAACTCCAATAGATTATACTGCAAATTGTTCATTATAAATAATTTTAAGCCCGCCTTACTCAGGCGGGATTTATACTTTAAAAAACTTCAGGATGAATAGCTTTTGCTATTAATTCAAATGCCTCTATAATTCTTGCTCCGGGCCTAGAAACAATATTGGGCTCTAAAAGCTCTATTTTATCATTCTTAGCAGCTGATATTTCAGAAAAGCCCGGTCTTGACTTTATAGCATTTATTAAATTTAGCTCTTCTTCTTCAGTTAAGAAATCTTTATCTGATGTATGGGCCGGTGCAAGGTAAACCTCTGGATCACGCTCTACCAATGACTCGGTACTAAACTGCGGATAAGCTCCTTCTGCATCAGCAGCAATATTTTCTCCGCCGGCCAGTCGAATTAAGTCATCAATGAAAGAGCCAGGGCCAGCTGTCCTTAGAGGTTCATCCCAGATTTGATAGAATACTCTTCTTGTTGGTTGATCCTTTACCTTGGCAATTATATTATCTCTTTTCTCTTCCATTTCTTTAATCACAGCCTGAGCTTGCTCATCTTCGTTTGTTATAAAACCAATAGCAGCAATGGTATCTAATATTTCTTGTATAGTCTCAGGCATAAATTTCACAACAGTTATTCCAGCAGCCTTTAACTGCTCCACCGCTTCTGGCTGACCTTCGCCATAAACAAGTACTAAATCTGGATAAATTTCTATAATTCTTTCCGTATTTGTTGACCATGAGCTTCCAACCTTATCCTTTGTTTGTGCTTCAGCCGGATAATCACAATAATCTGAAACTGCCGCAAGCTTATCCCCCAAACCTAGGGCATATAAAATTTCCGTCTGACTTGGGGCAATTGAAACAATCGTTTCTGGTTGGGTTTTGATTTCAATTTCATAGCCAAGGCCATCTACAATTACCATAGGATACCTGGAGTCTTCCTGCTGTGCCACTGAATCATCTGGTTGCTCTACTGATACTTCTCCTCCGCTACAGCCGGAAATTGCTCCTACAACTAATGCTATTATCATAAAAAAAACTAACAGATTTCTTTTCATTTATACTCCTCCAATTGAACTTAGTATTTTATTTCGTTTAACTTCACTAATATATTAAAATCTGGTGTAGATTCAATAATTGAGACACTACAATGATCTATTTTAAAGCTCCAGTGTTTTTTAATATCTCCTGTAATTAAATGGGCTATGATGCTCCTAATTACTCCACTATGGGCAACAATTAGTATCTCTTGTCCTTCATGTACTCTTAATAGCTCCTCAACACCAGTTACAACTCTACTATGCATCTCCTTAAGGCTCTCTCCCTCGGGAAAACAGAATTCAATATAATCACTTTGAAGCTCATAAAATTTCTGCGGATGCTTCTCCTTTACTTCCTCCATAGAAATTCCTTCAAACTGTCCAAAATGAAGCTCCCTTAAAGACTCCAATGCTTTAGCAGTATAATTTCTACCATTAACAATAGCTTCAGCAGTTTCTATTGTTCTCTTTAGACCACTATGATATACAACATCAAAATGTTGATTTTTTAAGGATTTGGCTAGTTTTTCAGCTTCACTTCTTCCCCTAGCATTTAGATGGGGATCAGACCAACCACACAATCTTTTATTTATGTTATCGTCGGTTTCACCATGCCGTATAAGATAAAGCTTCGTCATCACTTCACTCCTAAAAAAGTTTTATCGTAATTAGTAAATACAATATATAAGCTACTTCTACCAATTCACATAGGGCACCTAAAGTATCGCCAGTCATACCACCTATTTTATTGCTGCAATGTCTCTTAAAAAATATTGTTATGACCCATAAAATTGGTATATAGAAAATACTTATGGGTTGTAAAATCGTAAACAACAAAGTAATAATTATGCTTATAAATACTTCTTTGTTATTAACCTTACCTATGAAAATATTCCCCAAGCCCTTCTCCCTTGGATATTGGCTATTGAAACAGCCAAACACAAGAGACAGTCTACCAAAAACTGGCATCATTACCAATGCTCCATAAATATCCCAGCTTCTTAAATTCATTAAGCCAAAAACTTTTATGAAAATAATAAATAATATGGCTAAAACGCCATTAGTTCCCAACCTGCTGTCCCGCATTATTTCCAGTATTTGATCTTTAGGTCGATTACTATATAATCCATCAAAGGTGTCTCCTAATCCATCTAGATGAAGTCCTCCTGTCAGTATTACATAGCTGCCTAGGGTTAATATTATAACTACTTGATATGGTAATAATATATTGCTTAGTCTAAAAATAAAAAGTAGTAATAGTCCTAGAATAAAGCCAACAACAGGAAAAAATATGATTCCCTTTTTAAACTCATCATCATAGGGTAGTTCCTTTATAACTGTTATTCGAGATAGAAACTGAAGAATACCTATAAATCTTTTCATTAGCTTTCTATACCCTTTCTGGCATAGATCCCCTTCTCAAATGGGTGCTTTATCATCTTCATTTCAGTAACATAATCAGCTAAATTTATAAGTTCTTCCGGAGCATTTCTACCAGTTAATATTAGTTCTACAAGGGGTGGTTTTTTCTCAATTAGTTCTACTACTTCTTTAATTGTTACTATTTCATTAAATAGCACTGCCATTATTTCATCAAGGATAATAAGATTGTACTCTTCACTTTCTAGGTAAGTTCCTATTTCCTTTATTCCTCTTTCAACTTCCCTTATAGTAGCATTTTTTTCTTCTTCAGATAAAAATTTATAGAAATTATTAAGAGGAGCATATCTTATTAAACTAAAATTAGGTGCCAGCTTTTCAATACTATGTATTTCTCCTGTGTCATCTCCCTTAAGAAATTGAACCATCAGCACTTTATAGCCTCCACCAGCAGTTCGAGTACCTTGTCCTACAGCAGCAGTGGTTTTTCCTTTACCATCTCCTGTATAAATATGAATTAAACCCTTCTCTAGTTGTTTTTTCATTACACTTCAACCCCTTATTTTAATTTCCATGGTATCCCACTTACAACAAAATAAACTTCATTTGCTTCCCTAGCAAGATACTGGTTTATTCTTCCTGCCATATCTCTAAACACTCTAGCCATTTTGTATTCTGGCACTATGCCAAGCCCCACTTCATTTGTAACTAAAACTGTTTTTAAGGGAACCTCTTTAATGATATTAACTAGCTTTTTCATTTCCCCCATTATTGATTCCTCGATTTGATTAATTTCATTAGGTGTAATGCTATCCCAGTCAGTATTATTTTCCAGCATCAGATTGGTGATCAAAAGAGTGACACAATCTAAAAGGATTCCTTTAACATCAGATTGATAGTCTTCTATAACACCATGAAGCTTCTGATATCCTTCATATGTAATCCAATGGGGATATCTTCTTTGTTTATGTTTTTCAATACGATCCTTCATCTCATCATCATAAGCCTGTGCTGTAGCAATGTATAAAACCTTGCCTTCAATATCTTTAAGTGTCTCTTCAGCAAAACTACTCTTTCCACTTCTGGCACCGCCGGTAATTAGTATTATCGATTGATTTTTCATAAATCACCCCACAATAATTTATTTCGAGTAAAATTAAAACCCTTACCATTGAAAACGGTAAGGGTATTCTGCCTGCGCATGAAACACCCCTTCCCTCCGAAGGTTTGTCCTTTAAATGTATTGGCAGGTCTCCTGACTCGCAATTCTACCTATCGACAGCACCTTCCCAGAAATCCAGTGGTTTTGCTGTCTTCGTCCTTGCTTACAGTAGCGGGGGCTGTAGTGGCATTTCACCACTTTCCCTATTAAGCTCTATAAAGCACCATTACATTTTTCAGTATTCAGTTAACCTAATCATATCAGAATATATATTACTACGCAATAGAGAACATTGATTTTAAAGTAAAACTCAAAGCTTTAAAGTAATGATTTGCTCTTTATTTATTAACACCTCTTCATCAAATTCATCTATAATTCCATCCCCCATTATTAATAAATTAAAACTTTCCTTCTTTACTTGATTCATATTGATTTCATATTCACCTTTAGGTATGTTTTTTATAACAATCCAAGAGAAGTTTTTATCGTGTATCTGATGTATATAGTTAAGTTCAGTTATTACATTGCCTTCTTTATAGACTAAAACCCTACTAGCCTCAGCTTCAATGGTAAAATCAATATTTCCATTGAAAATTATATGTAGGGTGGTAAAATCCTCCTGTATTTCATCAGCTTCTACACCATATATACTTGCAAATTCCTTTAGTGCTCCCTTTAATATTCCATGATGGCTTTCTTCAAGTATGATGTTTGTAAAAGGATCTAATCGGGTACTATTCAATGTTACAGTACCATCTCCATCAATAGTTTTTATGGTACCATTTAGGTACTCTTGATTTATTTTAAACTTTTCTCTATCCACTATAAGCATTTGATTAGTTATAAATGAACTCCCCATAATACAATAGCCTTCAAGTACCCTTTTCCTGAGGATATCATCTCTATAATTTAAGCTATTTAATAATTGATTTTTGTATTTTAGATGGCCTCTTGGTACTGTTTCATATCCATTCTCAGATATTTTATAGCATAAGAAATCACCATAGTCATATGTAGGTATCAGATTGCCTAGAGAAGGCATAAGTTCATGTAGTGAATCTATATTGTCAGCTCCAAAAGGGATATTAAGGAGCTTTGATAATATCCATAAATATCCTTTATATAAGTAATTATAAAATGTTTTTTTTTCTTTATCCATTAGTTTCCCCGTAGACCATAAATAATAGGCATCCACTGAGCCACGATTTGGTGTTCCCATCATCACTAATCGTTGTAGATCATTTTTGTATTCGCTTCCTTGAATATAGCAACGGGCAACAATTCCACCATAGCTATGGCACAAAATATCTATCTTTTCATTAGGATGCTTTTTCTTTGCTCTGTCTAAGGTTGGTCTTAAATACTGCGCTTCTATCTCCTTAGCACTCTTACGCCAGTCATAGTAGCAAATAAATAGGTTATCCTCTTTTCGATAGCCTAGATCCTCAAGCCCCTTTATAAAGGGCTCATAGATCCAGCCTGCCACACCAAACCGCCAAGAACCAGTACCTGATATCATTTCCTCACCAATGGAGCCCATTAATCCAGGAATAAACACAATTGGGTTTTTTACAGCCTCTTTCACTATAAACACCTCACCTTTAAATAGATTTTATATAATCTATGCCTAATATAAGGTGTTCATCACAATTAATAATTTCTATTATTCATTTGAAGCTACTTTATCTCCTATTATATTAATACCTTCAAGCTTGAGAAGCATTTCCTTAATATGTAAACCTCCACCATAACCCACCAGCTTACCGTTTGCTCCAATAATTCGATGGCATGGTACTACAATTGGAAGCTTGTTTTTATTATTTGCCATTCCCACAGCCCTCATAGCTTTGGGGTTACCGATTTTTTCTGCAATTTCCTTATAGCTGGCAGTTTCACCATATGGTATTTCCATTAAAGCCTTCCACACCTTAACTTGAAAGTCTGTTCCAATAAAATGTATTGGGCAAGTGAATTCTGTTCTATTTCCTTGGAAATATTCTGTTATCTGATTAATATAGTCGCTATTCTTCTCATCATCCATAACTAGCTTAAAGGTGGGAAAATACCGATTCAATGTATTTAGGAATTCTTCTTCCCCTTGATTAAATTCTATTATGGCTAAGCCACCATTTATTGATGCTATGCTGAGATGGATATTTGCTATTGTAAATATACTATAATACACATTGTTATGCTTTCTTTCTATTTCTTTCTGCATCATATTCCTCCTTTGCCAATCTCCACTGTTCTCTAGCCTTAATTTGTATCTGTCGCTTTTTCTTTATTTCTGGGTTGTCCAAGGCTTTACTATACCATTTGATGGCCTCCATATAAGAACCAAGGCCACGATTGAGTTCTGCAATTAAGTATGCCATTGTTATTTCGTCTAGCCCACCAGTTGGAAGCTTTTCCTGACTATAGGATTCAATAAAATACTTTAGGGCATGCTTTAAGTATTCAATTTCATTTAAATTTTTTTGTTCTCTGTAGATCCACGCTAGCCTAAGGCATAAATTACCTCTATAGGCCTTTGATTTGTTTAAAAGCTGTGCTGTAACCAATGCCAGCTTATAGGTTTCTATAGCCTCTGCTACATTACGCACACCACCAAAATCTCTCTTTAACCAGCGGGCTCTTACATGCTCCCATATAATATTTTTTTGTGGTTTAGATAACTCTATATATTCGCTTTCAGTTGCACTATATCCACATTCAGGGCAAATCCAGACATTATAATAGATTGGGTTAATATCTTTATACACGATGTTATAATCATCATGCTTTTCTAATACTTTAAGCCCTCTGCTTCTTACCTTTTTAGTAGTAAATTGACAGTTGCATACTGGGCAACATACATTCTTATCATACAGTAACACATCCATACCTTCGCCTCCATATGTATTTAAATTTAGATGAATTTATTATAACAAAACTTCCCTCTATAATCTACGAAAACTATAAAAATACCTAGTGAATTTCAAAATGATTTTCACTAGGTTATGGTTCAAATGTAACTATCTATTAATCATCATGTGACGTTTCTTCTATAGCTTCTTCAATGAGTTCTTCTAATTCTTGCTTTTCCTCTGATTCTGCTGTAGCTTTTGGCTTTCTTCCTTCTATAACTATACCATGGACTGGTGTATAATAATCATTTGAAATAAGCTCTCTATTGAGCTCCTTTCCATCCTTTAGATATATTTTATATGTATTTACACGATAACCTTGCTTAGCTTCCTTTTCTATTCTCTTTTCTCCAATATACAGTGATGGATCCTCTTTAGTTGTTATCCTAGGCTGAATTGTTTCGATAACCTCCGAATGAAGTTGAACAGTTATATCCTCAACTTTCTTTCCATACAAGCCGATGTGTATTTGATTACCTTCAACATAGCTTTCTAAATATACAGGATATTCGGTATTATTCATAAACTGAAAATCAATGTGTCCAAATGCTACAGTTGCGTCGTGTCCAAGGGGAACATAAGCAACTGGCAGAGAATGATTTTGTCTTTGTATTATTTCTAGATTTGAACGTACAACTGCATTATATAGTGTTGTAGAAACTTGACAAATACCTCCACCAAGCCCCTGCACCAATTGACCATTAACAATTACAGGAGCCTTTTGATATCCTTTATCTTCTCCCCGTTCTCCTGTCTGATTATTGAAGGAAAACACATCGTTAGGCATTAATAAAACGCCATTAATTTGACTGGCTGCTAAAGCTATATTTGTATTTCTGCCTTTATCATTGGCACTAAATGAGGTTTTAAATTCACCAAGTACATTCTGAATGTTGTTTAGATCGGCTGTAGTAACTTGTGCTTTAATCACATTGGTTGGTATCTCTATATATTCAGTTGAAAAAGCTTCGATACTTATTCTTATCTCTTCCTTTAGTAAAAACTCATCTATTTCATACCCTACAACATCATCTTCTATTATGAATTTACCATTCCTTCTCTTAACTACTGCATTAATGGGTTTAATATTTACTTCATCTTTAACCTCTAACACAATTTTATCAAAAGCTTCTTGGTTATATGATGCTTCTAACTGTATAAATTCTTGGTTGCTACGCAAGCTATAAATCTTAGTTAGCCTCTCCCATGTGCTCCCACTTCTACCGACATTATATGCCTTTTCAACAGCCTCCTCGTATTCATAATGATACCCTAATAGACTGTAGTGAAACTCCCATTGTTTTTCATTGAATTCTAATAAAATTTTATAGTTTTCCAGCTGTTCTTGAAAAATCTCTTCTATTCTTTCTAATGCTTCTTCCTTTGTAAGCTGTCCAACATCTACAGATTCAATATAGATATTGTTGTAAATCTCTTGATTTTCTAATAATAGCGTAGCCATCCAAATTAGCATAATAACAAAAAAAACTAATATTATTCCAATAACTGTAATCTTTCTTTTGTTTTTTACCAGTATCGTTTCCATATTCCTCACCCCTCGTGAAAATAGCATGTCATAAATCATAACTGCTTATTACAGTTTATTTCAAACTAAATGAATTATTCGCTATTCTATATTATTTAATTCGATAATAAATTACATAAAAAAAGACCTTCTTTTAAAAAGGTCCTATAATTCATCTGACTATTTATTCCCATCTTACTATTATTTCATCCCCGTTATTTATTGGAGCAGTATATATTGCAGACTCACCATTTAGCATGATCACCAATTTTCCCTTTATTTTATTACGATCAAAATCAATGTAATTGAAAATATCAACAAAGATCATCGTTTTTTTATCTTTTATGATTTGAAGGGGACTTCCATTATAAATTACCTCAAGCACATTATCATTATTGTCAGATTGTTTTATTTCATCAGTTATTTCATCAATAATTATTGCGTCATTGGAGGTGATTTTTTCGTTTGCTAAAGCACAAGTTCCATTTATAGAAAACTTGTTTTTTTCGATATCAAGCTTAAGGTATTCACATAAATCAGCAATCGAATTAATTTCTTTTGTAATAATACTGTCACTATTTTTTATATGATACAGCTCATCAACCAATTGGTCATTTACCCATATCTCATAAATTTTTCTCATTTTTTTCCCGTTTACCTTAATTGCTTTAGTTACGTCTATTACATCGTTAATTAGTGGAGATGCGTCTTTGCCTTCCTTTGCTGATACTATGCGGATTTTATCGTCATTACTAATTATTGCATCTAGGTTAGCCTTTTTATTATTTATGAATATTTCTGCTACTTCTCCATATTCACCACTTATAAGTTTTTCTTGTCCATTAATAATAATTTGTATAGATTTACCTCTCTTTGGTATAAGCTCTCTAGGACTAAATCCAGTTAAAACTAGAGCATCACTAACCTTTAATTGTTTAGACTGAAATAGCTTTATTTTTTCATCATTTACAGTTATTTCAACAAAATCCTTTGACTTACTATCAATTGCCTTTGCTAAAATTCCTATAGGTGTTATTCCTTCTGGTCCTTCTATTATTAGTTCATTAGCCTCTAGGTTTTGAATCATCTTAACACCTCTGACTGTCACTCTTTCCAAAGGTATTTCCAATTTTTCAGCTATAATTTCAGGTAAGCCTGGTAGCAGGCTTCCCCCACCAATCAAGAAAACTACACTTGGCGCCTTCCCATTTTGAATTACTATATTATTACAAATATCTTCTGCTATTGCCTTAATTGAGTGCTTTATCGTACTAAGAATATCCTTTGATTTAATCTCATGGGTTATTCCAATTATATCAGTAAACTGCTGTATGTCATCCTTATAAAGATTGCATTTTAGTTTTTCAGCACTATCGAAATCTAAAAGATACGCCTTTGCTATGGCTTCAGTTATTTCATCTCCAGCAGTTGAAGTCATTCCATAAGCTACAACTGTTCCATCTTTAGTGATGGCAATATCCGAGGTTCCTGCTCCAATATCCACCAATGCAATATTTAATAGCCGTACATTTTGAGGAACAGCCACTTCAATAGCTGCAATTGGCTCTAATGTCATATAGCTTACCTCAAGGCCTATCTTGGCCATAACAGTATACAGGCTATCCACTACAAGGTGTGGTAGGAAGGTTGCTAAAACATCTATTTTCACTTTTTTCCCACGATGCCCCAATAGATTCGTTATAAGTCCATCGTTCAAATAATTGTTTACAATTGTATGGCCAATACAAAAATAATTTGTCAATTCATTTGATTCTTCTTCAAGCATCATCTGGGCCATTTGCAGGGCCTCTATCTCCAAGCTATTAATTAAATGTTTATCAATGGCTTTTCCTTCATCTATTTCCTTTTCCACCTCAACACGGCAGGTTTTAAGAGCTCTACCAGCAGCAGCAATTGCTACTTCCTTCAATTGATAACCTATTTTATCTTCTAGCTGCTCCTTTACGTTTCTAGCCACCTGTACAACACCCTCAATATCATGAATCTGTCCATCGTACATAGCTCTAGTTTGATGAAACTCCATGGCACTATGATGAATTGTAATTTTTTGATCCTTATACGCTCCCAACAATCCAACAACGCTCCGAGTTCCGATGTCAAGGGCAAAAATCATTGATTCTCTATTTAAATTATTTTTTTCCATGAACGACATCCTTTCCAAGCTCACATTCCATATGACATATTTCTGCATAAACTTGCTTTTTCCTTTTTATTCATGGAAAAACATATACTTTTTAACACATAGCAAGAAAGTGATGAACTCCTTTTTTCCATTTTATATTCATACTTTATTATTTTCCCTATAGTATAAGCACTCATTACTTAATAAGCATTTCCCACATAGGGGTTTTCTTGCCTTGCAAACTCTTCGTCCATGGTAAATCAACCAATGATGTGCTTCTGACCAAAGGTTTTGAGGTATATTTTTCATCAGCTGCTCCTCTGTCTTTAAAACATCATCTGCATTAGCTAGTCCTAGCCTATTTGAAACTCTAAAAACGTGTGTATCTACAGCTATGGCATCTTTATCAAATACATTGCTTATAACAACATTGGCTGTTTTTCTACCGACTCCCGGCAACTCCATAAGCTGTTCTCTTTCCTCCGGTACTTCTCCATTATATCTATCTACAAGTATTCTACAGGTAGCTAATATATTTTTACTTTTACTTCTATAAAAGCCGCAGCTATGAATCCAATTTCCCAATTCTTCTTCTGTAAGCTTTAAAAAATCCTCTGGGCTATCGTATGCTTTAAACAGCTTAGAAGTAACTTGATTCACTCTTTTATCTGTACATTGAGCTGCTAGAATTGTTGCAATTAATAATTGGAATGGACTATTAAAATCAAGTTCACTTTCTGCCCCAGCATATAAGTCATGAAGGTTTTTAAGTACTACTTTTATTTTTTCTTTAGTTAAAGCTTTTTTCTGCATATCCTGCCCCCTAGTAGAACAGAGTTTCAAAGATTTTACAATATTTCAACATCACAGTTGGTTATGTCAAATCTTCCATCTCTTTCAATAAATTTTACTACACTATTAATTACTTCATCTGCATGTTTCCTGCTATTGCTTACACAGGAAAACCCGATCTCTGCCACCTGCCATTTATCCATCTCTCCCACCTCAGCAATGGAAACATTAAACCTTGTCTTTACCCTTTCTATTACACTTTTTATTATATGTCGTTTTTCCTTCAATGAATTTACCTCAAATAACATTAATCTTAAATTACAAACACCAACTAGCAATTCCCCCACATCCTTATATTGTGTCATATCAATTTCAATTTACTTTAAATTTCACCTGTAGATCATCAAGTAAGGAATAGATCACTGGTATCATTACCAAGGTTAATAATGTTGATACGAAGAGTCCACCAATTACTACAGTTGCCATAGGAGCTTGAGCCTCAGCACCTTCTCCTAACCCAAGTGCTAAAGGCAAAACACCAAGTATCGTTGTAAAGCTTGTCATAAGAATTGGTCTTAGACGTGTTTCTCCAGCTACTATTAAAGCTTTTTCTCTTTCCAATCCTTTTTTTCTTAATACATTTATATAATCTATTAATACAATTCCATTATTTACAACTATGCCTGCCAAAACAATAACCCCTATAAGGGCAGGAACACTTAAGGCCCTTCCCGTGAGAAATAGTCCCAGCGCCCCTCCAGAAAAGGCCAATGGTACAGACATCATTATGGTGAATGGATGTAAAAAAGATTGGAATTGTGATGCTAATATCATATATACCAATAATATAGCTAAAATAACGACTAAAATCAAACTAGAAAAGGCCTCTTCTAATTGCTCCCTTTGTCCTCTAAATTGATAGGAGTAGCCAGGTGGAAAAGAGTAGCTCTCTAGCTTACTTTGTATATCTTTTATTATACTATTAAGATCTCTTTGTAGGATAGATGCATTTATTGTAACCGTTCTGACCTGATCCCTCCTCCTAATGGTACTGGGGCCCTTTACCATTTCAAATTCAGCTACCTGTTGCAAAGGTATACTTATTCCTAAGGGTGTTGATATGGGTATATTAACAAAGTTTTCTATACTATCACGCAAGAATTCTTCTCCCATTATAATAATTTTAATCTCTTTTCCAGAGTTTTTTAGCATTGTGGCTGTAGAGCCTTCTATTAATTGCTTAACAGTTGATGCCACCTGAATTCCTTGCAAACCATATCTTGCTGCAATATCTCTATTTACTTTTACCGCCAGCTGTTGATTTCCCTCTTGAAAATTTGATGATACTTCCCTTGTTCCATCTACTCCCTCAATTATTTCTACAATATCCTTTGAAATATCTTGTAGAGTTTCTATATCATCCCCTCTAATTTCCACCTCAACAGGAGCACCTCCGAAGCCAAATGACATTACTGATGAAGATGCTGAAATTTTTATTTCTGCTCCAGCAATTGAATTAATATTCCTCCTAATTTTATCGACAACCTCAGCAGTTGTATCCTTCCGTTTTGGAGTCGATACTAGTTTTCCATCGATGGATGCTCTATTCTTTCTTCTTAATTTGGAAGCATGAAAAATATCTCCACCACCAATATTGGTAAAAATACTTTCAACTTCTTCATTATTTCTCAATATGCCTTCAATCTCATTTACAATCTCAACAGTATCATTTATAGTTGCTTCTTGAGGTAGCCTTATATCAATATTAAAAGTACCCTCATCAAACTCTGGAAAATACTCAGCTCCAACAAAATATAATGAAGAAATTGTTGCTAAAAAAAATAATAGCGTTAATAGTACTGCTATTAATCTATGAGAAATACTCCACTTTAATACTTTTAGATATATGCTGTTTATTTTCTTAATTACCCCATTAAATATTTTATTAAACCATGTTTCATTATTCTGGTTTTTAGCTACTCTATTGTTTAGCATCCGTGATGCCAGCATTGGGACTAGTGTAAGAGATACCAACAGTGAAGCAAGTAATGCAAATGCAACTGTTAGAGCCAGTTCACGGAAAATCTCGGCTGTCATTCCCTCAACAAATACAATAGGTAAAAAAACAGCTAATGTAGTAAAGGTTGAGGCTATAACAGCCATAGCAACTTCCTTTGTTCCATTGATGGCTGCCTCACTACTGCTATTACCTTCTTCTCTAAATCGATGAATGTTTTCTGTAACTACAATACCGTTATCGACAAGCATACCAATGCCTAACGCAAAGCCTCCAAGGGATAGTAAATTTAAGGTTAAATTAGAAAAGTACATTAATGCAAAGGTGGCCAGTATTGAAATGGGAATTGCTAAAGCAATAACCATTGTACTTCTTCCATTTCTTAAAAATAAAAAAAGAACTAATACAGCAAGAAAACCTCCATAAATAGCTGTTTTACCAACATTTCCAATTGCCTTTTTAATATAAACTGATTGATCTATAATTGGCTCTATGGTCACACCGGGCAAAAGATCCCTTAGCTTTTCCAGCTCGCTATTTACATCATTTGCCACCTTAACAGTATTAGCTACAGGTTGTTTTTGTAGAGTAATTCTTATACTAGGTTTTCCATCCAACCTAGCAATTTCCATTGATTCATTATTCAATAAAGTAATAGCTGCTATTTCCTTAAGTGGTACAGTTGTTCCTGTAGGAGAGGGTATAGCTAAATTTTTAATTTCCTCTAGGTCATTATATTCTCCTATGGATCTTACCAGCTTAGTTCCTTTACCATCACCTATTTCCCCTATTGGCAGGTTAATATTTTCACCTCTTATTAACCCTGTAAGCTGACGAATATCTAGCCCTAGATTATTTAATGCAAGAGAATTCACTCTAATTTCGATTATATCCTCTACGCCGCCAGAAAGATTAACTGCAGCCACGCCAGTTAATCTTTCTAATCGTGGTTTAATATGTATTTCTGATAATTGCTGTAGCTCATTTAGATTATAATTGCCAGTTATTCCTATAAGCATAATTGGTAATGCATTTGGATCAATTTTTAAAACCATTGGACTTGACACATTTTCTGGTAAATAATTTTTAATCAAATCTATTTTTTCTCGTATTTCTAATGTGGCAAATTCCATATTAGTCCCCTGATTGAATTCTACAATGATACTGGAACTACCTTCTATAGAGGTAGAAGTAATTCTCTTTACATTATGTACCATTGCAACTGCTTCCTCCAATGGCTTTGTGACCATATTCTCAATCTCCAATGGACCTGCTCCTGGATATTGAACATTCACAACTGCTACAGGTACATTCATCCTTGGTAATAAATCAAGTGATAATTTAAACATTGAAACGGATCCCATTAGAATGATTAATGCCATCAACATAATTACCGAAACATACTTTTCAACGGCCCAATTAATTATCCTCATCTACATCACCTCTAACCATAACTGGTGTCTTATCCTCTACATAATGCTGTCCCTTTATTACCACCTTATCTCCAACAGATAATCCTTCTTCCACCTCTATCACATCTCCGCCATCTATACCTGTTTTAATATGTATTTTTTTCGCCTTACCCTCTTCTACTATAAATACATAGGCAAGCTCTTCTTCCATTTTCATTGCTTCCTTTGGAATTATAATGGCCTCCTCCTTTTCATCTAAAATAATGTCGACAGTAGCAAATGTCCCAGAAGTGTAGATTCCCTCAGTATTATTTATTGCAATCTCAACGGTAAAAAGTCCATGACGTTGGTCAGCAATGGAATTTATTGAAGTTATTTTACCAATATTTTCCAACTCTTTGAATTTTACTATAATCTCTTGGCCTACCTTCAATTTACTAAGTAAGCTACTATTTACCTGCAGCATTGCCTTCAATGAATTTGTATTTGCTATAATAACAGCTGGCTGAGCACCTAAGGCGACCTGATTCTCAGTAATATTTAGCTGTGAAACAACACCTTCTATGGGGGAATAATAATCGAATTCTTCCAGCTGCTGAAGGGCATTTGAGTAACCTGCTCTGGCCTGATCTAATTGTATTTCTGCCCCTTGCAGAGGCACTTCATTTGGTACAGTGTGTTGAGGAATGGTATCTTCGACATTCATGAAGGGCTTCATTTTATTGCTATAGTCCAAATATACCTGAATCTGTTCCTCTAGCTTTTCATTCTCATAATCAATGAATTGTTTTTGTTGCTGATAATTTTTTCTTGCCATATCATAGTTTGTCTTTGCTTGATCAACCTGCTTTCTTGCCATAGTCTTATCTAGTTCAAACAGAAAACTTCCTTCTGTTACAATGTCACCCACCTTAACCCCTAGTCTCGTTACCTTAAGTCCAGGAGTTTTTGCCACTATCATAACACTATCAATGGGCATAAGCTGAGTTGATAAAGTAACAGAGCTTTTAATTTGGCCTTTTGTTAGTTCAATTACTTCTATAGCTACCTTTGTTTCCTGTGATTCATTTTCTTGATTTCTACACCCAATTTGTATAGAGGAAATCCCCAATACTATGATAATTATTATTATTTTCTTTTTGAAATTGCTGTCCATAAAACCCCTCCAGATGTTTTACTATATCTTTAAAATATCTCCAACTTCTTTGGGAATTAAACGAAACAGCGTTATTCTTCTAGTTTTAAAATTTTCCAATAGATTTTATGATAAGCCGCCTAAATAATTGGTAACCTTACATATTTTTTTATAGATTGACACTTTTTGTATTTTTTCATATAATTACATCAAGTTTAGTAAATGGAGGATCTTTTTATGAGAAAATATATGAAGCTATCCATTATATCTGTTTGTATTATTTTGTTATTCTTTGTTTTTAGAGCAAATCCAATTTCTCAAGCTTCAACCGATGATGGAATACCAGTACTGATGTATCATCATTTATTGAAGGCTTCTGATATTACAAGTAAGAACCCATCAATAATCAGTGTTGAGTCCTTTGAGGCTCAAATGCAGATATTACATGATAATGATTTTTATACTCCAACCCTATACGAGCTTGAGCAGTTTTTATTGGGAAAAATTGAACTACCAAAAAATAGTGTAGTTATTACCTTTGATGATGGTTACTTGAGTAATTATGTGTATGCCTACCCTATTATGAAGAGTTATGGATTACGGGGATCTATCTTTTTAATTACAGGCTTGATTGAAGAGTATGATCAAGGCTTTAACCCTAAAACCTTACAGTATTTAAGTAGAGATAATTTGATATCTATGCTGGATGTTTTCGAGTATGCTAACCATACCCATAATCTACATTACATAGATAATAAGAAAAGCTATCTTCTGTTAAAGGAAGATGGGGAGCTGGAGGAAGATATAAAAACCAATATGAAGGTTACTTTAAGCCCTTATTTTGCATATCCTTACGGTCAATACAATGAAGATACTATAGAACTATTAAAATCCCAAGGTATTAGAATGGCTTTTACAACAAAATCAGGCAGAGTATACTTAAATGATGATTTACTACGACTTAAAAGAATTGCTGTTTATCCTGATACAGATATTAATGCCTTTAAAAAATCAGTTGGAATAGAATAAAAAATGGTTAGACAAGTAATATGTCTAACCATTTTTTCACCCCTTTAGATTACCTTCATTTCTTCGCCAACCTTTTTAAATACCTCAACTGCACGATCCAGCTGTTCCTTTGAATGTGCCGCAGTAACCATGCATCTTACACGCCCAGTTCCTTTAGGTACTGTAGGGAATACAATACCTGAGACAAATACCCCATTATCAAATAGCTTTTTACTAAATTCCATAGTCTTTGATTCTTCTCCAATAATTACAGGAGTAATGGGTGTTTGACTCTTACCAATATTGTAGCCTAAGTTGCTAATTTTCTCTTTAAAATACTTTGCATTATCCCAAAGTCTATCGGTATATTCTGTAGTGCTCATTAATAAACGTACAGCCTCCATAATTGGGCCTACGGCTGCTGGTGGTAAGGATGTGCTAAATAATAAAGGTCTACCCCTATGGCTTAACCAATCTCTCATGGTTTCACTTCCAGCAACATATCCACCAATAACACCAATTGCCTTTGACAATGTTCCAATAGTAAAGTCGACTCTACCATGAAGACCAAAGTGATCAACTGTTCCACGACCACTTTCCCCCAGCACACCAGAACCATGGGCATCATCTACATAAGTCATAGCTCTGTATTTTTCTGCTAGCTTTACTATATCAGGTAGAGGTGCAATGTCTCCGTCCATACTAAAAACTCCATCGGTTATTATAAGTATGTTTCGGTAATTATCTCGTTTTTCCTTTAATACTTCCTCTAGATGATTCATATCGGCATGCTTAAAAACAGTTTTATCAGCTCTACTTAAGCGAGCACCGTCTATAATACTGGCATGATTCAATTCATCTGAAATAATAAGATCTCCCTTTTCTGTAACCGCCTGTATAGTACCAGCATTGCAGTTAAAGCCCGACTGAAAAACCATAACTGCTTCTTCACGCTTAAATTCTGCTAAAAGCTTCTCCATATCCTCGTGAATATCCATATTACCAATAATAGTACGTACGGCACCAGCACCTACTCCATATTTCTGTACTGCCTCAATGGCCGCCTGTTTTAATCGTGGATGATTAGCAAAACCTAAGTAGTTATTAGAAGAAAGGTTAACTACCTTTTTCCCATTTAAAATAACCTCAGATTCATTAGCTCCCTCTAAAATAGGAAGCTTACGGTATACACCATCATTTTTCAATTCCTGTATTTTTTCCTTTAAGAAATTTAGTTCATGTATATTCTCCATTTTCTCTCCTCCTTAAATCTTTATTGTATATTAACATTATTTACGAAAGTATATCATAATATAATCTACCCACATTTACTTTCTTTAATTATTTTCTAAAATTATCTAATATTTCATTGTTTGGGTATAAAACAACTTTACCGCAGTTTCCTTGCTTCATCAGTTCAAATCCTTCTTTGAAGTCTTCCATGGGAAGTCTATGGGTAATTATTGGTTCTAAATTTAAATTGCCAGATTCAATTAATCCTTTCACCTGGAACCATGTATCATACATTTTTCTTCCAACTATTCCTTGCATTGTAATTCCCTTAAAAACCACGTCATTGGCAAGGTCTATAGACACTTCTTTTGTTGGAATTCCCAGTAGAGACATTCTTCCTCCCAGCTTAATGTACTTTAATGCCTGTTGAATTGCAAGTGCATTTCCAGACATCTCTGCAACAACATCTACTCCCAATCCATTTGTTTCTTCTAAAATTCTTTTAACTGGATCTTCCTCTAAAGGATTAATTAGAATATCGGCTCCAAGCTTACCTGCCAAATCAAGTCTATATTCATTTACCTCAATAGCAATTACCTTTGCTGCACTTACTGCTTTGGCTACTGCAACAGCCATAATGCCTATAGGGCCACAACCAACTACTGCTATTGTTTTACCAATAATTTCACCAGCCATAACTGTATGTACAGCATTTCCAAGAGGTTCTTGTACAGCAAGATATGCAGGATCTATACCCTTAGGATTTTTCCATGCATTGCTTTCAGGTATAGCCACATACTCAGCATATGTACCATTGGTATCTACACCTAAAATAGCTGTATCCTTACATATATGTGCATTTCCAGTTGTACAAAGATCGCATACACCACATACTATATGTGTTTCTGCAGAAATTATATCTCCAACCTTAATGGCTGTTACATCTTTTCCTATTTCTATTACTTCACCAGCAAATTCATGACCCATAACATATGGAGGCTTTATACGTTTTTTAGACCATTCATCCCAGCTATAAATATGATAATCTGTACCGCATATAGATGTTGCCAGCACTTTTACCAAAACATCCTTTGGTCCTATTTGTGGAATTTTCATTTCCGATAATTCAGCACCTTCTCCTGCTTCTGCCTTAATAATTACTTTCATTTGTCCTTCCATTATTAAAACCTCCCTAAGATTTATAGTTTATATCATTAACTTATTTCTTTGATTGTATTTCTGTGAAGTACATATTATAAGAATACTACATAAATTTTAAAAATCCTTCTTCCTATAAAAAATTGTAAAATTGAATTTATTTCAATAGTTATAGAGATCATCTCCAATTAAATTGAATTCTTTTCACAAAAGAAAAAAGCCCTCACACCAAGGACTTTTTCGTTATTTATTTAACATTCATGTTTTTCTCATCAGTGGCTTTTCTGAAAAAATCTAGCTTTTTCTTGACTTTAGCTATAATTTTTTCATTTTCTTCCCCCATAATTATTTCCATACCTTCGTTTACATGTTTAATTCCATATATATGAAATTGATTTTCCCTTACTGCCTCAACTATTTCATCGGAAAGCATTAAATTTTCTATGTTTTGATAAGGTATAATAACTCCTTGTCTTCCTGTTAACCCTCTATTTTTACAAATATTATAGAATCCCTCTATCTTTTCAGTCACACCTCCCACTGGTTGAATATAACCTTTTTGATTTACGGAGCCAGTAACAGCAATATACTGTTTAATGGGAATCCCTCCAATACTGGATAACAAACCATATAGTTCTGCACTAGAGGCACTATCACCATCTACACCTCCATAGGATTGCTCAAAGCATATTCTCGCCGATAAGGTTAATGGACCCTCTTGAGCAAATCTTTCTGAAAGATATCCTGATAAAATTAAAACCCCTTTATCGTAGATATCTCCACTTAAATTTACCTCTCTTTCAATATTTATAATTCCCTCCCTACCAGGATTGGATGTTATTGTTATAACACTAGGCTTACCAAAATAATAGTCTCCTACATTTATTATCGACAACCCATTTATAACACCTACTTTTTCTCCCTTTACATCTATTAAAATTGTCTTTCTTTCAAAGGCTTCTTCCGTTTTTTCCTTATGCTTATTTATTCGATAGTATTTGTTTTTTATTGTTTCTTCCATATCTATTTTACTGACGATTTTATGACCATTGACTGCTGCCCATGAATTGGCCTCAACAATTATTTCTAGAATTTTATTGAATTTTGCTGACATTTTTCTTTGATCACTTACAAGTCTCGAACTATACTCTATCAATCTCCCGACGCTTTCTCTATCAAAGGGTCTTAGGTTTTTTGCCTTAGTATAGCTACGTATGAATTGTGCCATTTTTAATTCATTTTCTTTATTTCTCTCCATTTCATCATTAAAATCAACTAGTATTTTAAAATGTTTTTGAAAATCCTCATCATAATGTGTTAGCAGATAATAAAGGTATTCGCTTCCTATAAGTATTACCTTAAGGTGTATTGGAATTGGTTCTAGCTTTATTGAGGTAACATCTATAATTCCCAATTGACTTGCTGCATTTTCAACTGTTATCTCCTTTGTTTGTATAATTCTTTTCAGAGTATCCCATGAATACGGATTAGATAAAAGTTTATGAGCCTCCAGTATTAAATACCCTCCATTTGCATGATGTATTGCACCAGGCTTTATTTGTAGAAAATTTGTTTTCATAATTCCATTTTCATTACTATATTCAACACTCCCAGTCAAACGGTTCAAAGTAGGATTAAACTCTATAATCATTGGAGCCCCTGCAGTTTTACTGTTATCTATGAAAAGATTAACTTTATATCTCTTCAAAAATCCGTCATTAATAACTTTTTGTGAATCAGAAGTTATTTCTTCATCTTCATCTAAAACAAATTGATAAATATTTTCCACAAGATCTGCTTCTACTTTTTGAAGGTGATTAACAACTTTATTACACTGACTATATTTTTCTATTAACAAGCTAACAATGGGCTTTACAACAAATAAACCCACTCTTGTTTCCAAGAGCAATAGTTTTTTCTTTGCTGTACGCTCCAGATTTTTTATTTTTAATAAAACCTCTAAAGCTACCTCTTCAACCTCCTGTTTGTTTTTTTCTAATTCACTTATAGCTGACTCATCTAATTGAGCTATCTCATCCTCCATCAATTCCTCTTCTCCTAATTGAGGTTTGAATATAAAGCCTGTGCTACTCCATTTTATTACATAATTTTTTTCCTTGGCATAATTGGTCAAGTATGAAAGGTAACGATTTTTTTCTTCCTGGAATATTTTTGATATCTCATTTCTTTGTCTATCATAATCATCACTATTGAAGGCTTGTGAAACTTGTATTACTAACTCTCCAAGCATTTCCTCCATATCTTTTTGAAAATCCCTTCCCATACCAGCTGGCATATTTAAGGCTAATGCCTTATCTGGTTGATTAAAATTATAAACATAACACCAATCGTCAGGAACTGGCCTTTCTCTCGACACCTTCTCAATAATCGATTTAGCGTAGGTGGTTCTGCCGGTGCCTTTTGAACCGCTCATATAAATATGATAGCTATTTTCTTCAATGGATAGCCCGAATTTCATGGCCTGTTCCCCTCTGGTTTGGCCCATTATTCCTTGTAGCTCTTCTAGCTCATCAGTGGTATTAAAATTAAATATTTCTATGTCGCATTTTCTTTTTAACTGCCCATGGGACAATTCAGGAAATTTTTTCAAAAGCAAATCCCTCCTGACTTAAATGATAATAAATAAATCTATTATCATCCTATTCAAAAGGGACAGTTTATTACACTATGAATTTATAATAAAAAGTAATCCTCAATAGTTTTTTTATTATTTTCATCGGTTTCGATGGTATACAAGTCTTTTGCCAATTCTATGCCTATACTCCTATCAAGATGAATAATTCCCCATAGGGCGTATCTTCTAATTTCTGGTCTGTTATCTTTTAGAAGCTTTATTAAGTGTGGAACAATATTTCTATCCCCATAATTCACAAGGGCAATTATAGCATTTCTCTGTAGTACCCTTTTCCCCCTCCATCCAGAAGCATTTGTCTCAAATAATTCTTTATATTCTTTATTTGATATATTTAACAATTTTATTAGATCAATTTTATTGGGCAGAATAGAGGGTATAAAATCCTCCCCTGTCATTTCTTTAGCATTTTTATTATGAGGACAGACAGTCTGACATATATCGCAGCCATAAAGACGCCTTCCAAGAATCTTTCTTTTCTCAATAGGTATGTCACTTTTTTGCTGCAGAATGTTAGAAAGACATTTTTTTGCATTAATTATATAGGGTTCTTCAATTGCGCCTCCAGGGCATTGCTCTATACAGATGTTACAGCCAGCACATTTTGTATCCAGAGGTTTATCTGATTCTAATTCAATATTTGTTATCAAATACCCTATAAAAAACCACGAGCCATAGACATCATTTATTAATGTAGCATTATGACCATACCAGCCTAGCCCTGCCCTATAGGCCAAATGACGATCTACTAAAGGCCCAGTATCGACATATCCTTTGTATTGAAAGTCCCTTACTCGACTGTTAATGAAGTTAGAAATTTCATCTAATTTTCCAGCCAATACTAAATGATAATCCCTTCCCCATGCTGTCCTTGCTAAGTCTCCATAATATTTAGTCTCCTCATACTGAGAATTATAATAGTAGGATTGTCCTATTACAATTATGGATTTTGCATTAGCCATGGTCCTCCGTGGGTCTATTCTTTTCTCTAAATCTTGTTCTTCAAAGCCCGATAGTAAATTTCTCTTTTTTCTATCTTCTAGAGTTGCTCTTATCTCTTCAAAGGGTTCTGCAGATGTAAAACCAATTAAGTCCACTCCAATTGTTTTACTAAATGTTATAATATCTTGTTTTAGATTCATTAAGTATCCCTCCGTCTCTTAGGGATTTAAAAACACACGTACCTCTCTAATGGGCCAAATTTTTATGGCTGCCTTACCTATTATCTGATTTTTATGTATATATCCAAAGCTTCTGCTATCATTGCTATCATTTCGATTATCACCAAGAACAAAAACTGCATCCTTAGGTATCACTCCATTAATAAATTGATACGATCTCTCTAAATATTCATCTTCATAAATATAATCTTCTGCTACTTCTTCATTATTAATAAATAAACAACCATCTGAGATAGTAAATGAATCGGTTCCCTTTGCAACCACTCGTTTTATAAATATTTCATCAGTAGTCCCTGGTGGGTTGAAAACAACTATATCTCCTTCCTTTATTGAGTTCCTAAAGAAAGGGTATTTCACTACAAGCAACCTATCCTTATTACTAATGGTAGGCTCCATCGATTGACCTTGTACCACTGCAAAACTAAAAAAGAAGGTTTCAACCACCAATGCAATAATAAATGCTATAGCAATAATTTCTATCCATTCTAATATAATGCTTTTTATTTTTTTCATTATAACACATCTCCTATAGCTCTGTAGCCTTTTATTGTTAAGAGCTTCTCTGTTGTTGGATAACTCTATTAAATATACTGGCCCCTTTGCTATAGTATGATTATTTTTATGCTCTTTTAATCTCCAAAATAAGACACAAAAAAAACAACGATTATTTTTTATCGTTGTTTTGATATTTTTAAAAACATACTCAAAGTGACTGTCACAAACAAGAGATTTTTGTTTAACTTTCCAATTCAAGTCCTTCCTTCACTATTTTCTTTTTGCTTTTATCCTCCCTCAAGGATGTACTTATAAAAATATACAAGCCAAATAGAATAATAATTCCACCAATAATTTGCATTGAGCTTGGATACTCTCGAAGAAGAAGAATTGCCCACAAAGTTGCTCCCACAGGTTCTCCCAGCATAAAGGTTGATATTTTACTGGCTTCAACGTATTTTAATCCCCAATTTAAAACAGTGTGTCCTCCGATGGTACATATAATAGCCATTAATGCAAATAGCATATAATCTTTCTCAGGATAGCCTATCAAAGGTACCTTTAATGTTAAGTTAATAATCAATATAACCAGACCACAGCTTCCATATACAAGAAAACCATAGGTTAAATTTGAAATCTTTTTTCTCATGCTTCTTCCAATGGTAATATATAAAGCTCCAAATAGCCCTCCCATTAAGGCGAGAGTATCTCCATAGATGCTGCCTTCACCTAAGTGAAAATTTGAAATTCCTATTACTGCACTGCCAAAGATAGCAATGGTCATCCCAATAGCACCTTTTTTACTCAAACCTTCTTTAAAAATTAAGTATGCAATTAATGAGGTGAAAATAGGCTGCATACTTACTAGAACTGTAGATGACGCTACAGTTGTATAAGATAGTGATGTAATCCAGGAGATGAAATGTAGTGCTAAAAAAATCCCGCTAATACAGCATAGTATGTAATCCTTTATCTCTGTCTTAGCAAGTTCATTCCTGCTTTTTACAAGAGCAACTGGTATAAATAAAAAAAATGTAATTATCATCCGATACATTGCAATAATGCTTGCAGGTGCAGTGGCATTTCTAATTAGTATAGCTGAAAAAGAGATTCCTATAACCCCTAATAATAAAATAGAATATACTCTTTTTGTATTAATATTACTCATATGACCCCACCCTTTACAATGAGATAAACAAAGAATCCCAGCATTATCCCTACCACAGTAATATTGATAAGTACACTAATGAAGTAGCCAATAATAGCAGCACTCCCACTAAGTGCCGCCTTTGAAAAATATTTACCTGATAATAGCTCTCCTAATATAGCACCAAAAAATTGCCCTAAAAGCAAACCCAAAATATTAAATATAATAAGACCAACAATTCCACCAATCATCATTCCGATGAAACCCAATCGGCTTATTCCAAACTTCTTTGCCGTAATGAAGGAGGCTAGATAATCTGCTAATATACCAATTAATGTTAATAGTGCAAAAAATATAATTACCTTCATGGAAATTATAGCAAAACCAGTAGCCCAACTGTATATGACAACACCTAACAATACTAATACTGGACCTGGTAACATTGCAGTGAAAATTCCAACTGTCCCAAATAATATTAAAACAATACTTATTAAAATATATACATTTTGCATACTATCACCCTTATGGGATTTTAATTTAGTAAAATGGTATTCTTATATTTTTCTAAATAGAACATGGAGTTTATCCCTCTATTGCATAGGACTTATTATCGATTCCTTTACAATAATAAAAGCATTTCATGCATTAAAAAAATGAGCGTGGATTATCCACGCTTTTTCATCACTCTTGGTGTTGCAAGAAGTGCAAAATTATAGGGTTGAAGATTTTTATCTCCCTTTTCACCCTTTTTATCCTTTATAAGCTCAGCTACATAATCGTCTACTTTTCCTATTATTTCCTTCATTTCATCTGGTGTCATATATATCTCATTATGATGTACAATAAATTTCTTGTATTCCATTGGATTTTCTGCTGCTTTATAAAAATCGTCACTAATTTTTTCGAAAATTGAAAGTATCGCTTGATTTAAAGATTGTACAACATCATCATCCATTTGTTGCATAAAGTTCTTATCAATCACTAGCATTTTTGCAGCTGGAAGATAATATTTTTCAATAATCCCTGATTTTACTTTTTCATCTACAAGTTCCAGTATACCAACCTTCAGCAGACTCTTAATGTGGTAATTAACCTTAGCATGAGGCTCTCCTAGTTTATCGGCAATTTGTTTTGCAGATTGTGGTTGATCACCTTCAAAGCATTCAAACACATCAACTCTATAGGGATGAGAAATTGCTTTGATTTGTTCTAACTCTCTTAAGACAAGTATATCCTTCATGTTTGTTTTCCCCTTTTTATTTTAATATTACACTTTTGTTACATCTATATCTAATTATATTGGTTTTTGATTTTCTTGTCAAAAATTATATTAAAAAAATGTAATACTTTAAAAAATGGATAAATCATATTCATTGGATAAGTCCTCTAAGATTTTGATTCCAGCGATACTATTTCCTTTACTATCCAATGCAGGCCCTACAACTCCAATTCCCATCCTATTTGGAACCACTGACATAATTCCTCCACCAACACCACTTTTAGATGGTATCCCGACATTGATTGCAAATTCGCCAGAAGCATTATACATTCCACAGGTAAACATAAAGGTTTTTGCAATCTTAATATACTCATCTGATATTAATTTTTCATTTGTTTTTGGTAATACCCCTTTATTGGCTATAAATGCAGCAATATTTGCAATATCTCGACAGGTTACTTCAATAGAGCATTGTTTGAAATATATGTCTAAGTGCTCTTCAACATCACCCTGTAACACCCCGACATCTTTCATATAATAAGCCATTGCACGATTTTTATCACCAGTTCTTTTTTCAGATAAATATACCTTTTGATTTATATCTAATTTAGGATTATTAGTAATTTTCCTGAAAAAACCTAATATTTTATCAAAGCGCTCTTCGTAATTACCAAAAATCATCGAGGTAACAGCTATTGCCCCTGCATTAATCATTGGATTAAAAGGCTTTGACGGTTGGATAAGCTCTAGCTTCATCATAGAATTAAATGCGTCTCCAGTAGGTTCCATTCCTACCTTTTCAAATATTTCCACCCCTCTATCCTGAAGAGCAATAAGTAGGGTTACAACTTTGGAAATACTTTGTATTGTGAATGGATACATATAATCACCTGCACCCCACTCTGTTCCATCTAGACTTGAAATATATATACCTAAGGCATCTTTATTGGCATTTCTTAACTCAGGAATATATGTAGGTAAATTACCCCCTTCAATGTATTTCTTGTTTTTATCTAATATTTCCTTTACTCTTTTTTCCACATTCTCACCATCCATATTTTTATTTACAGGATAACGATATAGAATAATAAGATAAAAGTCAAATATTTTTAATTAAAAGCACTACCTCCAATAAACTCTCTTAATATGGAGGTTCGTGGAATATCTATTTCATTTTCAAGTGCTACAAAGTAGCTTAAAAACTTCAATAGACGTTTTGCCTCTGAAAAATATGGATTTGTTGAATCAACCTGTCTTAATAAAGGCTCTGCACTTTTCTTTAGTAAACTCAATTCATAAAATAATGCTGAATTAAACATTACATCCGCGTCCTCTTGGAATGGAAAGATATTCTTTTCTTCTCCTCGTCTAACAGATTCCCAAAGCGAGAGAGTTCTAACGGCATCATTAGATCGATATTTAAAATCTCTTACTATCCTTCTAATTAATCTGGTGTCGGTTGTTGGAATTCTGTTATGTTCATCAACGTTCAACTGAGTTAATGCACTTATATAAATTTTAAATTTTTTACTTTTTTCAATCGATTTTGTTAACTCATCATTTAGGGCATGAATTCCTTCCAGAATTATTGGTTGGTTTTCCATAATCTTCAATGTATTGCCCTTATATTCGCGTTTTCCTGTATGAAAATTAAAATGTGGAAGTTTCACCTCGTCGCCACTTAACAATGCAGTAAGATCTCTATTAAAACTGTCTAGATCGATGGCGTATAAAGATTCAAAGTCATACTCTCCATATTCATCTAGTGGTGTCTTTTCTCTATCAACAAAGTAGTCGTCAAGTGAAATAGATACAGGTTTTATTCCATTTACCTTTAATTGAATCATTAACCTTTGGGCAAATGTAGTTTTGCCAGAGGAAGTGGGTCCTGCAATCAAAATAACTCTTTTTTTATCAGGATGCTCTGAAATCATATCAGCAATTTCTGCAATTTTCTTTTCATGTAAAGCTTCAGCAATACGAATAAATTCGCCTTCTTTTTTTGAAACAATTAAATCATTCAAAGAGGCAACATAATCGATTTCTAGTATTTCACCCCATTTTTCTGCTTCTCGAAAAACTTTAAATAATTTAGGATGCTCCTTAAATTCTCCAATTTCACCCTTTAACTCAATTTTCGGAAATTGAATTACTATACCGGGCTTATAATAATGTAAATTAAACTCATCAAGATATCCAGTAGATGGCACCATATATCCATAAAAATAGTTCTTTAGCCAACCATTCTGATATAGATTTATATATGGCTTTTCTCTATACTTTAATAATCTTACTTTACCAGTTTGTCCATAGTCTCTAAAAATCTCTTTAGCCTCATCAACAGGGATTCTAGTTTTCATAAATGGAACATCCTCAGCAATTATTTCCTTCATACGCTCATTAATTCTTTCCGTATCCTTCTCATCTATAGTACGCTTATAGTGTACCTCACAATATAGACCACCGCTTATGGAATGCTCTACCGACACCTTGCAGCCTGAAAAAAGCTCCATACATGATCGAATAAAAACGAAAACTAAACTTCTTTGGTAGATACGTGAACCTATAGTTGACATAATTGATAAAAATTTGATCTCACAGTCTTCATCTATAGCATAATTTAATTCCTTCAGCTCGTTATCAACTAAAGCAGCTACTAACTTATTTTTACCACTTTCATTAAATGATTTTGCTATTTCTTCTAATTTTGTACCTTTTGGTAATTCCAGTAAATCGTTGTTTATCATTGCCTTTATACTATGGCTATTATTAGTAAATGAGTTTTTATTTGACATAAATATCCCCCTATAATTTTGTCTAATTACTTATTCTATTAATTATATATTCATAATTCTTTCGCTATATAATGAAAAAGTTCCTGCTTATTACAGGAACTTTTTAACCTACATCATAGGTCTACTTGGTGTCGAAATTTCACTTAAGGCATGCCCAGCGTCATCTTCATAAATGTTTTGCACTGCTAAGTCTCCTATGGAAACCATTCCTATAATTTTCCCATTTTCTACTACAGGTAATCTTCTAATTTGATTCTCTCCCATTAGTCTTGTTGCTTCATGAACATGCATGTCGGGAGTAACGTATATTACCTGTTTAGACATTATCTGTGCAACATTATCATTGCTGGTGAGTCCTTCAACCACACCTCTTATTACTATATCCCTATCTGTCACAATGCCTATTGGATAATTTTGTTCATCACAAATGGGAATAGCACCAATATTTAAGTCTCTCATTTTTTTAGCTATCTCAGATATTGATGTGTTAGAATCAGCAGCTGTTATATTACTTGTCATAACATCTCTAACCTTCATATAATTATAACCTCCTCATGTTTTTTCAAATATAGCTTTTGTTTTTTTAGCTTTTTTTATGAGTTGGTTTAAACAAAAAGTTTATCTAATCATTACACCTTTTCTCCACAATAAGGACAATGTAGAAAACTAGGTTCTATTTTTTTACTACAGACTCTACACAAGATATCCTTTGATTTTGTTTCAATCATGTTTAATAGATTTTTAACGGTTACAGGTGTTTGAATAACTCCATCTATATCTATAGAGTCTTTGAAATTTGACAATTCCAGCTGATTACAGGAGGATAGGTAACAATTGATGTTTTTATACTTAGCCTTTATACTTCTAATAAACTTATCTCCAGTTGTTTCCTTCATTATGTAGTTTACAAAAATATAATTTGGTTTAAATTTATCAATAATTTTTAGGGCATTGTATTCGTCAGCAATCTCTCCACTATATCCAAGCTTAGTAAGTAGGTCTAATAAAACCAGTGCTTCAAATTTAGAGTCATTTATAATAAGCACTTTTCTTTTCATTTTCATCACCTTTGGCTTTTATACTTTATATGGAGTTTCGACCTTTTTTTATTATATCCTGCATTTTTTTTGCAACATAGGTAATTTTATCTCATATTTATCATTGTAACAAATAAACCTCCTAAACTATTAGGAGATTTACCTATTTTAAAAACCCTATTTTATTTAAGGGATAAAGTCTTAAAAAAGCTTTACCCACAATATCGTCGATATCTACTAGGCTAATAACTTCATCACGACTATCCATGCTATTATTTCGATTATCTCCCATTGCAAATAATTTACCCTCAGGTATTAATATAGTGTTTCCTTCGGTTGCTTTTCCTTCAGTATAACCATTCACTAAATAAGGTTCATCCAAAATCCTACCATTCAAGTAGACTATTCCATCCTCTATTAGGAGTTCATCTCCCGGAACTGCTATTATTCGTTTTATTAGAAGCTTATCTTTACCCATAGCTGTCTTCAGTGTCGATTGAAATACAACAATATCACCATTTTGAGGAGCAGTTCTATTATATAAAAGTCTATTAATAATTAAAAAGTCATATTCCTGAAGTGTAGGGCTCATGGAATGCTGCCTTACTATGGTTGGTTTTATAAAAGCTGTTATTAATAATGCAATTACTACCGACAGCACAATGGTTTTAATCCATTCAATTATTTCGTTTTTCACAATTAATCCCCCTGACGCCTTTCTTTTTGCTCCTTTATATATTTTAACACTGCAATAATATGAAAGCAACTATTTAAGTCTAAGGGTGTTCTTAATCAGGGGATATTGATTAACTAAACCATGATAAATTCATTAATAACCTCAATAAGATTATCAAAATTAATATTATCCTTTATATCATCCCAAACTACTTCTTCATCCATCACCAGTATAAGCTGTGGAACATCATGAGTTACCTCTAAAAGCTCCTCCACTGCTTCAGAAACCTCTACTTCCTCCCTAACATATATTACTGTAAAAACAATATCATCTTCTGTATCCTCTATGAAATTGATGTATTCTTGATAAGCATCTTCACTATCTTGTAGCTTATCATCGTGCTTAAATATGAAAACCGGCTTTTTGTTGGATCTTTTTATTATTTTTTCTAATTCTGTTATATCAGCTATTTTCTTTACTTTCTTTGCCATAATTATCCCTCCTAAACAATATTATTACTAATTGTATATTACCCTTTATTCGATATTATAACTGTTTGAATAAATAATATGTAATTACTTGAGGTTATAAATTTACATACCTTCAACATTGTAATAAATGATTGTTAAGGAAATACATTAATATTTTTCCTTAATCAAAAAAACTTCACTTTAATTTCATCTCTTTTTTATCATTATTATTGTTTACAAGCACTCTAATATCCACAAATAATTACTCTTTTTCTATTGTTGGTTTTATAAATATCAAATTTACATTGGTCTCCAGTTGAAATCATTAGTTTCTATATGGTATTCTTAGACTATAAGGGACTGCAGAAAGGATTGAAGCAAAAATGGAAAAATTTAAGGATTGGATACATGATTTTACAGATGTTTTATTAGCTTTTGTAATTGTACTGGCTATGTTTGCAGTTGTTGCCTTTAATTTAGGCGATTGGTTTAATTTCAGTAGGGATGTTTCTGCAGCTGAAATTCCTAAAAATGTAATTGAAGAAAATACCGAGTCAAAACTAGAGTCTGATGATCCTGTAGTAATTATCACTGAAGATGAAGAAGATGTAGAAGATGTAGAAGAAATTGATGCTGAAGAGGAAGCCAATGAAGAATTTGAGGTAGTAGAAGTGGAATCTGAAGTAGAAGATACTTCATCTCCAATTACTGTAGTTGAAGTTAAAGAAATTACTATTCCCAATGGAACTCCTGGCGTTGGTATCGCCAAACTTCTCCATGATAACGGCTTAATAGAAAATACTGGCGATTTTATAAAGAAGGCTGAAGATTTAAACCTTGATGTTAAGCTTAAATCTGGAACCTTTTTAATTCCAACAAATGCAACGATTGAAGAAATGGTTAAAATTATTGCAAAAACTAATTAATTCTCAATAAAGACATACATAAAACAGAGAGAAGTTTATCTCTCTGCTTTTTTATTGCCTGGAATGAATCCTTTATTATCCAACACTACTTTCTACTGTTAAAAGTTCTTCCATCGATATTATATAGTAATCAGCTGTTTCCTTTAACTCATGTGTATGTTTTTCTGAGTGGGTATCATAAACAGCCACCACCTTCATCCCAGCGGCTTTAGCTGCTAATACACCTGCCACTGTATCCTCAAAGGCTAAAATATGTTTATGATGGATATTTAATTCTTCTGAAACCTTTAAGAAAACATCTGGATAAGGCTTTCCTCTCTTCACCTCACATGAGGTTACAATAGATTGAAAATATTTATGTAGGTTGTGCTGATCTAAAACTGCCTCCAATAAATCTCGACTACAGCTTGTTGCAATGCCCATTTTTATTCCATTATCCTTTAGAGTCTCTAAAAGCTCTTTTGCTCCTGGTTTCATTTCAACATTATTTTGATAATAGATTAGACCCATCTTTATCCATTGATTCTTAATCTCTTCCACAGATTCACTTAGTGCAAAGGTTTCCTTAAAATACATTGCAGTTTCAGTAAAGCTTTTCCCTTCAGTTATCTTCCCTATATTATCGGGTACATCAATACCCCTTTCACTTAGGAAATCCACATCTATCTTTTCCCATACAAACATGGAATCAATAAGAGTTCCATCTAAATCAAAAATAGCTGCTTTTATATTATTAAGCATCTAAAAGCCCCCTTTATGAAGATTTATTTACATACTTATTATCTTATCAGAGATAGTTATTTTTTACATTATATTTCGTCATCGTTAATTCTATTAAATTCATCTCGACTCTCTTTTGTATATTTATTGAGCTTAATTAAATTCATTCTCCACAGATATATTACATATGGAATGAACAAAATCATAAGATAGGGCACCTGAGCCATTAAAATGAAATTAAATAACCCATGAAGTAATATGGGAATAATTAGGGACCTTGAAAAATAAACACTTTTAAGCTTTGGATCCTCAGTATATTTTGCCAAGGACAAATAATATCCCATTGTAACTGCAAATAGCGTATGGGCAGGCACTGATAGTATTCCTCTCATAACACCTACATAATAGTTACCTGTAAATCTAAAAACAACATACATAATGTTTTCTATGGTTGCAAAGCCCAAAGCTGAAAATACACAATACACAATACCATCTAATTTTTCATTAAAATGCTTACTATTAAATGCACCCTTTAATACAACCCACCTTTTAAAATATTCTTCTGTAAAACCAGCTACGATAAATGCTGAATATGCGATTCCAAATATACCAGGAAATATATTGAACATAAGTAACACTTTTTCTACAAAAAAAACTGGTATAACCGTTAGAGCCCCATAAACAAATATTTTTGCTAGTAATGATAAGGGCTCTCGATCATAACGGTCTGTAAGATAAATAGCAGCGCCTAATGCAATGCTTGGTGTAACTGCAATTAAGAATAGTCTGGTTATCATTCGAATCTCCTTTCCCAACTATTTTATGTATATTAATAGTATAGAGAAATATCTATCTTCTATCCACCATAGATTATTCCTAATATTAGCAGATTCAATTAAGTATTAAATATATATGTTTCCATATTTATCTCAATATGCTATATATTTACTAGTATTGAATATTTATGTATACTGTATATGTGATAACCAATAGTACACTTAACATATTTATTATCTATTTCAAATAATAACTATTTAAGTGCGCAATACATACGCATGTGACAAAAGGGGGTGAATACGTTGAGTAGTTTAATAGAAGTAAAAAATGTTAGTAAATATTACAGGATGGGTGAAGAAAAAATTGTTGCTTTAGAAAATATAAGTTTAACTATGGAAAAAGGAAAGTTTTATTGTTTACTTGGTACCTCTGGTTCTGGTAAAAGTACCCTGTTAAACCTGCTGGCTGGCCTCGAAAAGCCCAGCAGAGGCCAGATAATAATAAAAAATACACAGATTGGAAAAATGAGCGAATCAAAATTAGCTAAATTTAGACAGAATAATATTGGCTTTGTCTTCCAATCATATAATCTTATGCCTATGTTAACAGCTCTGGAAAATGTAAGTATTCCATTAACCTTTAAGGGTGTACGAAGAAAGGTTAGAGATCAAAGGGCCTCCAATCTTTTAAAGGCAGTGGGCTTAGAAGGCAGATTAAACCATAGGCCGAATCAGATGAGTGGTGGTCAACAACAGCGTGTTAGTATTGCTAGGGCATTTATTGCTTCTCCTGAAATAGTTTTTGCTGACGAGCCAACTGGAAACCTTGACACAAAAACCACACAAGAAGTAATGGACCTCATTACTTTTATGGCAAGAAAAAATAATCAAACCTTAGTAATTGTTACCCATGATATAGAAATTGCCCACTATGCAGATCAAATTATCTATATCCGAGACGGTAACATAGAAAAAATAGAAGATACAACAGAAAATAAGGAGGCTTTGTAAGTGAAAAAAATACTTAGTTTTTTATTAATAACAGTAATCCTCAGTACTCAAGGTTTATCCTTTAGCTTTGGCAACAGCAAAGATTTTGTAATTAAAGATTCATATCAGGTCAATGAGTATCACACTAGAATAAATACCCCTATTTACAAAGGCGACAGATTTAAACAAAGATTTGATATTACTAATAATACAGGTGACACCATCAGCAACATTCGTCTTGTGCCTGATGGGACATCTTCCTTTGCCTATTTTGAGGTGCCAGAACCAATCTATAAAGGTTCAGTTGCAGATAGTGATTCCTTTTCTATTACCGTCGATATGCTCTATTTTGGTGGAGATAATCACTTTCCATTTCTCTTAAAATACAATGAAGGCGGAGTTGAAGTTACTTCTCCCAGTTATTATAGCAATATAACCAATGTCAGAGATACATCCGACACTGACCCACCTGCAACCTCGAAAAAGGATGTTCCACGTTTAGTTATTGAAAACCTGGAGATACCCTCTGCTGATGCAGGTGAAAGCTTTGATTTAGACCTAACAGTTAAAAATAGCAGTAATTATTTTGCAAAGGACATAATCGTCACCCTTCTGTTAGATGAAATAGAAAATCAACCCTTTGCTATAGAAGAAGCTAATTTAAGACGTTCTATTTCTAGCCTTTCAGTAAACAGAAGCGAAGAAATTATGTACAAGCTTAGGGTTAAGGACACTGCTGCAGCTGATACCTATGCTGTAAAATTCAAATTTGATTTTGTCAATTCTCAAGGAGATATCTTTAGTACAACAGAGACAATTTACGTCAATGTAACTAATGAAAAAGTACAGCCAAAGGTAATGATTAACAGAATGAGGTTTTCTCCTGAGAAGCTTGAAGCTGGTGGAAGTACCGAAATGACTGTCCACTTAAAAAATAGTGGATCCTTAGAAGCAAAAAATATTCATGTTTCCTTAGTGGGTTTGACAAATAACGGTATCACCGTCGTTAATAATACCAATAACCGATATGTTAAAGAGCTAAAGGGTGGAGAGGATACTATTGTCTTTTTTGATTTGCATGCTTCTGCACGAATAACAGATGGTAACCATCCTTTAACCTTAAAATTAAAGTACGAGGATACAAAAAATGGAACTCAAAGTGATGAGCACATATTTTTTATTCCAGTAGGTAATGAGTTGGGACGAGGCCCTCAAATAGAAATAATCAACATAGAAGCCCCCACCGATGGCTTAGACCCCAACGATTCCTTTTTGATTAGCTTCGATGTCACCAACACAGGTGAAACTACTGCACGGAATGTACGAGTTTCTGTTGACGGAAAAGAAGTTCTCCTTCCCAAAAGTCAAAACATCAGAGTAATTCAATCTTTGGCTTCTAATGAAACCAGAAGCCAGCAGTTTAATTTTTATGTTTCATCGGAGGCTTCGAAGCAAAATCATCCCCTATTAATTAAGGTGGAATATGATGAGGGAACAGATGGCGAAACTCAATCAATTCAGCAATATGTAGGAATTAATGTTGATAGAAGCAGCAGTGATAACACTACTCCCAAAATAATTATTGATCAGTATGTATTTAAGCCAAATATTATCAAAGCTGGTGACAACTTTGATTTATCAGTTTCTTTTTTAAATACCAACGCAACAAGATCTATTAAAAACATTAAAGTATTCTTGACAGCAGATGAAGAAACGGAAAAAGATGGCAAAACCGGCAATGTCTTTACACCTGTTAACAGCAGCAATACCTTTTATATAGACTCTATTCAACCAAAAAGTAAGGTTAAAAAAAATCTAACTCTTTATGCAATACCCGATGCAAAGGCTAAAACCTATACTATTACAGCAAACTTTGAATATGAAGATAGTGATGGAAATAAATATGAGGCAACGGAGCTTATTGGTATACCAGTGGTTCAACCCTCTCGACTGGAGGTAAGTACTATTAGTCTTCCCCCAGAGGCCTTCGTCGGAGATTCTATAACTATATTTTTAGAGTTTTATAATACAGGCAAGGTTACTTTAAATAATTTAATGATTAAACTGGAGGGTGAGTTTGAAACCCAAAGTCGTCAATATTTTGTTGGAAACCTTGAATCTGGTCGTAGTGATTATTATGATACATATATAACTCCAATTAACCCAGGGCTGCTGGAGGGAAATATCATATTTTCATATGAAGATTCAGCAGGAGATTATATTGAGGTAATAAAGGAACTATCTATTAATATAATGGAGATGGAGCAATTTCCTGAAGATTGGATGGATTTTCCTCCGGAGTTTAATGATGAACCATGGTTTAAAATAATATTAAAAAATAAATTTGTATGGGCTTTAGTAATAATCCTAATAGCTGTTGGAGGATTTTTAATCAGAAAGAGAATAAAAAAGAAGAAAGGTATGGAAGCTGATGAAGTCTATTGATTTAATTATTATGGGCTTTAAAAATCTATGGCGCAGAAAACTCCGTACTTTCCTAACTATACTTGGGGTTATAATAGGTACCTCATCCATTGTAATTATGGTGTCTCTTGGTTTCGGAATGAATGAAAGCTTTAAAGAAGAAATAAGTCGTATGGGCAGTTTAAATATTATTAATGTAAATCCTCCCTACGATTATTACTGGGATGACAGTCCTACTAAACGAAGAGACCAACCAAAAGAATTAGATGATCAAGCTGTAAATTCCTTTTCATCTATTGCTGGAGTTGAGGCAGTTACACCGGTTTTAGAAACCCATCTTAAAATAACATCCGGCAGGTATTATTCCTATATGTCGGTTAAGGGGATTAGACCAGAGACCATGGAGATCTTTGAGTTTGAAGCCAGTGAAGGAAGATTGTTGGAAACAGGTGATACATATGCCATCGTATTTGGAGTCAATGCTCCCTGGAGATTTCAAGATGAACGTTCAAGATACTCCTATCGTTACCATGATTCAAATGAATCTAATGTAGACCGTCTTAAGGATCGATTAGAATTAAGCTTCGATGATTATTCAGAGGATGCTAAACCTACAAAAAGCTATCGAGTTAATGGAGTAGGTATACTTAAAGAAGGAGATTACAATAATGACTATTATGCCTTCATGTCAATTGATCAGTTAAAAAAGATGATAGATGAAAACAATCGTAATCAGAAAAACAATCGAAATTCTGGTCAATCCAATCAGAATAAAGGCTATGAAGGTATTATGATTAAGGTTAAGGATATTAAAGATGTAACAAACATTCAAAATCAAATTAAAGACATGGGATACAATGCCTATAGTTTAACGGACTATTTGGAGTCTATGCAAAACACAGCCTCAGTAATTCAGGCTGTGCTGGGGGGTATAGGTGCTGTTTCACTCCTGGTTGCCGCCTTAGGAATTACCAATACAATGATAATGTCAATCTATGAACGAACTAGAGAAATAGGCATTATGAAGGTAATCGGAGCCTCCCTTTCAGATATTCGTAGACTTTTTTTACTGGAGGCTGCCCTAATTGGATTTTCGGGGGGGATTATTGGAATAGCATTTAGTTATCTTGCCTCTTATTTATTAAACACTGTGGGATCACAAGTGATAGATTTTATGCATGGGAGTCGTATTTCCATCATTCCACTATGGCTTAGCCTCTCCACCATCCTCTTTACAACCTTGGTGGGAATTATTTCGGGATTCTATCCCGCAAGAAGAGCCATGAAGCTCAGTGCCATTGAAGCTATCAAAACAGAATAAAACCTCAGGGGATCTAAGATGGATCCCCTTTTTAATTTAGCGTTTTTTCCCTTCAAGAACTTCTGCTCTCTCATGAGCTCTATTGATGAGTGCTTTTTTATTTACAATGTGTCGTTCTTGCATACCTTGGGCTATTTCTCCTAATTCATCAAAGCAATGTGTAGAGATATATAATGTATTTCCTTTAATTTCATCAATCTTTGCCTCTATTGTTACTGTTACTCCCTGTAAAGTCGGCTTTTCATGGAATACTTCAATTTTTTTAACCACCGAAACAAAGCCCTCGGGTATATTTTTACCTACAAGTTGAACAGCTGCTTCTATCATCATTGTAGTAAGTTCAGTAGTTGAAAATAATGTTTCCATTCCGGTTCTACCAAAGGTAACGCTATCGTCATACTTAACCTTCTTTTGTATAGAATGACTCATACCTTCCTTTAAATTAATATCAATCATGTTATAGCCTCCTTTTATTTATGTTTATACCTTTTTTTAGTATTAATATACCATTAAATGTTATAATTATCTATTAATAATTATAGTACCTCTTTTCATTGTCTTTCTTTCTACATCCTTAAACTATTCGCCTCAGTTCTTTTTTTTAATACGAAACCCTACTTGTATAAATCCAAACCAATTGAATTTTAAATTCTTGAGTTCTTCCATACGAACCTTATAAGATATTTTTTTTCTTCAATTCTATATATTATATCTACTTCATGAAAATATAAAAAGTTTTTTTATAAATTAGAAGGAATTTTAATTAACATGTTGAAATGTTTAAACATAACAAAATGAATTGGGTAAATGGAGGTTCTTCATGAAGGTTAAAATTCCCCATGCATATGTATTGATATTCTATATCATAATTGCTTTAGGATTAGCTTCGTATTTTATTCCAGCCGGCAATTTTAATAGGCAAGTAGATTTAGATACAGGAATTGAATATGTTGTTCCCGGTACATATAGATCTGTAGAAGCATCGCCAGTTTCACCCTTTAAGCTCTTTCAGGCAATCCCCGATGGTATGATGCAGGCAGGGGATATCGTTATATTTGTTCTAATCATTGGTGGTAGTTTTGGTATTATCAATGCTACTGGAACCATAAATAAATTAATTAGTGCTGTAGTAAGAAAAAACATAGGTAAAGAGACAAGAGTTATTCCTATGGTAATGATAGTTTTCTCTTTGGCTGGTGCTATACTGGGCATGGCAGAAGAAGTGTTACCATTATACCCCATTTTTATTACACTAGCATTAGCCTTAGGCTTTGATTCCATTACAGGAGTAGCAATGATACTATTGGGCACTGGCTCAGGTTTTGTAGCAGGCTTTTTAAATCCTTTCACTACCGGAATAGCCCAAGGAATAGCTGATATTCCATTGTTTTCTGGTATGTTATTTCGCTTGCTATGCTATTTAGTTATTGTAAGCACTACAATTCTCTACGTATATTACTATTCAATAAAAATAAAAAAGAACCCAAGTCTTAGTCCAACATTTGAACAGGATAAGTCAAGAAAAAGAAGCTTTAGTACTGATGGTTTACCCTCTTTAACAAAGCGGGACCTAATAGTAGTAAGTATTATGTTGTTTTTTTTGGGTATTTTAGTATATGGAGTATTTAAAAAAGACTTCTACGTTATTGAAATTTCCACCATATTCTTGATTATGGGTATCCTATGTGGTATAGCAGGCAATCTGAGTTCTGGTAGAATAGCGTTGGAATTCATTAAAGGGTCATCAAACTTAGTTTATGGTGCCCTTATCATTGGCTTGGCTAAAGGCATTATGGTTGTAATGGAGTATGGAAATATTATGGACACCTTTATTTTTGTATTATCTAAAGGGATTGAAGGTTTACCACCTATGTTTAGTGCAGTAGCTATGTTTGTTGCACAAAGTGTCATAAACCTGTTTATTAGCTCCGGAAGTGGTCAAGCAGCAGTATCAATGCCTATTATGACTGCTCTAGCAGACTTATCTGGCGTAACACGTCAAACTTCAGTATTAGCCTTTCAATTTGGAGATGGCTTTTCAAATGTTATCAGCCCTACATCAGGTTATTTTATGGCAGCATTGGCAATCGGCAGAATTCAATGGAAAAAATGGGCTAAGTGGATGTTTCCTTTATTTGCAATTTGGTGTATACTAGGAGGCGTATTACTAATTATTGCTACTATCATCGAATATGGACCCTATTAATCTTGTAGTAATATTAGTGATTTAAAAAACTTCTTAACCTATAACATTATATTTGTATTGAAACAAAACAATTCTTCCTTGAAAATATAGAGGTGAAATATGTCAGGAATTAATGAAAATAGATTTGATATTGAAGTAATAAAAGCTTTATCGGACGAAACCAGGTTAGAAATTCTATTTTTAATAGGGAAAAATGAGATGAATGTAAATGAAATAGCTAATAATTGCAGAGTCTCCCGGCCTACAATTTCCCATCATCTACAGATCATGAAAAGGTCTGGTATACTTACTTCTAGGAAAGAGGGCAAAGAGATTTATTATTCGACTAATATGTATAAGCTAACATCATTAGCAGAATCAATTTTGTATTTTGTTGGATGGTAGTTTTGGAATATGTATATTTTTATCTAATGCGTTGATAATCTTAAACTTATAAACATAAATATAAGTTATAACTAAATATTATTTAAGGAGGTGATATTTTATGTTGATAATACAGAAACTCACTTGGTTTATATGTTTATATGCTTAAACATATAAACATATGTTTAAGTGGAGCATATTTAGAAGGAGAGTGAAAAAATGCATATTAAAGATTTAGTATCTGATGAAGAGGTAATAGAAATAGCTAAAAAGCTTATATCAATTGAAAGTCACAAAGATGTAACAAAACAAGAATACAATATCGCCCAATGGATTCAAGAAAAAATGACTGATGAGGGCATCCAATCATGGACAGAGGAAGTTGTACAAGATCGACCTAACGTATATGCACAAATAGATGGACAAGACAAGCAGCTGGCGTTAATGTTCAATGGCCATACCGATACAATTCCTGGTTTCAATATGGACTACAAAGCATTTGAACCCTTTATAAAGGACAATAAGCTTCATGGTAGAGGTAGTGTCGATATGAAGGGAGGAATAGCTGCAATGTTGGCTGCTATGATTGCGGTTAAAAGATCCAATCTTAAGCTATCAAAGGGAGTCATTTTTGCTGGTGTTATCGATGAAGAACAATGTTCTAAGGGTACAGAATCTATTATAAAATCAACTAATATAAGACCCCAGATGGCTGTCATTGGCGAACCAACTGAGTTAAATGTCTCAGTAGTTCACAAGGGAATGGAATGGATAGAAGTAGTCTTCAAGGGAAAATCTGGTCACGGTAGTAGGCCACATGAAGGAATTAATGCTATATATATTGCAGCAGAATTTATTCAACTAATAAAGAATGAACTAGCACCTAAAATAGAAGATAGACTATATGAAAAATTAGGCAGTGGCACCATAAATGTAGGTATAGTAAGGGGTGGAAATGACCCCAATATTATACCTGATGAATGTATAGTAAGGATCGACAGAAGGTACTTGCCAAATGAAACATTAGAAGATATCCATAAAGAAATAGAAGTTATTGCAAATAATGCTATTGAGGTAACAGGAGGAAGCTTTGAACTGAGGAGAATGAGTGATGCTACTGCTTCTTTAGGCAACACGCCCCACTGCATCGATATTGAAGAAACTTTAGTTAAAGAATCATTAATGATAGTTCAGTCCATTACAGGAAAAAATCAGGTGCCTAAGGATTTTCCGGGTTGGAGTGATGCAGCACTTCTTAGTAATAATTTAGGCACTCATTGTATTGTATTAGGGCCTGGTAATATTAATCAAGCCCATGCAAATGATGAGTTTTGTAGTATTGATGAAATTATCATGGCGACAGAAATTTATTTTAATCTTATTAAAAATCTATGTAGTTAAATCATTCAATACAAAGAAATAAATTAAACATAAATAAATTAAAAATTAAGGAGAGATATAATGAAAAAATTTAAAATACCTCATACTTATGTTTTACTATTTTGTGTAATTATTATTATGACGGCATTAACCTATATCATTCCAGCTGGTCAATTTGATAGAGCTGAGGACCCTGCAACAGGTAGAATTTTTGTAGTTCCCGAAAGTTTCCATTATGTAGAACAAAGCCCAGTATCAATTTTTGGACTCTTTCAATCCATACCCAAAGGGATGAATGAGGCAGGATACATAATATTTTTTGTTCTTATGATTGGAGGTGCCTTTGGTATTATACAGGCAACAGGTACTATTGATGCAGGGATCGGCTCTACCGTAAAACAAATGTCAGGTCGTGAGAAATTGATTATTCCTGTTGTAATGTTGGTTTTTTCATTGGCAGGTGCAACTCTAGGAACAGCCGAAGAGGCCCTACCCTTCTACCCTATTGTAATAGCTTTAGCTATTGCACTGGGCTTCGATTCTATAACTGGAACTGCCTTGGTATTGTTAGGGGCTGGAGCTGGCTTTGCCGGAGCTTTTGCTAACCCTTTTACAGTTGGAATAGCCCAAGGAATTGCTGGACTCCCTCTTTTCTCAGGATTTGTTTTTCGTATGCTTGCTTACGTTCTAATTTTGGGCAGTGCAATCATTTATGTTTATAGATATGCTGCTAAAATCCAGGCTAATCCTGAGCTAAGCTTAACATATGAAGAGGATAAAAAGCGACAAAAAAATATAGATATAAGTCAGTTAACAGAAATGACTAAAAGGCATAAGATGGTTATGTTAGTTTTGGTATTAGGGTTAGTGATTTTAGGCCTTGGTGTAGCCAAGTTAGGATTCTATATTACTGAGTTAACTGCATTATTTATAATAATGGGAATAGCAGCGGGAATAGTTGGAGGATTAAAAGCTGACCGCATTGCTGAAGAATTTATCAAGGGTGCTCAAGAGTTGGTGTATGGAGCTTTAATCATTGGATTAGCAACCTCCATTATGGTTGTAATGAATGAGGGAGCAATTTTAGATACAGTAATATATAGTATGGCAAGGATCGTTCAAGGTCTGCCTGGAGTATTGAGCGGAATTGGAATGTTTTTTGTACAGAGTATAATAAATGTCATTGTTCCTTCTGGTAGTGGTCAGGCTGCTGTTTCAATGCCTATTATGGCTCCAATGGCAGATGTAGTTGGTATAACTAGACAAACAGCTGTATTGGCATTTCAGTTTGGAGATGGTTTTTCTAATGTTATTAGCCCCACCTCTGGATATTTTATGGCTGCATTGGCAATTGGAGGAATCAAATGGGAAAAATGGGTTAAGTTTATGCTCCCCTTGTTTTTAATATGGACTGTGATTGGGATGAGTTTAGTAGCACTTTCAGTAATGATTAATTATGGACCATTTTAGTAGCATAAACCAGATTATAAACACAAAGGGAATCCTAGCTTATAATAGGATTCCCTTTGTGTTTATATTTATAAATCTTTTCTGTAGTATCAGCCCACTGGCAATAACGCCTATATTTTAAACTTATTAACACTGTTTTTCATATTCTCAGCTAGCTTTACTAAATCTTCACATGAAGTGGCAATTTCAATAATAGATGCAGTTTGTTCTTGAACAGAAGCAGATGCTTCTTCTGTTCCTGCAGCGTTTTCTTCAGATATTGCAGATAGATTTTCTATTATTTGAATAATTTCGTCCTTTTTTTCTTCCATCCTCTTACCTGATAAATTTAAGTCCTCTAAAATCATTTTCATGCTTTCTATTGACTGCGAAATACCTTTAAATTTGTTGTTAGTATTTATCACACTTTCCGTTTGAGATGTCACCAGCTTCTCAACTTTACCCATAGTATTCACAGCATAGCCTGTTTTTTGTGTTAACTCACCTATGATTTTTTCGATTTCTTCAGTGAAACCATTGGACTGTTCTGCAAGCTTTCTTATTTCATCTGCTACTACAGCAAAGCCTCTTCCCGCTTCACCAGCCCTAGCGGCTTCTATTGCAGCATTTAAAGCCAATAAATTAGTTTGCTCTGCAATGCTCTTTATCATTTGACTGGCAGTGGATATTTTTTCAGCACTTTCATTGGTCTCGACAATTATTTGACTGATTTCTTTAGATGCTGTATTACTAACATTATTTTTTTCGATAAGTTCCTCAAGTATTTGGAACCCTTCGTCCTTCAACCTATTTACATCACTGGCAGAAACATTCAACTCTTCCACAAGCTTTTGCTCTTTTCCAATAATATCACCTAGTATAACAATGTGTCCTGCACCTTGCTCAGTATCTTTAGCTTGATCAGTTGCCCCTTTAGCAATTTCTTCAATTACCCTAGCAACCTCCTCAGATGCTTTTGAAGACTCATGGCTAATTGCAGTCAATTCCTCAGATGAAGTTGCCACCTGATGTGAAGTATCAGTGATTTGCTTTATAAGTGATATCATATTTTTTTGCATAGTCATTAGAGCCTTTGTTATAGTTCCTATTTCATCTTTTCTGTTTATGTATTTAATAGCCTCACTTTCATCAAAGGATAGATCGTAGTTTGATAATTTCAATAGAATATCCGCTAGGCTAATTATTGGCCTTGTAAGCAAATATCTAAATACAATAATTAAAGCTACTATACAAACAATACCTACTAAAACAAATGTTATAACAACTCTTAGTAAACTATCCTTTAATATGTTGTTTAAAGTAGCAACATCTACAGCTACCCCTATGTTCAAGGCTCCAATTAATTCATTATTTATATATATTGGAGTTAATATATCTAAAACAAGAGAATCTGTCACAGAGTAATGGAAGAAATCGGCATATTCCTGTCCTTTTTGTGCTGCAGCTATACTTCCTTCATCATCCAATTTTATACCTATTCTATCTACATTACTATGGGCAACAGCAGTTAAGTTAGAGTCGATAAATAGTGCATAAGCTAAATTATTCTCACTATCAATTTTATTTATTAAGCCTTGAATATTATTTTCATCAAGCATCTGGGAATAAACATTAACTAGCTTTAAGTTATGGGCCTTCCATTGATTCAATACCTCGTCCCTTATAGTATCTCTTACAATATACGAAGTAATAGAAAAAGACATAATTAGTACAATTATAATGATTATAGATAATTTAGCAGTCAATCCTTTAAGCCTATTAGTCATATTTTTTCCTCCCTCCATACTATTATATACATTAAATCATATTAACCTAAAAACCCTCCTTTCTGCTTCATACAAATGTTTTGACGCTTTTTTATTATATATGTACTTACAGGAATACTTATTTTTTTCAATTTATCCTATATTTACATTTTACGACAAATTAGTACAATTTTCAACATTATTATCTGAAAATTATAAATATTTTAATAGTAAATCTATGTTATATTAACTTTATTGTTACGAATGCCTTGCTATTTGCCTTAAACGCTGCCATTGAAACTTCACGGGTGAGAGAACATGAAATTTAAAAACTTCAAATATAAAATCAAATATTTTTCTAAACAAACTCATCAGTATATCTTCTCAGAAAGTTTCTATTTTTTAAGGACGAAGTTATTTACAGACTCCTGTATGGGAAAATTGGGTTTCAGTATTAAGTCTACTAGATACAAAAGGAATCCTATCTATAATAGGATTCCTGAGGTTGATTACAAACCACCAGATTTTATCTAATCTGGTGGTTAAATTCTTTGTAAATTGATTTAAATGAAATTTTTAATTGTTTCTGCTACTAAACTATCAAAAACCCAAGATTATTCCTGGACTTTTGATAGCTTAGTGGCTATTTTTTTGATATTTTGTGCAGTAGCAGTCATTAAACACTGCATCTGAACTAAATGGAGTCCACGATAGTGGGCATACCTAAGGCCGTGCAATTCCTTTGCGTCAGCAAAGATTCTTTCCACGGTTTCTTTTCTGCGTTTATAGTAACGCTTACCTTTTTCAGTTTTCATAAATCTTCTAGCCTTA
>NZ_FMUS01000045.1 GCF_900101495.1 Alkaliphilus peptidifermentans DSM 18978
AACATGTATGAGTTTCCAGGAGACGATACACCAGTAATCAAAGGATCAGCATTAAAAGCATTAGAAGATCAAGACGGACAATGGGCAGACAAGATAGTAGAATTATTCGAAATAGTTGACGAATACATTCCACAGCCAGAAAGAGATACAGACAAGCCATTCCTAATGCCAGTAGAGGACGTATTCTCTATAACAGGAAGAGGAACAGTAGCAACAGGAAGAGTAGAAAGAGGAATCGTAAAAGTACAAGACGAAGTAGAATTAGTAGGCTTGGCAGAAGAAAAGAGAAAGCTAGTAGTAACAGGAGTAGAAATGTTCAGAAAGTTACTAGACCAAGCACAAGCAGGAGACAACGTAGGGATACTATTAAGAGGAATCCAAAGAACAGAGATTGAAAGAGGTCAAGTATTAGCGAAGCCAAACTCAATCCAACCACATACAAAGTTCATGGCAGAAGTATACGTATTAAAGAAAGAAGAAGGTGGAAGACATACACCATTCTTTGATGGATACAGACCACAATTCTACTTTAGAACAACAGACGTAACAGGAAGCATTAAGCTACCAGACGGAGTAGAAATGGTAATGCCAGGAGACAACATAACAATGCAAATCGAACTAATCAGCCCAATAGCAACAGAAGAAGGATTAAGATTTGCTATTCGTGAAGGTGGAAGAACAGTTGGTGCTGGAGTAGTTGCAAGTATTATAGAGTAAATAAGTTTAGCTTTAATCAAAAATCATGACGGATAAAAGGCTTCAATAGAAGCTAATGGAAAGATCCAGTATAATATGTAGTACGAGTCATAGTTCGAATTGCTAGTGAGAAAAGACGGGTTTTTTCAACAGTCTAAGGGACTAGGGTTAGCCTAGTCCCTTATAAATGATTTTGACTGGTTTTGAATATTATTTATTAAGAATATAAAAACCTAATTGTTTCAGTTGAAGCAATTGGAATATTTTCAGATGCTAGACAGAAAAGAAATTTTTATTGACATAAAAATAAAAATATGATAGATTTTATTAGGTACCCTATATATAATATGAGCTACCTATGTTCTGTAGTCATATAAATATTTATGTCGTTTTTTCAGGAGGTGTAACAGTTGCGAGTTAAGATTACATTAGCATGTACAGACTGCAAGCAAAGAAATTACAATACAACAAAGAACAAAAAGAATAACCCTGACCGTATTGAAATGAAGAAATATTGCAAATTCTGTAAAACCCATACAAGTCATAAGGAAACAAAGTAGTATGTTTTAAGAAAAATGTGGTGAAGGATGTGAATGAGAAGTGAGCACCCATGCAAATACTAATAAAGAAAACACCAGAAGCTTTGGAAAATTCTTAAGAGGTGTAAAATCTGAATTAAAAAAGGTGAACTGGCCTAATCGAAAAGAATTAACAAACCACACGAGTGTTGTTATAGCTGCTTCTCTAGTTGCTACTGCAATACTTTGGGTTTTAGATGCTGCCTTCGGATTCGGTTTGAATTTGATACTAAAGTAGCATATTAAGTTTAAAGGAGGGGAGCGGTATCTATTGATACAATAGGTGCCCCTTAATTATGACCCAAGATGCAAAATGGTATGTAGTCCATACCTATTCTGGTCACGAAAAAAAAGTGATGATGAATATCGAAAAAATGGTTGAGAACCGAGGAATGGAAGACTTGATAGTTGAAGTTAAGGTTCCGACCGAAGAAACAATCGAGATTAAAAATGGCAAGAAGAAAGTAAAGGAGACTAAACTGTTTCCAGGATATGTTCTTGTCAAAATGCAAATGACTGACGAAACTTGGTATTTGGTGCGTAACACTAGAGGCGTAACTGGATTTGTTGGACCAAGTTCAAAACCAATCCCTTTAACTGATAAAGAGATAAGGGGTATGGGAGTAGAAGAAATACGACATGAGATTAACGCCAAGGTTGGAGATAGTGTAAGGGTTATCTCAGGTCCCTTCGAAAGCTTTATTGGTTCAATAGAGTCCATTAATATGGAAAAGCAAACCTTTAAAGTACTTATCTCTATGTTTGGTAGAGAAACACCTGTAGAACTAGAATTTCATCAGGTTGAAGCTTTATAAAATTTGCTTTAAAATAAGGCAAACTATAACTATATAGATAAGTTTAGATAAGCCAAAAATTTAAGGAGGTGTAAACAATGGCAAAAAAGATAATAGGTCAAATCAAGCTACAAATCCCTGCAGGCAAAGCTACTCCAGCTCCACCAGTTGGACCAGCACTGGGACAACACGGTGTTAATATAATGGGTTTCTGTAAAGAGTTTAATGCAAAGACTGCAGAACAAGCTGGATTAATTATTCCAGTTGTTATCTCTGTATATCAAGACAGATCCTTCTCATTTATTACAAAGACACCACCAGCTGCGGTATTAATTAAGAAAGCCGTTGGTATTGAAAGTGGTTCAGGTGAGCCGAACAAAAAGAAGGTAGCAAAAATTAGCAAAGCTAAAATAAAAGAAATTGCTGAATTAAAAATGCCTGACTTAAATGCTGCATCTTTAGAAACTGCTATGAGCATGGTTGAAGGAACAGCTAGAAGTATGGGTGTTGTAGTTGAAGATTAATATTTATAAATAAGTGGGAGGTTTCTCACATAAAAACCGTTAATACCACAAGGAGGTAAAGAAAATGGCAAAGCAAGGAAAAAAATATCAAGAAGCTAAAAAGCTTGTTGATAGCTTGAAGCAATATGATGTAAAAGAAGCAATTGATTTAGTTAAAAAAACAGCTACTGCAAAATTTGATGAAACTGTAGAAGCCCATATAAAACTTGGTGTAGACTCAAGACATGCTGATCAGCAGGTTAGAGGGGCTATTGTTCTACCACATGGAACAGGTAGGACTGCTAAGGTTTTAGTTTTTGCCAAGGGAGAAAAAGCAACAGCAGCAGAGAATGCTGGAGCTGATTATGTAGGCGCAGATGATATGGTAACTAAAATACAAACTGAAAACTGGTTTGATTTTGATGTAGTTGTTGCTACTCCAGATATGATGGGCGTAGTTGGAAAATTAGGTAGAGTACTTGGACCTAAGGGTTTAATGCCTAATCCAAAATCTGGTACAGTAACCTTTGATGTTGAAAGAGCTGTAAAGGAAATCAAAGCAGGTAAGGTTGAATATAGACTAGATAAGACTAATATTATTCACGTGCCAATTGGCAAAGCTTCCTTTGATGAAGATAAGCTAACTGATAACTTCAAAACCTTAATGGATGCAATTGTTAAGGCAAAGCCAGCTGCCGCTAAAGGTCAATATTTAAGAAGTGTTACATTGACCAGCACTATGGGACCTGGTATCAAGGTGAACCCAGCTAGAGTTACTGAATAATATTGTCGTTTATTATAAAGACTATTGACAATATCATATTCCTTTGATAAACTAAGTAAAGTTGAAAGTGAATATTTTGCCACAGAAAGTAGGTGCGAAAGCTTAAATATCCTACCGAGGCTTATGATAAATGCGTAATGCAAATTCAGGCCTCGTTATGTCTAAACATAAAGAGGCCTTTATATTTTTCAGGCAAAATATCCTACACTACTACAATGAAGGAGGTGGCATCCCCATGTCAAAAGCGGTTGAATTGAAGAAGCAAACTGTTGCAGAGATCACTGAAAAACTACAAAATAGTACTGCTGCAATCCTAGTGGATTATCGTGGACTTAAGGTAGAAGAGATAACAGAGCTTCGTAGTAAGTTTAGAGAGGCTGGCGTAGAATATAAAGTTTATAAAAACACTTTAATGCGTATGGCTGCAAAGAATGTTGGGATGGAAGAGCTAGTTAAAGATTTAGTAGGACCTAATGCTGTTGCTTTTAGTTACGACGATCCGATTGCTCCTGCAAGAATAGCAGATAGCTTTGCTAAAGATCATAAAAAGCTTGAGTTAAAGGTTGGTATTGTAGAAGGTGCATACTACGATGAATCTAAATTAAAGGAACTAGCAAATGTTCCAGCAAGAGAAGTGCTTATTGCAAAATTACTTGGCAGCTTAAAGGCTCCAGTATCAAACTTTGCTTACTTAGTTAAGGCTATTGCTGAACAGAAGGAAGCAGAAGGCGCATAAACAAATAAATTATATAAAAAAATTCGGAGGTGCTTATAATGACAATTGAGCAAATTTTAGAAGCTATTGAAAATATGAAGGTTTTAGAGTTAAACGAATTAGTTAAAGCAGCAGAAGAGAAGTTTGGAGTATCTGCAGCAGCTCCTGTAGCTATAGCAGGTGCAGTAGCAGGTGGAGCAGCAGAAGAAGAAAAAACTGAGTTTGATGTAATACTAGACAACCCAGGATCTTCTAAGATCAACGTAATTAAGGCTGTAAGAGAAATCACTGGATTAGGCTTAAAGGAAGCTAAAGAATTAGTTGATGGCGCTCCAAAAGCATTAAAAGAAGGCGTTGCTAAAGAAGAAGCAGAAGCGATAAAAGCTAAGTTAGAAGAAGCTGGCGCTGCTGTAACAGTAAAGTAGATAATTAAATATAAATAAAAAGGGACTCCAGTATTCTGGAGTACCTTTTTATGTATTTTTTGAAAATGTAAAACACTCTTAAATAATTAACTAATTCAAATATATTATACATCAAAAAAGAAGAAATTTAAATACTAGCTTTTTAATTTTCTATAATAAAACAAGTAAATAATAATCGATAAGCTTTAGAACATAATATTGACACAAATAAATGAACTGTGATATAATTATACATTGCATCAAACTGTTTTTTAGAAGAAATTTCAATAATGTTCAAGTTATGTATATTTGGCAAAAATCATGTCAATAGTATAAGATGCAGCCTTGTGTAAAAAACCAAAAGTGTGGAATTGCTTTTGGGTATTTTCATTGAACAAGTTATTATATTCTTTTCTTTAAACCTTAATTTCAAGGAGTGAATTTAAAATGCCACATCCTATTCAAGTTGGAAAGACAACCAGAATGAGTTATTCTCAGATCGATGAAGTTCTAGATATTCCAAATTTGATTGAACTTCAAAAAGAATCCTATCAATGGTTCCTAGAAGAAGGATTGCACGAAGTATTCAACGATATATCCCCAATTGAAGATTATACCGGAAACCTTATTTTAGAGTTTGTTGACTACTACTTAGAAGAAACACCAAAATACGGTGTAGAAGAGTCTAAAGAGAGGGACGTTACTTTTGCTGCGCCATTAAAGGCTAAAGTGCGCCTGATTAACAAGGAAACTGGTGAAGTTAAAGAGCAAGAGGTTTTTATGGGGGATTTTCCATTAATGACGGAAACAGGAACCTTCATCATTAATGGAGCTGAACGTGTTATAGTAAGTCAGCTTGTTCGTTCACCTGGAGTCTACTATAATAGAGAAATTGATAAAACTGGAAAACATTTATTCTCAGCAACAGTAATACCAAATCGTGGTGCATGGTTAGAATACGAAACAGATTCAAATGATGTTGTCTCGGTAAGAATTGATCGTACTCGTAAACAACCGGTGACAGTTTTATTAAGAGCCTTAGGCTACGGAACAGATCAGCAAATTAAAGATTTATTAGGTGAAGATGAAAGACTCTTGGCAAGCCTAGAAAAAGACAACACTAAGAGTACGGAGGAAGGTTTACTTGAGATTTACAAGCGTTTGCGTCCCGGTGAACCTCCTACTGTAGAAAATGCAAGGTCTTTGCTAAACACATTATTTTTTGATCCTAAACGCTATGATTTAGCTAAAGTCGGGCGTTATAAGTTTAATAAAAAACTCTCCATAGCTAATCGTATTATGGGTAAAAAGGCTGCAGAAAATATTATAGATCAGCGTACAGGTGAAGTTTTAGTAGAAGAAGGTCAAAAAATTGACCGAAAAGCTTCTCTTGCTGTTCAAAATTCAGGTATTAATTTAGTCATGGTTTACTCTGATGAAAGTAAGCCAATTAAGGTTATAGGAAATCATTTTGTTGATATAAAAGAGCACATTTCCTTCAACATAAATAACCTTAAAATAAAAGAGCGAGTTTATTATCCTGTACTAAAGGAAATATTAGATACATTTCAGCAGGAAGACGAGATTAAAGAAGCGATTAAAGAAAGGTATAGAGAATTAATTCCTAAACACATAATCGTTGCGGATATTATTGCATCTATAAACTACGTATTTAATTTATCTCATGAGGTTGGAAATGTTGATGATATTGACCATTTAGGAAATAGAAGGCTACGTTCTGTGGGGGAACTACTACAAAACCAATTTAGAATTGGACTTTCAAGAATGGAAAGAGTAGTTAAAGAAAGAATGACTATACAGGATGTAGATTTGGTAACACCACAAGCCCTAATAAACATTAGACCAGTAGCTGCCTCAATCAAAGAATTTTTCGGTAGCTCCCAGTTGTCACAGTTTATGGATCAAACTAATCCATTAGCTGAGTTAACCCATAAACGTCGACTCTCAGCATTAGGACCAGGGGGTCTGTCAAGAGAAAGAGCAGGGTTTGAGGTTAGAGACGTTCATCAATCCCATTATGGACGCATGTGTCCTATTGAGACACCAGAAGGTCCAAACATTGGTCTAATAAATTCCTTAAGTACTTATGCTAGGGTGAATGAATATGGTTTCATTGAGTCACCCTATAGAGTGATAGATAAAAAAAGAGTGGTTGTAACCAGTGAAATTGAGTACTTAACAGCAGATGAAGAAGATTTATTTATAATTGCACAGGCAAACGAACCATTAGATGCTGAAGGTTATTTTGTAAATAAGCGTGTTACAGCTAGAACTAGATTTGGTGGTATCGATATTGTTCCCTTTGGAGAAGTTGATTATATGGACGTTTCACCAAAGCAAGTTGTATCAGTTGCAACAGCAATGATACCCTTCTTAGAAAATGATGATGCAAACCGTGCACTTATGGGATCTAACATGCAACGTCAGGCAGTGCCATTACTAAAAACTGATTCCCCAATAATTGGTACAGGTATGGAATATAAAGCTGCTAGAGATTCCGGAGTAGTTATTGTAGCTCGGAATAATGGAGTTGTTGACAAGGTAACTGCTAAAGAGATTGTTATCAAAAATGAAAGCGGACAAAAAGATCACTATAAGCTATTGAAGTTTAGACGTTCTAATCAAGGTACTTGTATCAATCAGAGACCGATAGTTAATAAAGGTGAAGAAGTAAAAGTAGGCGACGTAATTGCAGACGGACCATCTACAGATCAAGGTGAAATCGCCCTAGGAAGGAATTGCTTGATTGGATTTATGACATGGGAAGGCTACAATTATGAAGATGCTATTCTAATTAATGAAAAGTTAGTTAAAGAAGACGCATTAACCTCCATTCATATTGAAGAATATGAAGCAGAGGCAAGAGACACTAAACTTGGTCCAGAGGAAATCACTAGAGATATTCCCAATGTAGGAGAAGACTCGTTAAAGGACCTAGATGAAAGAGGAATTATCAGAATAGGGGCAGAGGTGAACTCTGGTGATATTCTTGTTGGTAAAGTGACACCTAAGGGTGAAACAGAGCTAACGGCTGAGGAACGATTACTAAGAGCAATCTTTGGAGAAAAAGCAAGAGAAGTTAGAGATACATCCTTAAAGGTACCCCATGGCGAGTCAGGTATTATTGTTGACATTAAAGTGTTCACCAGAGAAAATGGAGATGAACTACCACCGGGTGTTAATGAAATGGTGAGGGCTTATATTGCTAAAAAGAGAAAAATTAATGTCGGAGATAAAATGGCTGGACGACATGGTAATAAAGGGGTTATATCTCGAGTACTTCCCGAAGAAGATATGCCATTCTTAGCAGATGGAACACCACTTGAAATTGTACTTAACCCACTTGGAGTACCATCCCGTATGAATATTGGGCAAGTATTAGAGGTTCACCTAGGATTAGCGGCTAAAGCTTTAGGCTGGAAGGTAGCAACATCAGTATTTGATGGTGCCAACGAGTATGATATTATGGATGCCCTTGAAGATGCAGGATATCCTAGAAGTGGTAAGCTGATTCTTCAGGATGGAAGAACAGGAGTACCCTTCGATAATCCAGTAACAGTTGGATACATGTATATGCTTAAGCTACATCATTTAGTTGATGATAAGATTCATGCACGAAGCACAGGACCTTATTCTCTAGTAACTCAACAGCCTTTAGGTGGAAAAGCACAATTTGGAGGGCAACGTTTTGGAGAGATGGAGGTATGGGCATTGGAGGCATATGGCGCAGCTCATACATTACAGGAACTTCTTACAGTAAAATCTGATGATGTTGTTGGAAGGGTTAAAACCTACGAGTGTATTGTTAAGGGAGAAAACATTCCAGAGCCTGGAGTGCCAGAATCCTTTAAGGTATTAATAAAAGAATTACAAAGCTTGTGCCTAGATGTTAAGGTATTAACTGAAGACACTGAAATAGAGATAAAAGAATCAATTGAAGACGATTCTGGAGAACTTAGCATGGAACACAGTGATCTAGGACCTGAAATTGAACCTATTATCGAACTAGAAGAAGAGCTTGTGGAAGATGAAGAAGAAGTTGAAATCGACTATATAACAGAAGAAGACTTTGAACCCACAGAATTTGTGAAAGAGTATATAGAAGATGAAGACGATATTGATGACTATGAAGACGATGATTTCAATCAATAGTTGTTTAAGCTTATGGAGCTTATTAGACTATAAGGAAGGGAGAGAGACTCCTTGTACGAATTAAACAATTTTGAGTCAATTCAAATTTCTTTAGCATCTCCTGAGAAAATTAGACAATGGTCTAAAGGAGAAGTAAAGAAGCCAGAAACCATCAACTATAGGACATTGAAGCCTGAAAAGGAAGGCCTTTTCTGCGAAAAAATATTTGGTCCTACAAAAGACTGGGAATGTCACTGTGGTAAATATAAAAGGGTTAGATACAAGGGCGTAATATGTGATCGCTGCGGTGTTGAAGTAACTAAATCAAAGGTTAGAAGAGAAAGAATGGGACATATAGAATTAGCAGCTTCAGTTTCTCATATTTGGTATTTTAAAGGAATACCAAGTAGAATGGGATTGCTTTTAGATATGTCACCAAGATCCTTAGAAAAAGTCCTATACTTTGCTGCCTATATTGTGATTGATCCAGGTGAAACTCCTTTATCAGAAAAGCAAATATTGACAGAGAAAGAATATGGCGAGGCTATTGAGAAATATGGACATCGTTTTAAAGCAGCCATGGGAGCAGAAGCTGTTAAAGAGCTGCTTCAGAAAATAGATTTACAGCAGTTAAGTAAAGAATTAAAGCATAAGCTAAAGGAAAGTACAGGGCAAAAACGTGTACGAACTATTCGACGCCTGGAGGTGGTTGAAGCCTTTAGAACCTCCACCAACAAATCAGAATGGATGATTTTAGATGTTATACCTGTAATTCCACCAGAGCTACGTCCAATGGTTCAATTGGATGGAGGCCGCTTTGCTACATCTGACTTAAATGATTTATATCGTCGAGTAATAAATCGTAATAACAGATTAAAAAGATTACTAGACCTTGGTGCACCTGATATTATTGTAAGAAACGAAAAAAGAATGCTACAAGAGGCAGTAGATGCACTTATCGATAACGGAAGAAGAGGAAAACCCGTTACAGGTCCTGGTAATCGTCCATTAAAATCTCTTTCAGATATGTTAAAGGGTAAGCAAGGGCGTTTCAGACAGAACCTACTTGGTAAACGTGTTGACTACTCAGGGCGTTCAGTTATCGTTGTTGGACCAGAACTAAAATTCTATCAGTGTGGACTACCAAAGAAGATGGCACTAGAATTGTTTAAGCCCTTTGTAATGAAAAAGCTTGTGGAAGAGAATTACGCTCATAATATAAAGAGTGCAAAAAGAATGGTTGAGAAGGTTAAACCAGAGGTGTGGGATGTCCTGGAAGAGGTAATAAGTGAACATCCAGTCCTATTAAACCGTGCACCTACCCTTCATAGACTGGGTATTCAAGCATTTGAACCAATTTTAGTAGAGGGTAAGGCTATAAAGCTTCATCCGTTGGTATGTACAGCATACAATGCAGACTTTGATGGAGATCAAATGGCAGTCCATGTACCGTTATCAGTTGAAGCCCAAGCAGAAGCAAGATTCCTGATGTTATCACCAAATAACATTCTTGCACCAAAGGATGGTCAGCCAATAACTACTCCTACCCAGGATATGGTTCTTGGAAGCTACTATTTAACTATAGAAGTTCCTGGTGCTAAGGGAGAGGGAATGATTTTTAAAGACTTCGAAGAATTGCTTATGGCGTATGATAATGGTGTTGTAGATTTGCATGCTAAAGTAAAGGTAAGAAGAAAGCTTAATGCTTATGATACAGGTAAATTGGTTGAGGGGACAGTTGGTCGTTTTATCTTTAATGAAAAGATACCACAAGACCTAGGTTTTGTTGATAGAAGTAAAGATTCATATGCACTTGAAATAGATTTTCTGTGTGATAAAAAAGCATTAGGAAAGATTATAGATAAATGCTTCAGAAGACATGGGAATACAATAACCTCTATAATGCTGGACTATATTAAATCTAAAGGATTCCAATTTTCAACTCGGGGAGCAATTACAATTGCAGTAACCGATATGGAAATACCTAAAGAAAAGGCTGAACTAATTTCGTTGGCAGAAGAAAAGGTTGATAAATATGAAAAGGCCTTTAGACGCGGCTTGATCTCTGATGAAGAGAGATACGAGAAGGTTATAGAAACCTGGACAGAGACGACTGAACGGGTAACTGATGCTCTAATGGCTGGACTAAACACCTTAAACAATGTATTTATAATGGCTCATTCAGGTGCTAGAGGTAGCAAAAACCAAATTAGACAGCTTGGTGGTATGAGGGGGTTGATGGCCAATGCAACTGGCCGTACTGTAGAAATTCCAATTAAATCAAACTTCCGTGAGGGGTTAACAGTACTGGAGTACTTTACATCCACCCATGGTGCTAGAAAAGGTTTAGCAGATACAGCCCTTAGAACAGCAGACTCAGGATATCTAACAAGACGTCTAGTTGATGTTAGTCAGGATGTCATTATACGTGAAGATGATTGTGGCACAAAAATCGGAACAGTAGCTGCCGCCTTCAAAGATGGTAAAGAGATTATAGAAGAATTATATGATAGATTGGTAGGAAGACATGCCCTTGAGGATATTTTACATCCAGAAACAGGAGAAGTAATTGTTTCAGCATCTGAATTGATAGATGAAGATAAAGCCGAAATAATTGTTTCATCTGGTATTGAGAGGGTAAAAATTAGATCCACCCTAACCTGTCAAACCCGTCAAGGGGTATGCGGTACCTGTTATGGTAGAAATCTTGCTACAGGTGAAGAAGTTAAGGTGGGAGAGGCAGTTGGAATCATTGCTGCACAATCAATCGGTGAGCCAGGAACTCAGTTAACCATGAGAACCTTCCATACTGGAGGGGTTGCAGGTGCCGATATAACACAAGGTCTACCAAGGGTTGAAGAGCTTTTTGAGGCGAGAAAGCCAAAAGGTCTTGCAATCATCAGTGAAATTGCTGGTAGAATAGAACTAAGCGAGAATAGAAAAAAACGAGAAGTAACTGTAATTGCTGATGATGGAGAAAGTATAAGCTATACAATTCCATATAGTTCTCGAGTAAAAGTTAAGCAAAATCAGGTTATTGAAGCCGGTGATGAAATTACAGAAGGTTCCGTTAACCCTCATGATATTTTAAGGATAAAAGGAATTGAAGGAGTTCAATCCTATATTATTAAAGAAGTACAGAGGGTATATCGAATGCAGGGTGTTGATATAAACGATAAACACGTTGAAGTAATAGTTCGTCAGATGCTTAACCGTGTTAAAGTGGAGGAATCTGGAGATACAGATTTACTTCCAGGTGCTTTAGAAACAGTTTTCTCAGTTGACGCGGCCAATAGTATTATTGAAGCCAATGATGGAGAGCCAGCAACATATAAACGTGTGCTTCTTGGTATTACTAAAGCTTCTCTGGCAACTGAGTCTTTCTTGTCGGCAGCATCATTCCAAGAGACCACTAGAGTATTAACTGAGGCAGCCATTAAAGGTAAGGAAGATCACCTAATTGGACTTAAGGAAAATGTAATTATTGGAAAACTAATTCCTGCCGGAACCGGCATGAAAAGATACAAGAATATTGCGATTTCCATAGACCATGGTGATGACTCAGTAGAACCTGATGGAACTCTTTAATTAACAAATAAACTGTTGACACTCATTTTAAGCAGTGTTAAAATATTAAAGTGTGTTGATACAGAAAGTTGACTTTTTTATATTCTGGGAGATCAAAGGATCTCCCGGATATTTAAAAAGGGAGGAAACTTAATGCTGGAAATATTACAGCACGAAAAAAAGACTATAGGTATAAAACAAACTGCAAAGGCATTAAAGCAGGATAAAGCAAAAGCACTTTATGTTGCTGATGATGCTGACCAACACCTATTACAGCCATTAGTTGAATTGGCTGAGGCAAAAGGTATTGAGGTAATACATGTTGATTCTATGAAAAAGCTGGGGAAAGCCTGTAAAATTGATGTTGGCGCAGCCACAGCAGCTGTATTGAAATAGACTATAAATGAATCAGCAGCTCAGAAAGGATAATTTATCTAACAAATTTAGATAAATGTTTTTCTATGTATAAAGCTATATGCTTGGAAGGAGGTGCAATGGATGCCAACAATAAGCCAGTTAGTAAGAAAAGGTAGGAAAGAAGTAAGCTATAAATCAACAGCTCCTGCTTTACAAAAAGGCTTTAACTCTTTAAGGAGAAAGTCTACAGATCTTAGTTCACCACAAAAAAGAGGAGTTTGTACTTCTGTTAAAACAGTTACTCCTAAAAAACCTAACTCAGCCTTAAGAAAAGTAGCAAGGGTTAGATTAACAAATGGTATAGAAGTAACAGCTTACATCCCTGGTATTGGTCATAATCTTCAAGAACATAGTGTTGTTCTTATAAGAGGTGGTAGGGTAAAGGATTTACCTGGAGTTAGATACCATATCGTAAGAGGTTCACTAGATACTGCAGGTGTAGCTAACAGAATGCAAAGTAGATCTAAATATGGTGCAAAGAGACCAAAAGCTGCAAAAAAATAGGATTGTCGGAGCGATAATGCATATAGATTATAAGCATTAACCAGCACACGACGGCAAATCAAAAGATTTGTCGAGTACCTATGATCAAACAATTATTATTGAGGAGGGAAGCGAAGTGCCAAGAAAAGGAAATGTACCCAAAAGAGAAGTATTGCCAGATCCCATTTATGGAAGCAAGGTAGTGTCGAAGTTAATAAACAGCATTATGCTTGATGGTAAAAAGGGAATTGCACAAAAAATTGTATACGATGCTTTTGAAATTATTAAAGAAAAAACTGGCCAAGAACCCCTGGAGGTTTTTGATAAGGCCATCAATAATATCATGCCTGTTTTAGAAGTTAAGGCTAGACGTGTTGGTGGTTCTAACTATCAAGTACCAGTTGAGGTTAGACCTGAAAGAAGACAAACTCTAGGCTTAAGATGGTTAGTAGGATATACTCGTAAAAGAGGCGAAAAGGGTATGACTGAAAGGTTGGCTAAGGAAATAATGGACGCAGCCAACAATGTTGGAGCTTCTGTTAAAAAGAGAGAAGATACCCACAAAATGGCAGAAGCAAACAAAGCATTTGCACACTATAGATGGTAATAATACGTTTAAGGTAGCATAAATTGGATATGCTATTGAAAGACTATAAATGTAAATGCTCGTTTTGTAATGGAAGGAGGATAATTCGTGCCTAGGCAGTTTCCACTAGAAAAAACTAGAAATATAGGCATTATGGCACATATTGATGCCGGTAAAACAACAACAACAGAAAGAATCTTGTTTTACGCTGGAAGAATTCGTAAATTAGGAGAAACCCATGAGGGAGCATCCCAAATGGACTGGATGGAGCAAGAAAAAGAGAGAGGTATTACTATTACTTCTGCTGCCACTACATGTCAGTGGAAGGATCATAGAATAAATATCATAGACACACCAGGACACGTGGACTTCACTGTTGAAGTAGAACGTTCACTAAGAGTTCTTGATGGCGCAGTAGCAGTTTTTTGTGCTAAGGGTGGGGTTGAACCTCAATCTGAAACAGTTTGGAGACAAGCTGATAAATACCGTGTTCCAAGAATGGCATTTGTTAATAAAATGGATATACTTGGAGCGGATTTCGATCATGCTGTAGATATGATGAAGGATAGACTTGGAGCCAATGCTATACCTATTCAGCTACCGATTGGTGCTGAAGATACCTTCAAGGGTATTATCGACCTAGTTAAGAATAAGGCATTTATGTATATGGATGACCTTGGTCAAAACATTGAAGAGGCTGAAATCCCTGAAGATATGAAGGAAAAGGCTGCAAAGTCCAGAGAAGCATTAATAGAAGCTGTTGCTGAAACAGATGAAGAATTAATGATGAAGTATCTTGAAGGCGAAGAACTAACAGAGGATGAAGTTATTACTGGTATCAGAACAGGTACCATCAACGTACAGATTATTCCTGTTTTATGTGGGTCATCATATAAAAACAAGGGAGTTCAAAGACTTCTAGATGCCATTGTAACATATATGCCAGCACCGACAGATGTTCCTGCTATTCGTGGAATATCAGCCGATACTGAAGAAGATATTGAAAGACATGCAGATGATTCAGAGCCATTCTCTGCCCTTGCCTTTAAAATTATGGCTGACCCATATGTAGGTAAGCTTGCATTCTTTAGAGTTTACTCAGGCAAAATGGAATCTGGCTCATATATCCTAAACTCTACAAAGGGTAAGAAGGAAAGAATAGGTCGTATTCTACAAATGCATGCCAATACAAGAGAAGAAATCACAGAGGTTTATGCTGGAGATATTGCAGCTGCTGTAGGTCTTAAGGATACAACAACAGGAGACACTCTGTGTCATCCAGATCATGCAGTAATACTTGAATCTATGGAGTTTCCAGAGCCTGTTATCTCTGTTGCTATCGAGCCAAAGACTAAGGCTGGTCAAGAAAAAATGGGTGTAGCTCTTCAGAAGCTTTCAGAAGAGGACCCAACCTTTAGAACCTATACTGATGAAGAAACAGGGCAAACAATTATTGCTGGTATGGGTGAGCTTCACTTAGAAATCATTGTAGATAGAATGATGAGGGAATTTAAGGTGGAAGCCAATGTTGGTAAACCACAGGTTGCATATAAAGAGACAATTACTCAAGCAGTAGAGGTTGAAGGTAAATATGCTAGACAATCCGGTGGACGTGGACAGTATGGTCATGTTAAAATACGACTATTTCCTCAAGAACCAGGTCAAGGATATGCATTCGACAACAAAATTGTTGGTGGTACAATTCCAAAAGAATACATCCCTGCAGTTGATGCTGGTATTCAAGAAGCAATGGAGAATGGTATTTTAGCAGGCTTTGAGGTTGTTGACTTTAGAGTAGAACTATACGATGGTTCTTATCATGAGGTAGACTCCTCAGAAATGGCATTCAAAATTGCCGGTTCTATGGCATTTAAAGATGGTATGAAAAAGGCGAAGCCAGTACTTCTTGAGCCATATATGAAGGTGGAGGTTGTTACCCCTGAAGATTATATGGGAGATGTTATTGGTGACTTAAACTCTAGACGTGGTAAAATCGAAGGTATGGAACCACGTATAGGTGGAGTTCAAGTTATTAAATCCTTCGTACCACTATCTGAAATGTTTGGGTACGCAACTGATCTTAGATCTAAAACTCAAGGTCGTGCAACCTACTCAATGCATTTCAATCACTACGAAGCAGTACCTGCAAGCATTGCTGAAAAGGTTGTTGCGGGTAAGTAATGGGTTTAGAAATAGAATAGCGGTATCAAAATAACTGCTATTCTATTTACATAAATTCATTTATAGCAGTATTAATTAATTTATTGAATCAAGGAGGAGAAAAAATAATGGCAAAGCAAAAGTTTGAAAGAAATAAGCCCCATGTAAACATAGGAACAATAGGACACGTAGACCATGGGAAG
>NZ_FMUS01000007.1 GCF_900101495.1 Alkaliphilus peptidifermentans DSM 18978
TAACCACCCCAGACACCAACACATTAACCATCACTCCAACCCATGGAACAGCAACAAACATCAGCATTACACAAAACATCACAGCACCAGCAGTAAACGGAGGACAATTTGCCCAACAGCCAATACTAGAACTAAGAGATACCTATGGTAACCTCTGCACAAACAACAGTTCAGCAATAGTAACAGCCACAAGGCATGACAGCGGTAGCTGGACCCTAACAGGAAACACAACAGTCACAGCAGCAAATGGAGTGGTCACCTTCACAAACCTGGGAGCTACCAACGAAGCCGAAGTAAATGGAGTACAAATAGCATTTAACAGCACAGGCTTAACCCAAGTAACCAGTAATACAGTGAGTTTAGCAGTTGCTCAATATACAGTAACCTTTGATAGTCAAGGTGGCAGCTCAGTGGCAGCCATCACCAACTTAACACATGGAACCACAGTAACACTTCCAGCAGCTCCAACAAGAGAAGGTTATACATTTATTAACTGGAATACAGCAGCAAACGGTTCAGGAACAACCTTTGACAGCTCAACAGTAATAACAGGCAACATCACCGTTTATGCACAGTGGATAGATCCAGCTAGCATCAGAATAACAGCAAATCCTGATAACGTAAAAGGAAGCATTAATTTTAATCGAACCTTTACACTAAATGTCCTTAATGACACAGTAACAGGTTCCGTATATGCTAGCGATATAACTCTAGGTAATGAATTTAGCACATTAAGCATTAACTCTATAAACAATAACAGCAATACAGTAACATTAGCAGTGTCTGGATCAATAAATACACAAGGTATAGGAACCATATCCTTAAGCCAAAGCAAATTAAATCTTAGCACCGTTCCACTCATAGCAGAAGTAGTTGTTAGCTTTAACTCCATAGCATATCATGGAAATGGAAATACAGGAGGAAGCGTACCTACAGACAGCAACCTATATGAAGATGGAGCAACTGTTATAGTACTAGGTAATACAGGAAACCTAGTAAAAGAAGGATATACATTTGCAGGCTGGAACACCCAAGCCAACGGGCAAGACACAAGCTATACACAAGGATCAGCCGTAATCATAGGGACAAACAACCTTAACCTCTATGCAATGTGGACAGCCATTCCAAGTGGTGGAAATTCATCAGATAATACAGGAGGAGGAACAGGAGGAACAACACCAACAACAGAGGCTACACCAGCTCCAATAACAGAGACATATGCAATAGTCATAGTCAACGGACAAGAGCAAAATGCCGGAAAAGAAACAAAAACAACTGAAGATGGTAAATCAACTGTAATTGTAGAAGTTGATAGTAAAATCATTGAGAGCAAAATAGAAGAAGCTATTAAAAACAATACAATTAGAATAAATAATGTCCTTCAAGTTCCTGTTGCGGATGCAAAGGCAGAAGTAGTTAAAGTAGAGCTTACCGGAGATATAGTTAAGAAACTGGAAGAGAACACCTTCGATATAGCTGTTAAACACGATAATATAGAATACATTATACCGGCAGAAGAATTTAAAATAAGTAAAGTCGCAGAAAATCTTGGAATTAAGGAAACGAATCTTACTGAGATTAAAGTAGAAATAAAAATCACTAAGCTAGATGAAAAGGCGGTTAAAAGGTACAATGAAGTTGTCAAAGCAAATGGGGCTGAATTAATATTCCCACCAGTATCCTTTGAAGTAGTAGCAAAAACAACAAGAGCTGATGGGACAGCAGATGAGTTAAAAATCAGCAAATTCAGTAACTATGTAGAGCGGGTAATGGAAATCCCGAAAGGGTTAGATCCAAGTAAAATCACAACAGGTATTGTGTTAAACCCAGACGGGACATACAGCCATGTACCCACGTCAGTATACCAAAAAGACGGTAAATGGTATGCAAAACTGAGCTCCTTAACCAACTCTGTCTATGCGGTCATTTGGAATCAAGTAGAAATAAAATCGGTAGAGAACCATTGGTCAAAGGACACAGTTAACGACATGGCATCAAGACTTATTATCTTTAATCCAGAGAGTTTTGAACCGAACAATGCTATCACAAGAGCAGACTTTGCAGAGTACATTGTCAGAGCATTGGGTCTTTATAGAGAAGGTTCAACCCATGAGAACAAGTTTACGGATGTTAGCAGTACAGCAGACAGAACACTGGCGATACTCATAGCCAATGAATATGGTATTGTAACAGGTTATCCGGACGGAACCTTTAGACCGGATCAGCATATTACAAGAGAAGAAGCTATGGTGATGTACCAAAGAGCTATGATGGTGACAAAACTTACCGGTAGCGATGTTACAAGACATCATAAATATACAGATTTTGAACAAGTAAGCGAGTGGGCATCAAGTTATGTAAAAGCAGTATTGGAGGCTCATGTATTCAATGGAACAAGTACAACAACCATTTCGCCAAAATCGAAGCTGACCTATGCAGAGGCAGCACAGGCCATCAAAAATCTCTTAGTGGAATCGAAGCTTATTAATGAATAATGAAACAAATGGAGTGCTCTATTGATTAGAGCACTCCATTTTGGAATAAGTCAGATAAATCAGACAAAGGGACAGGGACTTGTCTGGCATATAACCTGATTCATGGATGTATACACGGAATAGTAATTAAGGAAAAGAATCAAAAGAGAATCTGTGGGAATGGAAAAGATACGTTGAAGAATAAGTGCCCAAAGCATTGCTTTGAGAGGGTATTTACGAGGTAAATGCGTAAAAGTGATTAATAAAAGATGATGGAATAAGTTCATTAAGATTAGTAGTAGTTTCTAACAAAGAGAGAAAATGAGGTTATCATTTTCAAAATAAGATTTGCAATCAGAATAAATTTCTGCCAACGAAAGTTGTTTGTGTGGTATCATAAAGACATAACTCCTTTTTTGAATTTTAGTGGATGCCTTTCTAAACAACTCAAGTTTATCATAAAGGAGGAATTCTATTTTATAAGAAAAAATATCACGTACTTATACGGGTTGTGGCGTTTCCCAAACGCCTAATAAAATAATATTGCAGGAGGTGATGTTATTATGAAGCTTAAAGGAAAAAAAGTTCTTTACATTGTTCATGATGATTTTGAGGATCTAGAGGTATGGTATCCGGTTCTTCGATTAAGAGAAGAAGGAGCCATAGTAGATATTGCAGGAGAAGAAGCTAACAAAAAGTATATCGGTAAATATGGAGTACCAATACATTCGGACTGCTCATTTCTTGATTTGAAGCCAGAAAACTACGATGCCCTTCTGGTACCTGGAGGCTGGGCCCCTGACAAGCTAAGACGCTTTAAAGAGGTATTAGATATTGTAAAATATATGGATGAAAATAAAAAGCCAATAGGTCAAATTTGTCATGCTGGTTGGATACTTATCTCTGCCAATATTCTTAAGGGTAAAAAAGTAACAAGCACCCCAGGAATCAAGGATGATATGGTAAATGCAGGTGCTGTTTGGCTTGATGAGCCAAGTGTTGTAGATGGACACATTGTTTCCAGTAGAAGACCACCTGATTTACCACAATACATGATAGACTTCATAGACGTTATGCAAAGATAGGTACAAAAAAAGTATATGGACAATAAAATTAATCAACATCCCAATGATAAATGGGATGTTGATTTTTGTTATTCCAAGTTTTTCATTTTTTTAGTTCTTTTTCTGCTGGACCTTCTATTATATCTCCATCAATTGAAAACCTTGACCCATGACAAGGACAATCCCATGTTCTTTCACCGTGGTTCCATTTTAACATACATCCCAAATGGGGACATGTATTACTAACTAAATGTAATTCTCCATCGGGGTCTCTATAGGCACCTACCCTTTTTCCATTTACACTAACAATTGACCCTTCATCCTTTTTGAGGGACTCCACTGTCCTAAAAGGATCTTTAAATCTGCCAGCAACAAATTTTTTCGCAACGTTGGCATTAAACTTAATATAATTTTTTATGCTTGGGTCGGCATGAAATCTTGATGGGCTAAAAACCTCTGTATAAGGATTGGATTTGTCCATTATTAAATCCTTTAATAAAAGAGCTGCTAAAGCGCTGGTGGTCATACCCCATTTCCTATAGCCAGTTGCAACAAAAATATTAGGAGTATTACTGGTCAGTCGGCCTATATAGGGGATATTATCGAGGGTAGTTAAATCCTGAGTAGACCATCTATATAATATTTCTTCCAAGCCAAAAATATCCTCACCAAAGGTTTTAAGGGCATAGTAATGCTCAGAGGTCTCCTTGTCTTTACCTGTAACATGGTTTTCTCCCCCTATTAACACGAGTTTTTCACCATTAATATTAGTATAACGAAGTGAACGTTTAGGATCGTCGGCACTTAAATACATGCCTCCAGGATAACCTATTTTTGTTTTAACTCCTAAAACGTAGGAGCGGTCGGGATACATTCTAGAAAAATATAAGCCCTTTATTCCATAAAAGGGGAAATGGGAGGCTATTATTACATTCTTACAGCTTATGTTGGCACCATTTTTTGTTATAACCTTTAATCCATCATCAGCTACAATATCCACAGCTGTTGTCTCCTCAAAAATATGTCCATCATTATTTACTATAAACTCTAGTAAATGATTTAAAAACTTTAGTGGGTGAAATTGTGATTGGTCCCTCATTACAGCGGCGGCCTTTATGTTTATGGGAACTGGAAGGCTTTCTACGTAATCTCCCCTAATTCCCAACTGTTGATACGCTTTTACCTCTTGATCTATTTTATTAATATATTTATCAGAAGAGGTATAGACAAAACTATCCTGTTTATCATAATCACAATCAATATTGTTATTTTTAATAATATTAGCATAAAATTTAATGGCATTTGTGTTGGCGGTATAATATAATTTTGCTTTTTCTTTTCCTATGTGGTTAATTAATTCAGCATAGATTAAATCATGCTGGGCAGTAATTTTTGCTGTAGTATGGGCAGTTGTGCCATTTAGAATATTACTGGCATCAATCAGCGTAACCTTAAATCCCTCTTGAAGTAAAAGATAGGCTGATATTATACCAGTTATACCACCACCAACAATAGCTACATCAGTAGTTATGTCCTGCGTTAAAGGTTCAAAGGACTGAGTCTTTACAGATGCTCTCCAATAGGGCTCTGGGCTTTGTGGGATTTTAATACTGTTAATATGGTTATCCAATAGAAATACCTCCAGTTAAACATTTGATAGTTTATAGGTTTTCCAAATAAGACAAAATAATGTAAATAGGAAATAAAACTTCAATTGAAATTAATAAGTAAGTTGCAGGGTTATAGATGATCAGTTCATTCATTAAAAGAAAAAAATTTATAAAGACGATAAAACAAAGTATGATAAAATAAAGAATAATAAATAGAGATTTTTAGGGGGGATAGAATGTCTATCTTAAAAAATGACTGGCAATTGCTACTGGAAGATATTTTTCAAGAACCATTCTACATAAAGCTTAGGGAAATTTTGATGAAGGAGTATAAGGGAAAAATAGTATATCCAGATAAACATGATATTTTTAATGCCCTGCACTATACCCCATATAAGGAGGTAAAAGCTGTGATTTTGGGGCAGGACCCATATCATGGAGAGGGGCAAGCCCATGGACTTAGCTTTTCCGTTAAACCTGGAATTAAAATACCGCCCTCACTGCAAAATATTTTTAAGGAGCTTCAGGATGATTTAGGGTGTAGTATACCTAATCATGGCTATTTAGAAAAGTGGTCAAAGGAAGGAGTATTAATGCTTAATACAGTTTTAACCGTTCGCAAGGGGGAGCCAAACTCACATAAAGGACTTGGCTGGGAATACTTTACTGATAATGTTATTTCTTTGCTTAATAAGAGGGATAACCCTATAGTCTTTATACTTTGGGGAAAAAATGCTCATGAAAAAGAGGCCCTTATAACGGCACCCCAGCATTTTGTTATTAAATCACCTCATCCAAGTCCTTTTTCAGCCCACAGGGGCTTCATGGGAAGCAAACCCTTTTCTAAAACCAACAATTTTCTTAAAAAAATGGGCTGCCGAGAGATCGACTGGCAACTTTAGGATATTTGAAATTTTTAAAGGATAAAAGCGCTTATTATAGAAATAAGAAAGAATAAAACATCAAATATATTGATTAAAAGAGGAGTATTATGAAAAAAATTGATCAGGTATATGATGCATTAGTTCAATTGGAGAAAAAATTTAATAGAGGAATTTCTGCTTACGAAGTCAGTCAGGTGCTAAAGAATGATAGAGCCAATGTAAGTAGGTACTTAAATATTCTTTATATTGAGAATAAAATTCTTAAAGCTGAGGGTCGCCCTGTCTTATATAGCTCTTTAAAAAAGGATGAAGTAATTACAGTAGTACAAGATACAAAGAATAGTGTTGATGAAATTACCCTTAGACAACAAAGCTTGCAAATACCAATACAACAAGCTAAAGCTGCTATTTTATATCCTCCGAGAGGGCTGCATACATTAATACTTGGCGAAACCGGTGTGGGAAAATCAATGTTCGCAGAATTAATGTATCAGTTTGCCATTGAGGCAAAGGTAATTGATACAGAAGCACCCTTTATTAGGTTTAATTGTGCAGATTATGCTGATAATCCACAGCTTGTAATGGCACAGGTTTTTGGAGTGAAAAAGGGGGCATACACGGGTGCGGATAAAGATAAGGAAGGCTTACTAAAAAAAGCAGATGGAGGCATTTTATTCCTTGATGAAGTCCATAGACTTTCACCACAGGGACAAGAAATGCTATTTACTTACATTGATACAGGCGTATTTAGATCATTAGGTGAAACGGAAAAAACCATTCAAGTTGAAGTGCAAATTATTGCTGCTACAACAGAGGACCCTCAATCCCATTTACTTAATACTTTTACAAGAAGAATCCCAATGATTATTACATTGCCTCCTTTAAGGGAGAAAAGCTTAGCTGAAAGATATTATTTAATTGAATATTTCATAAAAAAGGAATCAAAGAGAATAGGAAAAAGTGTATATGTAAATAGGAATTCCCTCATATCACTACTTCTTTACGATTGTCCCAATAATATTGGACAGCTAGGAAGTGATATTCAGTTGTCTTGTGCAAAGGCATTTGTAAATTATAAGTCAAATAAAGAAGAGTATATATTAATAACACAGTCAGATTTACCTCAGCATGTAAAAAAAGGAATGATGAGGATTAATGAATTACGAGATGAAATAGATCAGTTGGTAAACACAAAGTGTGACATTCTACGATTTAATTTTAGAGAGGATGTAGCACCTAATATAACCAGTAAACCTAGTGACAATGAGGACTTTTATGACGCAATTGAAAAGAAGCTAGAAGACTTAAAAAAATCTGGTATTGAGGCCGAGGAGATTAATCAGATAATCAATATAGATATTGAAAGCCATTTTCAAAAATATCTCGGAAACCTACATGAGGATATTAGAATACAGGAAATATCTAAGATAGTCGATGTAGAAGTATTGGAAACAGTCGAAGAAATATTAAGACTTGCTCAGAATAAGTTGGAAAGAAAGTATGATAAGAAAATTTACTATGGATTGGCACTACATATTCATGGATTTATTGAGAGAGTTAAGAAGGGTGTAAAAATATATCATCCAAAATTAAATTTGATTCGTGTTGAATATCCTGATGAATTTTTAGTAGCGATGGAGTCAGTAAAAATCATCGATAAAAAATTTCATGTTCAAACACCACTGGATGAAATCGGATATTTAACATTATTTTTCACCTCCAATCCATTAGATATTGATGGCGATGAAAAGATTAAGGTTGGTATACTTGTAATAATGCATGGAAACACAACTGCCAGTAGCATGGTTGATGTATGCAATACCTTAGTAGGGGCTCACCATGCAGCTGCTCTAGATATGCCCCTTAGTATGAAGCCATTGGATATGTATGAACTGGCTAAAAAACAGATAGTAAAGCTAGATAGAGGGCGGGGGGTATTATTATTGGTTGATATGGGTTCCCTCACCAATTTTGGAGATATGGTATATGAGGAAACCGGTATAATTGTAAAAACTATTGATATGGTCAGCACACCAATTGCTGTTGATGCATGCAGAAAGGCAGTTCTAGGAAGGGATATAAATGAAATCTATGAGAGCTTTAAGGACATTGGTTGCATGAATAAAGGTTTTGTTAAGAAAATAAAGATGACAAACAAAAATATTATAATAACAGCATGTTTTACAGGAGAAGGAGCATCAGAACGACTTAAGAGCATCATTGAGGAAAAATTATCCAACAATTATAATATTGAAATAATTCCTTTAAACATTTTAAATAGGAAGGGATTCAAGGCTTCCATTAATCAGTATAAAGAAAATCATAAGATTTTAGCTATTGTAAGTACCGTAGATATACATGTGAATGATATCCCATTCATTTCAGCAGCAGAAATGATTGCTGGTGATGGTATGAAGTATCTTGAAGATATTGTAAAGGAAGAGGAGAACTATGTTAAAATAGGAAAGTCATTAAAAAATCATTTAAAGTATATTGATGGAGAAAAAATTATAGATGAAATAAGACATACGATATCCGATATTGAAAGCCTGCTTAATCTGAAAATAAGGGACGAGGCTGTTATTGGCATCATTCTGCATGTTAGCTTTCTTTTAGACAAGCTAAAGGGTGGCGGTAAAGAAACTACTTTTGAAGGATTAATCCATTATAAAGATCAGTTTAATAGAGAAATGATAATAGTAAAAAATTGTTGCATAAGCTTAGAAAATAAGTACAAAATTGATATCGGAGAAAATGAACTAGCTTACATATGTAATATGATGATATCTAATAATGAAAATGAAGCTCTATAATATTAAATAATGCAATAGTGTGTAACTGTGTATAATAGTGTGCGTAAAAATCCGCACACTATTTTTAGTTTTTGAGTTCAGTTTAAAGCTATCAGGCAGTTGATTTAACTAGGTTGTATAGAAAATAATAAACTATTTCTATTATTAAATTAGTTGGCATCAATCTTGCTCTATATAACAGTGACAATAATGAAGGGAGTTGAGGAGTAAGGTGGAAAAGCTCACTGTTACAGTAAAGACAAAATCAGGATTACATGCAAGACCCGCTAGTATGTTGGTTGGAACATCTAAAAATTTTTCTTCAAATATAACTCTACAAAAACATAATAAATCAGCAAATGGTAAAAGCATTATGTCGGTATTGGGGATAGCAGCTAAAAATGGAGATTCAATTGAAATTGTTGCAGAGGGAACTGATGAAGCTGCTGCCATACAGGCCTTAAAGGAATTATTTGAAGAAAAGCTTATTCTAGAATAAAAACTTAATTAAGAGAGGAGGTTATTATGAGGTACTTTATAGGAATCGATGGAGGTGGTACAAAAACAATAGCATATTTAGGGAATGATATGAAGGAAGTTATATCAACAGCCCAGGTTGGGGCCACTAATTACCATAGTATTGGAATTGATATGGTAAGGGAGAGATTCAAGGAAATTTTTACCTATTTTGAAAAAGAGGAAAACGTAGCCATGGATAGAATTGAGGGATTATGCTTTGGCGGAGCCGGGATTGATTCTGCTGAGGACGAAAGAGTAGTGAGGCAACAGTTTGCAGATATAGGCTACAAAAACTATCTATCGGTGGTAAATGATTCTGTTATTGCACTTGTAGCAGCAAATGGCTTTAAAAGAGGTGGAATAGTTATTAGTGGTACTGGGTCTATAGCCTATGGCATAGATCAGTGGGGGAAAGGTCATCGGGTTGGTGGCTGGGGTCACCTTATTGATGATTATGGCAGTGGTTATGCAATCGCCAGAGATGCCTTAAGAAGAGTACTGGAGGGCTACGATGGCAGAAAAGCACAAAGTAAAATTTGGGATGAAGTAAAGAGCAAGCTTAATTTATCCCATCCCGAGGAATTAATTCAATTTATTTATTCACCCGACACAAAAAAACACCATATCGCTGAAATTGCTCCTGAAATAATAAAGCTCTATGGTATAGACGAAGGAGCCACCACCATAGTTGAAAAAGCAATAGATGATCTTTGGGAAATGACACATTCCTTAGCAAAAAGATTAAATGAGGATATTTTTTCACTAGGACTATGTGGGGGACTATTTGAAAACTCTAAAACCATAAGAAGGTTATTCATAGAAAAGGTAACAGAGATGCTTCCTGGCATAAACGTCCATTTACCCTATCATAAGGCAGTAATGGGGGCACTGATATTGGCTGTAGACAGTTTAGATAGGTAATCTATAATCTAAGGCTAAAAATGAGGAGGAAATGTAATGAAAAAAATAATGCTGGTATGTTCTGCTGGAATGTCCACCAGCTTGCTGGTAACTAAAATGACTACATCTGCAGTAAAAAAAGGGGTTTTAGCTAAGATTTTTGCCGTTTCTGAAACTGAGGCTTCAAAACACTTTGATGATATAGATGTACTATTATTGGGTCCACAAGTCAGATATTTACTTAGTAAAATGGAAAAGTCTCTGGCTGGAAAGGGAGTTCCTGTTGCCGTCATTGATAGTATCAATTATGGAACCATGAACGGAGAAGCAGTATTGAATCAGGCGTTAGGTTTGTTAGAGTAGATTTAATAAATTAGATACCTAATGGAATTATAAATTTAAATTAAGGGGGATAAAAATGAAAAAGTTTCTAGAATTTATGGAGAAGTATTTTATGCCGTATGCAGCTAAGATAGGTGGACAAAGACACTTAATAGCTATTCGTGATGGCTTTGTAGCTATAATGCCTCTCATTTTAGCTGGTTCATTCGCTGTATTATTAAACAACACTCTGGTTACTTGGGTTCCATTTTTCGAATTTTTAAGGGGTATAAATGGCAATGTTTGGTGGGGGACCTTTGCAATTATGACCCTTTTGGTTGTTTTCTCAACTGGATACAGCCTAGCAAAGGGATATGATGTAGATGGTTTGGCAGCTGGATTAGTTTCTATTGGTGCCTTTATTGCGGTTACTCCTCAGATCCATGGAGATGCAAGTTGGGGATATATACATTTCGGGTTTTTAAGTGCAACTGGGCTGTTTACTGGACTACTTGTAGCGATACTGGCTACTGAAATTTTTGTTAAATTAACAAAGAGAAATATAGTTATAAAAATGCCTGACACAGTACCACCAGCAGTTGGAAGAGCCTTTGCTGCTGTAATACCAGGAATAGCAGCAGTATATGTATCTGCTACAGTAGCGCATTTGATTTCTACTATTGGAAACACAAGTCTGTATGATTTAATATATAATACTATTCAAGTGCCACTTCAAGGATTGGGGCAGGGTCCTATATCAGCTATGATAGCGGCTATGCTTATCAATTTATTCTGGTTCTTTGGTCTACATGGAGCTAATCTATTAGATCCAATCATGAATACAGTTTACTTACCAGCACTTTTAGAAAATGCAGATTTAATTGAACAAGGATTAGTAGCAACAAATAATATAACTAGAGTTTTCTTTGACGCATATGTACATTTAGGTGGATCTGGAGCTACATTAGCATTAATAGCTGCAATATTTATTGGTACAAAAAAACGCAAAGAATACAAAGAGGTTGCAAAACTGGGCTTACCTAATGGAATTTTCCAAATTAATGAAGTTATGATATTTGGCTTGCCAATTGTTTTAAATCCAATTTTATTTATACCATTTTTCATTACTCCAGGTATACTTACACTAATTGCATATATAGCTACAGCAACTGGATTAGTGCCTCCTACCTTCGTAGCAATCCCATGGATAACACCAGTTGGAATAGGTGGATTTTTGGCTACAGGTGGAAGTATTATGGGTGCATTATTAGCTCTATTTAACTTCTGTGTAGCTGTGTTAATATATCTGCCATTTATTAAATTAGCAGATAAATATACAGAAGATAAAGCAGAAAAAAGTACAATTTAATAGATTTATAGAGTAGAGGTAAAGGGAGTGTATTACTCCCTTTACCTTATATCAATATAATAATGGGGTGAAAAACATGCAGTGTGGATTAAAAATTACTGTTATAGGTGGTGGCAGCAGCTACACACCAGAGCTAATAGAGGGTTTTATAAAAAGGACCAATGAACTACCAGTTAGGGAAATTCATTTGGTTGATATAGAAGAAGGAAAAGAAAAATTAAATATTATATTTGAGCTTACCAAAAGAATGATAAGAAAAGCAGGATTAGAAACAAAAATATATCAAACCTTAGATAGAAAACAAGCAATTAAGGATTCTGATTTTGTAGTTACTCAAATAAGAGTAGGTGGATTAAAGGCAAGGGCATTGGATGAAAAAATACCTTTAAAATATAATGTGATTGGTCAAGAAACAACAGGGCCAGGAGGTTTCGCAAAAGCCTTAAGAACAATACCTGTTATTTTAGATATTTGTAGAGAAATTGAGGTTCTTGCACCAAATGCATGGCTTATAAACTTCACTAATCCAGTTAGTATTATAACTGAAATGGTATTAAAACATACAAATGTGAGGACAATAGGACTTTGTAATGTGCCAATTGGTATGATTAATAATATTGCAAAGATACTTGGATACGAAAGCAGTCGTCTTAGAATAGACTTTGTTGGCTTAAATCATATGGTTTATGGTAAGAAAGTATATTTAGATGGTGATGATATTACAACAGATGTTTTAAGAAATCTGGCTGAGGGTAATTCTATAACAATGAAGAATATTCCAGATCTTGTTTGGGATAAAGATTTTATTAATGCTTTAGGGTTGTTACCCTGTCCATATCATAGATATTTCTATATGACAGATGAAATGCTGGAGGATGAAAAAAGAGCATTGCAGGAGAAAGGAACAAGGGCTGAGCAGGTTAAGAGAATTGAAGAAGCACTTTTCAATCTATATAAGAAGGTTGAGCTTGATGTAAAACCAAAGGAATTAGAGGAGAGGGGTGGCGCATACTACTCTGACGCTGCTGTCTCTTTGATAAGCGCTATTTATAATGATAAGAACGAAATTCATACTGTAAATGTACACAATAATGGTGGGATTGTAGATTTATCGGAGGATGTTGTAGTAGAGTTGAATGCTGTTATTGGCAAGTCTGGTGCTAGACCTATTGCATCAGGGAAATTGCCTATACAAATTAATGGCTTAATTCAAGCAGTAAAAAGCTATGAGCTATTGGCAGTAGAAGCAGGAATATCTGGGGACTATAACACAGCTCTAATGTCCCTTATGTCTAATCCTTTGGTACCATCAATAAAGGTTGCAAAAAAAATACTAGATGATATACTAATGGCAAATGTCGACTATTTACCACAATTTAATAAATAATAACCTAATGCAAGGAGCGATTAGATATGGATATTGAAGTTACTATATTTACTATAATTACCCACAGTGGGGAAGCAAGAAGTTCCAGTATGGAGGCAATACAAAATGCTAAGAAGGGTGATTATAAAAAGGCTACCAAATGCATGGAAGATGCAAAGGAAAAGCTAGCCTTGGCCCATGAGGCTCAAACTATGTTAATTCATTCTGAGGCACAAGGAAATAAGGTGGAAATATCTCTATTAATGATTCATGCGCAGGATCATTTAATGAATGCTATGACGGTTAAGGACCTAGCTGAGGAATTCGTTGATCTATACAGAAATGTAATGTGTAGAAAACAGGAGGTTGTATAGAATGCGGGAATTGGGAATTTCAATATACCCTGGAAATGGAAGTATGGAAGAAATAAAGAATTATTTATCATTGGCTGCTAAATATGGATTTACCAGGATATTTACTTGCCTAATATCAGCTAAGGGGGACAAAGACAAGATAATTGAAGAATTTAGGGAAATTGTTGGATTTGCAGATAGTTTAGGAATGAAGGTGATAGCAGACGTAAGTCCTTCAGTACTTGAAGAGTATAATATTGGCTATGAAGATCTAAAATTTTTTAAAGACATGAAGCTGTGGGGGCTAAGGTTAGATTTAGGCTTTAGTGGAATGGAGGAAAGCATAATGACCTTCAACCCCTATGGATTAAAAATAGAAGTGAATATGAGTAGTGGTACCAAGTATTTAGACAATATTCTTTCATATGTCCCAAACAAAGATAATTTAATTGGATGCCATAACTTTTATCCCCATAGGTATACAGGATTATCTAGAGAGCACTTTCTTAAATGCTCAAGGGAATATAGAGAGAAGGGTATTAGAACAGCAGCATTTGTTTCTTCCAATATCGGAAAAATTGGCCCATGGCAAGTAAGTGAGGGGCTATGCACTCTTGAAGAACACAGAAACTTACCTATAGAAACACAGGCGAAGGATCTGTTTAATACAGAGTTAATAGATGATGTTATTATTGCCAACGGGTTTGCCTCTGAAGAAGAGCTTAAAGGACTTGCAGAAATAAATAGAGATATGCTTTCGCTTAACATAGAGGTTTTGGAAGGACTTCCCGACATTGAGAGGAAAATTTTACTTGAGGAACTTCACTTCAATAGAGGGGATGTATCTGAATACATGATTCGTTCTACACAAAGCCGGGTTAAATATATGGATAACCATTTTAAACTTATGAACCCAAAGCAAATTGAAAGAGGAGATATAATAATTGATAGCTCCCTATATGATAGATATGCAGGAGAACTCCAGATTGCCCTAAAGGATATGGAAAATAGTGGAAAGACCAGTGTTGTTGGAAGAATATGTAAGGAAGAGGTATATCTTTTAGATTATATACTTCCATGGCAAAAATTTAAGCTAAGAGAAAAGGATTTAAAATAAAAAGATAGAAATAAATAGAATAAAAATAAATTAGAATACGAGAGGTGTTAATATGAATGCAATAATAAATGGAAGAATTATATTGCGGGATAAAATTCTAGATAATAAGGTATTGATATATGATGAAAAAATCATAATTATATCCGATGATATACCTGATGATGAAATAGAGGTTTTAGATGCTAAAGGACAATACATTTCTCCAGGCTTTATTGATATTCATATACATGGAGCTTTTGGCTACGATACAATGGATGACAATCCAAAAGCCATAGAAGCAATAAGCCAAAAAATATGCCAAAATGGAGTTACAGGCATATTGGCAACAACCATGACAATGCCACTTGACGATATAAGTAAGGCCCTTAAGAGAATTGGTGAGGCCATGAAAAATAGGCATAAGGGAGCATCGGTTTTTGGTGCCCATCTTGAAGGCCCATTCATTAACCCTATTAAAAAGGGTGCTCAAAGTGATAAATATATTATTGATCCTGACTATAATCTAATAAAAGAATTTCATGATGTAATAAAGATTATAACCATTGCCCCAGAGGTAGATGAAAATTTATCCTTTATAAAAAATGTAAAGAAGCATCATGAAATAGCTATGTCTATGGGGCATTCTAATGCCACATATGAAGAGGCAATGGATGCTATCTCGGCAGGCGTTGAAAGTGCAACACATATTTTTAATGGAATGACTGGATTCCACCATAGAGACCCTGGGGTTGTAGGAGCAATATTAAAGTCTAATATATATTGCGAGCTTATAGCAGATAAAATTCATGTCCATCCCGCTATTTTCAGCATTATAGGTGATGTAAAGGGAACAGACAGAATCATATTAATTACTGATTCAATGCAGGGGGCTTGTATGAAAAGTGGTACCTATGACCTTGGTGGACAATTGATTGAGGTTACCTCTAAAACTGCAAAGTTAAAGGATGGAACCTTAGCAGGAAGCGTTCTTAAGATGAATGAAGCAATTAAAAATTATTGGGAGAATACAAATTATAGTCTTCCGTATGTTGTTAATATGGCTTCTTTAAATCCTGCCAGCCTTATAGGCATTGATAAACTTCGGGGAAGCATAGAAGTAGGCAAATTTGCAGATTTGACAATATTTAATGAAGAACTGGAAATATCAACTACTATCGTCGAAGGTCAAATATGTTATGAAGGGAAGAAATAAGCATGAAAGTAATCGTTGCAAGAGACTATAATGAATTGAGCGAAAAGGCAGCGAATATCCTAGCCAGTCATATTGTTTTAAAACCCAATAGTGTAATTGGTTTGGCCACAGGTTCGACACCAATAGGTACATATAAAGAGCTGGTTAGGATTTATGAGGAAGGAAGAATTAGCTTTAAGGAGGTTGTCTCCTTTAATTTAGATGAGTACTATGGTTTAGATAAGAGCAATAAACAAAGCTATTACTACTTTATGAATAAGCATCTCTTTAATCATATAAATATAAAAGAGGAAAATATACATATACCAAATGGTATAGCTAAAGACATAGAGCTTGAGTGTAAAAATTACGAAGGCAAGATTAAGCAAGCTGGAGGAATTGATATTCAATTACTGGGAATTGGAAGAAATGGACATATTGGATTTAATGAACCAGATGTAAAGTTTGAAGCTTTAACCCACCTGGTTAATTTAGATGAAGATACAATAAATGCTAACTCTAGATTTTTCGGATCAATTGATAACGTACCTAAACTAGCCATTAGTATGGGAATTAAAACAATTATGCAGTCTAAGAAAATCATTCTATTGGCCAGTGGGTCAGAGAAGGCTAAGACAATATATAATATGATTCATGAAAAAATCACCCCTGAACTACCTGCATCGGTGCTTCAGCTGCATCAAGATGTTACTGTTATTTTAGACCAAGGGGCAGCACAGCTTTTGAATGAAGAAGGCCTACTACAAATGGAAGCATAGAGAGGTATTGTATGAAGGGAATAGGTGCATCACTGGATATAGCAATAATTAAAGAAACCTTAATGAAATTAACTTAATGTAAGTCTCAAATAAGAGCCCGCCAATTATAGAAGGTGGGTCTTTTTGTGTTTTACAAACCATTTTACTACTTTGAAGTTATAAGTGGCGTTTGGTGCAGACTATAGTTAGTTTATAGTATATATATTTTATAAAAAGTGAAGGACAAAGTCGAAAGATGTCGAATCATATATGTATTAACAGTTTTATATATTTTATGAAAAAAATAGGGGGGAATGACAAGTGAGTATGCGTAACTTTAGTATCAATTCCATTACAACTAGAATTATTGCTGCTATTGTAGTTTGCACCGTATTAACAGCTACATCAATAGGTATATTTAGCTCTATAAGAAGTGGTAGATTGATAGAAGAAGAAGCAACTTCAAAGTTAAGCTTTATGGTAGAGGCCTATGGTAATAGTTTTGATCAAGAGTTTTCTCAGGTGGAATACATTTCAAATGTCCTTGAGTATTTAATTACATCACAAATTAATATAGAAAAATTACAAGAAGATCCTGAATATTTGTATGACTTTAAAATGAGATTAGCACCTATGGTACAGGAACTTGCTCAAAAGGCTAGCAGTGCAAAATCTGCATATATTTATTTCAATCCAGACTTAACGGGTACTGAACATGACCTATATTATATTGATCATAACAGGGATGGAGTTGTTAGTAGACAAGAAGAAGTTTCTGCTACGTACTATGAAGATCCTACTGATGAATCTATGGCTTGGTGGTTTGCACCAGTACAAAATAAAAGGGGTATATGGACTGATCCATATGTGTGGGTATTTGATGATGGATCATATGATGTTTTTGTTTCCTATACAAAACCAGTATTTGTTGATAATAAACTAATTGCAGTTGTTGGTACTGATTTTATGTTTCAGGATATAGCAGAAATAATAAAGAATTTAACAGTTTATGATACTGGATATGGGTTTCTATTAAATGATAATTATGAATTTTTGATCCATTCATACTTAACTGAAGGTGAAAATTTTAGTGAAATAAGCAATGGAGAATATAGCTGGATAATTGATAAAATTCAACAAGATGGAAGTGTAGTGATTGACTATACTTTTGAAGGTACAGATGTAATTTCAGCTTTTGTGACAATGTCAAATGGGTGGATATTGGGTATTACTCCACCTAGAGAAGAGGTTTTTGAAAGCTTAGTGGCTCTAAGGAGAGTAACTAACTTTTTAATAATAATTGGTGTAATACTTGCCATTATAGCTGCATTTATAATTGGAGGTTTTATAACAAAACCCTTAAAGGAAACCTTCCAGCATATTGAGGTTATTTCTACTGGCGATTTTACACAAAGTATACCTGATAAAATCACCAAAAGAAAGGATGAAATAGGAAACATTGCTACGGGAATAGAGAGAATGCAGCAAAATATAAAAAGCTTAATAAAAAATTCTGTTGATGCCGTAACTGAGGTTGACACTTCATCTAGTTTGTTAGCAAAAACAGCAGATGATACTAGCATATCAGCTGGACAAATATCCCTTTCTGTAGACGAAATTGCTGAAGGAGCAACAGAACAAGCAAGAACTACGTTAGCAGCATCTCAAATGCTAACAGAGTTAAACAATACCTTTTCTCAGCTTCAGATTGGTAACAATGAAATTTTATATACAACGGAAAATGCAATGAAAGAAAATACCACCAGTAAGGAATCTTTAGAGGAGTTAAAGGATAAAAACAGATTTAATAACGAGTCCATAAGTAAAATAGAAAAGGTAATTGAAGAACTGAGTCTCAAATCATCAGATATTGGAAATATAATTGAAACCATAAGTACTATTGCTGATCAGACTAATCTACTGTCCTTAAATGCTTCTATAGAGGCGGCTAGAGCAGGAGAAGCGGGCAAGGGCTTTGTTGTAGTTGCAAATGAAATAAGAAAGCTTGCTGAAGAATCGGCAAAATCTACCGATAAAATCAGAAATATAGTAACAGCTATTCAGGCTGAAAGTACTAAAACAGCAGAAATTATGATGGAAGTAAAAAGCAGTTCAATTGAACAAACAAATTCGGTGGAACAGGTAAATATTTCCTTTACAAATACATCTAAATCAATAGACAATATATCCTTTGAAATAAAAAATATTAATAAGTTAATTGGTGAGGTTATCAGCAGTAAAGATAATATTACACAATGTATAGAGAACATTTCCGCTATATCACAACAGACGGCAGCGGCAACAGAGGAGGTAAGTGCAACTACACAACAACAAACAATAGCCATTGAAGAAGTAGCAAAACTTGCAGAAAATCTAAATGGTTTGTCTAAAAAACTAACAAATGAAATAAATCAATTTAAAATTTAACCGTACTTAATTGAAAAGGATATTTTATTTCTGGCAAGATTATGTTAGTAGAATAGATTTTTATATAGCTTTTAATGTTATAGCAATTTGCTAATTAATATAACCTAGATTCTCTGTAAATAATCAAAATCGAATTCTTTTTTATAAACGTAGAAACCCTAAGGAGGTAATCAAATGTTTAAACTTGATTTTGCAAATGAAATTGAGATTCTAAAACAATCATTTCTGATGGATTATGAAATCATTCGAAAAAATGTTGAAAAAGTAAAGAACATACAACTTCCTGATGATCGAGTATCCATCGAATCAGAGTTGGATAAGATTCTTAAAGCAGATAATTATATTTTTGGTATTTGGTTTGTAGGGTTTGATAACTACTTCAAAGATCAGACGAAGTATATAAATACAATGCATTATGACAAGACAGGGCAATTCAATTCTTATCATTACAAAACAAAAAAAGGTATATTGATTCAAAGATTGCCAGATGTTGAAAAAGAAGATTTCTATAATAAACCATTACGATCTAAAAAAATAGAAGTTTTAGAACCTTTTCATTATGAGATTGATGGAGTCCCAATTCTCATGACGACTGTAGCGAAATTGCTCAGAAAAGATAATCAGGATATGGGTGTTTTTGGAGTTGACATTACGCTGTTGGGACTTAAGCAAATCAACCATGATGTTTTAAATTTTTCACGGCCAAGGTCAAGAAGGGAATTGAAGGCACATATAGAAGCATCTGTGGATACATACAAAGATATCTTCTCTGGAATCATTGAAAAATTTGATTTTGTTGAAAGAAACACACAAAAAACCACAGAAAGTATTAAGCATTTGGACTCTAGCATAAAAGAAGTAAGTAAAGTTATAGAGGAAATTGCTAGTGGTGCTATGGATCAAGCAAAAGATCTAGAAGATGGAGTTGCCTATGCCAATGAACTTGGACAGCTGATCGATACCAATTACAAGAATATAGATCATATCCTAAAGGATTACCAAGAGTTGGTTCATGAAAAAACTAAGGGAATTGAGACCATACGTGAATTGAGTGTACTCATTGACAAAATGAAAGAAGAAATTTATTCTGTTAACGAGAAAATGAATCTAACTAGAGATAGTAGTGAAAACATTGAAAAGGCTAATAATATGATCAATTCGATTTCTGAACAAACCAATCTCCTCGCTTTAAATGCTTCCATAGAAGCGGCTAGAGCTGGGGAGGCAGGAAGAGGATTTTCTGTGGTTGCTGAGGAGATTAGAAAGCTGGCTGAAGAAACAAGTAGGTTCAATGCAGAAATAAGAAGCATTGTTAATGAAATGAAGACAAATATTGTATCGTCAAGCAATAATGTTAATGATGTGGTGAAAAAAAACGCTATAGTACTAGAAAAAGTTACACTAAATGAAGAAATATACAATAGGATTGATAAAAAAATTGAAAATATAAATAGAAACATTACGATGAACCTAGAGACAATAAAGACCATTGAAGAAAAGAAAAATGGTCTTATAGAAATTATGGAAAACCTTTCTTCGATATCTGAAGAAAATGCTGCCGGTACTCAAGAGGCTAGCGCAAGTATACAGGAGCAGGCTTCCATGATAGAAACAATTGTAACAAAGGCAGAAAATTTACTTCAAGATACCCACAGTGTTAAGGAATACTTACAGAAGTATTAATTTCAATTTGAAACATGCTAATTTATTGTTCAAGGAACTATTAAGTATATAAAACATAATTGGAGGGATTATATCATGAATAATCATCTTAAAAATGCAGATAAGGTAAGTACCTTTATCGTTAATTCCATTGTTTTACTAGTAACCAGCTTAGCAGTTATGAAGTATGGTTTTATAGGTGGATTAAAGCTATCTATTCCAATAATCATTGTTGCAGGATTAATCACAGGACTTTATTTTGTTAACATTGATAGTAAAAAAAAGGGGGTTATTTATGCATTACTAATTGCAATTATTGGGTTTAAGGACTTTTTGACACCAGGGATGAGTTTCAACGGTACATATGCAATAATTCTTTCAATAACTGTAATTTCAATGTATTTTAGTAAGAGATTAATAATTTTTCACAGTATTATTCTTAACATTATACTTATTTCAGTGTATTTCCTAAATCCCCAAGGACTTTTCAGCGGAGAAGCACGCTTCACACTACTTATGCTTCTTATGGTAAATGCAAATGCAATTTTTGTTTGTCTCTATTTTATAAATAAATGGAGTTCAGGACTTATCGATCTGTCGGAAGAAAAAGCAAAAGAGGCCATAAGTTTAGTAGATGTGTTAAATAATACATTGGGAAAGGTAAAAAGTGGGGCAAAGATCTTAAATGAAAGCATTAATGTTTTTTCGGAAAACATGGATTCAAATTTAACTACCATAGAAAATGTGAATGCTACTATACAAGAAATGACAGAAGGAGTACAACATCAAGCTGAAAGTATAAACATTATAAATAACAACATGACCGACATTGCTTACGAAATGAAAGAGACGCAAAGGGTTTCTGAGGATGTTTTAGAAAACTCTAATAATATGATTCAAAAAGTTACAGGTGGCACTCAGAAAGTACAACAAATGGGAACTCAAATGAAGACAATCAACGAAGCTGTAGGAACTTCTTTGACTATTGTTAACCAGTTGCAAAACAAAACCAATGATATTATTAGCTTTCTTGATTCCATTAATCAGATTGCCGAGCAGACGAATTTACTTGCTTTGAATGCAGCTATTGAAGCAGCAAGGGCAGGGGAACAGGGAAAAGGATTTGCTATAGTTGCCGATGAAGTAAGAAAGCTTGCTGAAGGAAGTTCAAAAATAGTAAAAGATATAAATAGTATTATTATGGAGATATCACATCAAACAGAAGAAGCTGTTAAAACTGTAAACCAAGGTGACACCGCTTTAAAAGCAGGAAATGATATTCTAGCGGAAGTATTGTCCTACTTTGATGATTTTACAGAAGGATTTCAAAAAACAAACAATTCCGTTACAGCAGAAATCAGAATGATTGAAAAGGTCTCTTCAAATATTATCTCTATACAAGAACAAATTGAAAGTGTAGCCAGTATTTCTGAACAACAAGCAGCTGCTACAGAAGAAGTATCTGCCACAATGGAGAGTTTAAGTCATGATGTATCTTCCATAAGTAGCTCCATAGGCAAAATTAATTCTTTAAGTCATGATTTAGAGGAAATTTCTAGATGTAATACAGCTCACTAAAGGGAAAAGCAAATAAAATCATGTAAGCGGAAAAATTATTCTGACAAATCAACTTATCAGAAAAAACTTGTCAGAAAGGTACTATTCTTTTAAGCCAAAGTTAATTACATACTCCACTCCATAAAAAACAAACCTCCACCAGTATGTGGAGGTTTGCCTAATTCTATACTATTTTTGTTGTCCAATTCTCACAATTCCAAACATCTGTTACAATATCCTGATAAAATTCAGGTTCATGGCATATCAGTAGAATACTTCCTTTATAGGCCTTTAAAGCCCTCTTAAGCTCATCCTTAGCTTCAACATCTAAATGATTGGTTGGCTCATCTAATATAAGAATATTTGTCTCTCTATTAATGAGCTTACATAACCGTACCTTTGCCTGTTCACCGCCACTTAATACCACTACTTTACTTTCAATATGCTTAGTTGTTAGTCCACACTTTGCTAAAGCTGCCCGAACCTCATATTGGCTTAGTGAAGGGAAGTCTTTCCAAACCTCTTCTATACATGTGTTATAATTTGCATCTCTAATCTCCTGCTGAAAATAACCTATGTGAAGGTAGTCCCCTAACTCAACTGAGCCAGAAATTCCTTTTATTTCTCCAAGAATACTCTTCAGTAGAGTAGTTTTACCTAAGCCATTAGCCCCAACAAGGGCTATTTTTTGCCCTCGCTCCATTTGTAATTCAAGTGGTCTAGATAGGGGTTCGTCATAGCCAATAACCAAATTGTCTGTTTTAAAAACCAACTTACCAGAGGTTCTTGCTTCTCTAAAATTAAACTCTGGCTTGGGCTTTTCTCTTGCCAGTTCAATAACATCCATTTTATCTAATTTCTTCTGTCGAGACATGGCCATATTTCTTGTTGCTACCCTTGCCTTATTCCTAGCAACAAAATCCTTAAGCTCTTCAATTTCTTGCTGCTGCTTTCTGTAGGCAGACTCCAATTGTTGCTTTTTCGCCTCATAAACCTGAATGTAGCTATCGTAGTCACCAACATAACGATTTAATTCTTGGTTTTCCATATGATAAATTAAATTAATTACACTATTAAGGAAGGGAATATCGTGGGATATTAGAATAAATGCATTTTCATATTCCTGTAGATATCTTTTAAGCCATTCAATATGCTGTTCATCCAGGTAGTTTGTTGGCTCATCTAGAAGTAAAATATCAGGCTTCTCCAGGAGTAGCTTAGCAAGTAATACCTTTGTCCTTTGTCCTCCACTAAGATCCTGAACATCATTATCAATGCCAATATCATCTAAACCTAAGCCCCGTGCAATTTCTTCCACCTTCGCATCAATGATGTAAAAGTCGTTATTAGTTAGAATATCTTGAATATCACCCATATCCTCCATCAATTGGTCTAATTCCTCTGGAGTAGCCTCTGCCATCTTCTCACATATAGCATTCATTTCAGCTTCCATGTCAAAAAGATATTTAAAGGCATTCTTTAAGGCATCTCTAATAGTCATACCCTTATGAAGAGTTGTGTGTTGATCAAGATAACCAACACGTACATTTTTTGACCATTCTACTTGACCATCATCGGGCTCTAGCTTTCCAGTAATTATATTCATAAATGTTGATTTTCCTTCACCATTAGCCCCGATTAAACCTATATGCTCACCCTTAAGCAGACGGAAGGAGACATTATTAAAAATTGCTCTATCTCCAAAGCCATGACTTAAATTTTTCACTGTCAATATACTCATTGTAATCTCCTTTCATTCGTTGAAAAAGACAATATATGTTAAAATATCATATACATAATAATAAGACACACATAATAGATTATATACGACATTATTACATCAGAAAAGAGATTTTTTAGAAACATTTATGGAAAATTAATCTTACTGATAATGAACAATATTAATAAATAATTAAATAGTAAGCTTTAACACTATCATAAAAAGAGAGCTACATTTAGTAGCTCTGAGGTTGTTAAAAAAGTCAACAATATCTGGACTGTTAAAAAACTTTTATATTCGAGACGCAATAAAAACTGTCTGAGCTACATTTAGTAGCTCTAGTAATTGTAAATTAGTCTATAATTGTCAATTCTTTAGTATAGTTGTTAAGAACTAAACATCCATCATCAGTTACAACAACTAAATCCTCGATTCTAACTCCAAATCCACCTGGAAGATAAATCCCAGGCTCAATAGAAAAAATCATTCCAGGTAAAACAACATTGGTATTAGTTGAAGAGACATCACCTTCATCATGGACTTCAAGACCAATTGAATGACCAGTTCTATGGGTGAAATATTTCCCATAACCCATTTCCTCAATATAACTTCTTGCAGCTATATCTATATCACAAAATCTTACGCCAGGCTTTACAGTTGCAATAGCCCTTGCATTTGCTTCCTTAACAATATTATAAACCCTTCGCCCTTCTTCCGATACAGATTTATAAAACACAGTTCTTGTCATATCAGAACAATAGAATGATTTTTTACAACCAATATCTATGATAACACTATCACCAGGCTTTGGCGATGAACCATCTGGCTCGTGATGAGGATCACTACAGTTTGCACCAAAAGCTATAATAGGATCAAAGGAAGGTCCATCTGTACCTAAAGAATCATAAATATCTATAAGCTTATTGCATATTTCCTTCTCAGAGGAATCACCAGCTATTAAACCAATAACTTTTTCAATTGCACAATCGTTAAGGCTTGATGCCTCCTTCATTAATTCTATCTCCTTAGTATCCTTTATCATACGTATGGTATCAATTATAAAGGATCCATTTACAAAGTTATAATCAGATTTAAGCTCCATTAGCTGCAAAAGAAATCTTGAAGGCCAATTTTTATCGATACCAATGGTTTTAATTAAAGCTGTATCTATAAACTTAGCAAGGATTTTTACTGGGTAGTCAGTATCCTTATACCAAATCTTTTCAATACCAATCTCTTCGGTTAAAGGGAAGAGTTCATTTATTAATAGCTTATGATTACCTGATTCAGTTAAATAAAGGGCAAGCAGCCTTTCTCCAGGACTGATCCACTTATTTGTAAGATAATAAATTGAAGCTGGGTCAGTAATAATCATATGTGGAATGCTATTAACCTTCATTTCCTGAAGTACTTTTTGCAGACGTAAATTTTCCATAGTGACACTCCTTTTTTTCATTTTTATATATAATTCTATAAATAAGTAATATTTACCTTTCTTATTTAGTTAATTTTTAATGAATTATATATAGATAAAAGGAAATTTTTATTAGATACTATAAATATTTTATTTTTGAAAGGAAATAACCTAAATTAGTCGAAATTGTAGCTTAATAAAATAAGAGAATGAGGTGAACTTATTGTACTATATGGGAGTTGACTTAGGGGGTACCAGCATAAAGGTTGGGCTAATAACTGAAGAAGGAAATATAATAAATAAGGTCAGTGGACCTACGGAAGTAGAGAAGGGACCAGAAGGGATAATTAATAAAATAGTAGATCTAATTGATGAGGTTTGTAAATTAACCGGTATTAAATTAGAAGCTATTAAAGCAGTAGGAGTAGGTATACCAGGGGTATCCAGAGATGACGGATTGGTATATTTTGCTACAAACCTTTTTTGGACAAATGTGCCCATAGGTCAATCACTAAGAGAAAAGCTAGGGTTGCCGGTTTATATTGAAAATGATGCAACTGTCGCAGCTGTTGCAGAATTTATAAAGGGCGGAACAAAAGGGACAAACAATTCAATATTTTTAACACTTGGTACAGGAGTTGGTGGTGGTCTAATTATTAATAAAAAAGTATATAGTGGAAGTCATGGTATAGGTACAGAAATGGGACACATGGTAATTGGAAAAAACTTCTATGACTGCAATTGCGGTAATAATGGATGCTGGGAGACCTTTGTTTCTGCAACAGCAATGAATAAGCACTGCATAAAGCTTTTAGAAGAAGGTAATAAAAGCACTATTATTGATAAAGTAGCTGGAGAAAGAAGGTTAATAAATGCCAAGCTAATTTTTGATTGTGCAACAGAAGAAGATGAAGTTGCACTATTGGTAGTGGAGCGAATGATAAAATACCTGGCGATAGGAATAGCAAATTTGATAAACATTTTTGACCCAGAGGTTATCGCTATTGGCGGAGGCATTTCAGGTGCAGGCAATCTACTTCTTGATAAATTGAAGAAAGAAATTGTTAAAACAATTTATGTGAAAAATATGAATATAACAGAAATAGTTTTAGCGCAGCTTGGTAATGACGCAGGAATTATAGGAAGTGGTATGTATGGAAAAATGCAGCTTGAGGAAGGACAAAACTAGAAAGTGAGGGATAAAACATGTCTATAAAAATTAAGGTTGGAATTATTGGCTTTGGGATGGCAGGTAGGGTTTTCCATGCACCTATTATTGACAGTATAGAGGGGTTATCTATTTCTAAAATAGCTACAAAAAACCCTGATGTTAAAAACTATATTCAAAATACTTATCCAGATGTAGAGGTAGTTCAAGAGGCTGATGATATTTTACAGGATGCTGCTATTGATTTAGTGGTTGTAGCTACCCCAAATACAACCCATGTAGAGCTAGCCCGTAAGTCTCTGCTGGCAGGTAAGCATACTGTTGTTGAAAAGCCCTTTACTATAACCTCAAGTGAAGCAGACCAGTTAATTGAAATGGCAAATAAGGTAGGAAAGCTATTAACAGTACATCAAAATCGTAGATGGGATAGCGATTTTCTAACAGTAAAAAATATTATCAAGGGTGAAATACTAGGTAATTTAGTTGAGTACGAGGCTCACTTTGATCGATTCAGAAACATAATAAAGGATGGGTGGCGAGAAGAAGCAACACCAGGAGCTGGTATTTTATATGACTTAGGCAGCCATCTTATCGATCAGGCCCTATATCTGTTTGGATTACCTGCTGAAATAACAGCAGATATTAGAACCCAACGACGTGAAGCCAGGGTGGATGATTCCTTCGAGATAACCTTAAGCTATGACAGATTAAAGGTAAAATTAAAGGCGGGAATGCTGGTTAGAGAAGCGCTACCAAAATTTATTCTTCTTGGTGATAAGGGATCATTCATTAAGTATGGGTTAGATGTTCAGGAGACTGCTTTGAAACAAGGACTTAGCCCTATAAACAGTGAAAACTGGGGAGAGGAGCCAGAAGACATATGGGGAACCATTAACACTGAAATAAAAGGAATGAGTGTTAGGGGAAGGATCCAAAGCGAGAAGGGAGACTATCGCTACTTTTATAAAAATGTATATGATGCTATTTTAGGAGAAGATAAGTTAATAGTTACTGCCAATGAGGCTAGGAATACTATTAGAATCATAGAGCTGGCTTTAGAAAGCAGTAGATTAAAAAGAACTCTGCCTTTTTCAGAGTAATTTTAAAGAACTAATCGATAATGCGCTTTAAGATACCAGCTATTAAAATTGATAAATAATGATAGAGAATAAAGAATAGTAATATTTTGCAGTAAAATATTACTATAAGCCAGCTTATAGATAAAGAACTAGATAAAGAAAGGCTAATAACTGCAAATAATTCTAGAGGCTTAGTCATTTTATAAAAAGAATTTAATAAATAAGGACTTATTTTGGGTTATTCAGATGAAACAACATAAAGGTATTTGTTTCATGAATGGCCCTTTATTTTTTTAATAATTTAAGCAAGAATCAGTATGTAGATACTAATGAAGTGGCAATGGTGGTTAATCGAGTTTCTAATATTTACAACAGCAATTATATACTAGCAGCGCAGGATATAGCTTAAATAATATAGAATACTACAAGGTGAATTAATGATTCTCTTATAGATTCCCAGGAGGATACGCCCATATGAATATATTAAGAAATATATACAGTTTTTTTAAGAATCACATAATTTCCATACTTGTTGCTCTTATTGTAGTAACTGGATTTTCTTTGTATCAATTGCAAAGGATGGATACTAGCCAACAATCACTCTTAAACCCTACATACCATTTCTATTTTATTGGTCAAAACTCCGTTGATCCCTTTTGGAAGGAGGTTAGGCGTGGTGTTACAAATGCAGCTAAAGATTATAATGTTGTTGTAGAATTCAATGCTCCCCGGTTTAATAATCCTGAAGAGGAGCTTAAATATTTGGATATGGCCATTACTTCTAATGTAGATGGAATAATTACTCATGTTTCCAATGGACTGGCCTCTACAGAATTAATTAACAAGGCATATAATAAAGGAATTCCCGTTGTAACTATTGAGAATGATAACAAATACAGTAATAGAAATGCCTTTGTGGGTACTAACAGCTTTCTTTTAGGAAAAGAAGCAGCTGAGCTTATGGTGGAGGCAACAGATGCCTCATCAAATATTGCAATCATTGTAAGTAGTGACTTTGAACTGGATACGGCAAGTCAAAATCTTAGAATTAATGGATTTTTAAGCACAATAAAGGAATACCCAGAAATGAAGGTAATAGAGGTTTATACCTCGGAAATGGGGATTTTAAGTGCAGAAGAAATAACTCAAGCAATAATCACCAGTAGATCTGAGGTGGATGCTATTTTTACAACAAATTCGGTAGATACACTGGGTGCAGCTCAGCTTATAGTAGATCATAATAAGGTGGGAGAAATTCTTCTAGTAGGTTATGGAAATATGGAGAATATTTTAAGGTATATCGATAGAGGTATCATTTATGGTACAGTTATGAGTGAACCATACAAAATGGGATATGAGAGCTTAAAAGCACTTATGGATATCAAAGAAACAAATAATGTATCCACCTTCATAGATACAGGTGTAAAGATAATAAAGAAAAGTAATCTGGAAGAATATCAAAAAAGCTTAGAATCTGATGATTAGTTGGTGAGGATATGAAGACTCAATACCTTAGATTTACAGGAATACGAAAAAAGTTATTTTTATATTATTTAATAACAACTCTAATATTAGGTGTTACAAGTGTTTATTCCTATCAAAATGCAAAAACCATTTTGGCGAGGCTTAAGCCAATAATTAGTGATCATGTTTATCTAAATGACTTAAATAATGAAGTAAACACCTTAATGATGGAGGTTGAAAAGTATCTTTCCACAAAATCATCTGAAGCATTGTTAAACTACTACACCGCTTACAGCTCCTTAGAAAAGAAATCGGCAAGCTTTTCTAGGGATGCTACCTACGATGAAGATAGTCTTATGTTAAAGAATATTGGAAACATGATAGATGGTTTGCTGATAGAAACGGATTTTGCAGTAAAAGCCAAAAGGGGTCGAATAAGTAGTGAGTATATTGCTCATTTTACTAGGGCAAATGAAATAAGTGAACATATAAAATATTACGTAAATAATTTATTAAATAGAAGGCTACAAGATGGTTCGGAAAAATATATGGTTATTACTAAGAACATGACATTTTTAAGCTATGCAAATATCTTAGTAATAGCAGTATCTATAGTAATAAATACATTGCTGGCTATTGTATTTACCTATCGATTAACAAAGCCTATTATAGAACTGGCCCATTCAGCAGAAAAAATATCTAAGGGAGATTTTAATATAAAATCAATTGGAACAGCAACTAATGATGAAGTTGATATTTTAGCTAAGGCATTTAATAAAATGGTAGTTAATATAAGAAGCTATATTGATGAAATCAAAAAACAAGCGGAGGTAGAAAACAAACTAAAGGAACAAGAAATGGAAAACTTAAAAATGAAAAGCTTGTTAAAGGATGCAGAGCTTAAGTCACTACAATCTCAAATAAATCCACATTTTCTTTTTAACACTCTAAATGCTGCATCTCAGCTGGCAATGATGGAGGGGGCAGACAAATCCTCTGAGTTCATAGAGAACATAGCAGAGCTTTTTAGATATAATATTAGAAAGCTAGATGAACCAATTACTTTAGAAGAAGAGATTAATTATGTTGAAAAATATATGTATATACTAAAAGGACGATTTGGTAGCAAGATAGAATTTTCTACAAATATTGATGTAGATGTACTACAAGTAAAGGTTCCATGTACAATAATACAACCAATTGTAGAAAATGCTTTCATCCATGGACTAGAAAAGACTGATCAAGATGGAAAAATCATACTTAATGTCATGAGAGTAGAGGAAACTATACTTATTGAAGTAATAGACAATGGTGTTGGCATGGAAGAAGAAAAACTAGAGGGCTTCTTTTCAAATGGAATCAAGAATGCAAAAACCCATAGACATGCTTCCGGTATTGGTATGCATAACGTTATTGAAAGATTAAAGCTATTCTATAATATAACCGACAGTAAGGAAATCATCCAGGTGGAAAGTGAAATTGGTAAAGGAACAAAGGTTACCTTGAGAATACCATATTACTAGGGGGGGAGAATTCTATGATTAAGCTACTTATTGCAGATGATGAGCACATAGTAATTGAATCAATTAAGTTTATTATAGATAAATATGTTGATGATGTTGAAATAGTTGGCACAGCAAAATCTGGTAGGGATGCAATAGAGAAATCATTGTTGTTAAAGCCCGATATAGTTTTTATGGACATTCATATGCCTGGCATTAATGGAATGGATGCAATTAGACATATTAAGGAAGCCAACAAAGATATTATCTTTGTAATAATTTCTGCCTATGAGTACTTTCAGTATGCTAAAGATGCTGTTAACCTAGGTGTATGCGAATACCTATTGAAGCCTATTAACAGAAATAAAGTTATTAATACATTAAGGGAATTAACAGTTACTATTAAGAATAAGAGACTGGCCATTGAAAGGGAAATGGCTTTACGAGAAAAAATTACTCGAATCCTCCCCCATATGGAGGGACAATTTATTTATTCACAGCTCTTTAATAGCACTAGATGTGATGTAAGATTTTATGAAGACATTTTTGGAATGGAGCTGAAGGAAGGGTATGTAATGGTGGTTTCAATAGACCCCTCAAATACTAATAATAAAGAGGAAAGTATGAAAAATAGTCTTGATAGGCAGCAGTTGTTTGAGCTGTTTAGCCTAGAGTTAAAGAGTTCATGTAGCTGCTTAATAGGGCCTCCATTATTTGATAGAATTGTTGCATATATTCCCACCAATGGGTCTAGTGATGGGTATGAAATAAGGAACAAAGCTATTTCATATGCACAAAGGATTACCAAGAGAGTTAATAAGTCCTTAAACATAAATTATAAAATAGGGTTAGGAAGAAAATATGGTATAGAATTGTTTTCAGAATCATACAATGAAGCATGTATGGCAGCCGTTCCTTTAAATGAAGGGCAGATTTTACATTTCGAGGATATAAATTGGACAGCACCCCCCAAAAATACTTATCCAATTAATAAGGAAAAAATTCTAATTCATAATGTGTTAATGGGAGACCTAAGGGGTACACTGGATACCTTTGAAGAAATCTTTTTATGGCTAACCTTACATTATAAAACTGATAAAAATTATATAAAATCAAAGCTTATTGAATTATTCATTATGACTCAACGTATTTTGCCCAATAGCCCCGATGTTAATATAGTGGATGGCAATATACATTTGATGCAAATACTTGAGTTTGAAGAAATAACAGAGTTAAAGATAAGCTACATTGATTTCTTGAAAAACACAGTGATGAAGCTTGATGAATATAGAAAAAAAGAAATGAATGGATTAATAGCAAAGGCGGTTCAATATATTGAAAAGAACTATAAAGAGAACATAAGCTTAGATGACGTAGCAAAGGAAATAAACATGAGCTACCATTATTTCAGTAAATTCTTTAAGGATTCTACCGGAAAAAACTTTGTTGATTACCTTACAGAATTAAGAATAGAGAAATCCAAGAAAATTCTTAAGGATACCAGCATAAATATAAAAGAAATATGCTTTGAGGTTGGATACAGTGACCCCAACTACTTCAGTAAAATATTTAAGAAGATAACAGGAATGACACCTACAGATTATCGTAATCATGCATTACCACAAGAGGTGATATAGTGATGAAACCAAAGGTAATGATAAAAACAATGTTGGTTATTTTTCTTACAGTTATTTTTGTAGTATTAATACTGCAAGTTGTTGATATTATTAGAACCACCTATTTTAATAATAATGCTTCGCAGGAGGTTGAAGGACATAGTAATCAGATAAAAATCGGTTTTTCTCTGGGGACATTAAAGGAGGAGCGTTGGATTAAAGATAGAGATATTGTTATGGCAAAGGTAAAGGAACTAGGAGCAAATATTGTAGTATTAAATGCCAACAATGATGATCAAGATCAGCTAAAGCAGGTTAAATCATTGCTAACACAGAATATAGATGTGTTAATAATAGTACCAAATGACCTGAATAAGGCAGCTGACGCAGTTGAACTGGCTAAAAAACAGGGGGTAAAGGTTATATCCTACGATCGATTAGTTAGAAATTCTGGAGTTGACCTATATATTTCCTTTGATAATACAAAGGTAGGAGAACTAATGGCTCAGGCAGTAGTTGATAATCTACCAGAGGGAAATCTACTAATTATAAATGGCGCTACAAGCGATAATAATACAATACAGATAAAAGAGGGTTATGATAAAGTCCTTAAAGAAAGAGTAAAAGAAGGACAATTTAATATTATAGCTGAAGAATGGGCACCGAAATGGATGAAGGAATATGCCTTTAGGGTTACCGATGAGCTGCTACAAAACCAAGTTAAAATAGATGCTATTATAGCCGGTAATGATGGTTTGGCAGATGGTATAATCGAAGCTTTATCTCAGCATAGGCTGGCGGGGCAGACAATAGTGGTTGGACAGGATGCAGATTTAGCGGGATGTCAAAGGGTTGTTGAGGGTACTCAGCTTATGACGGTCTATAAACCAATAGACAAACTAGCTGACGCCACCGCAAGAATGGCAATACAGCTGGCAAAGGGAGAAGAATTATCAAATATTAAAAGCTTTATTAATGATGGTAAGTATGATGTTCCATATTATGTCCTTGAGCCCATAGCAGTTGATAAAGCAAATATGGATGACACCATTATTAAAGATGGTTTTCATATGTACGATGAAGTATATAGAAATATACCATAGACATATCAAATAAATGAGGATAGGGTAATTTGATTTTTAAATTATACCTATCCTCATTTTTTATATTTACAATATAATAAGACAGAAAAATCGATGAAAAACTAAGAATATGGATATTTTTTCAAAATTCTACATTTTTTTCATGTTATTATTGATAAGATAACATGTATAGCTTAGCTTTATTATAGTAGTCATGAAAAAAAGTACCGACAGCAAGGGGTTAACATGCAAATCTCCTCAAAATATTAATAAAGAATTATAAGGAAGGACAACTAATATGATAAATATATTAATATGTGATGATAATGAGTATATAAGAAAAATGCTAGAAGAAATAGCTTTAAGAAATCACTTAATAAGCAAGGTGTTTGTTGCCAGGGATGGATTAGAGGCAGTTAAAGCAGCAGAAGACAATAAAATAGATATAGCATTATTGGATATTAGTATGCCAAAACTAAATGGAATAGATACAGCAAAACTAATATGCAAAATACACCTAGAAATACACATAATATTTATTACAGGCCATATGGAGTATGCCATCGAATCCTATACTGTTCATCCCTATCACTATTTACTTAAGCCTTTAGATATTGAAGCATTTAGAGAGACATTAAATGAGCTGGCAATGAAAATCTTAAATACAAGAAAGCAACCTAAGCTAGATATGCTAAAGGTAAACGATAATGGCAATACCTTGATGCTGCCATTAGAAGATATATTGTTCTTTGAAAAAATAGGTAAAGCTACAGTAGCACATACTAACGAAGAAGGATATGTTGTAGATAAGACTTTAATTCAACTGGAAAATAGATTAAGTGATAATTTTATTAGAACACATCAATCCTTTATAGTAAATACTAAGAAAATCAGTAAAATTAAAGATATAGGAAACAGATCCTATAATATAGAATTAAAAGGCACTAAAAAAATAGCATGTATGAGTAGAATTAAGTTTGAAAAATTAAAAAAGACTTTTACTTTTTAAAAGTGGAAGTTTTTTTATGGTTAAATACACCCCATAAAGGGTTAAATACCTTTGGTATATGGCTAGATAGGTAATATCGGAAGGAATGGAGGTCATTTAATTGAATAAACAATTTAACATTTTAAAAAATACACACACATCTATGAAAAATTAATAGGAAAAAAGAGAGGTGAAGCTAGGATATGTGGGTGTGATATTTAATCACTTAATGTTGAAGTACATATAAAATTTATAGAGGAGTGAAGAAATGAAGCGATTTATACCAATGATATTAATTCTACTTATCTGCATGATACAGCCATTTGGCTATGGAGATGTTGTATTCAATGTAGAAAATGATAGTATGCCATATCAAATAAATGTAGACAAGGATAATGAAGTTTTATTTACTTTTGATGATACTATTAACAAATACTCATTAGCATTATATAATGAAAAAAAAGAATTATATCAAACAGATTCTTCTGAAAAAGTGGTAACAGTAAAAAATTTACCTAAAGATATCGTTATAGATTTTATAATATCTTATGATACAGCGAGTGGATTAAATAATATAAGCGGTTCTATGATATTACAAAGTTCAAAAGGCAAAACAAATTTAAGCTATTCAACGATATCTTTTTATACAGAAGTAACAGATAGAGAAATAAACACACTTTCATCAACCAGATACGAAAGTGAACCCAATGATACATTTGCAAGTGCTAATAGAATATATGATGATGAGAATGTATATGGATATATAAGTAGTCGATCTGATGTGGACTACTTTAAAATTAAATTCACACAAGCTGGAAAGGCAAATTTCTGGCTTGGATCTATTCCAAGTGGATGCGATTATGATTTGGAGGTATATGATTCAAGTCAAAATCTGTTAAAAGGTTCTTATAAAGGTGGGAATAGTGATGAATTAATTTCACAAATTACTATTGAACCAAATAAGGATTACTACATAAAAGTATATAGCTATACAGGATATGATGCAGCTGACTCTTATCATTTAAGAGCTAAATTATATGCTGACGATGATTATGGAGCATTTGGTTGGGAATATATGTATACAGATACTGATTTTCGACATATATCTTCAGGTTATAAATTATCAGATAGACCAACCCACTATGGGATAGATATAGTAAGTAGCAATTCATCTAATCATATATCTGAAGCTGTAATAACAAATGTATATGATGGTAAAATAATAATAGCAAGGTACAGTTCTTCAGCAGGTTACTACGTGGTTGTTGAAACAGATTCTATAGATCCAAACAGTGGTAATAAATTGCGCGTTAGATATCTGCATATGAAGGAAGGACTGTATGTAGCAGAAGGTTTCAATATTACAACAGGAGCTATTATAGGATTAACAGGAAATACTGGTGATGTACGGCCTAAACCGACACTTGAAAATCCGTTAGCAGGAACACACTTACATTTTGACGTAAACAAAAGTGGTAAAAATAGTAATCTTTATGCTAGTGACACTGTTAATCCACAATGGTTTTTTCCATCAATTACTTTCACTGGTAAAACCTCTGATTTAGAATGAAAGGAAGGTTGAATATGAAAAAAATTCCAAAAATAGTATTTTTTTGTTTTATAACTACAATTTTTCTTAGTGCCTGCAATGCTGAATTTCAGTATGAACAGACTTACAAAGATCAAAACCAAAAAACAGAAGTTGGAAACATAGAACAACAAGAAAACACTTTATTAACATCAACTAAGGACTCTACAGACACAGAAATTATTGACAATGAAGAAGCTTTTGGTGGAGATTCTAAATTTGAATTGTTAACCAAACATGAATTTGGTTTTTATGGAGTTGATATGTTTATAATTAACATTGTTGGTAAAGAAAAATTTGAAGATTGGCTAAGTCAATTTGAAAGTTATAATAATCCAGAAGGACGCAACAAATGGGAAATAACGGTCGTCAATGCGGTACTGGAGCTAAATGTACCTAAAGAAACCTTTATAAAAGCAAATAATGGATTTGTTTATACAGATGAACAGATTGAAGCTATTTATTCAGGAGATCAAAAACTAATAAACAAAATTTTTGTAAATGAAGATGCTTTACTTATTAATGATGAAATATATACTGCTGATTGGCTTGCTTCACGTACCGCAAAAGACTACGAGAGAGCAGGTATTTCTGAAGAAGAGTTGATAAAATATCTTGATAAAATAAATATTATTGACTTTAAAGAAGAATATCTACCTATTAAAGGCGTTTTAATAAAAACAAATAAAGCAAAGTCTTTGCCTATATCTAATATAAATATAAAACCTTCAAAGTTGGAATTACTAGCACCTTATCAGCTTGAATATTATGGATTAGACAGCTTTATACATGATATTGTAGATTATGAAAAACTGACTGAATGGAGGAATGAATTCTTAGTGGAATATAATTGGAGTAGACGACGAAATATAGAAGAATGTAATATTATTAACCTAGTAAAAGAGCTTAATATTAAAGAGGAAGATTTTGTAAAGGCAAATAAAGATTTAATATACTCCAAAGAACAGATAAAAGCTATTTATTCTGATAACCAAGAGGAAATAAATAAAGCCTTTGCTAATGAGTATGCCCTTTTAGTAGATGGTGAAATTTACTCTATTGAATGGTTAATGAGAAATAATAAAAAAGACTATGAAAATATAGGAATTACAAAGGAAATACTAGATAACTATCTTAAAAAAATAAATATTCCTCAGCTAGAGAATGAATTCGAATATATCGGAAAAATTTTTAGATGAAATTTTTAGATAAAATGTACGATTAAGAGTGACTATGTTACTACCTATGAAAGACTATAAAGACTAGGGGACGCTCGTTTGTCCGCCCCACTCAAGGTTAAAGGGTGTCAGAGGGTGGAATGAACGAAGCGTCACCTAGTCTTGTTTTAGACAAAGGAATTATTGTAGGATTTACAGGAAACACTGGCGATGTATGGCCAAAACCAACACCAGAAAACCCGTTAGCAGGAACTCACCTACATTTTGACGTAAATAATCAAGGAAAAAATTCAAGTCTAGGTCCATCTGATACAGTCAATCCTCAAAAATTTTTCCCTTCAATTACCTTTAGCGGCAAAACTTCAGACTTAGATTGATATAGAAAGGAAGACAAATATGAAAAAAAAGAGTTTTATAATAATTTTAATAATTGTTAGTTTGGTATCACTATGTGGATGCCAAATAAATTCTAATGATGTTGCTCTGGAAGATGAGATTACCGCACCTCTTTAAATGCCAAGGGGACGTTTTGTTTGCCACCTATTTATATTTATTCACTTATTTAAGACACATTAGACTGAGCCCAATAAAAAATTTAACTTAACACATTCCAATTCTAAGGAGTGAACTCCATGATAAAAATAATTTTTCTTATCTTGATAATACCACTTTTATTACTAAACGCCTGTAGTCAAGATACTACGCCCTTTGTTACTAAAACAATTGAAAATGCTTTAGGAGAAGAAGTTAATAATGATGATCTAATCCACATATCTTATCCAGAGCAAGATATAGCCATTTATCAAGATTATGAAAAAATTTATTTTTGCGTTCTTAGAGACAAAAAAACTGTTTATGCAGGCTATTATAGAAAAGATGAGATTTTTGATGGAAAAAATAACTCTTTTAACTGGAGTTCTTTCAGTGATAATAATGAAAATATTTATGGATTGTGGGGATTAGTTTTAAATTCTGAGAGAGGGCATATAATATTAAATGAAGAACCTATTAATCCCAGTTTTATAGATCTAGGAACAGTCAGTATATATTATAAATTCTTTGAGGATCCGTTAGATTTGTCTATCAACGTAGAGAATAAAATAATTGAATAATATTAAATGGATATATAATATTTGGTGTTGGTGATAAAACCAGCACCATGGTTTTTGCGAAAAATAGCCAAAGAAAGTGTTTGAGTTCAGGCTTTATAATTAACGGCCACCTAGATTCAAATGAGCATTAGGTAATTGATTTTCAGATTACGCTTATGTTCATTTTTAAATTTCTTATATATAAAAATCCTTACCTTGTAAATGATGCGTAAATAATTACAGAATTCTACATTTTTCTCATTAACATATTGATAAGATAATTTTAGCGAAAGGGGATTTAAAACGTGAAAAAATGGCAAGTTTATTTAATTTATTTAAGTATGCTTATTCTATTCTTTATGATACGTCAAAAAGTTATAGAAAGCATAAGTGAGCAACTTGTAAGCAATTTTACATTAAGGTTTTATCCATGGTTAATGATTATAATAAAATTATTATTGAATATATTATTTTCCATACTAATAGGCTTAGAGCATTTACTAGGAGAAATAAAAAAAGATGGTAGTTGGCATTTTAATCGTGAAAAGCTATTAATAGTGTGTTTACCGTTATTTATTTTTTCTTTGAGTGAAGTTATATACTATTTACCTTTATCTTTTTTAGTGGGTATAACCACAAATATTTTTACTAATCTTATTATAGATAAGAGTGGTACAGTTAACTTATTACAAATATTACTTGGTTATAATTTAATAACAAGCATGTATAAAGATAATATATTTAAAAATGTGAGCAAAAAGACGTCTTGATATTTATAAAGCCATAGCCAAAAGTGACAAGGGGACTTTTTTTTTGCCACTTAATAACTAGTCTTGTTTAGACAAAGGAACTATTGTAGGATTTACAGGAAACACTGGCGATGTATGGCCAAAACCAACACCAGAAAACCCGTTAGCAGGAACTCACCTACATTTTGACGTAAATAATCAAGGAAAAAATTCAAGTCTAGGTCCATCTGATACAGTCAATCCTCAAAAATTTTTCCCTTCAATTACCTTTAGCGGCAAAACTTCAGACCTAGATTGATATAGAAAGGAAGACAAATATGAAAAAAAAGAGTTTTATAATAATTTTAATAATTTTCAGTTTGGTATCACTATGTGGATGTCAAATAAGTTCTAATGATGTTGCTCTGGAAGATGAGATTACCGCACCTCTTTTAAATGAAGAAAATTATGTTTTCAATTATGATGCAATTGGAGGAGGTACGGAGGTTGAAATTCGCACTCCCTATGATATGATATATTATGGAATACCAACATATTTACGTAATATTGTTGGAGACGATAAAGTAGATGAATGGTTAGCTCAATTTGAGAGTGTAACAAATCCAAAAGGTCGTGATAAATGGGAGGTTACTATAGTAAATGCTGTAAAAGAACTAAATGTGTCAAAAGAAGCTTTTAAAGAGGCCAATGTATCAACTTATTCAAAAGAGCAGATTGAAGCAATTTATTCAGGAGATCGAAAACTAATCAATAGATCCTTTGTAAACGAGTATGCACTGCTTATTAATGATAAGATTTACACTTCTAGTTGGCTTGCTGCTCATACTGTGGAAGACTATAAAAAAGAAGGTATTACTGAAGATATATTAAATGAATATCTTAACAAAATTAAAGATACTCCTTTAATAGAAGATTATAAAAACATAATGAATGTGCTAGAAAGTAAAGAGTAATGGCATGCCAAGGCCAAGGGGACGTTTTGTTTGCCACCTACTAAAAAATATGATAGGATAAAAATGGGTGATAATTATGCCAAGAATAGCAAGAGAAAAAAGTGAAACAGGGATATACCATATAATGCTTAGAGGAATAGATAAAAGAGATATTTTCTTGAAAGACGCTGATTACGAGAGATTTACTGAGTATATGAGGATATCAAAGGAAAAGACAGGATTCACAATTTATGCCTATTGCTTAATGACAAATCATGTACATATATTACTCAAAACAGGAGTAGAGGAAATAGGAGATATAGTTAGAAGAATTACGGTAGGATATGCACAGTATCATAATATAGAAAATGGCAGAACAGGACATCTTTTTCAAAATCGATTTAAGAGTGAACCTGTAAATACAGATTCTTATTTTCTCACTGTCTTAAGATATATTCATCAAAACCCTATTAAAGCAGGAATGGTACAAAGATTGGAAGACTATAAATGGAGCAGTTATAATGAATATATTAATAACAATACATTAATAGATTCCACAATCGGATTAAGTTATTTTAAAGGCACCAATGATTTTATAACATATATGAAAGAAAACAATCAGGATAAGTGTCTAGAGTATGATCCTAGAAAAAGATATACAGATGAAGGATTAAAAGAAACAATATCTTTATTAGTAGACATAACCAATATAAGTAATTTGGATATAAAATCCAGAAATGAAATTCTTAAAGATATTAAAAATGCGACTGGAGCAAGTAATAGACAATTATCAAGAGTCCTTAAAATAGGGAGAGGAGTACTGGATAAAATTTATTAATTCAATGGAAAGAATAACGTTCCCAAAGCTCTTATTTGGATTTATTTTAAGTTCAACCCACAAAATTGGAGGAGAAGCCTTTGAATGTAGTTAGATTAGCATTTACATTGGTACTTGCAGCATCGGTTTTTTGTGCCATTTTACTGATCAATTATGCATATAAAAAGCGAAGTATACCCGGTGCTAATTACTTTATACTACTGTTAATTACGGCAATTATATATAATTTAACATACATAGGTGAAATAAATTCCAATAATCTAGCTACAGCAATGTTTTGGTTTAACCTTCAGCATATACCAATACCCTTTCAACATTACCTATGGATGATGCTAAGCTTGGAGTATTCAAAAGCTACCAATAAGCAATTGAAAATAGCAAAGTACCTAGGCCTCTATCACCCTATTTCATTCATTCTAATATATTTCACTAACAATTTACATAATCTATATATTTCTTCCTATAGATTTGAAAGCAATGGATATTTTCCAGTAATTTTTTCTGATAAAGGACCATTGTTTTTCTTGATGGTGATCTCTGGAACACTTTTAGGAATAATATCTATGACCTTTTATGTTCGGGGGGTGATAAAGTCCTCACGACTCCACAAATACGGCTATTTTATCATGATATTTACATCTTTGTTTCCTTGGTTTACTGTATATTTGAATGCTGCCAATAAAAATTACCTTGGCATTGATTACTTCCCAGTGGTTTCGATTTTTTCTGGAATTCTATATATGTTTGGGATATTTAAGTTTAGAATTTTTAACACCATACCAATTGCAACAGAAATTGTTTTTCGTCAATCAAAAGAAGGAGTTATGGTAATTGACCTAACCAACCACATTGTTGATGCTAACAATACTTTTATTAACATATATCCAGAGCTAAAGGAGCTTCCACATAAATATACCCTTGATTCCTTTATTGAAAAACATCCTGAGTTGAATGGAATCTATGGAGAAGACTCCACATTTAAATATAAGCTGGAGAAGGATGGTACTGAACGACATTATTCTGCTGAAATTACTAAAATAGTACTGGAGGATGGTTTTGAGATTGGGAAAATAGTTACCATCAATGATATAACAATATTTGTTGAAAATGAAAAAAACCTAAAATATATTGCAACAACAGCACTCGACAAGGCAGAAACCAATGAGATGTCATTTTTACAAGCACAAATAAAACCCCATTTTTTAAATAATACCTTAAGCGTCATAGGTGCAATGGTTACTAGAGACCCAAATGGTGCCAAGAAGCTAATTGAAAATCTAGGAGAATATCTAGCAAATTGCTGTTACTTCGACAATACGACACCAATGGTTTTGTTAGAAGAAGAAATTGAAGCAGTTAATACTTATATAGCTATTGAAAAGACAAGGTTTGGAGATAGATTGCAATTTGATATAATATATGATACTATGCCTAAAATCAATATTCCTAGACTAATACTTCAGCCACTGGTGGAGAATTCTATCCGACATGGTATATTAAGAAAGGCAGATGGAGGAAATGTATGGCTTATAATTACCAATGAGGAAACAAAAATATCCTTTGAAATAAAGGATAATGGTGTCGGAATATCTGAAGAAAAGCTCCTGCAGATAAGAATGGGAGAAGGAAATAATCAGGGGATAGGAATCCTTAATATACATAGAAGGCTAATAAAGCATTATGGAGATGGCTTAAAGATAGATAGTAAAAAAGGAAGTTTTACATCTGTAAAGTTTTCCATACCCTTTCATGGGAAAAGCCAGTTGGAGTCCTTTAACACAGTAAAATTTTGAAGAAATAAAGATGGAATGAGGTTTGAATATGATTAGAGCGATTGTTATTGATGACGAGTGGTATAATTTAGAAGAGATTAGTGACCTGATTGAAAAAACAAGCTTTTTTTATATATCAGGAAAGTATCAAAATCCTATTCTAGCATTGGAAGAGGTCCCATTAACAGAACCACAGGTAGCATTTATTGATATTGAGATACCTGAGATAGATGGGATTACCCTGGCAGAAAAATTGTTAGAGATTAACTCATCAATGATAATCGTATTTATTACAAGCTATAATCAATATGCAGTTCAAGCCTTTGATTTAAATGCAATAGACTATATACTTAAGCCAATTAAAAAGGAACGCTTTTATCGTATGGTAGAAAAGATTAAAAATGAAATAGCTTTTAGAGCACAATTCAAATTAAAAACCCTTAAAATCAAGACCTTCAATCATCTTAATGTTACTATTGGAGATTTACCTGTCAGATGGGAGAGGGCTAAGGCAGAAGAACTTTTTGCCTACCTACTTATGCACCATGGCAGTTATATACATAAGGAAAGGATTATCGAAAACCTCTGGCCAGACCATGAACCAGAAAAGGCACTACAAATTTTGCAAACAGCAGTTTGTAAGATAAGAAACCTGTTTTCTCAAATCAAAAATATGGTCAAGCTAGACTATAGTGGAAGCAGGTACTGCCTTGTAATTGAAAGTGGAGAATGTGATTATTTAGAAGCTAGAAGTGCATTGTCAAATTACAAAACTAATGATAAAAATACATTTGATGCTGTGGAAAATGTTAGCAAATTGTACGGGAAAGGTTTTTTGATAGAAGAGGGTTATATATGGAGTATGGAAAAGGATCAAGAAATGCGTGAAGGTTTTATAACAGCTTTAAATGAAATAATTAATTACTATATTGAGGAAGGAAACAGTCATAAGACTAAAAGCGCTTTAAAACAAATAACAAGATTACAACCCTTTGATGAAAACCCAAACTATATGCTGATTAAGATGTATATAGAGTGTGGAGATAACAATGCTGCTTTTAATCATTATCACTGGCTTGAAAGGGTTTTGAAGGAGGAGTATGATACAGTTCCTTCTGAGAGGATAAAAGCCATACTTAATTTTGATAAGTAAGAACTTAAATAAAAGGGAGAAATCATTGGATTTCTTCTTTTTTATATTCTTTAATCCTGGTGGCAAACAAAACGTCCCCCTGGCACTCACCCCTGGCACCCCTGGCACCCCTGGCACGTATGATGTCGAATTTGTAAGAATCCTGTTAGAGAAGATTGATATAATATAAAAGAATCACAATTTGGTATAAATATAGGGGAGTCAATGGAGAGAACTATGAGAAATGCCAAGGGAATTTAAAAAATTTAAGGGGGAATATTAGAACTATGATGAAACAGAGAAAATGCATTATTGGATTATTAACAATTTTGTTAGTGTTCAATATAATGTCGGTGTCGACAGTAGAAGCTACATGGCCAGCCACTAGCTGGCAAGACTCAGGTGTACCAGATACTACATGGTATACTACACAAACAGCTGAAGGAAAAGGATCAGAAGCTAACCCATACATAATAGCGACAGCTGAAGAATTGGCGGGGTTAGCAGCCTTAGTCAATAGTGAAACTAGTTTTGCAAACAAATACATAAGACTTGCTAACGATATAAATTTGGCGGGAAAAAATTGGGTGATGATAGGAACCAATGAAAGGAGATTTGTGGGTCACTTTGATGGCAATGGACATGTAATAAGTAACCTCACCAGTTATTCCAATAATTATGAATGGGCTGGTTTGTTTGGCTGGGTTGGTACTGGTAATGCTAATGTTAGTATTAAAAATTTAGGTGTTGTGGATATCAACATGGAGGGAAAGGTAAGAGGTGCTGGTGGGCTAGTGGCCTATTTAACTATTACTAACTTTCGATCTACTGTCATTGAAAATTGCTTCACCTCAGGACGCATTCATTCCAGTGCTGAATTAGCTAGGATTGGTGGACTCATTGGAGAAGTTTACATTAGTAATGCAGGCAATGCTTCGCTGACTATAGCTAACTCATACTCCACTATGGATATCGCCCTAACCAGTACAGATAATGGAATTTCTAATATTCGGTATGCCGGTGGATTAATTGGTTCTTTAGAGTATATAGGTGTTAATAATAATGTGCCAGTGACAATTAATAACAGCTATTCTGCTACCAAATTAACTACTGTAAATATTACAAGAAGCCGAATAGGTGGATTTGCAGGATATGTCAATACAGAAAATCAGGTTCATATAAATAACTCTATCTTTGATATTCAAGCTTCAGCAGTAAGTTATGCCTTCCACCAAACCAGTGCATCATTTGCAGGTGTAACTTCTAAGACTACATCGGAAATGACAGGCTCATCCCTGACTGCAGGATGGGATTCCGATATATGGCAGGCTGAAGAAGGCTTTTATCCACGACTTAAAGTATTTAATACTGTACCTGGGTCTGTATCTAGGGACAGTTCATTAGTGAGTGCTATTCCTCTGTTTCTTTTTGAGAATACTACAAGTCCATTCTTAAGTGATACATCTATTAATGTGAGAAGAAGCTTTACCGTTCCAGTGAATGGGGTCACGTGGACAGCTGAACCGTCTGGTATTCTCGGATTTGATGGTGCTGGAAATGTAGCATTTACAAGTCCTGGTACGGATACCAATGTAACAGTAACAGCTCAATTGAGTTCTGGTATTAAAAAGAAATTTGTTATATTATGCAAATCAGGCGTAGATCCTGAAGATACCATACCACCGACAATAAGCATAGGTACTATTACACCATCAGATTTCTCAGTAAATATTTCTGTATCTTCTGATGAATTTGCAGAAATATATGTTTTGGTTAAAGAAGCCTCGGAAACTGCTCCATCCAATGCAAATGGAATTGTGAGTAACAATCGAACTGTTAAAGGAACAGGTACAGAATATAATGCATTAGTAGGAGGACTAGAGCATTCTACAGATTACATTTCCTATGCCATTGGAATTGATGCCACAGGAAATGTTTCAAGTATTATAAGTGGAGAATTTACTACCCTGCAGGATGCTACTCCTCCAGCATGGACCGGAAACACTGGTGTTACAATTTCAGGGAAGGAAGCAAGGTTTCGAGTGTCCTTTAACGAAGAAGGCACCATAAAATATGTTGTATTACCAGATAATTTTACAGCCCCATCAAAGGAACAGGTGGCAGATGGGAAGGATGCTAATAATGAAGCGGCTTACTATTATGAATCGAATCCCTATCCAACAGCAGGGACTTCGCAAAATAATGTAATAGACTTTTCGGGTTTTGGTGCAGGCTACTATAGGATATACATCATATGTGAAGATGCTTATGGAAACATCTCAAATGTAGTGTCAAGTGGTACTTTGCGTTTCTATGTGAAAAGCAGTGCAAATGATATTATAGATTTTGCTGTTGATGGTCAGATTGGGGCACCAGAAATTGATGCAGTTAACCATAGCGTTTATTTCGATATACCTAATGGTACTAATATAACAGCATTGGAACCTATAATTACAGTATCTGCAGGTGCTACTATATCACCTGCATCTGGTGAACCAAGGGATTTTAGCAGTCCAGTAACCTATACTGTAACAGCTGAGGATAATACACCTCAAAATTGGGAGGTGACATGTTATGAAGTTAATTTAAACAGTGTTACCATAGAAACTCAACCAAAGCTAGAATATACAGAGGGTGAAGCCCTGGATTTAAGTGGACTTAAGGTGAAGCTCCACTGGAGTAACAGTACAGAGGAAGAAATAGAATATACAGATTTTACAGTAAAGGGATTAACGGTAGATAAGGTAGATGGTACAATATTAACCATTGGAGATAATGGCAGTAAAATGATCATCACCCATATTAGTGGCAGTAGTGTGGAGACTAATGCTCTTATAGTTAATATAGCAGTGGTCCACAATGTTACCATAGAGACCCAACCAAAGCTAGAATACACCGCAGGAGAAGAACTGGATTTAAGTGGACTTAAGGTGAAGCTCCACTGGAGTAATGGTACAGAGGAAGAGGTAGTATTTGCAAATTTTACAGCAAAGGGACTAACAGTTGATAAGGCAAATGGAACAGGCTTGACTTATGAAGATAATAGCATCAAAATAACCATAACCCATACCAGTGAAAAAAGCGTAGAGACCAATGGCTTAATAGTTCATGCAGCAGTAAACAGTATTACTATAGAGACCCAACCAAAGCTAGAATACACCGATGGAGAAGAACTGGATTTAAGTGGACTTAAGGTGAAGCTCCACTGGAGTAATGGAATAGTGGAAGAAGTAGTATTTGCAGATTTTACAACAAAGGGACTAACAGTTGATAAGGCAAATGGAACAGGCTTGACTTATGAAGATAATAGCATCAAAATAACCATAACCCATACCAGTGAAAAAAGCATAGAGACCAATGGCTTAATAGTTCATGCAGCAGTAAACAGTATTACCATAGAGACCCAACCAAAGCTAGAATATACCGAGGGTGAAGCCCTGGATTTAAGTGGACTTAAAGTGAAACTACATTGGAGTAACAGTACAGAGGAAGAAATAGAATATGCAGATTTTACAGGAAATGGATTAACTGTTGATAAGACAGATGGAACAATATTAACCATTGGAGATAATGGCAGTAAAATAACCATTACCCATACCAGTGGAAGCAGGATAGAGACTAATACCATAATAGTTAACGCAATACCTACATATACAGTAACCTTCATAGATTGGAATGGAGATATTCTCGAAACTGAAATAGTAACTGAAGGAAATTCAGCTACACCGCCTGCCAATCCTTCAAGACCTGGGTATATCTTTAATGGTTGGGATAAGGATTTTAGCAATGTGACTTCCAATCTAACAATAACAGCACAATATATAGAGGATTTACCTACAATAACAGATCAAGAAAAGGTTTCGATAGATAAAGCTGCTTTAAGTATAGGATTTGCAGTGGGAGACAGTGCAAACTCGGTAACAGAAGATATAAGACTCACAACTATAGGAGCTATGTATGGCTCAGGCATCAGCTGGACATCAAATAATAAAAACATAATTAAGATTAATACAAGTGGAGATATTGGATTAGTAACACGACCAACATCAGGAAGTGGAGATGCACAAGTAACAGTAACAGCTGCAGTTTATAATAAAGGAGCCAGCGATGTAAGAGACTTCAGTCTTATAGTATTACAGCTTCAGCCGCCAGCATCCCAAAAAGTAACCATAAGCATAACAAAAACAGATATAACTACCGGAGGAAATAACGGAAGCATAACCATAACAGCATATGGTGGAAGCGGATCATATGAATATAGCAACGATAATGGATCAACATGGCAAGATTCCAACATATTTAGAGATTTAATTGCAGGAACATATAGAGTAATAGCAAGAGACAGCTTAGAAACAAGCAATATATCAGAAGTAAATACCGTAACCATAATAAAGTCAGGTGGTTCCAGTGACGAAGGTTCAGGAGGCAGCAGTTCATCAGGTGGAGGGTCTTCATCAGGAAGCATTATTCAAAATCTAAAGATTACAGATAAAACACCAGAAAAATCTATCGTTGGTGAAGCCTACTCCTACAGGATTACCGCCACAGGAGGAAGTGGAGGATATAGCTTTGAAGTCACCAGCGGAACACTGCCAGAAGGATTAACCCTTTCAAAGGAAGGTGTAATTAGCGGTATACCGACTAAAGGAGGAACCTATAAATACACCATTACAGTAACAGATAAAAATGGCAGAGTTTCAAAGGAAAGCTTCATACAAATAATTGAAGAGAAGACAGAAGCAGTACAACAGGAAGAACCAACAGGAGAACCAATAAAGGAAGAAGAAACAATTGCTCCTAAAATACACATCCTACTAACCATAGGAGAAAGTGAAATAAAAATAGATAATGAAGCCTATTTACTGGATGCAACACCCTTTATTGACGTAGCCTCCAACAGGACCTTGGTACCCATTAGATTCATCAGCGAAGCCTTAGGAGCAGAGGTAATCTGGCTATCAGAAACAAGGCAGGTTATAATCAAGGATGGAGAAAAAGAAATCCTTTTGACTATAGACTCAAAGGAAGTACTGGTAAATGGAGAAGCCATCATGATTGATTGCGAAGCAGCTATCTTGCCTCCAGGACGCACCTATGCACCATTACGTTTTATTTGTGAAGCCTTGGGTGCTACAGTGGAGTATGATCCGGAGACTAGAGAGATTATGATAGTAAAATAACTATAATGAAACATAGAAGAACTCAGAAGTAATTTCTGAGTTCTTCTATGTTTCATAGGCACAGCATAAACTTGCTCCTAGCCAGGGGATGTTTGGGGATCAGTGAAACACTAATCTTTTTTCACTTAAATCAGTGGAATTATTTTAAAATAGAAGTTTAGCTTTATAATTTGAAAATATTCCCCGTGAAATCTTTTGAGTGAGCTGGATTATGCAATGGTGTAAGAAAGAAATTGGTGGCAAACAAAACGTCCCCTTGGCTGTTGACTGTCTTGGCTTGTCCTTGGCTCCGATTACATCATATTACGTTCCTTAGCAAACTGCATAAGTAATGTGGTTTTTCCATAGCCGGCATCGGCATGTATATAAGTTAAGCTACTGTACTTGGGGGCCATTTTATTAATTAGACGTGATCTGCGGAGAGTGTTTCGATGAGCTGTAGGTATAAAAGAGTCAATTAAACGAGCTACTTTTTCAGTGGTCTCAACCTGTCCCCATGTCCCTCTTATTTAATTTCAAATGTTTTTTCATATATCACAGCCTCACCATAATCATACAACAGTGATTGTTTTAACAACATCCATTCCCCTTGAACAAATTCATATTGATACTCAATCACACCCAATAAGCTATTGTGCGTAAACCCAGGAATTGTTTTTATAAAAACCACAGCATCTTTTCCATCGTTATTGATCTCCCTAATGTCAACAACATTGAAACCAGAATTATTAAGCTGACTTGAGAGAGTCGACTCATCTACTTGCTGAAAGGGAAGTATGTCACTCTCTATAAGTTTTGGTTCGTATTCTACCTCAAAGCCAGTCATATAATCATGCAATATGAGTTTCTGTTCACTTTTTCTTATTTTGAAACCCTCAGCACTGGACCGACTTTCCACAAGATACGGTATAATCAGATCATCCTTAAAGTCACAAATTACCGCAGCATATTTATAGGCATAAAAAGGCTCCGACCAAGATAAATCTAGGGTTTCAGTCTCATTAATAGTAATTAAGATTCCTTTTCCCGAGGTACCCGAGTTTATTACTGACATGTTAGCTACCAATCCGATACGTGAAAATGTTTTAGTATAGGATTGCTTTTTTCCGTAAGAAAGCTTGACTGTATACTCATTGTTATCAATATTTTCGCTTTCAATCAATACAATGGTTTCTGGTGAATTATCACCGTTAATATCCTCTGAGATGGTTTCTAGAACATTTAGTACTATCTTTTCACCTTCAAGGGTTTGTTCACTCCCAAATAAATTTTTGCATCCTGTCTGTAGACTCATAATCATCAAGAGTCCGATTATTAGAATGATTAAGCGCTTTCTTCCCATTTTTACCTCCCATAATTAAAGTTAGGCGCAAGAATTTGCATCCCACGCCTTAACTAATAGATTTTACTACTCTACAGCTTCTTCAGTGATGTTTTCAATGTCAGTTAGATTGTATGTATCTGACGAGTAAAGTGTTTCTACCAATATGCTCTCATCACCCTTTACCTTTATATCCCCGTAGGGTTTGTCCCAGTCAAACTTCTTAATGTTCTTTAACTTCTCCTTCGGGTTCCTTTCTGCCTTCACGAGAGAAACCTTATTCTTTTTTTCGCTCCACTCAAAAAAGTACATTTCTCCTGATTCAGAAAGGGCGGGACCACCTATAATGAGAACATCAGAATCAGTTTCATAGAGTACCGTGTCGTCATCCTCCATGATTTTATCATTTCCTCTTACCTCTGAAAAAAATGGTTGCGGCAAGGAATAGTAAACATGATGCATTTCTTTATCCCACACAAAGCCTACACCATCATGTTTACGAATACGATCACCAGTTCCTGCATCAAAAACAACATATACTTCAAGACTAGGATTAACATGACCTGTAAATGCTATCAAATCAGAATTAAGCCATTGGACTCCCAATACCGTTGTATACCATACATTGTCTAGGCTTAATACTCTAGCCTTTTTGGACTCTAGGTCAACAACCACTATATCATCAAAAATTGTTTTTTCTCTGTCGCTCAACCTAAGAAACGCTTGATTTTTACCGTCAGGAGACTCACATGCAAATGGCATTTCCCTAATTAATTCTATTTCTTCCTTTGACATTTCAAACTCAATATCTTGACTCTGTGTGACCTCATCTTGAATACCTAATGACTCCAAAGTGGTCGACTCCTCGCTTGTATCTTCAGGAGTGTTATCCTCATTGAGCTGTTCTTCGGTAGATTCATTAATAGTATCTTGATTTACAGTCTCAATGATGTTTTCTGAATTAGAAGCAACACCAAACACTGTAATAATAAGACTGGCTATAACAAAAAACGCAATTATTCCATACTGTTTTTTCATATTTTCCCTCCTTGTAAGATAAATATAGGGGCAGGGTTCAAAACCTCCCCCGAATGTTCCTTGATAATTTAATTGTATTGTTCAGATGAATCAGTGACACCTAGGATTGAAATTTCTAAACATCGTTGTTATAATCTATTTGTCAGAGAGATAGATGTGCGTTCCTCCTGGATCCCTCTTTTAAATGAGGTTTTCTCCGTACCAATCATCTATCTCAATTTGAAGTGTTTTTCTTAATCCTTTTAATATAAAACACATTGCATCCTTAAAACTCATTTTAGCAGTTTTTCTAGTAAAAAATGTAATTTTGTACGATTGTTAATCATAAAAAGTGAATCATTAATTTGTTTTTTGGCTATTTCAAGAGCAGTCATAAAATTTTTTAAAATTTTTATATCACCCAATAATAGTAAGATATACCTTTAATAAAGGCATCCTACTCAATTATTAGGGCATTTTAAAAAAGTCAAGTGTTTTTGTAAATTTTATAAAGTTTTTTTGCTTATTAATATTAATTTATTTCCTTATTTTCACATTATAGCACATTGGTCTGACATCCCCTTGGCTCCTTGGAAAAAGCAGGCGCACTAGGTATAGAAGTGATTACCTGTATGCCAGATAATATCAAAGAAGGTAAAAAAGCCAGTGATTATGCTTTGCTACACCTTGATGAATTACCAACTGTTGAAGTGCCAACATCAACAAAGACTAGGTCATACCAAGCATACCAAGGGGCTCGTTTTTTGCAAAAACCTCTTTTATTGTAACATATTAGGTAAATATGATAAGGTGATAATAGGTGATCATCAAATAATTAGTAAAAAAAAGATGTATGCCATAATCCTCAGATGCAGGATAAAGGAGACATTTAAGGGGAGGTATGTAAATGTTTAATGCTACAAATAAATTGAAACTTATTACTATTATTATAATATTACCTTTATTAATAAACACTGGATGCTCATATAACAAGCATATGGAAAGTAAAGAAGGAGATTTAGATTCTGTTGTAGTAACATCAAATTCTGAGCATGAAGAAAATTTGCATGTAATAAATAGTACTTATGAAAACATTAACGAGAAGGTCCAAAAGCAAGAAGATATTTATGGTATAACATGGTTATCGGAGGAGTCTATTGTTGCTTTTGTTAAAGGAAACCCAGATGAATGGTATGGACAAATGTACATCTGGCAAGTAGGGGAAACAGAACCAACACTTATTGATGACAAGGAATATAGAATATGTGAACTAATCCCGTCACCAGACCATCAATATTTTTTAGCTGATATAGGTACTTCTATACAACGGATAGGCAGCATTGTTTCAATTGAAGACAAGGTAACGATAGATACATTTGGATGCATTGGAACTGGGTTTTGGTCACCTGACTCTGAATGGTTAATCTTTGGTCAGCTTAGTGATATTAAGCCTAAAATAGATATAGAACTAGATGGAACAGTTGACCTAGTTAAGTATAATATAAAAACAAAAGAAATAATTGTACTTGAGGAGGGCACTTCAGACTATTATTTCACTCTAATAAAACAAGTGGAGGATGGAACAATTATCTATGCAAAAGCTTATTATGAGAGTGATGAGTTAGACGAAGAGGGGAAAATACACTTTTAATTTAGTTTTTGAACTTACAGATAATACTCTTAAATAAAAGATTAAAAACTAAGGGGTAGGGGGATTAATTTATTATGTTTAAATCAAAGAGAATCACATTTACTATAATTGTTTCAATGTTATTTATGATGGCTGTTTGTACATCTATATCTTTTGGAAATGCAGCAGAACCCCCATCAATATTAATAATAGTACCTAATGCACCTAATGACCTTCATATAACCATTGGATCCAATGATGAATATAATGAAGCCAGCAAAAGGGATAAGATTATTGAAACATATTATACTTTTTATTCAAGAGATTTAAGAAACATACATGATTATAACCTGAGAATAAGTACTGAAAACAACAGCTTTGAAATAGCTCTAGAGGAATCATTAAATACATATAATAATGTATTTATACTGAATTTAGAGAATCAATCGTTGACTAAAGGAAAATCAACATCACGATCAATTAAATTAGTGTCATTTAGAATAATATTGACACTTATGATAGAAGGACTGGTATTCCTATTATTTGGATTTAGACAGAAAAGATCATGGATTATTTTCCTCATAATAAATTTAATTACGCAAGGAGGTTTAAATCTTTGGCTTAATGGATTTTCTCCTTTGGCCAGCTATATAATTTTTTCTCTAATATTTGCAGAGTTGATAATATTTGCTGTAGAAATTATTGCATTTTCAACATTAGTAAAGGAGCATAGTGGATATAGAAAAGTTTCATTTGTACTTGTGGCAAATCTCTTAAGTTTAATTGCAGGAGGATATATGATTACAATCCTTCCTATATAATCAATTAGGCATTAACTAATTTTACAAGAGCTAGATTGAGAAAGAGTGTAAAAAAGAAATTGGTGGCAAACAAAACGTCCCCATGGTGGGTTTCAATCAAGAACATTTAACTTTAGAATTTTACAAGTAGTCAAGAATTAATTTATATGACAAAGCACCCTATGCTCTTTAGTGAGAATAGGGTGCTTTGCTGTCATGCCAAGAAAAAGGTGGCAAACAAAACGTCCCTGTGGCTGTGTACGTGGCTGTGGTTAGATTTTTTTATCGTAAATTTTTACTATTATAATATTTAAAAAAACAAATGAAATAAAATCCTATAGAATAACGAAATATCCTACAGAGGCAAACAAGTCTATTAAAAAGAATTAAAGAAATATATTAAAATAAGAAGCTGAATGCTTTTTTACAGATTTTAAGAAAACGTTTACTTAGAACAATAAGCAATGTTTTATAGCGAAGGGCATATTTTGTGCCATTCGTTAATATAAAAAAGGAGGAATAATAATGAAAAAGTTTAAAGTTTTATCTTTATTAATGGCACTTATGATGGTTGTTACTATGTTTGTAGGATGTGGATCAACACCAACAAGTGAACCAGCAGGTGAGGAACCCGCAGTTTCAGATGCACCGCAAAAAATCAAAGTAGGTCTTTCTCTTCCAACACAAAGAGAAGAAAGATGGGTAAGAGATAAAGAAAAAATGGAAGAGGTTGCTGCACAAATGGGTATTGAGCTACTGGTTCGTGTAGCTGATGCCAATATGCAAGAGCAAATTACTCAGGTAGAAGCACTATTAACCCAAGGTATTGATGTTCTTATTTTAGCTCCCCACGATGCTTCAGCAGCAGCTTCATTAGTTGATAAGGCTAAGCAAGAGGGTGTACCTGTAATCTCCTACGATCGACTAATCACCAACACTGATAAATTAGACATTTACTTATCCTTTGATAACGTAAAGGTTGGAGAACTTCAAGGTAAATTCATTACAGAGCAGGTTCCAGAAGGAAAATATATAATTATGTCTGGTGCGCCTACTGATAACAATGCAACACTATTTAAGCAAGGTGCAATGAAATATATTCAACCTTTAATCGATGCAGGAAAAATTCAAGTTATAGCTGAGCAAGCAGTAGATAACTGGGTTCCAGAAAACGCTTTAAGAATAGTTGAAGCAGCCCTTGCGGCAAACAACAATGAAGTTGATGCAATATTAGCACCAAATGATGGAACAGCTGGAGCAGCTATTCAAGCTTTAGCAGCCCAAGGTTTAGCTGGAGATGTTCCGATTACAGGACAAGACGCTGAGAAGGCTGCAGCTAAAAGAATAGTAGAAGGAACACAGTCTATGACCATATTTAAAGATACAAGAGCTCTTGGTCAAGCAGCTATTGAGATAGCAATAGATCTTGCAGAAGGAAAAAATGTAAAAACAAATGGAGCAGTAGATAATGGCAAATTTGATGTACCATCTGTACTACTTGAACCAGATGTAGTTACTGCAGATAACATTAGAGAAGTATTAGTAAATAGCGGCTACATTACTGAAGCAGATCTAAAATAATAGGTGATTTGTTCTGTTAGCCTGCGGGAGGAATAGCTATTTAAGTTATTCCTCCCTCTTTTAGAAAGGTGGATGAAGCAAAATGAGTGAATATATTTTAGAGATGCAGGAGATTGTTAAAGAGTTTCCAGGGGTTAAAGCACTTGATAATGTTAACCTAAAGGTTAAACGGGGCGAAATACATGCTTTAGTAGGTGAAAATGGAGCTGGTAAATCAACCCTAATGAAGGTATTAAGTGGAGTATATCCCTACGGAAAATATACAGGGCAGATACTAATTAATGGTGTAGAACAAAGGTTTAATACTATTAAAGACAGTGAGGCTGCAGGGGTAGGAATCATATATCAAGAGCTAACGTTGGTAAAGCAAATGAATATATGCGAGAATATATTCCTAGGTAGTGAATTTGAAAAGTTTGGAGTAATTGATTGGAATAGGGCCATGGCAGAAACCAACAGACTTATAAAGGAAGTGGGCCTTTCATCTGGCCCTGATACTAGAATTGTTAATCTAGGTATTGGAAAACAACAGTTGGTGGAGATAGCTAAGGCTCTTTCAAAAAATATTAAGATACTAATTTTAGATGAACCCACAGCAGCTTTAAATGAGACAGATAGTGAGAATTTGTTGAGTATTATTAAGGCCCTAAAAAAAGAGGGAATAACCTGTATTTATATTTCACATAAACTTAAGGAAGTCAAAGCCATTGCCGATACCATTACGATATTAAGAGATGGTAGGACAATTGAAAGCTACCCAAACAATGAATTGGTTGATCAAAGTAAGATCATCACTGGAATGGTTGGAAGAGAGCTAAAACAGCTTTTTCCAAGACAAGAGCATACTCCAGGGGATGTTGTTTTGGAAGTGAAGAATTGGAACGTATACAATCCAGAATTACCTGATAGGAAGGCTATTGATAATGTAAGCTTTAATGCCAGAAAAGGTGAAATACTTGGCGTAGCAGGGTTAATGGGTTCTGGTAGAACAGAATTGATGATGAGTCTATTTGGAGCATACGGAATTAATAAAACTGGGGAAATAATTATAGATAATGAATTAGTTAAAGTAAAAGAACCAAGGGATGCCATTGAAAAAGGCTTGTGTTATCTCTCGGAGGATAGGAAAAAAACTGGATTGGTTTTAATGATGGATATTAAAGAAAATATAACTCTTTCCAATTTAAATAAAATTTCCAACATAATGGGAATCAATGAGAATGAAGAAATTAAGGCAGCTAACGAATATGTAAAGGCATTGAAAATAAAGACACCTTCAATAGAGCAAAAAGTAAAAAACCTAAGTGGTGGAAATCAGCAGAAGGTTGTTATAGCAAAATGGTTAATGGCTAAACCAAAGGTACTAGTATTGGATGAACCGACTAGAGGGATAGACGTTGGAGCTAAATTTGAAATCTATAACATAATGAATAAGTTAGCAGATCAGGGTGTAAGCATTATAATGATTTCTTCAGAATTACCTGAAGTTTTAGGGATGAGTGATAGAATTCTTGTAATGCACGAAGGAAAAATTTCTACTGAACTGGATTGGAAGGATGCAGATCAAGAAACTATTATGTACTATGCAACCGGCCAACAGCCTAGAACCCTGAAGGAATTAGAGGAGGTTTAATTCATGATAAGTAAAGTGAAAAGTGAACAAAGTCCAATAGAAATCATCAAGCTATCCCTAAGGAATAATTTTAGACAATATACAATGTTTATAGCTTTAATCGGTATTATGATTATTTTTTCAGCTTTAAGTGACTTTTTCTTAACACCAAGAAATCTTTCCACATTGTTTCTACAAACTGCCCATATTGCAGTATTAGCCTGTGGAGTAGTTTTGGTAATTGTAGCAGGGCATATTGATTTATCTATAGGTGCTTTAGTGGGCTTTACTGGTGCAGTAGTAGCTATTTTACCTGCTCGATTTGGTATTGGTATTATTCCATCTATTATAATAACAATAGCAGTGGGTGCCTTGGTGGGATTATGGCAGGGCTATTGGGTAGCCTATAGAGAAGTACCTGCCTTTATTGTGACCTTGGCAGGCATGATGATCCTTAATGGACTTCTTTTAGGAGTAACAAAGGGAGAAACTGTTGCAACAAGTGGAGTGTTTAATAAAATAGGTGGAGGATATTTACCTAATTTGTTTATTCAAAGTACACCAAGGGATATGATACCCCATGATACAACAGTTATTATAGGGCTGTTGGTAATAGGAGCATATCTTTGGATGGAGTTTTCAAGAAGAAAAGAAAGAATTAAATATGGTTTTGATATACTACCAATGTCTCTATTCATAACTAAAATAGTTCTAGTTATTGCACTGATTTCAGCAATATTTTCTGTAATGGCTTTATATCTTGGTATTCCATATTCTATTTTAATCCTAATGTTGGTTGGTAGCCTCTATACATTTTTAACAACTAAGACCACCTTTGGCCGGCACGTATATGCAATTGGCGGTAACAAAGAAGCTGCAAAACTATCAGGAATCAATATTAAGCAACGAACCCTATGGATATTTATTTCTTCTGGAATCCTAGGAGCAATTGGTGGAATTATATATACTGCTAGGGTGGGTTCAGCAGCTGCTTCAGCAGGCGTTGGAATGGAGTTGGATGTTATTGCTGCCGCTATTATAGGTGGCACCAGTACCTTAGGAGGAGAAGGAACAATCATTGGAGCCATAATTGGTGCACTGGTAATGTCTACATTGAATAACGGCATGCTGTTACTAGATGTAGGAACTACCCAAAGGCTAATTGTACGTGGATTAGTACTTCTTATTGCTGTATGGATTGATATATCCTCCCGTAAAAAAGGAGCATAAGTTTCCCCTTAACATAGAAACATATAAAGAGGATCATTCTTATTAGATAGAATGATCCTTTTGCCATTTATTTACTTAAATATTTATTATATGATATAATATTCCAGTAGTCTAGAGGAAAAATTTCCTTAATTGTTTTAAATTTACTACATAAAGGAGTGAATAACTTGTTCAATAATGAGCCTATTATTAATATAAGAGGGTTAAGAATGAATTATGGTGAAAAAGAAGTGTTAAAAGGTATAAATTTAGAAATATATAAGGGTCAGATTATTGGATATATCGGACCAAATGGAGCAGGAAAAAGTACTACTGTTAAAATAATCCTTGGAATAATTGAAGGATATGAGGGTGAAATTAAAATTTTTGGAGAAGATATTTCACTAAATAGAATCGAGTACAAAAGAAGAATTGGATATGTACCCGAGACTGCCGAAATATATGATAGCCTTACTGGATACGAATATATAACCTTCATCGGAGAGGTATATGGAATGGAGCTGGAGATTATAAACGAAAAGGCTAGGAAGCTAATGGGATTGTTTGGAATAGAGGAAGCATATCACGAGAGAATATCCTCCTATTCAAAAGGAATGAAGCAAAAGCTTTTAATTATAGCCAGTCTTTTGCATAATCCAGATATACTATTTTTAGATGAGCCTTTAAGTGGATTAGATGCCAATAGTGTTATGATTTTTAAGGAAATCCTTGCAGAGCTTGCTTCCCGAGGCAAAACAATTTTTTACTCATCTCATATAATGGAGATAGTTGAAAAAATCAGTAGTAGAATTATTCTCCTTAATGATGGGGCAGTGGTTGCTGATGGGACATTTGGTGAATTAAAAGAGAAAAGCAAAGAGGGTTCCCTTGAAGAAATTTTTAATCAGTTAACAGGCTTCAAAGAATATAAAGAAATAGCAAATGAATTTGTTACTACCCTACAAGGAGTGTAATCAATGGAACATACAAAGATCCTGAAAATTTTAGATGCTTTTAAATGGGTTTATGGAAAACTTGGTGTAAACTATCCTATTATGCGTAAAATTTTGCAGGTTAAACTAATGATGGATGAAAGGCGTACTCCAACGATATTAATAAACAACAATACAAATGCAGAGGAAGGCAACATGTTTGCTAAGTCTCTACTTATGTATGGAATTTGGGGAATAATTATTATGCTATTCATTTTCCCGCCCTTTCCTTTGTTCTACAAAATGAATATAATTATTGGAATGATTCTTTTCTTAGTAATGTCTGTAATGATTTCTGATTATTCATCAGTACTTTTAGATATAAAAGAGAAGAATATTCTAAATCCAAAACCAATTGATAACAGAACTATTAATGCTGCAAAAACAACCCATATTATTATTTACATGTTTATGATAATTTTAGCCTGTGCTGCACCTACATTAATTGCTGGAACCATAAAATATGGAGTGACTTTTGGAATTGTTTTTTCACTTCAGCTATTTCTTATTGCAGGTCTTATTATGTTTTTCACATCATTACTGTACTTTTTTATACTTTTCTTTTTTGATGGAGAAAAACTGAAGGATATTATTAATTATTTTCAAATTATACTTGCAGTAGCTATGATATTGGCCTATCAATTAATTGGTCGTATCTTTGTTATTTTTGATTTCAATATATCCTTTACACCAGCTTGGTGGAACTATTTACTACCCTCAACATGGTTTGCAGCCCAATATACCTTATTCATTGAAGGTAATTATGCTAGCCATTATATAATATTTAGTTTAGCAGGCTTGTTTATTCCATTAATAACTATGGTTATTTACTATAAAGTAGCTTCCCCCTACTTTGAAGGATACCTACAAAAATTAAATAATAATAGTGGAGATACCATTAGAAAGTATAATATAAAGAAGCCTTCAAAATTCGTAAAACTATTATGTCCAAATAAAACTCAAGAGGTTTTTTATATATTTACTAAAAATATGATAAAGAAAGAACGGGCCCTAAAGCTGAAAATATACCCCAATATAGCATTTGCAGCTGTGTTACCCTTTTTAATGTTTATGAGGGGCTTAGATGCTGGATCCTTCCCTGAATTTTTATCAATAATAAGGGAAGGTAGAAATTACTTATCTATGTATATGAGTACAGCACTTTTAATTGCAAGCTATCCTATAATCAGTACAAGTGAAAATAATAAGGCAGCATGGATTTATAAGACTTTACCAATTAAGAATTTATCAGCCGTATATAAAGGATCAATTAAGTGCTTTATAGCTACTATTGTTTTACCTGTATTTTTGTTTGTTTCTCTTGTGTTTACATTAATTTATGGAATAGATATTATAGGCCATATTGCGATAATATTTATTAGCTCTTTAATTACTCTGCTCTTTATTTTTTCTATGATTGGGAAGGAGCTTCCCTTTAGTCAGGATTTTCAATATGTTAAGCATAGCAGTATATCTTCATTTTTTGGAACAGCCTTTATAATCGGTATTTCAGCGGCAATCCATTGGATAATAGCTTCAAGAGGATATAACATAATTCCATATTTAATATTAGTTAGTATTTTTCTAATCGTTTTGTGGATAATCACTTTTAATAAAATAGAGAAATCTCTTAAATATAATTAGATTATCTTAGGTACAAAAATGGCAATGAATCAATTGATTCATTGCCATTTTGATAGAAAGGAGTAAAAACTCAGTATATGTTATCTGTACATTTTATATCGATTATTTACATAATCCCAATCGATTACATTCCAGAAGGCTTGAATATAATCTGGCCGCTTGTTTTGGTATTTTAGGTAGTAGGCATGCTCCCAAACGTCAATTCCCATTAGCACCTTATTTCCATCCATGATAGGATTATCCTGGTTTGGTGTAGATGTAATTTCCAATTTACCCTCTGAGTTAATTATTAACCATGCCCAACCACTACCAAATCGTGTTGTGGCAGCTTTATTGAAGGAATCTTGAAACTGCTGGAAGCTACCAAAGGTATTATTAATTTCTTCTAACAAATCTCCTTTAGGCTCTCCACCACCATTTGGGCTTAAGACATTCCAAAAGATGTCGTGATTATAATAGCCGCCCCCATTATTTCTTACAGCCCAATAAATTTCTGTAGGGACCTGGTCAAGGTATTGAAGGAGATCTTCAATGTCCATATCGGATAATTTGGCATGCCCCTCCAATGCGGCATTAAGATTATTAATATATCCTTGGTGATGCTTTGAATGATGAATTTCCATAGTTTCTTTATCAATATATGGTTCTAATGAATCATAGAAATAGTTTAATTCTGGCAATTTGTAAGTCATATTTAATTCCTCCCTGTATATCTGTATATTAGCTCTATAAGCTCTTGATTCTAATATACCCATAAAGGATAATAATAATCATTATCAATACAAATATAAAAAAATAGCCTGCCGGAGTGGCAAGCTATTATATATATTTCTTATTTAACCTCTACAATCCATCCTTCTGGAGATTCTACATCACCAAATTGTATGCCGCATAGAGTGTCGTATAGCTTTTTAGTAACAGGACCAACCTCTTTTTCGCTGTGGAACACATGTAGATTACCTTTATACTCTATTCCACCAATAGGTGTAATAACAGCAGCAGTACCACAGGCACCAGCTTCTTTAAATTCATCTAGATTATTTACTAATACATCTCTTTCTTCAACCTCCATACCAAGATATTCTTTGGCAAGATACATCAATGAATACTTTGTAATACTAGGAAGAATAGATGGAGATACTGGAGTTATAAATTTATCGTCCTTTGTAATCCCAAAGAAGTTAGCAGCTCCAACCTCTTCTATTCTTGTATGGGTCATTGGGTCAAGATAGATACAGTCTGCATATCCTTTTTCAACTGCAAGCTTATGGGGATAAAGACTTCCAGCATAGTTACCGCCAACCTTAGCTGCACCAGTTCCATATGGGGCTGCACGGTCATACTCAGAAATAGTAAAGTTCACAGGGTTCATGCCACCCTTAAAGTATGGGCCAACAGGCACGCAAAATACGCAAAATAAGTACTCAGGAGCAGGCTTTACACCAAGGTTATCGCCAACACCAATTACAAAGGGTCTTAAGTAAAGAGTAGCACCAGTACCGTAGGGTGGTACATAATCTTCATTTGCCTTAACAACTTGGATACATGCATCGATGAATTTTTCTATAGGCATTTCAGGCATCATTATACGTCGACAGCTAGCATTCATCCGTTTTGCATTCTCATCAGGCCTGAAAAGCTGAATCTTTCCATCCTTAGTTCGATAGGCCTTTAATCCTTCAAAGCACTGTTGTCCATAATGAAGAGCTGTTGAAGATTCGCTTAGTGTGATATTATTGTCCTCAACCAATTGTCCTTCATCCCACTTGCCATCCTTCCACCTTGACACGTAACGTAAATCTGTCTTCATATAACCGAAGCCTAGTTTACCCCAATCAATGTTTTTACTCATGGAATCCCCTCCTTATTATATATACTTTTACAAATGTAAAAGCAAAAATACACCTAAATCTAATACATTAATGTACCAATATAACTAATTTCTATATTAATTATATCACAATTTGATAAATGTACATCAAATTTAACTGGTTGGAAAATAAGTCGAAATGTTTAGAATAGTCAGTATTAGACATACAAACATCCAATTGCAATAGCAGTTTCAATACCTGTTTTATTGTGGTTTACTTATAAACATTTGAGTAATCATGTATCCATATTGTTGGCTAGGGCGTATACCAATACCAATATGAGTGAAATCTGGATTTAAGATATTCTTTCTATGACCACTTGAGTCCATTAAAGCTGTATGGGCATTTTCAATTGAGGCATTGGCGGCTAAATTTTCTCCAGCATGTAGGTAGTCAACACCATAGCTGTCAAGCATTTCGAAGGGACTGCCATGAATTGGAGAGTAGTGACTAAAATAATTGTTGTCAATCATATCCTGAGATTTAATTCTAGCTACGCGTGTTACCTCAAAGCTAATCTGTAAAGGAGGAAGACCATTAGTTTGTCTTGCACTATTAACTAAGTCCACCAGTTGCTGTTCTTCAGATGAAAGGTTTCTTCCCTGTGCTCCTTCCATAGTAGTTTCTTGTGGTTGCCTATTTGGAGTATCATTTTGATCTCCTGCCTGCTCTGGAATTCTTGGCCCAGGCATTACCTGTTGTCTTTCAGCTCCTGCAGAGCCGTCTCCCCACTGTACATCATCTGGTGTTGCTTCTGGAACTACCTCAGTACCCTCTTGGTATTGGGCAAAAGGAATTTCTTCGCCATTACCTCCATTTCTTTCTTTTACAACTGGGGTTGCTGAATCCACCTCTATTGACCCAATTTGATTATTATCCAATTGTATTACATACCAATCGTTAACATGATCTAAAACCCTTACCACATCATTAAGCTTAAGATTTGCTATAGTTTCAAAATCTCTTCCCAGGCCAGATTTGACTTCTACATCATTTTTAGTTATACGTCCATGTTTAACGGGAGCAGTATGAAAGATGGAAGATTCTTTATAATCAACCTGATTGTCACCAGGTGGGCGCTCTTGGGGAGGAGCACAAGAAGTCAACAGAAATAGTGAAGCAAGTAGTATAAAAATTCTATTTTTCATTATTAATACCTCCATTTCAAATTTTGTGAAGCTAATTATATTATTTGCTATTTACCAAAAAGGAATCGTACTTTAACTAAATAATTTATAATTTTTTCAATTTATTATTTCAAGTGGTCAAATTGTAGTTAATACGCTGTCACTTTTTGACATATTACACGAAAATAAAGCAAAGCTTGTATAAATATGATAGAATTAATTATGTATAGCTTTTAATAATAACTAAAGTACTACAGACGTAAGGGGATACCTTTTAGAGGGAGGAACTATGAGACATAAAAAAAGAAAAAGAAGATCAAGCAGGGTATTATTTGTACTGATATCTTTATTTGTAATATCATTGTTCATGCTTAAAGGGCCATTGATGAAGTCGGTTGAAGCAAGACAATATATTGATCCAAATGAAATTAAACTTAGTAAAGTACTGCCTAATTTTGAAGCTATAAGGGTATGGGGTGCCAACGTTATTGAACTAAAGGAAATCCCATTGGCTAGTCGGTTGCTGGGACGAAATTATGGAGTATATGTAAACAATCATTTAACAAAGGAATTTTCTAACTATAATAAAGCTTTAGAATTTGCTTTAGGCCATGAAGATTCCAGTATCAAAAAGAAAACTGATAACGTAGTTCTATGGAATAATTATAGAAGATATGTTTTAATGGAAGGAAACTTCTATATTAATTCCTTCGAAGAAGTCTCTTCAACAATTGAATATGGTAAAGAGCATAGGATGTCATATATTATTGATCAAGAAGAGAATAAACTGGTATGGAGTAACTTTGATAGACAAATTGAATTTACAGATGAGACAAGCCAAGGGGATTTATTCTTGATTAATCCTCAATATCCTGTTTCCAGTGAGTTTATTCCTAATAATATGGTGAATCTGGCTAACCATATCAATTCTTATATAAGGGTTTCTAGAAATGATATGGAAATTGATGAAGTTGCCTTTAATTCTATAACATCTATGTTAAAGGATGCCTACTATGATGGAGCAGATCAAATGGTGGTAATTAGTACCTATAGGTCATATCAAAGGCAAACCACTTTATTTAATAATCGTGTAAATTTTTTATTGGCTTCTATGGGAGCTGATGAGGCTAGAAGAGAAGCGGCAACCTCCGTTGCTATTCCAGGAAGCAGTGAGCATCAAATAGGATTAGGAGTAGATTTCTCTACTTTAAGGAGTATGGGTGTATCTCAGGACTTTGGAGATACAGTAGAGGGTAAGTGGCTTAATAATAATTCATGGAAGTATGGGTTTGTAATTAGATATACAGAAGAAAAGATGGATATAACAGGAATTATAGATGAGCCTTGGCACTTGCGATATGTAGGTGTACCCCATGCTGAACTTATGAATAAGCTGAACCTTTGTTTAGAGGAGTATCTAGAATATATTAAAAATAACCTAGAAGAAGAGTTTGTTGATCATAATGAAGATAGCTATAAAATGTATTATTTTGATTCTATTTACTCAGATGAGCTTTTAGAATTTCTCTATAATAATGATAATATAGCTAGAATATCAGGAGATGGTATGGGTGGAATTATTATTACCACCAATTATTAATATATTACTAAGGATATCAATATGCTTATAAAATTGCATTCAAAAAAAGTGATTCCTAAAGGGGAAAAGCAATGAGAAATACGGAAAATGTAATTTTACAAGAACTAAATAAATTGAATGATGAAATTTTTAGGCTCTATTATTCTGGCTATCATAAAGAGGCAATCAATGAGGCTAATAATCTGCTGTCAATTGCCAAAAACAAGCTAGGACAGCAGCATCCTAGTCTGTCGATTTTTCATGACAATCTAAAGTATATTCGCACCCAGCCGGTGGAAAATTGGAGAAGTAACAGGGTGAATATGCAATTGACAGAGAAAAAGGACAGAATAGATGGTATTAAAAGAGAGCTGCGCTTTACGGAGATATCAGAGGGTGATGTTACGCTATCAGCTGAGGCAGGCACACCATATCAAAACAGAAAACTAATATCTATACTATTTGGACTAGCTTTAATTACTCAAGTAGTCCTAATAACGTTTTATTTTCAGTTTAAGGATATATATTTGAATAGATACCAGGAATATAACCCTAGTGCAATGCTTAATATGGAGGAGATTAACCAAGTAGAAAATTTTATTATTCCAGAATTAAGAGAAAAAGTTATATTGGAAGCACCTCTAATTTTGCAATATCCAGAATTACCCAGAGGCTGTGAGGTTACTAGCCTTGCAATGCTACTTCAATATGCTGGAATAGATATTGATAAAATGACGTTAGCTGCAGAGGTAAAGAAGGATCCGACACCTTATCAATTGAAGAATGGAAAAGTTTTTTTTGGAAATCCTTATAATGGGTATGTTGGAGATATGTATACTCTCCAAAGGCCGGGCTTAGGTGTATACTATGGGCCGATTTTAGAGCTGGCAGAAACCTACATGGAGAATAGAGTAGTAAATTTGACCGGTGGAAGCTTTGATGATCTTTATTACTTTATTAATAAAGATATACCTGTATGGATTATTACTAACTCTCGTTATAAGAAGCTTGGCGATAATCATTTTCAAACTTGGGAAACTCCTACAGGGCCCATTAGAATAACCTATAGACTACATTCTGTATTAGTGACAGGATATGATGATAACTATATATATTTCAATGACCCACTTGTCAATTCGAAAAACAGAAAGATAAAAAAGGAAGATTTTGAGGATGCATGGGTTCAAATGGGAAGGCAAGCAATTTCCTATCTTCCAGAGGGAAAAACATTGGATATGATATTGCCCAATGATAATAGATAATATATAGTATAAAGTGGAATGTATACTGTTTAATTAATAAAACAATTGTAATATTAAATGATTATATAGGAGGATATGGTATATGTGCGGTATATGTGGTTTTGCTGATCAATTGCAGCTTGAAGAAAAGCATCAGGTGATTGAAAAGATGATGGATAAAATCATTCATCGTGGTCCCGATGAAGGTGGAAAATATGTTGATGAAGGAATCTCACTTGGCTTCAGGAGGTTAAGTATAATTGACCTTGAAGAAGGAAGACAACCTATTTTTAACGAAGATGAGAGTCTAGTTCTAATCTTTAATGGAGAAATATATAATTATATGGATGTAAAAGAGGACCTTATAGAAAAAGGTCATAAGTTTAGAACAAAGACTGACTCGGAGGTAATACTTCATTCATATGAAGAATATGGGACGGAGATGTTTAAGCATTTAAGAGGTATGTTTGCCTTTGTAATTTGGAATAAAGCAGACAATTCCCTTTTTGGGGCTAGAGACTTTTTCGGAATCAAGCCATTTTATTATGGGAACATGAATGGAAGCTTTATTTTTGGTTCGGAAATCAAAAGTATAATTGAACATCCTGCTATTACTAAAAAAGTTAATCTCACTGCATTACAAAGCTATTTAACCTTTCAATATTCACCACTGCAAGAAACTTTTTTTCAAGGAGTGTACAAGCTTCCACCTGCCCACTATATAATCTATAAAGAGGGTAAAGTAGAGGTGAATCGATACTGGCAAGCGGAATTTGATAATGACGGCCCTGTTAGGCCATTTGAAGAAGTAGTCCAGGAGGTAGAAGAAATAGTCCAAGATTCTATTAAGGCCCATATGGTAAGTGACGTAGAAGTAGGCTCCTTCCTATCAAGTGGAATCGACTCCAGTTATGTTGCGGCGTCCTTTAATGGAGATAAAACATTTACAGTTGGTTTTGATTATGCCAATTATAACGAAGTGGATGAAGCTACTGAACTAGCTAAACAAATTGGTATAGACTACTATTCTAAAATCATTACTCCTGAAGAATATTGGGAAGCTATATCAAAGGTCCAATATCATATGGATGAGCCTTTAGCTGATCCTTCCTGTGTAGCCCTTTACTTTGTAAGTCAGCTGGCTAGTCAGCAGGTTAAGGTTGTGTTGTCTGGTGAAGGAGCCGATGAGTTGTTTGGTGGTTATCGAATATATCAGGAGCCATTAAGTCTAAAACCGTTAACTAATCTACCGAAGTTCCTCAGAAGTGCATTAGGTGGCATGGCCTCCATGCTTCCATTCGATATAAAAGGGAAAAACTTTTTCATTCGTGGTAGCAAAGATGTAAGACAACGATTTATTGGAAATGCTTATATGTTTACTGAAGAAGAAAGAAGCAAGCTTATGTTAAAGGGAGACTTTAAGCAGTATTCTCCTACCGATATTACAGGGCCTTTTTATGACCAAGTAGCAGATAAAGATGATACAACAAAAATGCAGTTCTTAGATTTAAATATGTGGTTAACAGGAGATATTCTTCTAAAGGCAGATAAAATGAGTATGGCCCACTCCCTAGAGCTAAGGGTGCCTTATTTAGATAAGGAGGTCTGGAAGGTGGCTTCCCAGCTTCCATTAGAATATAGAGTTAATAAAACAACAACAAAATATGCACTTCGTAGAGCCGCTGTAAAAAAATTACCTCAAGAGGTTGCCAGTCGAAGGAAGCTAGGATTCCCTGTACCAATACGTGTTTGGTTAAGGGAAGAAAAGTATTTTCATACTGTAAAGCAGGCATTTACATCTGAAGCGGCTAAAAGCTTCTTTAATATTGATGAATTAGTGAAGCTATTAGAGGAGCATTTTAACGGTAAGAAGGATAATAGTCGTAAAATTTGGACCATATATATGTTTTTAGTATGGCATAAGGAGTATTTCGAAGGAACAGAGATAGCAGTATCCATTGAAGAAAATGAATCATCAGCAAGTTAAGTTAACTATAAATAATTGACAAAAATATTAGCAGCTTCTATAAACAATTGAAGCTGTTAATTTATTTAAATAATAGAGGACCAGTTTCAATAGAAGGGGGAAGACTATGAAGAAGCTAATAATGACATGTATAGTTGTTTTATTATTCATGGTTATTAATGAAGTAACTGTTGCTTCCAATAATAATGGAATCGTAGATCCCTATCAACCGATAACATATGAGATTATGACTAGTAATATCAAAGAATTAGAAAAAGAATTCCCGGAGCTAATTGAGACCGAAGTCATAGGTCAATCGGCTGATGATAGGGATATTATATTGGTAAAGCTAGGGAAGGGAGATACCTTGGTACACATCAACGGTAGCTTCCATGCCCGTGAAAGAATAACAACTAATATCATATTGAAAAATATCGAGGACTATGCCAATGGATATGTAAATAATTCAAAAATACTTGGATATGATGTAAAGGAGCTCTTGGATGAAGTAACTATATTTTTTGTTCCAATGGTTAATCCAGATGGTGTAGACTATACCATATTGGGCAAGGAATCTATTAAGAGCCCTTTATTGAGAGAGGAATTTGATAAAATCGTTGAACATCCACAATCAACATGGTTTACTCCCGGTCTTAGATGGAAATCAAATATAAGGGGAATAGACCTTAATCGACAATGGGACTTTGGCTGGGATGAAGAATCAAGATTTGATATTGATGTTCCGGCCGATGCTCATTTTAAAGGCTTTGAGCCCCATTCGGAGGCGGAGGTTAAGGCTATGGAAAAGCTATCAATAAGCAATCCTTTTTTAATATATGCTGCCTATCATACACAAGGACTGGAAATATACTGGTATAAATATCAGCAGGGGGAAGACCTTGAAGAGGTTAAGGATATAACAAGAAAAATTAGTAATCTTACTTTCTTTAGACCTGTTCCTGCATTAAATAATATTCCACAAAACTTCAGAAGCTTTTCTGGATACGCAGATTGGACTGCAGTTGAGTTGAAAAAACCATCCTTTACCATGGAGTTTGCCTATAGGCAATATAGTGAAGCAGACTTTGATAAAATATATGAGCCAGCAAAAGCATTAGGTCTTCTGTTTGCAGAAGAGGCTCTAAATATTAAGGGAAACTATAATGTCGAGGTAATTATGGAGGGAGAGCTTATTCAACTATTCAAATCATATGAGGATGGATTGGAATTTGTAGAAAAATATACTACAGAGGATATGGACATCCAAATGATCAAAAATCAAGAAATAATATATCAAAGAATAGGAAAGCCATATTTCGATGATATAAAACTGATGATTAATGAAAAGGGAACTGGCGATATAATGACAGAGTATAATGAAGAGGCTCTTCGTTATAAAGGAAAAACATTTTTACCCTTAGAAAGGTTATTTGATAATTTTGATATGGAACTCCATTACTATAAAGAGCTTAAACTAATGGTGGCTCAGAATAAAGATAATATTGTTGTTATGAGCTTGAATAATGGTTCTATATATTTGAATCATGATAAAATAAGCCTTGATAATGGTATTATGAGATACGACGAAAAACTATATATATCAACTGAAGCTGTAGAATTTATTTTTGACGTGGAATTAAATAGTTTAGAGGATTAAATGGCAAAATAAAAGCTTTTTATTTTATTTGAAAATAAATTTTCTATACTATTGTAACAATAAAAAAAATAATCTATAATAGACTTATACTTTTTACGGTCAATTAAATATTAATCCAAATGACAGTAGCGAGAGATACCCAAAGGGTAGCCGAAGATGCAATATAAAAGGTACCAGCCTTTTATAGAAACTTTCAGGCAAAGGTATCGTTACCGGATGGAACTCTGGAGAGTCCGAAATCGGCGCCAAAGGAGAAATACATTTAATTATGTAGAAGCTCTCAGGCAAGATACAGAGGAGTGTAATGGCAATTTTTGATGTGCTGTTATACTCCTCTTTTTGTAATTTTTTTTAAGAATAGTTTATAGCTATTTATAATAAAAAATCATATCAGAAAAATTGAGATGGAGGGAGAGTATGGACTACAATATTATAGTGATAGGTGGTGGGCCTGGAGGCTACTATGCCGCCATAAGGGCAGCTCAGCTTGGAGCTAAGGTGGCGCTTGTTGAGAAGGAAAACCTAGGGGGTACATGCTTAAATTGGGGGTGTATTCCCACCAAAGCATTATATCGAACTGCAGAGGTTATAAATACAATAAAAGATGCTGAAAGCTATGGAATTGAAGTATCAAAATTTAAGGTTAATATCGATAGAATTCAAGAGAGAAAAAATTCTATTATTACACAATTGACAGATGGAATAACTAAACTTATGAAAGGTAATAAAATTGCAGTATATAAAGGAGCAGGCTTACTAAAGGATAAAAACACAGTAAGTATTGATACAGGAGAAGATAAAATAATTGACATTAAGGGAAATAATATAATTATTGCTACAGGCTCAAAGGAATGGATACCCCCTATACCAGGTGTAAGCCTAGAGGGGATATTAAGTAGCTCAGAGCTTCTAAATCTTAAAGAAATTCCAGAAAAGTTGACTATCATTGGTGGTGGAGTTATTGGAATAGAATTTGCCTCAATTTTTAACTCCTTTGGTTCTCAAGTAACCATTATAGAGCTTCTACCCAATATACTTAATAGAATGGATATAGATATAGTTAAGAGATTCGAAGCATCCTTAAGGAAAAAAGGCATAAAAATTCTTAAGGAAACTAAAGTTACAAAAATAGAAAAAGAGGATGATAGATACATAGTATACTCAAGTGGAAAAAAAGGTGATGTTGTAATAGAAAGTGATAAGGTTTTAATATCTATAGGAAGAATACCCAAAACAGATAATCTTAATTTGCAAGAAATTGGGGTTGAGATGGAAGCAGGAAGAATTAAAGTGGATAGCAGCTTTGAAACTAGTATACCTGGGATATATGCAATAGGTGATGTGTTGGGTGAAAATATGTTGGCACACGTAGCCTCTCATCAAGGAGTATCAGCTGTAGAAGCTATATTAAACTACAACAATACAAAACAACACTCTGCTGTCCCTAGTTGTATATTTTCTTTTCCTGAAATATCAAGTGTAGGTATTACAGAGGGGGAAGCCAAGGATAAAGGATTAAACTATAGAACAAGTAAAGTTAATTTTGCAAGTAATGGTAAGGCCCTTACATTAGGAGAAACTGAAGGCTTTATCAAGGTTATTGCAAATGATAACAATGAGGTTATAGGCGTACATATTATGGGACCCCATGCATCTGACCTTATCCCAGAAGGAACCCTGGCCATAAGCAGAAAGCTGAAGATAGAGGATATTATTAATACCATTCATGCTCATCCAACATTAGCGGAAGCCTTTTACGAAGCTGTGTTGGGGTTAGAGGGAATAGCTATCCACGCATTACCATAATCCTAATATTGTAGAAGAATGTGTTAACCTTTTATCAATTGTTGAAATATTTAAAAAACTAAAATATAATAATAGTATGTTTAAATATTATAATTAATTAAATATTAATCCAAATGATAGTAGCGAGAGATATCCGTTAGGGTAGCCGAAGATGCAATATAAAAGGTGCCAGCCTTTTATAGAAACTTTCAGGCAAAGGTATCGCTGCTTGATGGAACTCTGGAGAGTCCGTAATCGGCGCCAAAGGAGAAATACATTGAATATGTAGAAGCTCTCAGGCTAAATACAGAGGAGTATAATGGTAACCTATTTTGTGGTGCTATTATATTCCTTTTTCATTTTCAAGAAAATGCTCTTTTTTTAACAATGTGAAGGAGGTAAATAAATGTCTGAATTAAAAAGAACATCACTGTTCCAAGTTCATCAAAACCATGGAGGGAAATTGGTAGATTATTCTGGCTGGTCATTACCAGTTCAATACGAAGGTATTACTGCCGAGCATGAAGCTGTAAGAACAGCCGTAGGGCTATTTGATGTATCCCATATGGGAGAAGTGGAAGTCAAAGGTAGTGATGCTGAAGCTTATTTGCAAAATCTTGTAACCAATGATGTATCAATCTTAGAAGACAATCAGGTCCTGTACACCTTCATGTGCTACCCTCATGGAGGAATTGTTGACGATTTACTGGTTTATAAATATTCAAAAGAACACTATCTTCTAGTAATTAATGCAGGAAACATAGATAAGGATTTTTCATGGATGAAGGATAATAAAAGGAATTATGATGTGGAGTTAAACAATATTTCTGAAGAAATATCAGAAATAGCTATTCAGGGCCCAAAGGCAGAAGAGGTGCTACAAAAATTGACTAATGAGGACTTATCAAGAATAGGTTTCTTCTATTGTAAGCAAAATATAGACGTAGCTGGAGCTAAATGTTTAATATCAAGAACGGGATATACAGGAGAGGACGGCTTCGAAATATACCTAAATCACCAAGATGCAGAAAAGGTATGGAAGCAATTGATGGAGGCTGGAGAAAAGGAAGGTATCAAGCCTGCAGGGTTGGGTGCAAGAGACACCCTGAGATTTGAAGCTACACTGCCCCTTTATGGTAATGAAATTAGTGAAAAAATCACACCCCTTGAAGCAGGCTTAGGCTTTTTTGTGAAGCTTAATAAAGAAAATTTTATTGGCAAAGAAGCATTGGTAAAACAAAAACAAGAGGGCTTAAAAAGAAAAATTGTGGGTTTTGAAATGGTTGATAAAGGTATACCGAGGAATGGATATGAAATTGTGGCAGATAATGGACAAATAATTGGTTTTGTAACTACTGGCTATCAATCGCCAACCTTAAAAAGAACCATAGGCCTTGCTATTGTTGATGCTGACTACAATGAGCTGGATACACCTATCAATGTGCAAGTAAGAAATAGACTATTGAAGGCAAAGGTTATTAGTAAAAGATTTTACCAAAAAAACTATAAAAAATAAATGAGGAGGATTTAACTATGAATTCAAAGGTTTTAGAAGATTTATTATACTCAAAAGATCATGAGTGGGTTAAGGTAGAAGGAAATAAGGCATATATCGGAATTACAGATTATGCACAGCATGCACTAGGAGAAATCGTTTACGTAGAATTACCTGCAGAAGAAGATGAATTTAGCAGGGGGGATGCCTTTGGAGTAATTGAATCAGTTAAGGCAGCTTCCGATGCATATATTCCTTTTGGAGGAACAGTTGTAGAAGTAAATGAAGCATTAGAGGACTCTCCAGAGCAAATAAACCAATTACCCTATGAAAGCTGGCTAGTTGCTATAGAAATTGCTGATGAATCAGAGCTTAATGATTTAATGAGTGCGAAGGAGTATGAAGAATTCTGTTCAAAGGAGGATTAATTTATGCATCGTTATATACCAAACACAGACGCTGACAAAAAGTTAATGCTGGATACTATCGGAGTCAAATCAACAAATGACTTATTTATTGATATTCCAGAGGAAATACGACTAAAAAGGTCTTTGGAACTAGGGAAATCCATATCTGAACTAGAACTATCCCGTCACATGAAGGAGCTAATTTCTAAGAATAATGGAACCGATGAGTTAACATGCTTCTTAGGGGCTGGGGCCTATGATCACTATATTCCATCTATAGTAAAGCACCTGGCAATGAGGTCAGAATTCTATACTGCATACACACCTTACCAAGCTGAAATAAGTCAAGGAACACTGCAAGTAATTTTTGAGTATCAAACAATGATATGCAATTTGACAGGAATGGATGTCACAAATGCTTCAATGTACGATGGTCCAACTGCATGTGGTGAGGGGGCTGTTATGGCCTGTGAAGCAACTAGAAGAAAATCTGTAGTAGTATCAAAGACTGTTGATCCAGAGGTTCGCAAGGTAGTTAAAACCTATTTGCAGCTACGTGATATTGCGGTAATAGAAGTAGATATGGCTGAGGGTGTGACTGATGTTGAAAAGCTGAAGAATGCCGTAAGTAAGGACACGGCAGGTGTTATTGTTCAAAGTCCAAACTTTTTCGGCATCATTGAGGATGTAACTGAGGTAGAGAAAATTACCCATGATAATAAAGCTAATTTTATAATGTATGTTGATCCCATTTCTTTAGGAATATTAAAGAAGCCTTCGGAGCTAGGGGCAGATATTGTTGTGGGTGAAGGACAATCCCTTGGTAATCAGCTTAACTTTGGTGGTCCATATTTAGGGTTTCTCGCAGCTAATTCAAAGCTGGTAAGAAAAATGCCAGGAAGAATTGTAGGGCAATCACAAGATTTAGATGGCAAAAGAGCATTTGTACTAACTTTACAAGCAAGAGAGCAGCATATTAGAAGATATAAGGCTACATCAAATATTTGCTCTAATCAAGGCTTAAATGCATTGATGGCGGCTATTTACTTAATTACTATGGGCAAGAAGGGCTTAAGGGAAGTAGCCACACTTACAACAAAAAAGGCCCATTATGCCTTTAATGAGATTACAAAGAGTGGAAAATTCAAGCCGGTATTTAACAAGCCCTTCTTTAAGGAATTTGTTATAACAAGTGACATAAAGGCCAATGAAGTTAATAAAGAGCTTTTAAAGGATAGTATCCTTGGAGGCTATGAGTTGGAACATAATTATGAGGAATTAGAAAACGGCCTTCTAATGTGTGTTACAGAAAAGAGAACAAGACAAGAGATAGATGGATTAGTTCGGATTATGGAGGTGCTTTAGATGAAGGAATATAATCAATTAATATTTGAAGCTTCAAAGGAAGGTAGGAAGGCCTATTCCTTACCTGAATGTGATGTGGATATGGCATCAGTTGAAGAACTACTACCATCAGAATTCCTTAGCGATGAAGAACTTAATCTACCGGAGGTTAGTGAAGTTGATATTGTAAGACACTTCACCCTTCTATCCAATAAAAATTATGGTGTAGATACAGGGTTTTATCCATTGGGCTCTTGTACCATGAAGTATAATCCTAAAATAAATGAAGATATGGCTTCATTAAGTGGGTTTTCTACTCTACATCCATACCAGCCAAGGGAAACTGTACAAGGTGCATTAGAGGTTATGTATAACCTTGATAAAATGTTGGCAGAAATTGCTGGTATGTCAAAAATGAGTCTTCAACCAGCCGCCGGTGCTCATGGAGAAATGGCAGGATTAATGATTATTAAGGCTTATCATGAAAAGAGGGGAGATTTAAAAAGAAACAAGATAATTGTACCGGATTCTGCCCATGGAACTAATCCTGCATCTGCCGCTGTTGCTGGTTTTGATGTGGTGGAGATTAAATCAGATGAAAATGGTGGAGTAGATATTGAAAGCTTAAAGGCTGTATTGAATGATGAAATTGCCGGGCTGATGCTTACAAATCCAAGTACATTAGGGTTGTTTGAAAAGAATATAAAAGTGATAGCCGACCTTGTACATGAAGCTGGAGGCTTGCTTTATTACGATGGAGCAAATATGAATGCTATTATGGGAATCTGTAGACCCGGGGACATGGGCTTTGATGTAATCCACTTCAATCTCCATAAGACTTTCTCCACACCCCATGGAGGAGGAGGACCAGGAAGTGGACCAATAGGAGTAAGGGAGGATTTAGTACCCTTTCTGCCAGTGCCAATTGTTGAAAAACAAGATGACGGCTATTATCTAAATTATGATTTGCCTCATTCTATTGGTAAGATAAAGGGCTTTTATGGGCACTTTGGTGTGATGGTAAGGGCCTATGCATATATACTATCTATGGGGGCTGAGGGGCTTAAGGAGGTAAGTGAAACCGCTGTACTTAACGCCAACTACCTAATGAATAGGCTAAAATCCCATTATAAGATTGCTGTTGATCAAATTTGTATGCATGAATTTATATTAGAAGGCTTAAAAGAAAATACATTGGAAGTAACTACGTTAGATTTAGCAAAAAGACTTTTAGACTATGGATATCATCCACCAACTATTTACTTCCCACTTATAGTTGATGGAGCAATTATGATAGAGCCTACAGAAACAGAAAGTCGCGAAACTCTTGATAGCTTTGTTAATGCAATGATTAAATTGGCTGAAGAAGCAAAGGAAGATCCAAAGCTTTTAAAGGAAGCTCCCTACAGTATGCCAGTTAGAAGAATTGATGAGGCCAAGGCTGCCAGAGAAATGGTTTTAAAGTGGAGTAAATAATAACCAGAATACTAAAGGAGGGACAAACAATGATTTTTCAAGATGGAAATTTAGAGGAGTCACTGGTAGAAAGCATAAAGAAATCAATTGAAGAAAGAAAAGCAAATGCTTGCTCAACGTGAGATATGGCAAATGTACTTGCAGTCGCCTGGGGCGTCAAGGAAATGGTTGAACCAAGTCAAGCAGATGCTGTAAGAGAGTATATAAAGAGTATGGAAGGCTCAAAAGTCCAGTTGGATACTGGTGAAACAGCAACCCTTTTAAAGGGAGATGTAAAGGAAAAAAATGATAAGGCTACATTGATTTATAGATATCAGTTGATGTAGAAATAATAAATTAGATAATGCCTCCCCTTTATTAAAGTGGGAGGTATTTAAATAAAGGAGTATATATATGGATATCAATGTTTTATTTCTAGGAAAATGTGAATATAAAAGGGCCCTTGAAATTCAGTATCAGCTTCTTGAAAAGAGACAAAACAAAGAAATTGATGATACCCTTATATTGGTTGAACATCCTCCTGTTATTACAATGGGGAGAAGGGCAGAGTCCACAAACATTGTTGTCCCCTCCACAATATTAAAGGAGGAGGGAATTGAGATATTTGAGGCAAATAGGGGTGGTGACGTTACTTATCATGGGCCAGGACAGCTGGTTGGCTATCCTATTGTTGATATAAGAAGCTTTCCCATAGGTATAAGGGATTTTGTTGGTAAATTAGAGGATGTATTTATTAAGCTTCTTAAGAATGAGTTCGATATAGATGCAGGAAGAGAAAAAGAACATACTGGAGTATGGATAGAGGGAGATAAAATAGTTGCAATTGGTTTAGCCGTTAAAAGGGGAGTAACAATGCATGGATTTGCATTTAATATTAATACTAAACTGGAGCATTTTAGACTAATAGTACCCTGCGGAATAACCGATAAAGGTGTCACATCCATTGAGAAATTAAAGGAAACTACTTTTAATTTTGAAGAAGTAACAAAACTACTTCCTCAATATTATTCTAAGGAATTTGGTTATAAAAATATAAACATAATTGACATAGAATCTTTACAATTGGAGGTAATGTAATGGCAGCAGATAGAAAACCCCATTGGTTAAGAATTAAATTAAGACAGGGACATAACCTTGAGTATGTAAAGGAAACATTAGCGTCCCTGGATTTAAATACTGTTTGTGTGGAAGCTAACTGCCCTAATAAAATAGAATGCTTTAGTAAAAAAACAGCTACCTTCATGATTTTAGGTAGGGAGTGCACTAGAAATTGTAGCTTCTGTAATGTTTCCCACGGAGTATTGCAGCAGGTCGATGTTAATGAGCCCGTAAATGTTGCTGAAGCAACAATAAAACTAGGGTTGAAGCATGTTGTAATTACATCGGTTACAAGGGATGATTTACCAGATGGCGGGGCAGCTCATTTTGCAGAAGTAATAAAAGAGATTAAAAACAGAGATGAGAAAATTATAGTAGAGGTTTTAATACCAGATTTTCAGGGAAGTGAAGCTGCCCTAGCCAAGGTTGTGGCTGAAAGACCCCATATTATAAATCATAATATAGAGACTGTACCACGTTTATATAATGAGGTTAGACCAATGGCAGGGTATAGGCAATCATTAGAGCTGTTGAAGAATGTTAAAAAAATAGACAATGAAATTATAACTAAGTCTGGAATTATGCTTGGCCTTGGAGAAACTGAAGCAGAAGTTGAGGAGGTTATGGCTGACTTAAGAAGCGTTGGTTGCGACCTGCTGACAATAGGGCAGTATCTTGCTCCTAGCAAAGCCCATTACCCAATTAAAGAGTATATTACTCCTGAAGCATTTGAAGAGTATCGAATTAAAGGATTAGATTTAGGGTTTAAATTTGTTGCTTCAAGCCCTCTTGTAAGAAGCTCTTACCATGCGGCAGAAATGTATGAAGCTGACAATCGTGAATGAAAAATGTTGAATGTTTGTCATTCTGAAGGAACTGGAGAATCTTATTTAAATTCATTATTTTTGAGTGCTTTTTAATCGAATAAGTGGGTATATTATTGATAAGATAATAGAGTATTCGATTGAAAGGAGGAAAGAAAAGTGAAGGAGATAATTTTAGCCGGAGGTTGTTTTTGGGGTGTTGAAGCGTATTTTTCAAAGGTTAAAGGAGTTATAGAGACTGAGGTGGGATATGCCAACGGGAATGTTAAAAACCCCACTTATCAACAGGTGTGCAATACATATACAGGACATGCTGAGGTTTGTCGTATTAAGTATGACAACGAAGAACTAGGCTTAGAGGAGCTACTACAACGATTTTTCAAGATAATTGATCCCATAGCAATCAATAGACAAGGACCAGATATAGGCCATCAATATCGATCGGGTATATTTTATACAGACGAAGGTGATCAAAATACAATTATAAAAGTACTAAATCAGCAACAAGAACGATATTCTCGGAAGATTGTTACAGAGATAGAACCCTTGAAGGCCTATTATAAGGCAGAAGAATATCATCAGAAATACTTAGAAAAGAATCCAAATGGATACTGCCATATTAGTCTTGATGATTAAAAAGATATTCAAAAACCCAGCATCCTTAAATGCTTTAAAAATACTGATAGTGCTGGGTTTTACTATGCTGGGAATCTGTTGATGAGTAATTGAATTTACTTAAAAAACAATAATTATATAGTTTTAAGATATGGGGAATTTTATCAAATTATTAAATATTTGTATAGATATCTGGCAAGGTATTTATTTTTTTTTATAGAAATATATATAGTAATGATAATTCTAGGGGGATTTTTGACAATGAAAAAAATTATTTGGGTTCCAATTCTAATTATGATATTTTTAGTATCTTTTTTATTAATAGATATATTTCCTGCTAGACATGAAGAAAGCAAAAGTAATGTTAAGGCAGACTCTTATTTAGATCAGGCAACAGGGCCAATTGAGGAGCTTGAATTATTGGAAGTGCTTAAGGCGGATAGAACTGCCACTGGCGAAGAGGCATTAAAGGTATTGGCAGAGAGGGTTGATGCAACTGGCTATATCTCTAATTTAATTTTAGCTGAGAGATTTGAAGAAAAAGATGAGGACTCTGTGGGCTTTTATCAAAAAGCACTAGAACTTTATGATACACGAGAAATTCAATTGAAGCTAGCAGATGCTTTGGGTGCAAGGGGAGATATAGAGGAAGCAATATTAATTTACATGACACTGATACAGGATGACAGAGCTATTAAAGCTATGATGGAATTGGGCGTAGAGTACTCTGTTATAGTGAATAAACTATTGGAGGGTAATCATAACGTTATAGCCCTTCAATTTATTAAAAAAAATATTCCCAATGTTGACAATGATGAAGCAGAAATATTAAACAAACAATACGCATTATTATTGGCAAGGACAGAGGCCTATACAAAAGCTATCCCATTAATGGAGGATATAATTGAATTGGGAGAAACTGATGATGACTTTATGTGGTGGTATGGGAGAAGTCTCGAAGGTTTGGGAGAAAAAGATAAAGCAATAGAAGTATATAAGGGGTTAGATAAAATAGGAGCCTATAGGTTAGGTTTATTACTTGAGGAGAAGGGTATTTTAGAAGAGGCTGCTATTGCCTATATAAATAGTACCGCTCATATTTCTCGATGGAAGGGTGCCAGAATTTTAGATGATTTTCAAAGGGAAGAGGAAGCACTAAAGGTTTATTATGAATTGGCTAAAGAAACGGGCTCTTACCAAGAGGATGCAGCTTACCGTGCCTATGTACTACAAACAAAGCTTAATATTCCAGTTGAAGATGAGGTAATTGAAGTTCTGGAAAAATCGCCAGCCTGGATGATGGCCTTGGGAAGAGAATACCAGTGGCAATTGGAGGAGGACATGACCCCAAAGCTACCGGAATTTTTGAATCGAGTTAAGATATTTGAATCGAATCAAAAATATGAAATAGCAGAAATTGAGAAGGCTATAGGAGAAAAGTATACCTCTACTGCAGAAAAGCTGGGTTTGGGTGAATGGTATCAACAGCAGGGACAGTTTTATATGGCTGTTAGGTGGGGAAGCAGAGCTTTAAATGAAGTGCCTAGTCGTAAAGCCTATGAATTGACATATCAAAGGCCATTTCAAAAAGAGGTTTTATCAGCGGCAGAAGAATTTAACATAGACCCCTACCTAATTTGGGCAGTAATGAGGGAAGAAAGTCATTACAGAACTGATGCATTATCGAGAGTAGGGGCCATGGGTCTTATGCAAATTATGCCAGCTACAGGACAAGATATAGCCAATAGATTAAAGGTTTCATACAGTGATAAGGATATGTTAAAGGCAGAAAAAAATATTCGATTTGGAGCCTTTTATATTAGCTTAATGCTTAATATGTTTGAAGGTGACTTAGATAAGGCTTTGGCAGCCTATAATGGTGGGCAAGGCAACGTAAGACGATGGAGTAGAACCACTGTTGGAGAAACTCCAGAAGGATTTCCTACATCAATAACCTTTATGGAAACCAGACGGTATATTACAAAGGTGAAAAATTCATATTACACATACTTATGGCTATATGACGAAGAGTAAGTATTCAAATAATAATCCCCTTCACATGTAAGTGAAGGGGATCATTATTTTATATTGCCCAATTTCCTTTTCTAAAGACTGGTATAATTTTGCCATCGCTTGTTTCTCCATCGATATCCATTTCTTCAGATCCAATCATAAAATCGATATGTATAAGACTTGTATTTGCACCATTTTCTTCTAGTTCTTCCTTAGACATCTGACCTCCATTCTTTATGCAGAGGGGATAAGCCATCCCGAGGGCTAGGTGAACAGAAGCATTTTCATCAAACAGAGTATTGTAGAATACAACATTAGAATTTGACACTGGTGAATGATGAGGAACTAAAGCAATTTCGCCTAAATAATGGGCACCTTCATCTGTTTCAATTAGCTTCTTTAATGATTCATATCCGACGGTAGCACTGTAATCAACAATTCTACCTTTTTCAAAGGTAAGAGAAAAATCTTCTATTAGCTTGCCGCCGTAATTTAGAGGCTTAGTACTTTTTACTGTTCCATTAACACCAGTTTTTAATGGCAATGTGAATACTTCTTCTGTTGGCATATTTGGTACAAAATCAATGCCCTGAGCATTTTTTATACCTCCACCTATCCAAAGGTGACTATCAGGAAGCTCTGCAGTAAGGTTTGATCCAGGTGCTTTAAAGTGCAGCCTTCTAAATTTGGTATCATTTAAGTAGGTAAGTCTTGCTTTTAGGTTATTAATATGTATCTTCCACGCATCAATTGGGTTCTCTTGGTCTATCCTTGTAACCATAAATATTTTTTCCCATAACAAATCAACTTGTCTATCTACATCTGAATTAGGAAACACCTTTGCGGCCCACTCTTTAGTGGGGACAGAAACTATTGCCCAACTGACCTTGGCAGTTTGAGTATATTTTTTAAATTCCTGTAATGCAAGGGCACTTGTCTTATTAGCAACAGCGATCCTCTCGGGGTCAACATCCTTTAAAAGATCTGGGTTAGTTGCAGAAATGGAAAGAAAAGCTGCGCCATCTGCCGCCATCTCCTCAAAGCCCTTTGCCTTCCATAGGGGATACTCTTTAAAGGCTTCGTCGGGAGCATGTTGATACTTAATAAGAGTAGTCTCCTCATCATGCCACTCAATATGAACATTCTTAGCACCATAGAAGTACGCCTTTTTGGCAACTTGTCTAACAAAAACAGCTGAATCTATTGGGGCATTTATAACAAGAGTTTGATTCTTCTGTAGATTGATGCCCACCTTTAATGCAAGGTCAGCATATTTCTCCAATTTTACTTCAAATGATTCCACTAGGACACCTCCAATTATTTTTAATATGTATTATATTTATTACGACACAATAAAAGAATACCAAAAAAATAATAAAACCACAAATAATTCATCTCTCCTTGAATATATATGTCTTGTAGTGAAGTGTTAAACTGAGGAGAGAAACTATGAGTAGATGGAATTTTATACGATTCTTTATAGTTTTATTATCTATTATAATTATTAATATTATAAATATACCTAATACAAGAAGTGAAGTTATTGAAATAAACAAAGATGAAATTACTTTAATAAGAAAGGCCTTTGAACCATATAGAGACGTTACTGAAGGAATGTATAGGGAAGTAAAGAATCAAAAAATCAAGCTTGAGCAAGAGCACTACGATAACATCTATAAGGGAAGTGGTAGAAAGGTTGCTTATCTAACCTTTGATGATGGCCCTACCCCCAATATAACAACCCAAATATTAGATATTTTGATGACTGAAAAAATAGAGGCAACCTTTTTTATTATTGGGAAAAATGCTAAACAGTATCCAGATATTATAAAACGCATAAACAAAGAAGGGCATCTTTTAGGAAACCATAGCTATAGCCATAGCTACAAAAATATTTATCAAAATACAGATATATACATTGAAGAGCTTATAAAGACGGAAGAAGTCATTAATGATATCCTTCAAACAGAATATGACCTAACTTTAACTAGATTTCCAGGAGGCATGTTTGGTAGCAGACCAGCCTTCATAAAAGCTATTAATGAAGCTGGGTACACATATATAGACTGGAATGCACTTAACGGTGATAGCGAAGGAAAGGTACTACCTAAGGAACACCTAGTTAATAGATTAATTAATAGCTCAAGGGGAAAGGAAGTATTAGTAATATTAATGCATGATGCTGGTGGAAAGATCACTACTGTAGAAGCATTACCAGAAATAATGGAATATTTAAAGGCAGAAGGTTATGTCTTTCTAAGGCTGGATCAGCCCTATAGTATTAAGGAAAATAGTGATTATATTATAAGGGAAAATAACAGTGATAGAAGAATAATTTAAATATGCAAAACACTTGTTCGACACAAAGCACTCTGTTATACTTAAATAAAAAACTAAGGAAATTTAAGTCATGACAAAGGAAATTAACATATCGATAAGAAATATGGTGGAGCTTATACTCCGTGGCGGGGATCTCAACCTGTCATTTGCAGGGCCAAATCGTGCATTAGAAGGAACAAGGGGTCATCAAAAAATTCAGAGAAGCTATGGAGCAGAAGATGAGGCAGAGGTGACTCTTAAGCATCAATTAAAATATGACGAATTTCTCTTCAACTTCTCTGGACGAATAGATGGTATTCTCACCATAGATGGGTGTACTGTTGTAGATGAAATCAAAACAATAACAATGCCTATTGAAGAATTAACGGATGAGTTCAACATGCTTCATTGGGCCCAGGTAAAATGCTATGGATATATATATGCTACTGAGAATCAATTGGATAAAATAGATTTACAGCTAACCTATTATCAGTTAAAGACAGAAGAGATAAAGCGTTTTAGAAGAACCTTTTCACATGAAGAATTGAAGGATTTCTTTTATTCGTTAATAGAAAAGTATATTGTATGGGCAGATTTAATTAATCAGTGGGAGGAAAAACGAAACCTATCAGCTAAAGCTCTTAAATTTCCCTTTAATACATATCGTAAAGGGCAACGGAAGCTGGCTGTGTCTGTATATCAAACCATAAAAGAAAAGAAAAAGATTTTCGTACAAGCTCCAACGGGCATAGGTAAAACCATGTCCACTATTTTTCCAGCGATAAAAGCGATGGGAGAAGGGAAAACCTCTAAAATTTTTTATTTAACTGCAAAAACAATAACCCGTCAAGTTGCAGAGGAAGCCGTTGATAAACTAAGGGTAGAAGGTTTGCACTTTAAATCTGTGACAATTACAGCTAAGGATAAAATATGTTTTGAAAAGACAAAAAGCTGCACCCCTGATGAATGTCAATATGCCAAGGGCTATTTTAATAGGCTAAATGATGCTCTTAAGGAAATTATTGAGGAAGAGGCATTTGATAGAATCACAATAGAAGATTATGCTAAAAAATATAATCTATGTCCCTTTGAGTTTTCATTAGAGCTTTCTCTGTGGGCAGATTGCATCATTTGTGATTATAACTATGTATTTGATCCAAGGGTTTACTTAAAAAGATTTTTTGTTGAATATGGTGGAGACTATACGTTTTTAATAGACGAAGCCCATAACTTAGTTGAGAGGGCTAGAATGATGTTTTCTGCAGAATTATATAAAGGTAGGTTCCTTGAGGAAAAAAAATATATAAAGAACAAAAGTAAAGATATAGCGAAGGCATTAGAAAAAATAAATAAATATATGTTAAACATGAAGAAGTTGTATGGTGATGATGAAAGTTATGCACAAAAAGATGAGCCCTCAGAAATATATCCATTATTACGAAAGTTTATTGAAGAATGTGATTATTATTTCACAGAAAATAAAGGTGAAGAGATTAGAGAAGAGTTTCTCCAGCTGTATTTTGATTCCATAGCCTTCGTAAAAATTGCTGAGTTTTATGACTTGAATTATGTTACCTATGTTGAAAGAGCAGGTAAAGATACAAAGCTGAAAATATTTTGTTTGGATCCATCAAAGCTGTTAAGGGAGGCACTGAAGCGTGGCAGATCTGCAATATTTTTTTCTGCTACCCTTACTCCTATTGAATATTTTAGAAATGTTTTAGGGGGAGAGGAGGGGGATTATTCTTTACTACTTGATTCTCCCTTTGATAGTAAAAAGCTATGCTTATTGATTGCTGGAGATATATCCACACGATACTATGATAGAGAAAAAAGCTATAACGACATTGCCCAGTATATAAAAAAGATAATTGAAATAAAACCAGGAAACTATCTAATTTTTTTTCCTTCCTATAAATATTTAGAATCAGTAGTAGAAATATTTTCTACCCATAATTCTACCTATAATATTTTGGTACAAGCTCCTTATATGACAGAGGAGGAGCGGGAGGTTTTTTTAGATAAATTTCAGCATCAAAATGGTGAGTGTTATTTAGGTTTTTGTGTTTTGGGAGGAATATTTTCGGAAGGGATTGATCTTATCGGCACTAGGCTTTTAGGCTCAATTATAATTGGAGTAGGGTTGCCTCAAATTTGCCTTGAAACTAACCTAATTAAAGACTATTATCAGGAAAAATATCAAAAAGGCTATGAGTATGGATTTAAGTATCCTGGAATGAATAAGGTACTACAAGCAGCAGGTAGAGTGATTAGAACTGAAGAGGATACGGGAACGGTGCTACTGATAGACGATAGATACCTTACTAATAGCTACAAAAAAATATTCCCAAAATATTGGAATAATATTGATGTAATTAGCAAGAAAAATATCGAAAATAAGCTAATAGATTTCTGGGGTGAATGATTTAATCATTCACCCCAGAATTTATTACTGTAACATATTCATATTATAAAAAGCAGCCTTGGCACGTTCAATGTTATCAATAGAATCATTATAGATTTTTTCCTTCTCTATAACTTTATCTAGTGTTTCGATATTTTTATTTTTATCTCTATTAACATTAATCTTTATACTAAAGCTTGCTATATTTAATGATAAACTCATTATTGACATATAATCTACCTCCAAATTTTTTGTTTCATAAAAACAGTACCTCATACACATTAATTGTATGATATGTAATACTATTTTGCTTCATTTAAATTTACCCCCTTTTATAAAATTAGAATTGCTTACCCATTAAGAAAAACTGATTTTCAGCTGCTTCTCTTATTTTATTGGCGTATTCAAATTCATCTTTTATCTTGGGGGGATCATTTGTTACATCCCTTTTAATATCAAAAACTATTTGAAATGTACTTACCTTTAAAGAAAAATTTAATACTGACATTTCTATCTACCTCCTATTGGTTTATTTTTCGCTTCTAACTGTTAAACCTTAATCACCATTTTTTTCATTACTCTTCATCTCCTTTCCATATGATGTAATGGTTTTTGTACATCATATTTTACATAATAAAAGCCATAGATTTAATCTATGGCCAAAAATAACATTATATAAGCAAACATTCTATTTCAACTTGAATAGAAGGCTGAAAATATAAAAAGCCACAGGTTAACATACACAACCTATGGCTTCATAATCTATTTAATTACAAAAAAAGTAATTTTAACGTTACGACAGCATTATAAGTCGTGCTATATCATTAAATTGTATGGATATGGTGTTATTGACTGAAATGTAATTTGTAATCATCTTGCACGACCTCCTTTGTAATTTATGGTATTTATTTCTACATTGACTATTATATGGCACATATAAGAAAAATACAACATATTTATTTAATTGTAATGTAATTGTAATAATTACTATATGAAAAGCTGTAGGTCGGACTCTAATGCATCCTCCATATAGGTTTTAGCATCTACCACCTCAAGCTGAGGAATCATTTCTTCCTTTTTAAAGCCCATCACTTCCATAGAAAGCTTACAACCATAAAACTTAACACCTTTATTTTGTGCTCCCTTTAGAAAGGCTGATAAAGAGGGGGTATCATCATCCTTCATCATTTCCTTCAGCATTTCCTTGCCAATACCTGCAAAGTTCATTTTGGATAGAGGTAGGTCCTCTATTCCCTTTGGAGTCATCATACCAAACATTTTTTCGTATGTAGTCTTATGGTCAGTGGATAAGCTTGCTGGATCCCTAACTAAAAATAAGCCCCAAAAAGCAAAAAACATTGTTACATCAAGCTTCATTTCCTTTGCAGTATTTGCAAGTATTAAAGCAGCCATTGCTTTATCAAAATCACCACTAAACATTAACAGGTTTACTTTTCTATTCAAGTGAACTACTCCTTTAATATTATTATTTATAGTTAGTTTAACCAAATACCTAAAATAAATAATTTTAACTGGGCAGGAGTAGTTATAAATTAAAATCATTTTGGAAAGTAATCATAATCAAAATTTTTATATAGCTTGTAGTAATAGTCTTTATCCTTCACTATCTTTTTTAATATATCAATAAGGACAGCTACCTCCTGGTATGTATTATATAATCCAAAGCTAATTCTTACAAAACCAGGGTGAGGAAGAGAGGGATCATTTATTCTTTCCTCTATATATTCAGGGGTAATATTCAGTAGCCTTTGGACGTAGGGTTGCGCACAGAAACATCCATTTCTAACGGCTATACCTCCCTCATAGGACAAAATCTTTGCTGTAATATCATGAGGTATTCCAGTTATATTGAAGGGTATAATTGCAACCCTGTTATTAGATTCGGTATCTCCATACAATTCAATTCCTTCAATTTTCTTCAGCTCATTTATTAAGAATCCTGTTAATGAAAGCTCATGAGCAGAAATTTTATTCATTCCTATAGTCTTTAAAACGCGAATGGATGAAATAAGTGCAATTACACCCATTAGATTTGGTGTTCCAGCTTCCTCCCGTTGAGGAAGCTGAGCCCATTTTATATAATCATGGGTCACTAAATCTACAGTGCCTCCACCTACAATGTCGGGGGATTTTTCAAAAACTTCCTTTGGTGCAACTAACACACCTATTCCAAAGGGTGCATACATTTTGTGGGCTGAAAACACTAGAAAGTCTATATGTTCTTCAGAGTCATGGGGCCGCATGTTAAAGCCACCGTGGGGAATCAGTTGAGCACCATCAACAAGAATGCGGGAACCATAATTATGACATAGAGACGCAATAGTATGTATGGGGTTTACTGCACCAGTGACATTTGATGCTCCTGTTACTGCAACCAACCTTACCCTGCCATTATATTTTTCAAGCTTAGCCTTTAAATCCTTTAAGTCTAATCTGCCTTTAGGGTCAATAGAAATATATTCCAACTGGAACCTACCACGCCATGGCAAATCGTTGGAATGGTGCTCCATGTATGTACTAAGTATTATGTCTTCGGGTGAATTGCATAGGTGATGTGAAACCTTATTGATTGCTTCAGTGGTGTTTTTTAGATAAATTACAGTACTATTGGTTAAATCAGCATTTACAAAATCAGCTACTACTCTTCTAGAGTTTTCGTAAAGACTTGAAGAAAATTGAGATTTAAAGCCAGTACCTCTATGTACAGAGGAATACCAAGGTGCAAACCTTATTATTTCATGAAGAACATAATTGAAGGCAGGAGTCGTTGCTGCATTATCAAAATTGATAGCAGTTGTATATCTACCTGAAGGAAGGGGAATTGTTGTATTAAGGCCTGAAACAAAGCCTCTAAAATCTGCATTGTCGATAGTAAACATAATTTTAGTCACCACCCTTAAATATACCTTTCTACTTATTTTATTCACATAGCAATAAAGAGTGATAAAAAAAAACCTATCCATTTGGATAGGTTAGGCTTTTGTGTGCACATAGTAGAAGTTTAAATATTCATTGTAACAGGATACTTTTCTTTTAAAGATTCAACCTTAGCATAAAAAACTTCCTGTTGTTTTTGAGAAAGAATTTGTTGGGTTAGATGATTTTTTATTTCATCAAAGGAGTGAATAGCTTCTGGTTTTTTATCTAAAACTTTAATAATATGGAATCCAAATTGAGTTTTTACAGGTGCACTAAGGTCATTAACATCCATGTTAAAAACAGCAGCCTCAAACTCAGGTACCATCTTGCCTTTAGTGAAGTGACCTAGCTCTCCACCCTTTTCCTTTGAAGGACACTTGGAGTATTTTTGAGCGGCTTCTTCAAATTTTAAGCCATTCTGAATTTCGCTAATTATTTCATCAGCCGCAGCTTCTGTTTCTACAAGTATATGACTTGCATTTATTGATTCTGGGCTTTTAAAGCTTGCAGAATTTTCATTATAATAATTAAGAGCTTCTTCTTCAGAAACACTTATATTGGCGATTGATTTACTTATGGCATATTGTTTCAATAAATTAGTTTTAACCCTTTCAACCTCATTTAAAAAGTCTGCATCCTCCTGCAGGTTGTTGTCTATTGCATCCAGGTATAGTAATTCTTGACTAATTAACTCTTGTAATAGTTTTTTCTTTCCTTCCTCACTGTAAAACTGCATTGCCTGTTGAGGATCGATGTTTTTCAAAACACTATCCACATCACTCTGAGTAATGTTTTTGTTTCCGACAACTGCTAAGATATCATTTTTCATTTTTAACGCTCCTTTATGATTGGTATCCATGTCATCATATCAAAAAAATGAGGCTATGTCTAATTTCATATTCAATTATTTGGGTATTATTGATGAATATTTTGACTATGCTTAAAGATATATACATCTATTACTAAAGCTGAAATTTCAATATTTATTCTATTTTAGTAAAAATATAGCTATACTTGTCCTTAATATGTGATAAAATATTTTATAAATAAACAAATAATTTTCAAGGAGTCGATGACATGAATTTACCACCACTTCGAATAGGTGAGTTAATTTCCCCAATCCCTATAATCCAGGGAGGAATGGGAGTAGGAGTTTCATTATCACGTCTTGCTTCATCGGTAGCAAATGCTGGTGGAATTGGGATAATTTCTGGAGTGCAAATAGGATTTCGAGAACCAGATTTCGAAACCAATAATGATGATGCCAATGTAAGAGGACTTAAAAAAGAGATAAGAAAAGCAAGGGAACTAAGTCCAACGGGTATTTTGGGTGTAAATCTGCTGGTGGCTATTAATAATTATAAAGATATGGTTAAGGCTGCTGTGGAAGAAAAAATAGATATTATTATTTCAGGTGCCGGATTACCAACAGAGCTTCCAGCCCTTGTTAAGGGATCAGGAACTAAAATAGCACCAATAGTTTCATCAGGAAAGGCTGCTGCACTTATTGCAAAGGTATGGCAACGAAAATTTGATTATCTACCAGATATGGTAATTGTTGAAGGGCCAGAAGCAGGAGGACACCTAGGTTTTTCCATGGAAGAATTACAGAAGGAAGAAAAGCCTGACCTATTCTCAATTGTTAAGGAGGTAATAGAGGCATTAAAGCCTTTCCGTGAAGCCAGTGATAAAGAAATTCCAGTTGTTGCAGCTGGTGGTATATATGATGGGAATGAAATAGCTAAATATCTAAAAATTGGAGCTGCAGGTGTTCAAATGGCAACGAGGTTTGCAGCCACTGATGAATGTGATGCTCATATCAAGTATAAAGAAGCCTATATTAATGCTGAGGAAGAGGATATTGTACTAGTAAAAAGCCCAGTCGGCATGCCAGGGAGAGCCATTAGAAATGATTTTATAAAAAAATTAGAGCTGGACAATATTCCTATAACCAAATGCTATAATTGTTTAAAGCCTTGTGACCCTGGTAAAAGCCCTTACTGTATATCAACAGCTTTAATAAATGCAGTAATTGGAGATGTTGATAATGGTCTAATATTTGTGGGGCAAAATGCTCATAAATTGAAAAAGATAATTCCTGTTAAGGAATTGATGAAGGAATTGGTAAATGAGACATTAATAGCTTTGGGGTAATAACAGGGGCCAATACCCCTTCAAACTAGTAGTTTTTTAATTGTATAACTTACATTATTTAAATTGAGTCAGAGTAAATCTATGGCTCAATTTTCATTTTGTGTGTTTTAATAATGGTTATTTGTACAATACATGATATTGAAATAATATGGTTTGAAAACAATCTTAGAAAGACTGCGGATGAAATGAAGAAATATATATAGCTTGATTTTTTGTTTGTTAATACCTTTGAAAATATCAAGGTTTTTCAACAACCCCGTGCTCCCTTAAAAAGGGAGCATTTTAATTTGGTTTTTGTAAGATTATATAACCATACCTGCAATTTACTGAAGATTAACATAAAAAAATATTTATACATAAAAATGTAATGATAATATAGAAAATACACATAATAAAATATTGTTGAAACACTGTTGTATTTGTTGTATAATCATATTTATTACCCGAAAAAATAAATATTAATGCCGATGAATAATTATGCATAATATATATTAAAAATTACGTGTTTGGAGTGTGAAAAGCTATGAATGTAAAAAAATTTAAACGAGTTTTAGTGGCAAATAGAGGGGAAATTGCCATAAGAATATTTAGAGCTTGCAATGAACTGGGTATTAGAACTGTGGCCATCTATTCAAATGAAGATAAAACCTCTCTTTTTAGGACAAAGGCAGATGAATCCTATTTAATTGGTAAAAATAAAGGTCCAATAGATGCTTATTTAAGTATAGATGAGATAATAGGCCTTGCCTTGAAAAAAGGTGTAGATGCAATACATCCTGGCTATGGATTTCTTGCGGAAAATCCAGAATTTGCCAGGAAATGTAAGGAAGCAGGAGTTGAATTCATAGGACCAGACTATACTATGATTGAAAAGCTTGGAGATAAAATACAATCTAAAATAGTAGCTAAAAATGCAAATGTTCCTACTATCCCAGGAATAGAAAAACCCATTGAAAACGAAAATGAAGCTAAAGAATTTGCTAACTTCTGTGGATATCCAGTTATGGTTAAGGCTGCAGCCGGTGGTGGTGGCAGAGGCATGAGAATAGTGCACCGAGAAGAAGACCTAATAGATGCCTTCTATAGTGCAAAAAACGAAGCAAAAAAAGCTTTTGGAATAGAAGATATTTTCATAGAAAAATATTTGGAAAAACCAAAGCATATAGAGGTTCAAATATTAGGTGATCAATATGGAAATATAGTTCATTTATTTGAAAGGGATTGCTCTATTCAAAGACGACATCAAAAGCTCATAGAATTTACACCAGCCATCACTATATCAGAAGAAAAGCGCAGTGAAATTTGTGAAGATGCATTGAAGATTGCTAGAGCAGTTAATTATAGTAATGCAGGGACAGTAGAATTTCTTGTGGATATCCATGGCAATCATTATTTCATTGAAATGAACCCCAGGATACAGGTAGAGCATACAGTAACAGAAATGGTGACAGGGATAGATATAGTACAAAATCAAATTCTAGTTGCTCAAGGATACCCTTTGGCATCTTCGGAAATTGGAATAAAAGAACAAGGGGATGTTACTACAAGAGGCTATGCAATTCAGTGCAGAGTTACTACAGAAGATCCTGCAAATCAATTTGCTCCTGATACAGGTAAAATAGATATATACAGGACTGGCTCAGGCTTTGGCATCAGACTAGACGGAGGTAACGGCTTTGCCGGTGCTAATGTGAGTCCCTATTATGATAGTCTTTTGGTTAAGGTAACTGCATGGTCACGAAACTTCGACGATGCAATTAGAAAATCCATACGTTCAATTAAGGAGTTAAAAATTACAGGAGTTAAAACCAATATGGGCTTTTTAATAAATGTGTTAAATCATGAAACCTTTATAAAAGGAGAGTGCCATACTGGTTTTATTGCAGAGCATCCATCGCTATTCGATATTGCACCAAAAACTGATAAAGAGCTAAAAGTTTTAAGATATATTGGTGAAAAGGTTGTGAATGAAACACAAGGTAATAAAAAGGAGTTTGATGTTCCTATTGTCCCAAGTATAGTTAGACCGAATGACATTTCTGGAACAAAGCAAATACTAGATAGTGGAGGTCCGGAAGCAGTAGTAGAATGGATTAGGTCACAGCAAAAACTACTATTAACAGATACCACAATGAGGGATGCTCACCAATCCTTGATGGCTACTAGAGTCAGAACTAGAGATATGACAAAAATTGCAAAGGCAACTTCTGTATTGGCAAAGGACTTATTCTCAATAGAAATGTGGGGTGGAGCAACCTTTGACGTATCCTATAGGTTCTTGAAGGAATCGCCTTGGACCAGGCTAGAGGAATTGAGAAAGAAAATACCTAATATTCTATTTCAAATGCTGATTCGTGGTAGTAATGCGGTAGGATATAAAAATTATCCGGATAATGTAATTAGGAAGTTTATTCAAGAGTCTGCAACCGCTGGAATTGATGTTTTTAGAATTTTTGACTCTTTAAACTGGTTGAAGGGGATGGAAATTTCTATAGATGAGGTTTTAAAATGCAATAAAATTGCAGAGGCTTGTATCTGTTATACTGGTGACATATTAGATACTACAAGAGATAAATACTCATTAAAGTATTATGTAGACATGGCAAAAGAAATTGAGAAGACAGGTGCCCATATCCTTGCAATTAAGGATATGGCAGCGTTATTAAAGCCATATGCAGCAGAAAAACTGATTAAAGCATTAAAAAATGAGGTGTCTATGCCTATACACCTTCATACTCATGATACCAGTGGAAATGGAGTTTCAACGGTTTTAATGGCAGCAGAAGCTGGAGTAGATATAATAGATACAGCATTTAATAGTATGTCAGGACTAACCAGTCAACCTGCACTAAACTCGGTAGTTGCAGCATTGGAAAATACCACCCGTGCAACTGAAATAAATCTTGATGATGTAGAAGAAATCTCGAGCTATTGGGGTGCGGTAAGGCCTGTATATAGTCAATTTGAGTCAGAGTTAAAGTCAGGTACTACAGAGGTATATAAATATGAAATTCCAGGTGGACAATATTCTAATCTTAAGCCACAGGTTGAAAGCTTTGGTTTAGGACACCGATTTAAGGAAGTAAAGGAAATGTATAAAATCGTTAATGAGATGGTGGGGGATATTGTAAAGGTAACACCATCATCCAAGATGGTTGGTGACCTTGCAATATTTATGGTGCAAAATGATTTAACACCAGAAAATATTTACGACAAAGGTAAAGAAATGACATATCCAGATTCTGTTGTTTCATATTTTAAAGGTATGATGGGTCAACCGATGGGAGGATTCCCTGAGAAATTACAGGAGCTGGTGCTCAAGGGAGAAAAGAGTATATCCTGTAGACCAGGGGAGATGTTAGATCCTGAAAATTTTGAAAGCATAGCTAAATATTTAAATGAGAATTATAATATAGCTCCAACAGAGAAGGAAATTCTGAGTTACGCTCTGTATCCAAAGGTTTTTGAAGAGTATCTTCAATATATTAAAGAATATGGTGACCTTAGTAGAATGGGTAGCGATGTTTTTTTCCATGGACTGTTTGAAGGAGAAACCTGCGAAGTAGAAATAGCAGATGGAAAGATATTAATTATTAAGCTTTTGGAAATTGGGAAGTTAGATAATGAGGGTAATAGGTCTGTAGTTTTCGAAGTGAATGGGAATAGAAGGGAAATACCAATTCATGATAAAGCATCTGGTCTTGAGAACAAAGTTGAATTTGTAAAGCTAGCCGACCCAGATGATAAGAATGAGATTGGTGCAAGTATACCAGGAACAGTTATTAAGGTGTTAGTAAAAGAAGGAGAAGCCGTTGAGGAGAACCAGAGTCTCCTGGTGGTGGAGGCGATGAAAATGGAAACAAATATTACATCCCCTCTTAAGGGAATTGTTGAGTCAATAAAGGTGAAGGAAAACCAACAGGTAAAAGCTGGTGAATTGTTAATAAAACTTAAATAAAGATGAAATAATCCCTCGTTACAGAGGGATTATTTTTGTTGAAAACAAAAAAATACCATAGGTAAAAATTTCATGTAATTAATCACAAAAAATGGAAGGTATGTGGAACTAAGAATAGAATACTATAATTAATAAATATTTTATAAAGGAGAGGTTACATGGAATCAATAAAAGCTAACAGACAATTTATGAAGGCTAACTTTAAATTATTGGATGATATTGAGACGGATCAGAATAAAGAAATACAGCAACCACCCCTAGAAAAATCAACAGAAATTGATGGCGAGAAAATTGAACTACCTAAAATAGATGCCAGTATTATAAAGAAAGATTTCCATAAAGCAATAGAAGAACGTAGAAGTCATAGGAAATATCAAAATTACGAAATGGACTTAGATGAACTAGGCTACTTATTATGGGCAACCCAGGGAGTGGATACTATCAAAGGTGACAACTATGCCACCATAAGAACTGTACCTTCTGGTGGAGCAAGGCACCCCTTTGAAACCTACATCTTTGTAAATACAGTAAAGGGTTTAAAACCAGGAATTTATCGTTATTTAGCCTTAAGTCATCAACTTTGTCTAGTTAAAGAAGACGAGGGCTTTAAGGAGAAGGTAACGGAAATAACTTTAGGACAAAAATTTGCTGCAAAAGGTTCTGTAATTTTTATATGGAGCTGTATTCCATATAGAAGTGAGTGGCGATATAATGTAGCAGCCCATAAGACTATGCTATTAGATGCTGGACACCTTTGTCAAAATCTTTATTTAGCCTGTGAGGCAATTGGATTGGGGACCTGTGCTATAGCGGCATACCATCAGGAGGCAGCTGATTTACTTTTAAATATAGATGGAGAAGAAGAGTTTGTCGTATATATGGCACCCATCGGTAAAGTGTAATATATCATTCTATTTTAATTAATAAAAGAAATATATGAATGAATGTTTATTTATAAAGTGAGGTAGAAAAATTGACTTGTGATGAAAAAAAGCTACAGGAACTAAAAAAGAAAATCGAGAAAACAAGAAATAAGTTAAACCTATTGGTGCAAGATGGAAATTTTATGAATAAGGAGACTATGAAACTTAGTCAACAACTAGATAGACTTATTATAGAGTATATTAACAATAATAAAGAAGAATCGAATGATGATTAAACCTTCATTAACATGATTAATTATAAATCATGTTAATTTTTTATTAATATTGCAGGAAAACGTTTTTATATGACGAAATCTTCTGTAGTGCTAGAATTTTAATCTATAAACTACCTTGTTTCTGGGGTAAATATGAAAAGATAGAATATTATGAAAGCAATACAAAAAAAGGATAACGATTAAAAAAAGTTGCACTATAAATATCTTCAGTTTTTTTATATAATGAAATGGTATACAAGATACATTGTTTCTATCGTTGAAAGATAGATCAATATAAATAATTTATAAAGGGAGGAAATATAATGGCAAGAAAGATGAAAACCATGGACGGTAACGCGGCCGCTGCATATGTGGCTTATGCATTTACTGATGTTGCAGCTATTTATCCTATTACTCCATCATCTAACATGGCTGAAAATGTTGATGAGTGGAGTTCGTATGGTCAAAAGAATATCTTTGGCCAAACAGTAAAGGTAACTGAAATGCAGTCGGAGGCAGGGGCTGCTGGGGCAGTACACGGATCACTTGCTGCAGGAGCTTTAACAACTACATTTACAGCGTCACAGGGCTTGCTTTTAATGATTCCTAATATGTATAAAATTGCAGGGGAATTACTACCAGGAGTATTCCATGTAAGTGCCCGTGCTGTTGCAGGACATGCGCTATCTATCTTTGGAGACCACTCTGATGTAATGTCTGCAAGACAGACAGGATGTGCATTACTGGCAACTGGTAGCGTTCAAGAAGTAATGGACTTAGGTGGAATAGCGCATTTAGCTGCTATTAAAGGAAGAGTTCCATTTATTCATTACTTTGATGGATTTAGAACCTCACATGAAATGCAAAAGATAGAAGTTATCGAATATGATGAATTTGCTAAGCTTTTAGATTGGGATGCATTAAAAGCTTTCAGAAACAATGCATTAAATCCAGAAAATCCTGTTTTAAGAGGAACTGCTCAAAACCCAGATATCTTCTTCCAAGCTAAAGAAGCAGCCAATAGATTCTATGATGAAATACCTGATTTAGTAAATGACTATATGAAGGAAATTAATAAGTTAACAGGTAGAGATTATGCACCATTCAACTACTACGGAGCAGAAGATGCTGAAAACATAATCATCGCAATGGGTTCAATAACAGATACAATAGAAGAAACAGTAGATTATTTAATGGAAAAAGGCGAAAAGGTAGGGGTTATTAAGGTTCATCTTTATAGACCTTTCTCTGAAAAGTACTTCTTTGATGTACTTCCTAAAACTGTTAAGAGAATTTCTGTTATTGATAGAACAAAGGAACCGGGAGCACTGGCAGAACCATTACATTTAGATATTAAATCAATGTTCTTTGGAAAAGAAAATGCTCCACTAATAGTTGGTGGTAGATATGGACTTGGATCTAAAGATACAACACCTGCACAAGTAGTAGCAGTATTTAATAATTTAAAAGCCAGTCAACCAAAGGATAGATTTACTCTTGGTATTGTTGATGATGTTACCAACACATCACTTCCAGTAGAAGCAAATGTAAATGCTGCCCCTAAGGGAACAATTCGCTGTAAATTCTGGGGCCTAGGTTCTGATGGTACAGTTGGAGCAAATAAGAGTGCTATCAAAATCATTGGTGACAACACTGATATGTTCGCTCAAGCTTACTTCTCTTATGACTCTAAGAAGTCTGGTGGAGTAACAATTTCTCACTTGCGTTTTGGTAATAAGCCAATTAAATCAACTTACCTAATTGATGAGGCTGATTTTGTTGCCTGTCATAACCAAGCCTATGTACATCAATATGACCTGTTAAAGGGCTTGAAAAAAGGTGGAAATTTCCTATTAAACTGTATATGGACGCCAGAAGAATTGTCTGAAAAGCTTCCAGCAGCAATGAAAAAATATATTGCAGATAACAATATAAACTTCTATACCATTAATGCAACTGATATTGCATCTGAGATTGGTTTAGGTGGAAGAATTAATATGATTTGTCAATCAGCCTTCTTTAAGCTAGCTGAGGTTATTCCTGTAGAAGATGCTGTGAAGTACCTAAAGGATGCTATTGTAGATGCTTATGGAAGTAAAGGTGAAAAGATTGTTAAAATGAACAATGAAGCAGTTGATCGAGGTGTAAATGCAATAACAAAGATAGATGTTCCTGCTTCTTGGTCTGGAGCAACTGATGAAGCAGCGGCTGCGGTAGAAGAGCCAGATTTCATCAAGAATATTTTAAGACCAATGAACGCACAAAATGGTGATATTCTTCCAGTTAGTGCATTCGTTGGAACAGAAGATGGAACCTTCCCTCTTGGAACTTCAGCATTCGAGAAGAGAGGTATAGCTGTTCATGTACCTGAGTGGAAAAAGGAAACCTGTATTCAATGTAATCAATGTTCATACGTTTGCCCACATGCAGCCATAAGACCAATCCTACTGGACGCAGAAGAAGTTAAAAATGCACCAGAAGGTATGGACACATTAAAAGCCATGGGTAAAGAATTTGATGGATTACAATATCGAATCCAAGTAAGTCCATTAGACTGTACAGGTTGTGGAAACTGTGCCGATATTTGTCCAGCTCCAAAGGGTAAGGCATTGGTGATGGAACCAGTTGAACCACAAATAGTGGAGCAAAAAGATAATTGGAATTACGTAACAACAGTTTCTGATAAATCACATTTAACAAATATTGAAACAGTTAAAGGAAGCCAATTTGCTCAACCTCTATTTGAGTTCTCAGGTGCATGTGCAGGTTGTGGAGAAACTCCTTATGTTAAGTTAATTACTCAATTATTTGGCGATAGAATGATGGTGGCGAATGCAACTGGCTGTTCATCAATCTATGGTGGTAGTGCACCATCTGTACCATATTGTAAAAATGCAGACGGAAGAGGTCCAGCGTGGGCTAACTCTCTATTTGAAGATAACGCAGAATTTGGATATGGTATGTTCTTAGGAGTTCAACAAATTAGAGCAAGACTTGCTGATTTAATGGAGGAAGGTTTAGAGTCAGATTTATCTACAGAATTAAAGGATGCCTTTAAATTCTGGTTAGAAAATAAAGAAGAAGGTAAAGGATCAAAGGAAGCTACCTTCAGACTACTTCCATTGCTTGAAGCTGCAAAGGGTAATGCTATTGTAGACGAGATAGTTGAAAAGAAGCAATACCTAATTAAGCAATCTCAATGGATTTTTGGTGGAGATGGCTGGGCTTATGACATTGGATTTGGTGGATTAGATCATGTTATAGCTTCAGGAGAAGATGTTAACATACTAGTTATGGATACAGAAGTTTATTCTAATACTGGAGGACAATCTTCAAAGGCTAGTCCGACTGCTTCAATTGCTAAGTTTGCTGCTTCTGGTAAAAAGACCAAGAAGAAGGACTTAGGTATGATCGCAATGAGCTACGGATATGTATATGTTGCACAAGTAGCTATGGGAGCAGATAAGAACCAGCTTATTAAAGCTATGAAGGAAGCAGAAGCATATAAAGGACCTTCTGTAGTAATAGCATACTCACCTTGTATTGCCCATGGAATTAAAGCGGGTATGGGTAAGACGCAAGAGCAGTCTAAAAAGGCTGTAGAGGCTGGATACTGGCATCTATACAGATTCAACCCAGAGTTGAAGGAACAAGGTAAGAATCCTTTTACTCTTGACTCTAAAGAGCCTAAGGCTTCCTTTAAGGAATTCTTAATGGGTGAAGTTCGTTATGCTTCACTAGTAAACAGCTTCCCAGAGATTGCTGAGGAGTTATTTATTAAAGCTCAAAAAGAAGCAGAAGAAAGATATGAAAGCTATGCAAAGCTAGCAAACTAATAATAATTTAAGCTAATACCTAAAAGACGAAGCAATCTTGCTTCGTCTTTTTTATTACATAGGTATTAAATCATCTAAATTTACCCTCCTACCTAACTCAATGGAGTGTTTAATTTTACCTTTTTAGAGTATAATGATTAAAGGATAACAATGAAGGAGGGGTGCTCTATATGATTGGATTAACACTAGAAGGTGGTGGCGCTAAAGGAGCCTATCAAATCGGTGCTTGGCGGGCCTTTAACGAGCTAGGCTTAGACTTTCAAGGTATTTCAGGTACTTCGGTAGGGGCCTTAAATGGTGCATTGATGATACAAGGAGATTATGATACAGCCCATGAAATATGGCATAATGTTTCCCCAACAAAAATCATGAATATTGATGATCGTATATATGAGATGATTGCTGAACATCACCTAACCTCCGACAATTTGCAACTATTTTTCGAAGAGGCTCGAAGAACCATAAAAGGGTTCGGCATTGATAATAAACCCCTACAGGATCTAATTACAAACACATTAAGGGAAGATGTGATCCGCAACTCATCTAAAGATTTTGGATTTGTAACTGTTTGTCTTACTGATCGTAAACCCTTAGAAATTTATAAAGAACAAATACCAATAGGCAAAATGGCAGACTATCTAATGGCATCTGCTTATTTACCTGTGTTTAAATCAAAGAAGCTTGATGGTAAGTTATTTATTGATGGTGGAATTTATGATAACTTGCCATTTGAAATGCTATATAAGAAGGGATATCGTAAAATAATTGCTGTTAGATTATTCGGTAGTGGTAGAATTAGAAAAATTAAGCATAAGGATTTAGAGGTAATATATATAAGCCCTCAAAAATCATTAGGAAACATTTTAGACTTTTCAACAGATAGAGCACGACAAAACATAATGCTTGGATATTTAGATACATTAAAAGTATTTAGACGCTTAAAGGGCAAGACTTTTTATATTGAAGGGGTTATTAATGAAAAGGATGCATTGGCTTTTTTTATGAATTTAGACAGTAATGCAGTAAAAAAACTAGGGCAATTGTTTAAACTACCACATAATATACCATTAAATAGACTAATTTTAGAAGAGATTATACCAAGATTTATTAAGCTTATGGAGCTTGGAAATGAAGCTACCTATAGTGATGTATACTTTGGAGTAATCGAAGCGATAGCTTCTTTAAAGAAGCTGGAAGCCCATAAAATATACACACTTGAAGAAATAATTGACACAATAAATAGTATTCCTTTTATACCAATAAAAAATAAAAAGGACTTCTTAATTAATACCGATATAATAGACGATATTATATTAAAGTTTGATAGACAAAAGCTTTTAATGGAGGCTTTAAACATTATTATGCAATTTGAAAAAAACCTGTTAAAACCTTTGTAGTATAATTTATTAATATAGATTGGAGGTGATCCCTTGAGCATTCTAAGCTACCTAACATATTTTTTAGCAGTGCTGACAATATTGATTAGTATAATTATTGTGATGGAAAATAGAAATCCTTCTAGAACAATGGCATGGCTACTTGTTTTAATTCTATTGCCTGTGGTGGGTATTTTCTTTTATCTTTATATTGGACAGAATCACCGTAAGAAAAAAACCTTTATAAAGAAGAGAAAACACGATTATGAGGTTTTAAGACAGCTATTACAAGAGCAGGCCTCCTTCTCTCAAAACACCTATATTTTTAAGCAAGCATTTAAAGGCTTAAGGGGAAGGCTTATCCCATTATTGATGAATAATACACATTCTCCTATAACAGTTAATAACGAAACTAAGATACTAAAAAATGGCGATAACACATATAGAGAAATTCTTGATGCAATAAGAAATGCCAAAGATCATATCCATATGGAATATTTTATAATTAAAGAAAGTAAAATAGGATTTGAAATTCAACAGGCTTTAATTGAGCAAGCAACGGCTGGTATCAAGGTTCGTCTAATATATGATGCGGTGGGGTGCTGGAAGGCAAAAAAAGAATTTTTTACAGCAATGAGGGATGCAGGAATAGAAGTTTTTGCTTTTTTACCAGTGTCAATACCTCTTTTTGGAAGTCGATTGAATTACAGGAATCACAGGAAAATACTAATTATTGATGGAAAGATAGGTTTCTTAGGTGGAGTCAATATAGGTGATGAATACCTTGGAAAGAACCCACGGCTAGGTTTTTGGAGGGATACCCATCTAAAAATAAAGGGTGAAGCACTGTATGTACTTCAGGCTATTTTTTTAATGGATTGGTACTTTGTTAGTGGAGAAGAGATAGATAGTATACGATACTTTCCTAAACAATCCCATTGCGGTGAACAAATGATTCAAATTGCCGCCAGTGGACCAGACTCATATTGGGAATCCATACATCAGGCCTACTTCACGGCACTTACGTCTGCTACACAGAAGGTATATATGGTGTCACCATACCTAATCCCTGACGAGAGTATATTAGTCGCCTTAAAGACAGCAGCCATTAGTGGAATAGATGTAAGAATAATTTTACCAGGCAGATACGATCATAAAACTGTGTTTTGGGCATCAAGATCACATTTTATGGAGCTTCTTGAAGCTGGTGTCAAAATATATGAGTATCAAAAGGGCTTTATCCATAGCAAAATAGTCATCGCAGACAACAATTTTTCCAGTATTGGAACAGCTAATCTAGATATACGTAGCTTCAGCTTGAATTTTGAAGTTAATGCATTTATTTATGATACTGACGTAAATAGAGAAATGACAATAGATTTTTTACTGGATTTGGAGGATAGTAAAGAAATTATGCTGGAAGACCATAAAAAGAGGGGTGTATCCTACAGGGTAAAAGAATCACTGGCACGTCTATTTTCTCCAATTTTATAAAGTCAATACCTGCCGACTGTTGAAAATTTGTATCAGAATGAATTTAAAAGGGTTGTAAAATTTAGCAATAAAGATATTTATTGATGTCGAAATAATTATGTGAACAAAAATACTTAAAGGGGGACAAAACAAAAAAATGGGACTTTTTTATGGAATAATTTCCTTGGCAACACTAATAATTACCATCGTATTATATAAAGCCACCAAAGACTTCTCAATAAGGTATAAGCCAAAGACTACAAAAGTTGCTAATCTGTTTCTTGTACTTAACATCATTAGTGCAATTTTAACTAGCATTTTAATGATTAATTATGACTTACCGTTTATTTTTGGAATGTTTATCGGATTATTCATTAATTATGCAGTTTTAAAGGGGCAGCTTAGGGGAGCTCAATCTTTATCAGACATAAACTATTTAAGGGGAAGCAGCTATTTAAAAGGAAAATTCAAATGGAAAAATATAGATTGGAAGCAAATTTTATTGATGAATTTGTTTTTATCAATTTGGACTCTAGCAATTCTAGGATTTAGTAACGCTCAGATAAATCCAGATTTAATAAACATTTCTGAAAAGTCACATTGGGCATCTTCATTTAATAACTTCCTAATTATATTTATTTTAGCCCCCTTAAGTGAAGAAATAGTATTTCGATTTTTAGGGGTAAATCTCTTTTTACATTGGTTAGGTAAAAATAAGGTAACCAAAGTAGTAGCTGTGTTAGTTCCAACATTGATATGGATGTTTTTACATTCTGATATACTCACAAATAATTGGATCAAATATATTCAAATATTGCCACTGGGATTGGTCTGTGGATATATGCTTATAAAGAAGGATGTAGAGCACAGTATTTTGGTGCACATGGTTTTCAATATATTAGCACCAATAAATGGACTGATAATTTACAATTTGCTTTAATTATGTAGCAATTAAATAACCGCTCCATAAAATAACCCAGCAACCTTTAAAAATTAGGTGTGCTGGGTTTATGTATTTATTCTATAGTGATTTCTTGAGTGTTTTCCCATAAGCCATGAATATTACAATAGCTTATAGCATGAATGGTACCTGATTTTTGTAGTTTAACAGTAGTTAATCCTACGGGCTCTGTAAAATTGTCACCTTCGCCGTGGGCAGTAAAATTGAAAGTAGCCAATTCTATTGGAAACTTTCCTCCCTCTGGATGAAAGAATACTTTAAACCAGGCAATGTAATGCTCAAATGAATTTGGGTGACCAATAGCATCACCAATTGTAATCTTTAAATCGAACTTTTCACCAGAGCTAACCTTTGCCGGGGCATGTATAACTGGCACATGCTTTTCGCCCTTCCAGTCTCCTGATTGTAATAAGTTACCTATTGATTTCATATAAAAACCTCCTTAATTATTTACTTACTCTAAATATATTTATAACCATAATAGTCTCATAATAACAAAAAATTATAATTAAATTTTTCATAAATAAAAAGAGCTAAAATTTATAGTGCAATAGATATTAAATAATAATAAAAATTTATGCTAATAGTTAATATTTATTGTATAATAAGGTTGGCATATAAAAAATTTAGGGAGACGAAAAGATGGATATAGAAGCCAATAAGATATCACAGTTGGAAGTTAGACGAAAAATATATTCTATGATTCTGCCCATCACAGTAGAAAATGTTCTCCAGATGATGGCTGGATTTGTTGCTATGGCCATGATAGGTCGAATTGATACGGTTTCTATTGCCGCGGTAGGAATAAGCATGCGTATAACACAGCTTATATGGGCTATGTTTAGAGGTGTTACTACAGGTGCAACGGTATTTGTATCACAAGCTTATGGTGCCAACAACATACCTAAGCTTAAGCAAATTGTAAAGCAAACATTGATGTCAGCTATAGTGCTGGTAATAATAATGCAGCAGGTGGTTTATTGGAATGCCCCTATACTACTTAGAATTTTCGGGAAAAATGGTCCATTACTGGAAAACGGGATTTTATATTTAAGAACTGTTTCTTGGGGGTTACCCTTTTTGGCAGTTACGTTGGTGGTTGCGGGAATATTGCAAGGGATGGGCAATGCTAAAACACCAATGAAAATAGCATTAATTATGAATATTATAAACGTCTGTTTGAATTATGTTTTTATATTTGGGCATCTGGGATTTGCTTCCATGGGGCTGAAGGGTTCTGCAATGGCAACGGTTACAGCTCAAGTTATTGCAGCTATTATTGGTTTGACCATATTATTCGGTAAAGCTGGAGTTGTTGGGAAAATTACTATAAAAGATATTATATCTTTTGATATTAAAGAGGTATCAGCAGTTTACCGTGTCGGTGGCCCTACAGCTATGGAATCTTTATTTTGGCAGTTTTCTGCAATTATACTTACAAAAATAATATTAAACTTTGGTGAGGTTGCCCTTGCAGCCTACCAGCTGGGCTTTCAGGCAGAATCCATATCTTTTATGCCAGCGGCAGGATTTGGCGTAGCAGCAACAGCCTTTATGGGTCAATCCCTTGGTGCAAATAAACCAGAAATGGGAAAGAGGTATTTAAAGGAAATTATTAAAGGATCTATGGCAATTACCAGTATAGTAGTAATAGTTTTTGTGTTTTTCCCTTCTGTAGTTATGGGACTATTGACAGATCAACAAGAAGTTATTCAGATCGGTGTAACATATTTAATGTTTATGGGGATGGTTCAAGTTCCACAAAATATGTCTGGCGTTTTAAATGGAGCCCTAAGGGGAGCGGGACATACAAAGGTACCTATGATAGTTGCTGCAGCAGGAATTTGGGGTATACGTATTCCCCTTTCAATCATCCTTACATCTTATTTTGGCTTTGGCATAACAGCAATTTGGGTGGCCATGTCATTGGACCTAATATTTAGGTTTACATTAAGCTATACTCTATTTAAGAGAAAAAACATATATAATTCAAAGTCTCTTCTTGTGGAGGCAGAGGCTTAAGGATTGCAACCTTCAACAGTTTGTATTATAATATTATTGGAATACGAATACAAAGGAGAATTAGTGAATGAGCTTATATGATGGGTGGAAGCAGTTAGCTTTTGAAGAACAGGAAGAAACGCAAGCCAATGAGTTTTGGAAGAATTATTGCGAAATGGAAAAAGGGATTTATGAAAGTATTCTTCAAAGTAAGGAAGGACATCTTAAAGGAAGTATAAAGGAATTATCACAGGAGTATAATGTAACTCCAGTATATTTCTTGGGCTTTTTAGATGGTGTCAACGAAAGTCTTGTAGAATCCATAAAGCTAGAAGAGTTAGAGGAAGAATCAACAATAGATATCACAATTGAGTTTGATAAGCTGTACTACAATATGCATGCCGCTAAAGCAGAATGGTTATATACACTTGAGGAATGGAATTCCATCCTTACAGAAGATAGGCAAAAAGAGATAAAGAAGGAATATAATTCAAGTAAAACTGTTGTTAAGGACGACAAAGTTGGTAGGAATGACCCTTGTCCTTGCGGAAGCGAAAAAAAATATAAGAAGTGCTGTGGAAAATAATATGTAAAAAAAGGCTCTAGTTGTTTATACTAGAGTCTTTTCAATTAACAGGCGTCCCTTTTCAATCTGTCTTTCAACTTCCTTCCGTGAAGTGCCCCCGTAGGTATTTCTGCGGTCAACTGCAGCCTCCACCGATAAAATATCCAAAATGTCCTCTTCAAATATTGAATTACTATTTTTCCACTCAGCCATTGATAAGTCTTCAAAGCCCTTGTTTTCGCCAATACAATATTGCACCAAGTTACCCACAATCTCATGGGTTTCTCTGAAGGGGATACCCTTTAAAACTAGGTATTCTGCCACATCTGTTGCAAGGAGAAAGCCTTTTTTCAAGTGGGGAGCAATTTTTTCTTCCTTAGGCTTTACTCCAGCAATAAGAGGAGTAAGAACCTCTAAAACTATATTGACGGTTTCTATAGCGTGGAAAACTGGGCGCTTGTCCTCCTGTAGGTCTCGATTATAGGTTAAGGGTAAGCCTTTGATATTAACCATTAAGTCTAATAAACTACTGAGAACTCCACTGGTCTTTCCTCTTGTCAGTTCTAAAGCATCAGGATTCTTTTTATTAGGCATCATACTGGAGCCGGTGCAAAAGGAATCTGGGGGCTGAATAAAATCGAATTCCGATGTACACCAAATAATTAAATCTTCGCTTAAACGGCTGGTGTTTAGCATAAAGGTGGAAGCAGCAAACAAAAACTCTAAAAGATAGTCCCTATCAGAAACAGTATCTAAGCTGTTTTCAGTAGTAGAATCAAAACCTAATTCAACTCGTGTAAAATCACGATCTAATGGCAGAGTAGACCCAGCTAAAGCTCCAGCTCCCAAAGGATTTACGTTGGTGGTTTCGTAAGCATTTTGAAATCTCTTTAAATCCCTCTCAAATTTCCAAAAATATGCCATCCAGTAATGACCAAGGGAAATAGGCTGTGCATGCTGTAGGTGAGTAAATCCTGGAATAATTACATTTATGTTATCACTTGCCTTATTTGTTAAAACCTCCATAAATTTAATGAGTTTATTCATGATGCTTTCAATTGCAGCCTTCATGAAAAGGCGGTAGTCTGTGGCTACTTGATCATTTCTCGAACGACCCGTGTGGATTTTAGCACCCAATGGACCTAATTTTTCAATAAGTCGTGCTTCTATGTTCATGTGGACATCCTCTAATGAGACTTTAGGAACAAGCTTTCCCTCTAATATTTCCATCTCAATTTCAGCAAGGCCCTGTAGAAGCTGCTCCAGTTCATTTGCATCTATCAAATTAATATGATGGAGCATCTTGGCATGGGCCTTACTTCCTAATATATCTTGACTATAGAAATGCCAGTCCATATCAAGGGATTGACTAAACTGCTGCATAACTTCAGCAGGCGAACTGGAAAAGCGTCCACTCCATAGTGCCTTTTCTTTAATATTTTTCATTTGAAATACCTCCTAAAATGTATAAATACACTCATTTTTAAATTTGCATATGTATCATAAATAATAAAATAAATTTTAAAATATGCAGTAAAATTCAGAAAGGCAGTAGGCATACAGTGAGTAATCTGCTTTATGAAATAGCTTGATTTATGTACATATTATAAGGATAAATCAAATAATAATACAAGTCAATACATAATCATACACAAGTCCTCTTATTATATAGCTTTTTTCTAGGGATAGTTTTCTATTCATAATTATGATAAAATGTGAAATTAGATAACAAAGATTTACATACTACAGGAGGAAGTAATGATGAATATAGAAAAGCTTTTTCAAATACAAAAAGAGCTGGATATGAAGATATTAAAGGAGCATCAACTGGAGGGGAAAGACCTGGTGCCTCGTAAAATTCTAGCCCTATTGGTGGAGCTGGGCGAATTGGCAAATGAAACAAGATGCTTTAAGTACTGGAGCTTAAAAAGTCCTGCAGAAAAGAAAGTAATTTTAGAGGAATATGTAGATTGTCTACATTTTATACTAAGTATAGGGCTAGAGAAGGGTTTCTTATACCTAAGCTTTGAAGAAATCAATGCTCCTGAAACGGTTACAGGTCAGTTTATGGAGGTTTTTGCAAATATTACAGCCCTGCAGTTTAATCAAAGGGAAGAAAACTATACAAAACTGTGGAAAAGCTTCGTAAAACTGGGGGTAGGATTAGGATTTGATTACAAGGAGATTGAAGAAAGCTATTTAATGAAGAATAAGATTAATCATCAGAGACAGGCAGAGGGATATTAAGCATTATTCCTAATGTCATTCGGTATACACCGGGTTATGGTTCTGTCAACACTCAGGTGGATCATCAACCTCTTGAACTTTTTCTTTATTTTTGATTTAATATAAGTAAAAATAATGATATGTATCAGAAAGTGTGTGTGTATATGAAACCAGTGAAAATATTTAAATCTTTTATAAAGCGCTTAGATCAACCCTCACTATATTTGGTACTATTACTAGCTTTCACCTTAACTTTAGTCGTAGAAAGTTTGAACCGCAGAGTGTTTTTGGGGGGCTTATTTTATATGACTCAAAACCCTTTTATGTTCTTCACCAACTTTTTGATTATATTATGTACGTTATCTGTCGCCTTGCTCTTTAAGCGTAGAAATTTCTTTTTTGTGCTGATTAGCGTCATATGGATAGGCCTTGGTATTGCCAACTGGGTTGTCTTGAGTATTCGGATCACCCCTTTAAACGGACCAGATTTTGCTATTTTAAAGTCTGCCATCACCATGATTTTTATGTACTTCAGTCTTTTTCAGATTGTTTTAATCCTACTGGCTTTTTTAGCAGCTTTTTTCGCTATTGGCATGGCATGGAAAAAACTGCCCAAAAGGCAGGTTGCCCTTGCACAACATAGCTTAGTTTTTACTCTGATTCTAAGCACATTAATCGTAGCCAATTCCTTTGCGGTTAATTCAGAGTCCTATAACGAGAGTTTCAGTAACCTGATTGAAGCTTATGATGATTATGGATTCGCCTACTGCTTCTCAGCCAGCTTGATTGATCGAGGCATTAAAGAACCAGAAGATTACAACGTCTTGACCATTCAAAGCATAAAAGATGATTTGGATACACTAACCGCTTTAACACCTAGCCTGCGTCCTAATATCATCATGGTTCAATTAGAATGTTTTTTTGATGTCCACCAAGTAATTGACTGGTCATTTTCAGAAAATCCCATTCCAAATTTCACGCAACTAAAGGCGAACTTTCCCCATGGCTACCTAACCGTCCCCACTGTAGGTGCCGGAACAGCCAATACAGAATTTGAAATTTTAACAGGTATGAACCTGGCTTATTTTGGCGCCGGAGAGTACCCCTATAAAACCATTCTAAAAACACATACCACGGAGTCGCTGCCTTACAATTTAGAACCTTACGGTTATTATAGTCATGTCATCCATAACAACACCAGCACTTTTTATGACCGCCATCTTATCTATGGCAACCTGGGATTTGACAGTTTTAATGGCATCGAATATATGCACGATATTACCTATACCCCCGTCGGTTGGGCACGAGATGCGGTATTAACAAAAGAAATCTTTAAAGCATTAAAAGCAACGCCAGACAGGGATTTTGTTTTTACCATATCCGTCCAAGCCCACGGAAAGTATCTGGATATTTCAACTGACGACCCCACCTTCATCACTCTTGATGGCTTAGAGGATGATAGTCTTCAAATCCCATACACTTATTATTTGCATCAACTCTATGAAACCGATGCCTTTATCGGCGATTTGATTGCTGCTTTATCAGATTTTGAGGAACCGACCATTGCTGTCTTCTACGGCGACCATTTGCCCAGCATCCCATTTGCAGATGCAGAGTTGAAGCATGGCAACCGTTTCCAGACTGAATATGTCATTTGGAGCAATTATGGTTTGCAGGGTGACAACCAGGACCTTGATGCTTATCAACTCAGCGCACAAGTATTGTCCTATGCCGGTATCAACAACGGTTATTTGACCAAACTGCATCAAAACTATGCCCATCAATGGGATTATCAAGAGCGTCTAGTCGCCTTACAATACGATATGCTATATGGCAACTATTATCTTTACGGCGGCGAACCGGGTTATGCACCCAAGTCACTAACCCTTGGCATTCTCCCTATCACCATTGACACTATAGTGTTAGAACCTACCGGTATGACCGTCAAAGGTACCCAGTTCACAACCTTTAGTAGCATTCGCATCAACAATCGGCCAGTGGATACGGTTTTTGTGGATGCCAACACTTTATGGACAGAACTACCGGATTTAGAGGTCGGCGATACCGTCCATGTGGCTCAAATCACCCTGACAAAAGATGTTTTAAGCCAAACGAAAGACTATGTCATTGAAGCCATCGATCCGGATCTTCTCTTTAATAACCAATAAGAAGGATGGACTTGTAGGCTTACTGTCTTAACGTGGTTATGAGAAAAAATATTCAAAATAAAACCTGTAATTCTGCAGAAGTATTAGTTGCAGTAATTACAGGTTTTATTTTACTCATATTTAATTGAATATATTTTTATATTTAGCTAACTGCCTTCTCCAGTATAACCTTCTCCTGCCATGTACCCTTTAGGTATATTAGGTATCCTACAATGCATATAAAAAAGTTGCTTAAAAGCATTGCATACCAAACTGAATCGGAGCCCCATCCGGTTAAGTATCTAAATAATATAATCATGGGTATTCTAAGACCCCATAGTCTACCCATCTCCAATGCCATGCCGTAGCCTGTATGACCTGAACCTTGAAAGGTACCTATTAGTATTTGAAAAATTCCCATCAAAGGAAGTCCTATGCAAATCAATCGAAGATATCGAATTCCTTGGTTTAATACCTCGGGATCATCCTTAACAAAAATTCCAACAACTGATCTAGATGCCATTAAAAGAACTATGCTTCCAGCCACCATAAAGAGGGTAGATAGGTATACACTGGTTTTAAACGCCAATTTAGCTCTGTCATTTTTGCCAGCACCTAAATTTTGACCAATTATGGTGGCTATAGAGCTGCCTATTCCCATTGCTGGCATCAATACCAATGAGTTAATTCTGTTTCCTATTGTAAAGGCTGCTAAAGTTGCTGTCCCATAAGAGATAACAAAGGCATTTAAAATTATAAAGCCAAAGGCAGCAGCGGATTGCCCAATAGAAGCAGGCATACCGACCTTTAGTATTTTAAATAGCAAATCCTTCTTTAGCTTTAGATTTTTTCTATTTAGATGTATAGGTTGCTTATTTGAAAATAAAGTATATATTGCATAAATGGCAAAAATGCCCCTTGATATTATAGTTGCAAAGGCAGCACCCTTTATCCCTAAACCAAATGTGAAAATAAATATAGGATCTAAAACAATGTTCAATAAAACACCACAGACATTTAATACCATAGGGGTATAGGTGTCCCCTTGACCCTGCTTAATAGAGTTATAAACAAAAAACAGAAAAACAATAGGCATGTCAAGAAACATAATACTTAAGTACTGGGAGCTAAGACTCAATACCTCCGGCTCTCCCTTTACAATACCGACTAAATAGGGAGTAGCAAAATAACCTATAGCACCTAGTGCAGTTGACAGGATTAGTGAAAAAGTGAATATTTGACCAGCCACCATTTTGGCACTTGAATTATCATCATTTCCCACATGCTGAGAAATTAAGGCTGTTCCAGCTACATTCATACCCATCCCTATAGAAATAATTAAAAATATGAAGGGAAAAACTAGTCCCATTGCAGCAACCTCATTAGACCCCAGCTTACTTACCCAAAAAGTATCAGCGAGATTATATAGGGTTTGGATAAAATTATTAAACATTATAGGAGTAGCTAAAGTCAAAATTACCTTTGGCATACTACCATTAAGAATAAAATGCCTCTTACCACTGTAGTCCATAGTGCCTCCTCATATATTTAGAATGTCTAAATATATTATACCATTTCCAATAAATAATGCAAAATAAAAAGAGAACCCTTTTGGATTCTCTTCTTGAAGTATGTGATTAAATTATCTTGCAGCCTTTCCTAATGCACGTTCAACTGCTTGTTGCCATTGTGTACTTGAACCAGTTGCACCAGTAAAGATTTCAACTTCATCACCATTGGCTTCAACAAATCTTTCTGCCATTTCAGTTACAGCCTCATGGAAAGGCTCGTATGGATATTCTTCCCCTTTGAAAACTTCTTTTTTAGTGTCTGCTTCAAAGGTTGATGCCTTTAACTCTACAGAAACGATTTTGTCATTTTCAATTGTTACCCAAGCAACTCCACGACCCTTTTCACCTACATCAGATGATCCAAGGAAAGTACCATCAAAGTAAGTAGCTTCACTGTCAGATTCAGTCTTTGCCATCTCTAAAGCTCTTTCTAAAGCTTGAATCCACTTAGTACTAGAGCTAGTAGCACCAGTAAAGATCTCTACGTCAGTTCCATTAGCTTCAATGAATTTTGCTGGCATAGCTTCCTTTGCTTCATGATACGCTTCATAAGCATAAGACTCAGGCTTTTCATCACCAAAACCGTTATATTCAAATAATTCGATTTCAGTAATTTCATCGTTTACGATAGTAACAGTTACAGCACCATAACCTTTATCAGTAGCATCAGATACAGCTGTATAGGTACCATCATTGTATAGGTTAGAATCAGTATCCTCAGAAGCAGCCGGTGGTGTTACACTTGGCTCGGCATCGTTAGATGAACAAGCAATCATCCCAGCAGCAAGTATGCCAATAAGTAAAAACAGTAAAACTTTTTTCATAGTATAAATCCTCCCATAAGAATAATTTTGTTGTCATAATAATTATACATTAATAATTAATATAGATAAAGTATTAACGAGAAAAAAATAATTAAGATTTTGTTACAATGTGATATTTAAAGGGATTTAGTAGGACATGTAATATTAGGGATAGAAAACATTATATTATTAGAGGATTAAAACCATAGAGTTTGTTTATTAACAGGCAATATTTATAGAAAGTTCTGAATAAAAATAAAGATCAAAAAGCTTTATTCAGCTAATTGATCTTTATTTTTCAAACTTTATTAGTTATCTAGCTCGTAGGTAAAGGGGTATACATCTTCCGGAGATTTTTTAAGCTTATTGGCAAAATGGTCAGGATCTATTTCTTCAACTACCCCTCTATCACTTTGAATTTTAACATTCCAAACTTCTTTTCCCTTCTCAATTAAGAGCTCTGCTGGATACGTGGTTCCATCTGCTAGTTTAATCTTTCCTTGTTTCCATGGCATTTAAATCACTCCCTTCAATTATATTTTTAACAAAAACAATTTAAAATATAATTTGAATAATAAGGAAGCTTATATTACATGGTATTAATAACTTTTAATTTTACAAAAGCAGTGGTTATAAGCAGCCTGATTTCCAATATCAGAAAGAAGCATACCTGTAAGTCTATTGATTCCTTCGTTTTTTAACCACCAGCCTTCATATAAAACAAGAAGGTCCTTCAAAATACCATCATCACATTCTACAATTGCACTAATACTTCCATTAATAGATTCAATAGTTATCTTATCACCTGTAGCTAAATTGTAGTTTTTTATTGTGGCGGTATTGCAATAGACTATTGGTAAAGAGCCTTCGATTTCATCCATAAAATGCTGGGAATGAAGTGAGTTTTTGGGGTGCAATGTAATAAGCTGAAGTGGATAATTTAAATCCCTTTCAATATTTGAATCTATTACATCCTTAGGTAATATGAACTCAAACTTCTTGGAGGGTGTTGAAAATTGCTTATTTTTCCAGGGAACATCATTGCCTGTCAGTTTATAAAAATTACCCTTCATAGTATTCAAGTCAAGTCCGCTATTTTTTAATAATGGCTCAAGAGATTTAGTTAAGTAATCAGCCTCATTACCATAATTAAGTAAATAGCTGTTTAAGTTCATATGAATAGCCAAATCCTTAAATATTTGAAACTCATGCTTTACCCCCTTGGAGGGAGAAACAGCCTGTTGTGTATAATAGAAATAGTCGTGCCACATGGAGGAGCTAAGGAAATCCTCCTCTTCAAACTGATGGGTGCAGGGTAGTATATAGTCTGAAAGGGCAGCGGTATCGGTCATAAAATGATCAATTGTAACCTTTAAGGGTATACTCATAAAGGCTTTTATGGTGTTTCCTGTGTCGGGCAATTGTATTACTGGGTTACCCTTTGTGACAAAAATACCTTTAATAGTATTGGGTGATTTTTCTAAAACAAAATCTGCAAACAGCGGTTTCTTTATGGTTATTCCTTTTTCCTTTGGAGTATTTAAAGCATATTTCCAATTAATCCATTGACTTAAATATTGGTTTGCATAGCTTACTCCACCGCCGTCAACTCCAATATTGCCAGTTAAGGCCGCTAGAGCATCAATATATCTAATGTTTTTACCACCATTTTTATATCGCTGAAGGCCATACCCTAAAATAATTGAAGAAGGCTTCGAGAGGGCATACATTCTAGTAAGCTTTATTATTTCTTCCAGAGTTAATCCAGAAGATTCAACCAAATCCTCCATTTTAATATTTAAGAGATGGTCTTTAAAGTCTGTATAATTATTGCTATATCTAAGTAAAAATTCATCATCAACCCAGTTGCTTTCAATAATTATTTTTGCCATAGCTAAGGCTAGGTATCCATCGCCTTCAGGCTTAACCTGATAAAAATCTGTAGCTAAAGCAAAGGTTTTGGTTTTTATTGGGTCAATTAAGATTAGATTAGCACCCTGTGCCTTGGCCTCCTTTAGAAAGGGAACTAGGTGAAGATTTGTATCTGCAGGATTTCTACCCCAAATTATTATAGTTTTTGAGTTTAAATGATCCTCTGGAGAATGACTTAAAGCCTTCCCGAAGTCCAGCTTCTGAGCAGCTATACCTGCACCCCAGCATAGGCTTCCTTCAGTTTGAATTACTGAGCCCAGGCTATTGAAGAAGGCAGTAACTATATTTTTCAACAGACCGCAGTGTCCAGACTCTGTATAATGAAGAAGTGATGATGGTCCGTAAATATTAAGAATCTCAGTTAATTTATCACCAATCTCACCAATAGCATCCTTCCACCCAATCTCCACCCATTGATTATTGATCTTCTTTAATGGGGATGTTATTCTTTTGGGGCTGTTGAGTCTTTCAACATGCTTATAACCCTTAGAACAAAGAAAACCCCTAGTTATAGGGTGACTTTTATCGCCTTCAATTTTGACGATTTCATTATTATTCACGGTTAATTCAATGCTACAGACATCCCAACAATCCAGTGGACAAGCTGTTTTTATTTGCTTCATTTAGGCCTCCCCCTTTTTAAAATACTCATTAGAATATACCCTAATTTTTCTTATCAATAGTTTAACATATAAATTACCTATAAAGAAGTAAAACAGCAACATAAAAAAGTGGTTTTTAAATATGGATAGAGGGTAATATACTGATTAGAGAATAATAAATGAAGGGAGAAAAATAGAATGGATAAAAGAAAATCGGTTGTTACAATGAAGGGAAACCCAGTAACACTGTTGGGAAAAGAAATGATGGTTGGAGATATTGCTCCTAATTTTACTGCTGTAACTAAAGACCTAAAGGAATTTACCTTAAAGGATATGGAGGGTAAGATAAAACTAATTAGTGTGGTTCCATCTATTGATACAGGTGTATGTGATTTACAGACAATGACCTTCAATGAGGAAGCCGAAAAGCTAAATAATACTGTCGTTGTTACCATCAGTATGGATTTACCCTTCGCTTTGAATAGATATTGTGCTGCTAAGGGACTAGAAAATGCTATTACCCTGTCAGATCATAGAGAAGCTTCCTTTGGATTAGCATATGGTTTTTTAATTGAAGAACTAAGATTACTGGCAAGGGGTGTTATTGTGCTGGATCAAAACAACAAAGTTATATATGTAGAGTATGTAAATGAAATATCCCAACAACCTAATTATGATAAAGCACTTGAGACAGTTAAACAACTGTAATATTTTATAGTTTGACAAGCCACTACATTATAGAGATAATTGAGGTAATAAGAGAATATTATGAAAATATTATGAAGGTATCTTAAACAAAAAATAATGGAGTGGGAATAATGAACAAAAAACCCTATATACAAAGATCACATCAGCGATGTATTGAAATGGGCATAGATTATGAACGGGTATACAGTACAAAAATTCTGAAGGATGAAGACCTACAGAAAAAATTAGAGCAAAACAGAGAGCTTATTGTCACGGCCGGACCCATTATGGACCAGCTATATAACTTTGTAAAGGGCTCAGGCTTCTTTGCCATTTTAACAGATGGTGAAGGTTGTATACTGAATCTCATTGGTGATGAAGATGTATTGGATGTAGCCTTTAAGCTGGAAATGATTCCAGGTGCCTATATGGATGAAGAGCATATAGGAACAAATGCCATGGGTACAGCTTTAGCAGAGGGTGTACCTGTACAGGTATCTGAGGAAGAACACTTCATTACAGCCTATCATAGATGGACCTGTTCTGGTGCACCTATACGCAATAATGCAGGTGAAATTATTGGAACCTTAGACTTAACAGGATACAGTCATTTAGTTCATTCCCATACCTTAGGAATGGTTGTTGCTGCAGTAAATGCGATAGAAGAAATGTTTAAAAACAATGAAGTCAATAGAAAACTGGTAGTAGCTAAAAAATCCATTGAAACAATTATTGATTCCATCAAAGCGGGTATTTTCACAGTGGGACCTAAAGGATATATTAAAACTATTAATAAGACAGCCTGTGAGATGTTGGGCTACTCACAGGATGTTATTATTGGCATGAAAATAAATAATATTCTTGAAGGCTGGAATGGAATTGAAAGTAGTGTTGCTCAAAACATAACCTACCTTGAAGAAGAATCATTTGTAAACACACCAAAAGGCAAGATACATTGTACATTAAGCTGCTATCCTATTATGGATAAGCTAAAGCATTCGCAGGGGATAGTATGTATAATTAAAGAAATCAAAAAAATGAGGCGATTGGCTAATAAGATGATAGGTAAGCAGGCCATATATACCTTCGATAATATAGTGGGTAGAAGTAATCAATTCGTTAACCTTGTAAATTATGCACGGGGTATAGCTGATAGTCCATCTACTGTTTTGATAATGGGGGAAAGCGGTACAGGAAAAGAGGTTTTTGCTCAATCAATCCATAACCATAGCTCCCGTAGAGATGAACCATTTGTTGCCTTAAACTGTGGGGCTTTACCAAGAAATCTAATTGAAGCAGAGCTTTTCGGATATGATGAAGGAGCCTTTACAGGTGCTAAAAGAGGAGGGCATTTTGGAAAGTTTGAACTGGCTGATGGAGGGACATTATTTTTAGACGAAATTGGAGAAATGCCTTTAGATATGCAGACTAGACTGCTACGAGTATTAGAGGAAGGAACCCTTTATAGAATTGGTGGCAATAAGGAAATAGAGGTGGACGTAAGAATTATTGCAGCTACAAATAAAGATCTACGAAGAGAAGTGGAGAGAGGAAACTTTCGAAAGGACTTATTTTATAGACTCAACGTTTTGCCTTTAAAACTTATACCACTGAGGGAACGAAAGGATGACATCCCCCTTTTAATAGATTACTTTATGATTGCAAAGGCTTTGAAGCTAGGGAAAACACCCTTTAGCCTTTCTCAAGAAAGTATTGAGAAAATGACAAGCTACCATTGGCCAGGAAATGTTAGGGAATTAGAAAACAAAATTGAGCATATAATTAATACCAATAACTGTGTTATATGGAGTATGGGTGAAAGCTTAGAAAAACCTAATTATCAAGAAAAAGTAGAAATAATTGATGAAAAACTAGAGGATATAGAGAAAAAACACATTGAAAAAATTCTAAAAAAATATAGAGGGAATATAACAACAGCATCGGATGTTTTAGGAATAGGAAGGAATACACTGTATAGGAAAATAGATAAATACAGCATAGACTGTTCTGAAATGGAGCAGTGTTCCGAAATAGAACACCGAGAAGAAGAAAAAACGTATCAATATGGAACATAAAATAAAGAATCATCGATATTATATTTCGATGATTCTTTATTTTGGTAATTTTCAATAAAACAAAGGTTGTAGTTTCAACTGGGGCGAAGAAATTATTGATAATACATAGAAGTGGCACAACACTTGCTTATTAATAATTGAAAACAAAAAAAGGAGGATTCAGATATGGGCGGATATACAGGTAAAATTATCAGAGTGGACTTGACTAATAAGAGCTTCAAAATTGAAGCATTAGACTTAAATCTTGCAAAACAGTATATTGGAGGAAGAGGTTTAGCTGAAAGATATTATATTAATGAGGTGGATGCCAAAATAGATGCTCTAAGTCCAGAAAATAAGCTTATTTTTGTGACTGGGCCTCTAAGTGGAACACCTACACCAACCGGCGGTAGATATATGGTGGTAACAAAATCACCTTTAACTGGAACTATTGCATGTTCAAATTCAGGTGGACGCTGGGGCGCAGAGTTGAAATTGGCAGGCTATGATATGATTATTATCGAAGGAAAAGCAGAAGCACCGGTGTATATAAATATTAATGATGATGAAATTAGTATTAAGGATGCTTCTCATTTATGGGGTAAAGTCACTTCTGAAGTTACAAAGGAGCTGAATGCAGAACTAGGTGATAAGGTAAAGGTTGCTACAATTGGACCAGCGGGAGAAAAACTTTCCAAGATTGCTGCCGTTATGAATGATATAGATAGAGCAGCAGGACGTTCTGGTGTGGGTGCTGTTATGGGCTCTAAAAACCTTAAAGCTATTACAGTTAGAGGTACAGGAAAAGTAGCAATAAGCAATCCAGAAAAGCTTAAAGAGGTTGTATCAAGCTGTAATAAGAAAATAAGGGAAAATGGCGTAACAGGACAGGGACTACCAACCTATGGAACTGCAGTACTGGTAAATATTATTAATGAAAACGGTGTCTTTCCTGCAAACAACTGGCAACAATCCACCTTTGATGGCGCTGAAGCTACAAGTGGAGAAACATTGGCAGAAAAGTATTTAGTGAAACGTACAGGATGCTATGGATGTCCTATTGCCTGTGGACGTCACTGTAAGGTAGATGATCTTGAAGCAGGTGGACCTGAGTATGAAACCATCTGGGGCTTTGGAGCAGATTGTGGGGTTTCTGATTTAGGCGCGGTAATAAAAGCTAATTATTGGTGTAACGAAATGGGACTGGATACAATTTCAGCTGCTACTACAATAGCTGCTGCAATGGAGCTATATCAAAAAGGCTACATTAAACAAGAAGATGTAGATGGTGTCCCTTTGGAGTTCGGCAATGCTGATGCTGTTTTAGAATGGACTAAGAGAATGGGTACTAGACAAGGACTTGGTGATAAGCTGGCTGAAGGCTCCTACAGATTATGTGAAGGATATGGAGTACCAGAGTTTTCTATGTCCGTTAAAAAACAAGAGCTTCCAGCCTATGATCCAAGGGGAATACAAGGTCAAGGTTTGGCCTATGCTACATCAAATCGTGGTGGATGTCATGTTAGAGCGTACCTTATTTCACCAGAAATACTAGGACTTCCAGAAAAATTAGATAGATTCTCCTTAGAAGGAAAGGCAACATGGGTTAAGATATTCCAAGACTTTACAGCAGCAATCGATTCTTCAGGACTATGCCTATTTACATCATTTGCTATGGGAGCACAGGATTATGCCGATATCTATAATGCAGTATGTGGCACGGAACTAACAGGAGATACCTTTATAGAAGCTGGAGAAAGAATTTGGAATATGGAAAAAGTATATAATCTAGAATCAGGAATTAAGCCAGAAGAAGATACACTACCTTCAAGAATTCTTAATGAAGCAATCGGGGATGGACCTTCTAAGGGAAGCTCAGTTAGGCTAGATGTATTACTACCAGAGTATTATGAAGTTAGAGGATGGGATACAAGAGGTATACCATCAGAAGATAAACTAGTATCATTAGGTATAAAATAACTATATTAATTAAAAAAGAGCTTCTAAGGAAGCTCTTTATCTATAAAATGGAGGTGAAATATGAGAAAACTTGGATATGAAGTTAACTATATTAATAGTGATTCAATTAAAAAAATATATCTAGAATTAACTGACCGATGTAATTTAGACTGTACCATTTGTTATCGTAAAAGCTGGGAAAAATCCTATGATGATATGTCAGATGAGGTATATCAAAGCTTTATAAAAAACATTAAAGAAATAAATGGGTTAGAAGAAATTGTTCTGGGTGGAATAGGAGAACCCACTTACTATGGTAGTGTACTAAAAGCCCTTGAAGATCTGAAGGAGTATAAATTGCATATCACAACAAATGGTACTCTTTTGGAGGAGCAATTAATTGAAAAGATTGTTGAATGTGTAGATGGAATAACTATTTCCGTAGATGGTGTTGATCAATACTATAAAAACATTAGAGGAGTATCACTTGATACAGTTGCAGCTGGAATTAAAAAGCTACAGGAGGCAAAAAAAAGATTAAAGAAGGAAACTCCCTTCCTTCAGCTTCAATTTGTTGCATCCACTGAAAACATCGATAATATTTCCCAGGTAATAGATTTTGCAGCGGATTTGAATTGTCACAGGGTTGTTATCTCCAGCTTAATACCTCAAGAGTACGGCAACAAAGATAAAATACTATATACATTAGAAAACAATACGAAGCTTAAGGAGATTTGGCATAAGACTAGAAACTATGCTTTAAGAAAAGGAATTACAGTTCAGTTACCCAATACCCATTTGAAAACAGAAAGACGATGTAACTTCATAGATGATATTACAACATATGTTACATCAAACGGTGATGTAACCTCATGCTATAGACTTTCACACGATTATGAGGAATATACATTTGGCAGAAGAAAACAAGTTCAAAAGCATTCCTTTGGTAACATTTTGGAGGAATCTCTACTTGATATATGGAATAAAAAAGAGTATCAGCAGTTTAGATATATTGTCCATAACAACTTATATCCCTCCTGCATGGATTGTGATTTAGTGGAGGGCTGTGAGTTAACAAAATCAACCTTTGAAGACTGTTATGGTTGTATGCCAACCTGTGCTGATTGTCTCTGGAGTAGACAATTTGTAGTGTGCCCTTAGGAGGTGAAAAAACAATGATAATAGAGGTAAGACTATTTGCCACCTTAAGAGAAAATCGTCAGAAGGTTCTTCAGATGGATTTAATTGAGGGAAGTACAACTGAAGAGGTACTTTCAAAACTCAATATTGCACCAGCTGAGGTGGCAATTTTACTGATAAATGGAAGGGATGGATTAATTGATACACCCTTGAAGGATAACGATGTACTGTCAATCTTTCCACCAGTAGGAGGTGGTTGATAAAAGGAGGTTAATATTGACATTCTTTATTATCTCCTGTAACGTTATCATATGGGAGGGAGGAGAATGAATATTGTTAATAGAATAAAGTCCATTGCATGTTCCCTTATCAACTACCCATATATTCCCGAGGAATTTTTAACTCAGGTAAAAGGGCCAGTCCTAATGCACATTAGTGATACTCCTGCTGATATATATCCATACATCTTTAGAATAGTTAATAAAATCAATCCTCAGTATATAATCCATACTGGTGATATGGTAGATGATATAAAGCTGGAATTCCTTAAGGGATTAAAGGATGAATATTTTAAAAGTGTAAGAAAATTAATTACTAAGCTAGAAGAAAGCGATGCTATAATATACTATGCTCTGGGTAATCATGATGATTTTAATATAGTTAGTAAGCTTAGTCAAAGGGGTAACATATTAACCAAGGGAGATATTAAAATTGAAAATTTATCATTCCATATAAATCATTACCACGAAAATAATAATGGAAAGAAGGATTATTACCTATTTGGCCATAGCTTTACGCCAGCCCACTATAAGGGAGCAGAGCATATTGGGTTAAATGGATTACTTAATATTAACCTAATTGACTTAACAACTAAAAAAGTTTATCAATTAAATTATCCTATTGGTACTAATAGATTAAGAAGGATGGAAATGGGGAGAATAGGTATCTAATTATAGGAGTTGAGAAGCTTGTTATACTTGAGAATGGGACCAAGATTTTTATTTATTCGTACTGAAGCTATTGAAAAAATGAAGAAATTTATATTAAGTGAGCTTAATGGAAAAGCCACAACATTTCATGAAGGACTAAATAGTGCAACTGAAGATAGCACTCTATGTTTTTTAACAGATACAAAGCCAGTTAAAACCTGTATTGAGGATGCGAAGGAAATAATTCTAGTTAATGAAGTTGCATCGGTATGTTTATCTGTAATTATTAATAGTCATATTAATGAATTGGTATATAGAGTAGATATGGGGCCAGCCTCAATGGTTATGCGTATTGCTGGTGATGAAAGCAAAATTATAAAAAAGCTACAAGAGTCATATCAAGGACAATTAGTAAACTGGATTGAAGGTATACGTAAGGGAGAAAAGGGAGATACCCTACTAGCACTAACAGACAAACCTATAAATGGTCCATTATCTGAAATGGATTTTATTCAGCCAACCCTGTTACTACCCTTTAACGCAAGCTATATACAAAAAAGGCTACGGGTGGAAGGATTACGTTTTATCACTCAAAGCTTAGAAAGCGGAGAATGGTATGAATTAAGAATTAATATATATGATTCATATGGAAAGTATGAAAAACATTATGATCGATTAATATATATTTTATCAAGGCTTGAAATGGGAATGATTTTAGGAGAAACTTGGACTAGAGATCATGCACTAATATTATATTCTGTATTAGCATTTCAAGTGAGATTATTTACTTTCTTTACTCCAACAGAAATTAAAAAACTGTTAATGGCTTTAGAATATACTATGGAGGGAGAAAGACTTGTAGATTTCGACCTATATTATAGAAACAAGAAAATATCATGGGTGGATATAGAAAAGGTAAAAGGGAAAAGAAGCAAGATTGATGAAAGTCGCAAATATAGACAGCAATTATATGAAAAGCTAACAGAAGAAGACATACTTCAGCTTACCGAGATGGAGAATAGCAATACAAGGTAATTTATAGATAACCAGATGAAGGAGTAAATATATAAACAATATATCAAGCATTATAAAAAAAGCAAACTCTCAATAGTTGTATGTATTTTTCTCGTAACTGCAAGCGTTAATTTCCTTACTCCTGTAAACTATGTAGTTTTATATTATGATTTATCTCATGAAGTCATAAGATGTTAATTTAACCACCTATATAAATAGGCGTCTGGTCCCGTTGTTTTTTGTCGAATATTATAATAATATGGAGCAGAAATTAATAGGGATAAGGGGATAAATACATGAAAAATTTAAAAAAATTTGCAGGGAAATATGATTTTAGTTTAGACAAGAAGCAGGCATGGGGACATTATAGAAGTTATCAGTTTACCATTGGACACTATGAAGAAAATAGAAATATAGTGACAATTTATACTGGGCTTACCTTTGAAAATTCAGACAATAAAGAAAAGCTGGATTCAATTTTAGAAGCCATGTTGGCTGCAAAAGAAATACAAAACTATGAAAATGATGGAGGTTCGCTAACCATTACAAAATCAAGAACCTTTGGACCTATTTCACTAGCTGAGATAGAAAAGCTGATGGACCATCTTGTAGATGAGTTTAATAAAATTGATGCTAAACCAGCTTGCTTTAATTGTAATAATGAAGGTACAAAGGAATTTGCCAACTATAACAATGTTGCAATGACAATGTGCAGTACCTGCTATAACACAATTTCTAATACTATTAATGAGGTAATAGTTGAACAAGAATATATAGACAATAATTATGGAATGGGAACGTTGGGGGCTATTCTGGGGGCTTTATTGGGTTCTGTTGTATGGATTATCATTGGCCTTCTTGGATATATTGTTGCTGTTGCAGGCTTAGCTATCTTTGCTGCTGCCACCAAAGGCTATATGCTCTTTAAAGGGAAAATAAACCATACATCTTTATGGATTATTGGACTGGTAAGTTTTGTTGCACTTATTATAGCACAATTCATCACGTTGGATATATTGGTTTATAAAGAGCTTATTAGCGAAGGATATGACGTATCTTTTCTTGATACACTAAAATTGACCTTTGAATTGCCTTTTATTGACTCAGAGATTGCTATTGCATTCATTATGGATACTATTGTTGGATTGGTGTTTGCTGGCTTGGGAGCATATGGAGCCTTTAAGAAACTGATATTTGAAGCAAAGACACCTGCAGGCAGCCTTCAGTGGCTTTAACAACCAATAGGTCTATATATTACATAGAAATTCACTTAAACCAGCTTATTTAAATGGAGAGGCAACATTATGTAAAGAATAAGGAAGCTTATGCCGATATAAAAAATAAAGGGCGTGAGTTAGAATGAGGATTGAAAAGTTAAATACACCAATAACATCGACTGAAAATGTTAGAGAAAAGAGAAGTAAAGATAGTATTAATAATAAATCCAACGAAAATGAGATTTTATCATCAGAAAAAAAGGTTACATATGAAAATCCTAAAAAAACTAAAGAGCATGATATAATTTTAAAGCTAAAGGCAGAAAGTGAAGCTAATCATAAACAGCTCCTTCGACTGGTAAGAGAGCTCCTTCAGCGTCAAGGATATAAGGCGATAGAAATGAGTGAATTGCAGGATGACGATATTCAAGTAGATGATACCGCCAGAAATGAGGCTGCAGCTTTAATAGCAGAAGATGGACCCTTAGGTGCAGAAAAGACAAGTGATAGAATTGTTGCATTTGCAAAAGCAATTTCTGGAGGAGACAAGGATAAATTAGAAAAGCTTAAAAATGCCATTATAGAAGGATTTAAACAAGCAGAAGATATGCTAGGCTATTTACCTGAAGTCTCGAAGGAAACCTATAGGCTGGTTATGGAAAAATTAGATAACTGGGCAAATGAAGAGTAAATGAGGATATAGTTTTCTATATCCTCATTATTATTTTCTTCTTTTTTATTAGGTTATAAATGTATATGCCTTAGTGGCAAATTATGTTATACATATGTGATATTAATCAAGATTTTCAACCTCTAAAAAGGGTATATTAATAAAAAGAAACTTAAGGAGGCTGAAAATCATGAGATATCGTACGCTACTGGAAAATAGAAGATCAATAAGAGATTTTAAAAATCAGTCATTGAAGCATGAAATGGCTATGGAATTAATGAGTTATGTAGAAGATTTAAAGGGACCATTAGATGATATTGATTTTCATATTTCATTTATAAATAATGGTTTCGAAAAAGGACACCACTTAGATGGCAAGGTAGGCTATGGAGGATTTCCTGTTAAAGCTCCTAATTATATTGCATTTATCAGTGAAGAGAAGCCTGGTTACTTGCAAAATTCTAGTTATATTTTAGAGAAGATTGTTTTAAAGGCCATAGAAATGGAAATAGGTACCTGTTGGCTATCAGTAATTAAGGATGATTTAGACTTAAGGACTAATTTAAGTATTACAGAGAAGGGTAAGCTTGTAGCTTTTATAGCCCTAGGTCATCCACAAGGACATGTCCCTTTTACTCCTACAAGTACCTCAACACGAGTTCCCTTAAATGAATTTATATTTAATGGAATATGGGGACAAAAACCTATGGTGGAGGAGCTTGAGAGCAGAGGGCTTACCAATGCTTTATATCATATTAGAATGGCTCCATCTTGGCAAAATCGTCAGCCATGGAAGCTTATTTTAGACTCTGATAAGCTTATACTAACTGTTGGTAATAATGCAATGGAGGATAAAGACTTGTTAATTGACGCAGGAATCATGATGCTGTATATGGAGGAAATTTTAAAGGAAGAGGGATATCCTGTTTCGTGGGATGCATTATTGGAGGGAAAGGACAACCTTTATGAAAAACATAAAATTCCATCTGAACAACATATTGTTGGAGCTTTAAGACTATAAAAGAAAAATGGTCAATAACCTAGTAACTTACGTATTTTTCAGTACTAAGGGTTGCTAGGTTTTTAATATACTAAAGATTGTTGATTTATAATTGATACAAGTAATATTTTGTGATAATATGTACATTATACAAATACAAATGTATACGCTAGGAGAAAGGATGAATAATCATGGAAATTAATAAGGATACCTATTATCTTGTTCTGGCTAAAGTTTTGCCAGAAGTGTTTTTAAAAACCCTCAAGGCAAAGGAAATATTAAGAAAAGGCGAAGCGACAACTATTCAAGAGGCTGTTGAAATAGTAGGGATGAGTAGAAGTGCTTATTACAAATATAAGGATGCTATTATGCCTTTTAATGAGATAAGCAAAGGTAAAATAATTACTATAGCTTTATTGTTAGAGCATACACCAGGTGTGCTTTCTAAAATATTAAATCAAATTGCAGAAGTAAAAGGCAGTATTTTAACAATGAATCAAAATATACCCTTGCATGGAATGGCAAATGTAACAATATCCTTCGAAACGAAGGATATGCTGGTTGAAATTGAGGGACTAATTCAATTATTAGAAGATTTAGAGGGTGTTAAAGAGATTAACATTGTAGGTAAAGAATAAAGCTTTACTAAAATATAAAGAACAATATATAGAGAATAGGGGAGGCAATAAAATGAGGAGCGGAATTATTAATACATATAAAGAAATGTACGATGTTTTGGATGGGGAATCTGTAATTACATTACAGGAAGGAAATACACCATTATTGTTGGCAGAGAATATAAGTAGAATGCTGGGGAAAGTAAATGTTTATTTAAAATATGAGGGGCTTAATCCGACTGGTTCTTTTAAAGACAGAGGGATGACAATGGCAGTTACTAAAGCAGTACAGTCAGGGAGTAAAGCCATTATATGCGCATCTACAGGAAACACTTCTGCATCTGCTGCTGCCTATGCAGCTAAGGCTAATATAAAATGCTTTGTTTTAATTCCAAATAATAAAATAGCAGTTGGAAAGCTGGCACAGGCAATCATGTATGGAGCCACAATTCTACCAGTCGAGGGGAATTTTGATGATGCATTAAGGCTTGTTCGGGATATTGCCGAAGAGGGTAGGGTAACATTGGTTAATTCGGTAAATCCTCATCGTTTATTGGGTCAACGCTCTGGTGCCTATGAGGTTTGTGATCAGCTGGAAAAAAAGGAATTAGACTATCTTTCAATTCCTGTGGGAAACGCAGGTAATATATCGGCCTATTGGGCTGGATTTAACGATTATTACAGAATAGGAAAAATTAAAAAACTTCCAAAGATGTTAGGCTTTCAAGCTGAGGGAGCAGCACCTATAGTAGAAAACTCCATAGTAGAAAATCCTGAAACAGTGGCTACGGCAATACGTATCGGAAATCCCGCCAGCTGGGACAAAGCTGTTGCTGCACGTAACGAATCTAAGGGAGCTGTAGAAAAGGTTACAGATCAAGAAATATTGGAGGCACAAAGACTACTGGCGTCAATGGAGGGAATTTTTGTAGAACCAGCATCTGCTGCAAGCTTAGCAGGAGTAATTAAACTGGCAAAGGAAGATTACTTTCCGTCAGGTAGCAATATAGTATGTATTTTAACTGGTAATGGACTAAAGGATACAGAGATTGTAACGTCAAATAATAAGTTGAAGCCATACAGCGTTAATATTAAAGAAATTAAGGAGGCAATTTACCGTAGCTTAGGGGGAAATGGTAATGATTAGAGTTATGGTTCCTGCAACAACAGCTAACATAGGGCCTGGATTCGATTGTTTAGGAATCGCACTTAATTTGTATAATACAATTGAGGTAGAGGAAATAGATGAAGGCCTAATTATTGAAGTTGAAGGGATTGATAAGGAGCTAATTGAAGCAAACGAGAACAACTTAGTATATATCAGCATGATGAAGGTTTTTAAGACATTAGCTTACCTTCCAACAGGCCTGAAAATAAAGCAATTAAATAATATACCAGTTGCGCGAGGCTTAGGAAGTAGTGCAGCTACAATTGTCGGTGGGCTAGTGGCTGCTAATAAGATATGCAATAATAAGCTTTCAAGGGATGAAATCCTTAATATGGCAATAGAAATTGAGGGGCATCCTGATAATGTAGCCCCTGCATTGTTAGGTGGATTTGTTGTATCCTTTAAAGAGGATGAAGAAATACAATATGTAAATTTTCAAGTAGATGAAAAACTAAGCTTTTGGGCAGTATTTCCAGATGTAAGCCTGAGCACTTCATTAGCAAGAAGTATTTTGCCAGATACAATTCTCTTTAAGGATGCCGTCTACAATATTGGAAAAGCTTCAATTCTAGTTGCAGCATTGGCTTCGGGAAAATATAATTTGATAGCCCATGCTTTAAAGGACCGACTTCACCAGCCTTATCGAATTGAGTTGATGGAATCATTAAAACTTATTTTTAATTATGCAGAAAAAGATAATATGAATGTTTATTTAAGTGGAGCAGGGCCAACAGTAATATTGTTAAGTGTGAAAAATCAAAATGAAGATGCCAACAAGCTAAAGAGCCTTATAGGTGGACTGCCAGAAAGATGGACTATGATGGAATTAAAGGGACATAACATAGAACTTATTTAATATTAAAAGGGGCTGTCTTAAAATGATTTTTACAATCATTAAAGGCAGCCCCTTTATACTGCTATATATCTATAACTTGAACTGCTTAATTTGACTAGAAAGTCTATCTGCCAATAGGTTCAACTCATTTGCTGCATTAGCAACATCCTCAACAGCACTTGCGGTTTGCTCCATGGATGCGGTAACCTGCTGTGAGGAAGCAGCAGTCTCCTCTGAAACAGCAGATATATTTTCGATTACTGATACTATTTGCTCACCATCTAAATTCATTTCTTTTACATATTCACCAATCTCATTAATTTTGTAAGTGATCTGCTCAATGGACTTTAATAATGGATAAAGAGAATGACATATACAAGTAAAAAATATAACATCCATACTTGCCATAAAGGATTGCTTACAAAATCAATTGATAAATGGAAATTAATATGGAAATAATAATTAAATATGAAATGAGGTGGATAAATGAAGAAATTTACTAAGCTGTTCATTTTAATTGGATTTACAATTATTTTAGTATCCTGTGGGGGAATATATCCAAGAGAAAGGCCTTTGCCACAGGAGGGCTTGGCATTGGAGGAGGCCATTGTTGATGAAGGTATAAGAAGTAAAACAGGGGTTGATATAGCAAACGGGAAATTCTATTTTACTGGTATGACAGATACAGGGTTCAACTATTATATGATAAACTCCTCTACAATGGAAAAGACAATAATTTTTGAGGGTCTTGAGAATTATGACTGGTTTACTCCTTTAATGGAGGAGGAGGCCCTTTATGTAGATTATGATGGAGCATTATACATCTTATCCAATGGTGAAGGCAAACAAATGGAAGAAAATATAACTGGAACAAGAAGGCCTAATGTTGTTGTGTCACCAGATAGAAAGGCAGTTTTGTATACTAAGGACAGTTCTATGGGTCATCAATTATACTTATATGACTTAAATGAGAATAATGCTATACTGATAAAAGAAGCATTATTAGAGGATGAATTTCTGAATTTTCTACGAGCTACCCATTGGAGTAACCATGGAGATTATTTTATTCTAAATAATGAAGAAATTTATGATAGAAATGGTAGTTTTATAGCACAAATTGAAGCACTTTCTCTTAAATGGTCCCCAAATGATGAATGGATAGCTTATATTGCTTCATCGCCAGAGTCTGAGAAAACAAGCATTATAATTGGAGATAGAGAGACGTTTATTGGAACAGATTTTTGTCTCTTTTCATTGGTAGATTATAGCGAAACTGTTATTTACTCAAGGGAAGAGGGTCTAATTAACCCAATAGATGCTATACAATGGAACGAAAGCAGCAGCAGAGTAGCCATTGCAGTTGGCACTATTAAAATGATAGAGGATTACTATGAAGGAATGGATTACAAAGAAGTTTTAACGTATGATATAGCCAGCGATGAAAGAAATATTATAGAAAAAATGCCCTATAATTATTACGAATTTATATTTGATGACTATTTATATGTGTATAATCTAGGTAAAAGGGAAGCCTTGGTAATTATGAATGTTATAAGTAGGGAAAAAATTGAATTTGATGCACCATTATTATTAAATAGCAAAGATATGTTTATCATTACAAATGGTAATTTAGCCTATTTAATTAATAATAACCAACTGATGGAATTTACACGAGATGGTGAGTATAATCCATTGTTTACATTCCCCTGGCCGGCTGAAGAAGTACACTACGATTCTGATGAAAAACAATTTATCATAATAAATACCGATAACAATATTTATTGGTTGAAATAGTATAAAACATTTATTTTTGTTTTTCTCAACATTAAATTGGGTAAATCTAGCTATATGTATATTTATAGTCGATATAACCATTAGCTTCACCAATGGTGGGCTATTTTGTTGTTGAAAGAGGGGATTTTATGAACTATCTGATGGCACTGTTAATAGGAATCCTCTTGGCCTTATTTATACATTTAAATGGGCTGCTGAGTATTTATACTGATGTTTATTCTAGCTCTTTGATTGTACATTTTATTGGAATGCTGGGAGCTATAAGTATTGTCAAACTTAAGGGAGAAAAAAGTAAGAAGCAAGCGGTATATCCATTTTATTTTTACAGTGGAGGTGTATTAGGGGCATTAATTGTTGTTGTTAATAATATTAGCTTTCAGTGGCTTGGTGTATCTGTTACAGTTGCATTTATACTTTTGGGTCAGATAGCTGCTTCTTTAGTAGTTGACAATTTTGGTCTTCTGGGAATGAAAAAAATTCCTCAGAAAATGGAGCAAGTACCAGGCTTTCTATTGATTATTTTGGGAGTAATTATTATGATGATAGGATAGGAGATAAAATGGTAGTTATAGTTTGTCTATTGGCATTTATGGCGGGATGTATGATAACAGTATCTTCCATATTTAATGCTCAGCTTTCTAAAAACTTAGGAACATATCGTGTAGTCTTCCTAAATAATCTTATGGGAACTATAACAGCTGCATTAATAGTTCTTTTTTATCAAAAACAGCTTCAGTTTTCCTTTGAAGAGTTAAGATCAATACCTTTATACATATACTTAGGTGGCATTATTACCATAGCAGTAGTGGCTGGCACTAATAATTTACTGCCTAAAATACCTATAATATTTGCTACATTGTTTATTTTTATTGGGCAATTTACTGGTGGATTTGCTTTAGATTTATTAAACAGAGAAGAAATTTCAAAAGAGAAATTTGTTGGATTTGTATTGGTAATAGCAGGTCTAATATATAATTTATTTATAACAAAGAAAAGATTATAGATATATTAATAACATAAGGGTGGGAAATGGGATGGAATATCAGGAAAAACTCAATGCTTTTTGTGGGGTACTTAGATCAGGTGAAAAATCAAAGGATGATTTTAAAATAGGTGTGGAAGTTGAACATATCATCGTGGATAAGAAAACATTAAACTCTGTTAATTTTTATCAGGAAAATGGTATAGAAAGTATTCTAAAAAAAATGATAGTTAAGGGATATCAACCTAAATATGAAGGAACCTATGTAATTGGACTGGAATGTGATTCAGGTGTTATAACTTTGGAGCCAGGTGGTCAGTTGGAATTTAGTATTATATCTTGTAGTAGCATAAATGAAATAGAAAATATCTATATGGAGTTTTTAGAAAACATAGTGCCAATCTTAGAAGAACATGGGCAACTATTAATGGCTATTGGTTATCATCCAAAGACTTCAATTGATGATATACCCTTTAACCCTAAAAAAAGATATGAGTATATGTCAAATCATTTTAAGGGAAGGGGGAAATATGCACACAATATGATGAAGGGCACTGCTTCTCTACAGGTTGTAATAGACTATAGTAATGAAGAGGATTTCATAAGAAAATATAAGGTCGCAAACTTTTTATCTCCTTTACTGGCCTTGATAACCGATAATGCTCCTGTATTTGAGGGAAGGATATATGAAAAAAATAGTGTAAGGAGTACCATATGGGATAACACCGACTCAGAAAGAGGAGGACTTTTACACGGAGCAATGGTAGAAGACTTTGGGTATGAGAAGTATGCCCAGTATATTCTAAATATACCCCCTATTTTTATTGTTAAGGATGGAAATATAATTAAGACAGATAGCTTAAAAACAGAAGAGGTTATGGATTTATATACTTTTAACACAAATGAAATTGATCATATAATGTCAATGGTATTTCCAGATGTCCGTGCCCGTAAATATATTGAATTACGTATGGCAGATAGCTTGCCATATCCTTTAAGCTTTGCATATATAGCTTTAATTAAGGGACTGTTTTATCATGAGGATGCATTAATGTATCTATATAAGCTCACAGAAGCTACCGATGATAAAAAACTAGCAGCCTATAGAAGTAATTTAATAAATGATGGCTTTATGGGTATTTTTAGAGGTAAAAAAATATATGAAATTTTATCTCTTATATTGGATTTAGCTAAAAAGGGATTAAAGGAAGAAGAAGCTAGCTACTTAATACCCTTAGAACAGCTGCTGATGCAGCAGAAAAACCCAGCAATGGTTTCAAAGGCTCTAATTAAAGAAGCTGGACTAAAAACCTTGGAATGGTGCAGTTTGAATAAATGGGTGGGGAGGAAGGAAAGTGGAAACAGAGAAATTATTTAAGGTCTATAAAGAAAACCTATTGCAAAATAAGCAAGAGTTTATTGAGGAATATAAGACAGTTGAAAAGGCAGTGGAGGAATCGCCAGCAAGGTACAAGGGTAAACCGGTGGAGTTTTTATATCAGCCAATGTTTTTATCATCAAAGGATATGAATATGTTTGATAACCTAACCCAGCAGCTAATGACTATTCTAAACAAAGTGATTCAACACTACCTCCACAATGAAGATTTTCGTACCCACTTTGGATTTTCATCATTATTGGAAAAAATGATATTGAAGGATCCTGGCTATGATTGTAATACCCCCATGGGACGATTTGATATATTCTACCATTATAACGGAAGCTTTCAATTTTGTGAGCTTAATGCTGATGGCTCCTCAGGAATGAGTGAACAACAGGAGCTACAAAAAATATTTTCAAGTTCAAAAGCATTAAATCAATACTCATCTCATTATGAATACAAAGGCTTCGAGCTATTTCAATCGTGGGTAGATGCATTACTGGCTAATTATAAAAAATACAGTAAAGCAAATGAAAAACCAAATGTAGCAATTATGGACTGGATTGAAGGAGAACCTCCAAGCGAGTTTATTGAATTCAAAAAATATTTTGAAGCTAACGGGTGTACAACTGTTATAGTTGACCCAAGATGGCTGGAATATAAAAATGGGAAGCTATACTATAAAGATCTACCTATTGACTGTATTTACCGTAGAGCAGTTACATGGGAAATAATTGAAAGGGCTGAGGAGGTTCAAGATTTTATAAATGCTTATTTGGCCGGGGATATTTGTGTAATAGGCCCTCTGCGTTCGCAAATTATACATAATAAAAATATATTTGCCATATTGCATGACAAGGATAAAACCCCCTTCCTCTCTGATGATGAGAGAGGATTTATCAATAAGCACATACCCTTTACCATCGTCTTTAATAATAATGACAATGAAATGGTTAAATATACTCTTGAGAATAAAAATAAGCTTGTATTAAAGCCTATGGATAAATATGCTTCAAGGGGAGTACGAATTGGTAGAGACTATAATGACCATGAATGGATGAAGATTATCAAAGATGAAGCGGTTGAGGATTATTTATTACAAGAATTTTGCATGGTACCAAAGATATCTATGGCTAAATTCACATATGATGACATTGAATTTTTTGACTACAATTATATTATTGGTTTATTTATGTACAACGGCAAGCTTCAAGGTGTTTACACGCGGGTAGGAACCAAAAATATTATAGGTAGTATTGTTGAATGCTATACAGTACCAAATTTTATACTAGAAAAAAAATAAAGGCCCAGTGCCTTTTTTTATTGCACAGGAGCGTTCGTTCCTAACTCCCAATGCAATACGGTGTTGTTAAGAGGTGGTCCCCCCTTATGATCAATGAGGATGGCGAAACTCATTATCAAATGAGCAAAATTATTATTGACTCTTAGCACACCAAAGCGTATAATTTATATGAAAGTGGATATATTTTTTACTTAATAAATGATAATGATTATCAATGTTATAAAAATGGGGGTATAATGATGACGCTTGACAAAGCTAAGAGGGGACAATTGATAGAGATTTTAAATATTCCTGATTCCAGCATTAGGGCACAGGCAATAAGGTTAGGTATTTGCGAAGGTGCAAGACTTATTTGTGCAGAAAAGCTTCCTGCCGGACCAATTGTTCTACAGAATAAAATGCAGGAAGTAGCTATTGGACGTAGGCTTGCAGAAACAATTGAAGTAAAGGCTGTATAGTAATAGATAGGGGGATTTCAGTGAATTGTCATAATCCAGCAGCAACAATAGAAATACCAGAGGATAGTAAAAAAATTGTTTTAGTCGGCAATCCCAACGTTGGAAAATCAGTTTTTTTTAATGCACTAACAGGGGTTTATGTAGATGTATCAAATTTTCCAGGTACTACTGTAGATATTAGTCACGGAAAATATCAAGGAGATATAGTAATTGATACACCTGGAGTATATGGTGTCTCTTCATTTAATGATGAAGAACGGGTTGCTAGAGATGTAATTCTATACGGGGATGTCATTTTAAACATTGTTGATGCATTACATCTAGAGCGTGATTTATTCTTAACACAGCAGATTATCGATATGGGCAAACCAGTGGTAGTAGCCTTAAATATGATGGATGATGTAGAAAGAAACGGTAGGAAAATTGATGTTAATTTATTGTCAGAAAAACTAGGAGTTGAGGTAATACCCACTGTTGCTGTTAAGGGGAAGGGTATAGCTGAAGTAAAGGCGGCCCTAAGTAATGCTAAAAAAGGAAAACGGCTGGGTATTGTTGAGGAATATATCAATAAAGTTATTGACTCAGTTGATGAAGAATCAGAAGCTCTATTAATACTAGAAGAAGATGAAAATATTGAAGCAAGGCACAATACAAAGCATCAAGAAAACCTGCGAGAAGCAATTTATTCTACAAGACGTCAATACATAGATAAATTGATAGAAGAAATTGTCTCGGAGGATATGAAACAGGCTTCCTTTAAAACAAAGCTGGGAAGATGGATGATTCAACCAGTTACAGGAATACCAATTTTGTTTTTTGTTTTATTTCTTATGTATCAAGCAATTGGTGTTTTCGTTGCACAAACAGTTGTAGATATTACAGAAGAAATTATAATGGGAACCTACTACTATGATTTTATTACTAATTTACTTAGTCAATATATAGATGCTGAGGGTATTTTAGGACAAGTGATAATGGGTGAGTTTGGACTATTAACTATGACTCCTATCTACGTCCTGGGCTTACTACTACCTTTAGTAGCTGGATTCTATTTCTGTCTTTCTTTAATGGAAGATTCAGGATACCTTCCTCGTATTGCTACCTTAGTGGATAAAATGTTGACCTACCTAGGCCTTAACGGTAGAGCAGTAATTCCTATGATTCTTGGCTTCGGATGCGTAACCATGGCAACAATTACTACTCGATTACTAGGCTCAAAAAGAGAAAGATTTATTGCAACCATGCTATTGGGTTTAGCAATTCCTTGTTCTGCACAGCTGGGGGTTATCGCAGGTTTAATTGCACCCCTAGGAGCAAAATACTTTATCATTTACTCAGTAACAATATTTACAGTATTTGTGTTAACGGGAACAATTTTGAACAAAATTATGCCGGGGAAATCTACTGATTTATTAATAGATTTACCACCTCTTAGAGTACCACAGCTAACAAACGTTTTAAGAAAGACCACTTCGAAGTCATGGGCTTTCATGAAGGAGGCAACACCTCTATTTGCTATTGGTGCATTGTTAATATCAGTTCTCCAGCTGACAGGTTCACTTGAGGTTATTATCGGTTTCTTTGCACCAGTAACAGAAGGATTCTTAAAGCTAGATCCTAGGGTTTCACAGGCATTTATTATGGGAATAGTTCGACGAGACTTTGGTGCAGCTGGTCTTGATAGTTTAGCAAGTGCCGGAATTATTTCTGGTGCACAGGTGGTAGTTTCACTAGTGGCTATTACTCTATTTGTTCCGTGTATTGCGGCTATTATAGTAATATTTAAGGAAAGAAGCTGGCAAGAATCTGCCATAATATGGATTGGAAGTTTTGTATTGGCCTTCTTAACTGCTGGTATATTAGCACAACTGATTATATAGTAGTATTTTAAAAGAGGTGAGAGTAAGTGAAAAATAGATGTTCCACCTGTGGATTAGAGGTTAATGATTCGGAAATAAAAAGATGTCCAAGATGTAATAATATACTTCACGATATAAAAAAGTGTGAAGATTGCGATGGTTGCTCTATATTAAAGAAAAAAAATAATAAAAAATGTTAAAAAGCGCCATACTTATAATGGAGCTTTTTAAATTTTACACTGGAGTGATAAAATGAGAAATATAAAGATGATAATAGAATATGATGGTGGTAGATATAAGGGTTGGCAACGTCTGACTGATAATGACAAAACAATTCAAGGGAAATTGGAAAATGTAATTAGTCAAATGCTAGAAACCCCCACTGAAGTTATAGGATCAGGTAGAACGGATGCTGGAGCTCATGCACTGGGTCAGGTTGCAAATTTCCAAGCTAAAAGTAAGATGTCATTAAAAGAAATGCATGAATATATAACCACATATCTACCTCAGGATATTGCAGTAAAGGAATTAAAAGAAGCTTCCAATAGGTTTCATAGTAGATATAATGTTTCGGGGAAAAAATATACATACCATATTTGGAATCATCCAATACCATCTGTTTTTAATAGAAATTATAGCTACCAAGTCTCCAAAGAGTTGAACTTAACAAGCATGCAAATGGCTGCTGAAAAGCTTATTGGTAGTCACGACTTTGCTCCCTTTTCTTCGGTAAAAAAGAGTAATAAAACAACTGTAAGAACAATTAAAGCTATTAATATCGAAAAGAAGAGCCATATGATAGAAATTGAATTTGTTGGAGATGGATTTTTACATAACATGATAAGGATTATTGTAGGTACTTTAATTGAAATAGGCTTAGGGAACGAAGGTATTAAATATATTGATGAAATTTTTAAAAAAGGCGAAAGAAAATTTGCAGGTGTAACTGTTCCTTCACAGGGACTATTTCTTGATGAGGTTTATTATGAATAAAACAACAAATTGATATGATAACTAGAGAGCAAATCTCTAGTTATTTTTTTTGTCTATTGTCAATACTACAAAATAGTATTTGAAAGGAGCGATTCTATGGAGTATTTAATGATTTTTATTCGAATTATAACCATAATGTCATTGGTATTATTCTTAAACTTAATACTAACAGGTAAAAGACTAGTTGGAGAGATGCCAGTCTTTGACTTTCTAATTATTATTACTATGGGCTCGGTGATTGGAGCAGATATTGCTGACCCCAGTATAGAGCATCTACCAACAGCCTTTGCTATAGTAATTCTTGCCATATTTCAATATATAATGAATAAATTCATTTTGAAAAATAGAAAATTCGCTCGAATAGTTACCTTTGAGCCTACATTAGTAATGGAAAATGGAAAGTTTTTGGTGAATAATATGAAAAAAATAAAGTACAGCATAGATGAGTTATTAATGATGCTTAGGGAAAAAGACATTTTTGATTTTAAGGATGTTCTTTATGCAATCATAGAATCTAATGGTCGAATGACTGTTCTAAAGAAAGCCGATATAAACCCTGTAACTCCCAAGGACATGGCAATAGGTGTTAAGGAAAAGGAAGTTCCTACTATAGTAATTCTTGAGGGGAGGTTTGATACTGAAAGCCTAAAAAGAGCAGGCTTGAAGTCGGAAATGATATTAGACCAAGTTAAAAAAGCTGGCTATAAAACCATTAACGAAATATTCATTGCCACATATTCGAAGGATAAACAACTACACATATCTCCTTATCATATAGGCATTGATTCAAAAAATATTCAACATTAGATTACCTTTTTCTTATGAGCATAGCGAAGATGAAAGAAATAATGTATAATGATATAAGATATCAAATGATGAGGATGAGTGGATATGAAAATGAAGTTGGATAAAGCGTATTTTAAATATTCCTTTTATGGTTTTCTAACGGTTGCAATGTCTATAATTTTCTACCTGCTATTAGATAATATGGGCTTCTATATAAAAAGCTTCTCAGTAGGCTTTGGTGTTACTAGAAGAATACTAAGTCCATTTATTATTGGAGCTTCCGTGGCATATCTTTTGAGTCCGGGTGTTCGATGGTTAGAAAAACGATTATTTAATAGAATTCAATTTATTAGTAAAAGAAGTAAGCTCCATAGACTTCTTAGCATACTAACCATGTATATCATTCTTATAAGCTCTATAACAATGCTAATAGTATTTGTGGCTCCTCAAATAGGAAATAATATCAGTGATATTGTTCGAAGGGTGCCAGAATATATTACTTCTTCTAATGAATTAATTAGTAAATGGACAGAAGAAATAGAAACCTATAGTCAAATAGATGTGTCTGAACACGTTAATACAAAAATAAACGATGTTTTCAGAAAAATGGGTGATTCCCTTGAAGGAATTTTAAATAATCTTGCCGTTAGCATCCTATCCATCACTTCGGGGTTACTAAATTTTGTACTGGGGTTAATATTATCCTTTTATATGCTAATGGATAGAGAGTCCTTTAAAAAGGGTATTGAAAAAATATTAAGGGTATTTTTAAGTGATACAGCTGTTGAAAAGGTTAAAGTTTTTGGAAGGGAAGTTGACGATCTATTTGCAAAGTTTATAGTGGGGAAATCTTTAGACTCCTTTATAATTGCTTGCTTATGTTTTGTAGGTTTGAAGATAATGGGTATACGTTATGCACTATTATTAAGCGTTATTATAGGCGTAACAAACATGATACCATACTTTGGGCCCTTTATTGGAGCCGTACCGGCCACAATCATAACATTTTTCGATAGTCCATTAAAGGCTCTTTGGATTCTAATTTTCATATTAGCTCTACAGCAGTTTGATGGTCTGATTTTGGGTCCAAAGATATTAGGAGATAGTGTGGGAGTAAGTCCATTTTGGATTATTTTCTCCATAACAGTCGGTGGGAAATTATTTGGACTTATTGGAATGTTTTTGGGAGTACCGGTTATTGCAATTATTCGCTTGGTTATTAATCGAGCAATTGATAGGCAGCTTGAAAGGAAAAATCAGAATATCGAAAAAAGAAAAAAGACAGCAACATAGTAATTATAATATAATCTAAAACTCAGCACCCTACTTATTTCCGATATCGATAGGTGGGCTGAGTTTTTTTATGCCAGCCATTATGCTCAATCAATTTCAGTTGCTCTTCTCTTTATTCGATAATTCAAGTAAGCGCTAAATATAATTAGTGATATCCCTAAAAAACTATAGATATCAGGTATCTCGAAAAAAATTACAATACCAATAAAAATAGAGAATACAGTTTGACCATAGGAATATATTGATAAATCTCCCGCCTCTGCATATCTATATGCATAGGTCATCAATAATTGTGCAATAGTGGCAAATACACCAACGGAAAGAAGAACCAACAGCTGAAGAGGAGTAGGAAATACAAACTGACCAAATAATAAAAAGGGTAAAGCGGTAATTGTAGACAAACCTGTAAAGTAAAATACTATTACATTTGGATGATCAGTAGTGCGAAGATGACGTATAATTGTATAGGCTGATGCTGCAAACAACGCAGATGACAGCCCTGCAAGGGCAGGAACAACACGGTAATCAAATTGAGGCTTTACTATGAAGCCCACACCTGTCAGGGCTAGTATAAATAAGAGGATTTGGACTTTTTTAATTCTTTCACCAAGAAAAATTGAAGCCAATAGCATAACGAAAAATGGATTGGTTTGATTTAGCACAACTGCATCTGCCAAGGGAAGTCGGTCAATGGCAAAAAAATAAAGGAAAACTCCCATAAGCCCTAAAAAGGAACGGTATATAAGATAACGAGTATTAGTGCCTTTGAAGCTTTCACCAGACTTCTTAATAAGAAAAGCAACATAAATGAATCCAACAATATTTCTAAAAAACACCTTTTCTATTGTTGGTAAATCACCTGAGTATTTAACAGCAGTAGCCATAAGGGCAAAAAAAAGAGAAGCTAGAATCATATAAAATATCCCTTTATTACGTTCATTCACTTTGATATACCCCCTGTTTGGAATTACTACTATAATTATACCCAATATCAGCTTAAAAACCATATATATTAATTATATGAAGTGAAAACTATTTTTGCTAATAAGCCTGAAGGTATTCTCTAATTAACATTATAAATAAGTATGATTTCCCTTGAAAATTGGGAGAATAACCTCAATAAGGAGGTTATCGATATGGAATTATGGCAACCCGATAGAGTGTATTTTGAGGCGGATGCAAGAAATACAGTTGTTGGTAAGAGGGTAAAGGAATACTGTCTTGAAAAGAATATAGAGATGCTAGAAACCACATCCCATAATCAAGTTAGAAATTTACCAGGTGAAGATGAAAAGGCAAAATATGCAGCTGCAAAAAAAACATTAATCGTGGGGATCAAAAAAAGTATGAAGCTGGAGGTATGTAAACCCTCAGCTGATTACCAATTTTCCCTTATGACAAATTGTCCCGGAAGCTGTGAGTACTGCTATTTATTTACAACCCAAGGGAAAAAACCATACGTAAGAGTTTATGGAAACCTTGATGAATTATACAATACAATTGATCAATATATAGAAAAAAAATTACCCCATACTACTATGTTTGAAGCTGCCAGCACAGGTGATCCGCTGGGGGTGGAGCACATAACTGGATCACTTAAAGATACCATTGAACATTTTTCAACACTAAAAAGTGGCAAACTCAGAGTTGTTACCAAATATGCCGCTGTTGACCCATTGTTAGACATAAATCATAATGGCAACACCCGTTTTAGATTCAGTATAAACTCAAATTATGTTATTAAAAATTTTGAGCATAATGTTGATAATTTATGGGATAGATTAAGGGCTGCAGAAAAAATGGCTAAGGCTGGCTACCCATTGGGATTTTTAATAGCACCTATTATATTACATGATGGGTGGAAAATAGAGTACAAAGAAATGCTGGAGGCACTCCATAGGCATATTGGACTACAGCCAAATAGCTTTATAACCTTTGAGCTAATACAACACCGATTCACGATGAATGCAAAGAATATCATTGAGGAACGTTTCCCCAACACAAGACTTGAAATGGACCCTGAAAAGCGACAAAAGAAATGGGGTAAATATGGTAGAGTTAAATATGTTTATGAGAAGCATGAAGCAGAGGAAGCTAAAGAATACTTAACAGATTTAATAAAAAAGTACTTCCCCAATGGACATATTCAATATTTTACGTAAAAAAACAACAGGATTATTTCCTGTTGTTTAAAATTCAAATACATCTCCAGCCTCTAAAAGTTTAACTTCAGAATTTGCAACCTTTTCTTTGAAGTTGAGTGGCTCAGCAGATATAATTGGGAATGTATTATAATGCATTGGTATGGTAACCTTTGGTCGTATAAATTTAACAGCCTCTATAGCATCCTCAATATCCATTGTAAAGTTGCCTCCAATAGGTATAAGGGCAACATCTATGTTTTCTTTTGAAAGGAGCTGCATATCCATGGTGAGGCCAGTATCTCCGGCATGGTAAAGCTTTTTACCTGCAACATCAATAACAAAACCACATGGACTTCCTCCATATATTATTTCATCCTTGGTTATAATACCAGAACCATGAAGGGCTGGAGTCATTTTAACCTTACCGAAATCTAGAGTAGCCCTTCCTCCAATATGCATTGCATGACATTCAATATCATATTTACTTAAGTATTGAGCTATTTCAAAATTACAGATCACCTGTGCTCCAGATTCCTTAGAAATGTTTATTGTGTCTCCAAGATGATCACCGTGGCCATGGGTAACGAAAATATGAGTTAAGTCTTTTTTGTTAAATAAAGGGTTTTCTAAAGGGTTTGGTATAAAGGGATCTATAATACCCTTAATTCCCTCCGCTTCAAAATAAAAGGCAGAATGACCCAAAAATTGTAGCTTCATAAATAATCCCTCCTATAAAAATATAATTATATTATATCAAATGATAGGAAAAAAATGTAATAATATTATATAGAGGCCTCCATGTTATTTGAAGACAATTCTTTTCTTAATTGCTTAACCATATACGCCATTAAAGAAGTAGAAACAATTATAGTAAGGGAGTTTGATAATGCAGTACCATACCATACCCCATTTAACCCATATAACTTCATAAAGATAAGTATTGCAGGTATTTTCAATATAAATAATCTAGTAAAATGACAAAACATACTGTAGAAGCCTTTTCCTAAACCTTGGAAGGTGCAGGACAAAGTTATATCAATTCCTATAAAGAAGTAGGTCCATGTAATAATTCTAAGATATGAAGAACCAATTCTTAGTATTTCAGCATCATCTGTAAAAATCCTTAAGAAGAAGGTTGGATATAAGGTGAATAGCCCACCTACTATAGCCATAAAAACAGCAGAGATTTTTGCTGTTAACAAAACTGTTTCTTTTAACCTTTTATAATCCTTTCGGCCATAGTTATAGCCAATCATAGGTATAAAGCCACTCATTATACCAAATATAGGCATAAAGGCAAGGGATTCAAGTCTATTGGCTATTCCCAATGTACCTATGGTAACATCACCATATTGAGCTAAAATACGGTTAACAATCATGGCACTTACATTCATGCCTAATTGACCTAAAGAAGTTGGGATGCCTATCCTATATATACTAACTATGTGATTCATATCTATCTTAAAATTACTCATAGACAAGTTCAATTGAGTTTTTCCCTTTATAATGTAATAGAATACATAGAAAAAAGAAAAAACCTTTGCCAATAACGTTGCTATGGCTGCCCCTTTTACTCCAAGTGAAGGAATAAAACCAAAACCAAAAATAAAGATAGGGTCCAACACAATATTGATAATTGTAGAAATAATCATGGAGTTCATAGGAGTTACATGATCACCCTCAGCCCTCAAAATACCACTGAGTGAAATATTTAGAAAGATAAAAAAGGTCCCTATGATTATATAGGTCATATAGTCAGTAGCTAAGGGTAAGGTTTGAGCAGAAGCTCCCAGTAGCTTGAATATATCCTTAATAAAAACTAGTCCTACAGCAGTAATTAATAGGCTAACGAAGCATGAAATAAAAATTCCCTGCCGACCTATTTGACTGGCTTTATCTACATCCCCCATACCAAGGTTTTTGGATATTAAAGCAGTTAAACCCATAGAAGTACCATTTGCTAAGGCAATTATCATAAACTGAATAGGAAATGCAATGGAGACAGCAGCAATAGCCTCCTGTCCAAGTCTACTCACAAATATGGTATCAACAATGTTAAAACCAGTTTGAAATAGCATTGCAATAATAGCAGGAATAGACACCTTTAAAAGGGTTGTGAGGATCTTTCCAGATCCCATATCTACGTTTCTATTTTGGTATATTTTCATAAAGTAGCTCCTTATCACAAGTAAAATAGATAAACTGATCTAAATAGACTAATTAAAGTATAATATGCAATTGTAATCCAGTCAAATTATAAGTATAATAGTTAAAAACAATTACAAAATAATGAAAAATGAATAGGAGGAATAAAGGTTGAATAGAGAAGAAGCTTTTGAAATATTAAAGAAATATGTAAAATCTGATAGTTTAATAAAGCATGCCTTGGCAGTGGAGGCTGGAATGATAGGGTATGGAGGTTTACTAAAGGAGGATGTGGAAAAGTGGTCTATAACTGGCTTAATACATGATATTGATTATGAAATGTATCCAAATGAACATCCCTATAAAGGACAAGAAATATTAAAAAGTGAGGGCTTTGATGAAGACATTATTTACGCAGTTAAAGGACATGCTGATTATACTGAAACAGACAGGGTTAGCAGTTTAGACAAGGGGTTATATGCAGTTGACGAGCTGGCCAGTTTTATAGTGGCATGTGTTTTAGTAAGACCCTCAAGAAGCTTCGATGACCTAGAAGTAAAATCCGTGAAGAAAAAAATAAAGGATAAAGCCTTTGCTAAGGGTGTCGATAGGGATTTAATTAAAAAATCTGCCGAAGAATTTGATATGGATTTAACTATACATATTGAAAACATGATTGGATTCTTAAAGAATAGAGAGAAAGAACTAAAGGAAATGGGTTACAGCTTGATAGAGTAGATGTAAGGAAATATATAGATATATGAAACAAGGGAAGGCGCAGATGCTGACCCTTGTTTTATTTTTCTATAAAAAAAATAACAGTTGGTTAAGCTAACATGCTTTTAACAATCGATTAACGGTTCCATAACAAACCATAAGAATAAATAATGTATATTAATATTTGTAAGGAAGAAAAAACATAATCCAATAGGAGGTTTTATTCAATGTTAAAAAGAGTATTTCTATTTTTATTAGTTGGTATATTGGCATTATCTGCAGTAGCATGTGGCGGAAATGAAGAGCAGACTACAACTGGAAACTCAGAGCAACAAGGACAACAAGAGGAACAAACCACAAAGCTTCAAGGTGCTGTTATAGTTGACGGGTCAGGTACAGTATATCCTTTAATGGCTCATATAGCTGAAGAATACATGACAACAAAAGAAGCAAATGTAAGCGTTCAAGTAGGACGTGCAGGATCAAGTGCTGGATTTAAAAAATTTATACCTGGTGAGTTGGACTTTGCTGATGCTTCAAGAGCAATTAAAAAGGAAGAAGTAGAACAGCTGGAAGAAAGAGGATTAAAGCTAGGAGAAGATATATTAGAATTCAAATTAGCGCTAGATGGATTAACTATGGTAATCAATAAAGATAACGATTGGGCAAAAGAAATGACCGCTGAAGAAGTTGTTAATATGTATCTTTCTGGAACATATAGAGCAGACGACAAAGTACTATGGTCTGATATTAGACCTGAGTGGCCTAAAGAAGAAATTAAGTTTTACGGACCTAATGAAAACCATGGAACATATGAATTTTTCTGGGAAGTAATACTAGGTAAGCAAGATATAGTTAAAACAGCTAACCTACAACAAGAATACCCAACACTAGTAGATTTGGTTTCTAGAGATAAAAATGCAATTGCCTTCTTCGGATTTGGATATTATGTTAATAACACTGATAAGCTTAGAGCTGTAAAAATAGACTTTGGTAATGGGCCAGTAGAACCTACTTTAGAAACAATAGGTGAAGATTTACCCTATGCAGGATTCACAAGACCAGTATTCACTTATTTAAATGCTCAATATGCCAGTGAAAAGCCTCAAGTACTGGACTTTGCTAAATATGTAGTATCTCCACAAGGTGCTGCAAGATTAGCCGGAGAGAATGGATTTGCTCCACTACCTGCAGCACAGTATCAAGAGTATTTAAAACAGTTAGAAACAATTAAGTAATAATTAATAGACCCATTCTTTAAGATGAGAAGCCACTTCTTCTCATCTTAAAGTTGTTTATCACTTATGAATAAAAGGTAGGCGTAGGTATTACTAATTTACTAGAGAGGATAATTAAAATGGAAAAGGTTACTGGTGTCAGAGAAATAATTAAGAATAATTTTAATTCTAATAAGGGTAGACTCATGGAAAAAGTAATGCCTAAGGCTTTTCTGCTGGCGGCTTCTATATCAATAATTACAACAATTGGTATTGCATTTACTTTAGTCTTCGATGCCTATAAGTTCTTTAGTAAAGTGCCTTTTAAAGATATATTTAGTACAAGATTAGCACCTTTAGCTTCAACCCCTGCTTTTGGAATACTACCATTGATAAATGGTACCATTATAATAGCTTTAATAGCCATGTCTGTAGCTATTCCTGTAGGATTAACTTCAGCTATATATTTAAGCGAATATGCCTCTGAAAATATAAGAAGAACCTTGAAGCCAATTATGGAGGTGTTAGCAGGTATTCCAACAATTGTATATGGTTTTTTTGCTTACTCCTTCGTTACTCCATTATTAATGAAGGCGATTCCTAGCCTAGAGGCTAAAAATGCTCTAAGTCCTGGAATAGTAATGGGAATAATGATTATACCTTTAGTTGCTTCATTGTCTGAGGATGCCATGAATTCTGTTCCAAACTCTTTAAGGGAAGGAGCACTTGCATTAGGGTCTACTAAGCTGGAAGTGGCATTGAAGGTTATTGTACCAGCAGGCTTTTCAGGAATAATAGCATCCTTTGTTTTAGGGATTTCCCGTGCTGTAGGAGAAACCATGATTGTGGCAATTGCAAGTGGCAGCTCTAAAAATTTTACATTTGATATAACAAAATCGATGCAAACCATGACTGCCTACATTGTAGAATTTACCAGTGGAGATGCAGGAAGCGGAACTCTTGGTTATTACAGTCTATATGCAGTGGGACTATTGTTATTTATATTTACCCTCCTGATGAACCTGTTGGCACAGTATATCTCTAAAAGATATAGAGAGGAGTACTAAAATGAGCTATCAAATAGAAGATAAAGGGGAATTAAAAACTCTTTTAAATATAGAGACAAAGAAGTCTAATATGACTAGACGTATTATACTAGATCGAATAGCCCGTAATATTTTTCTAATATCAACCATATTTGCCCTACTTGTATTGGGAATTTTGATATATAAAATATGGGTCGATAGTGTAGGGTGGTTAAATTTTAAATTTTTAACCAGCAATCTTTCGATTTTTCCCCATAAGGCAGGGATATGGGGTGCTATTGTGGGTAGCTTTTTACTAATGGCAATTGTAGCCCCTGTAACAATAACTTTGGGGGTATCAACGGCAGTATATTTAGAAGAATATGCAATCAAAGGCAAATTACAATCCCTTATAAAAATGAATATTTCTAATTTAGCGGGAGTCCCCTCGGTTATATTTGGTTTATTAGGATTAACGGTATTTGCAAGGTTATTAAACTTGGGTTCTAGCATTTTAGCTGGAGGGTTAACTATGTCACTACTGGTACTTCCAATTGTTGTTGTAGCTAGTCAAGAAGCTATTAGATCTGTCCCAAGTTTTTTAAGGGATGCCTCCTATGCTATGGGTGCCACCAAATGGACAACAATAAGAAAGGTTGTACTACCAGTGGCGCTGCCGGGTATATTAACAGGCTCTATACTTGCACTTTCAAGAGCAATAGGGGAAACAGCACCATTGGTTGTACTTGGCATACCCACCCTAATACTAAGAATACCATCAAGTATAATGGATAATTTTACTGCCCTCCCTATTCAAGTATACTATTGGACATTAGACGCAGTTTTAACTCGAGAGTACGCCAATCTTGCTGCTGCAACAATAGTAGTACTAATGCTTATGCTGGCTATTATGAATTCTACTGCAATTATTATTAGAAATAAATTTCAAAAGAGATACTAGAAAAGGAGGGTTTTACTTTGACAAACAAATTGATTGACAAGAGGACAATTTTTAAAATAAAGGATTTAAATCTATGGTATGGAAATGATCAAGCATTAAAGGGGCTAAACTATGATATAAATGAGCATGATGTTACCGCCATAATTGGGCCATCAGGATGTGGTAAATCCACCTTTATTAAGACTCTCAATAGGATGGTGGAGCTAATTCCCAGTGTAAGAACTTCGGGTGAAATCCTTTATAATGAAACTAATATCTTTAGTAAATCATTTAGGGTGGAAGAATTAAGAACAAAGGTAGGAATGGTATTTCAAAAACCCAACCCATTTCCAAAGTCCATATATGAAAATGTTGTATACGGGGCTAAAGTTCATGGAATCAAGAATAAATCTCAGCTAATGGAAATAGCAGAAACAAGTCTTAGAAGTGCAGCTCTATGGGATGAAGTAAAGGATAGATTAAATAGCAATGCCTATGGTTTATCTGGGGGGCAGCAACAAAGGTTATGTATTGCCAGATGTCTAGCAATTCAACCAGAGGTATTGTTGATGGATGAGCCAACATCGGCTCTTGATCCAATTGCTACTGCAAAAATAGAAGAGTTGATTGTTGAGTTAAAAAAGGAGTATACTATTGTTATAGTAACCCACTCAATGCAGCAGGCTGCAAGAATTTCTGATGAAACAGCATTTTTTCTATTGGGAGAACTAATAGAAGCTGGGAATACTAAGACTATTTTCACAACTCCAAGGGATAAACGAACAGAAGATTATATCACAGGTCGTTTTGGTTAAGAGGGGAGAGAGGAAAATGAGAAAGAACTTTATAACTCAATTGGAAGAACTAAATATTAAGCTTTTAAAAATGGGTGCTATGGTACAGGAAATAATAGATGTTTCTGTAAAGGCTCTGGCAAAACAAGATATTGAGTTGGCAAGAAAAGTATATGAAATGGATGACGAAATCGACAAGATAGAATTGGAAATTGAGATGGATTGCATGAATCTTATAGCATTACAACAGCCTATGGCCAGAGATTTAAGGGTTATTGCTACAGTATTGAAGATAATCACAGATCTCGAACGAATGGGTGATCATGCGGTAAATATAGCAAAGGTCACATTGGAAATTGGTGATGAACCATTGGTTAAGCCCCTAATTGATATCCCTAAAATGGCTAAATTAGCACAAAATATGGTTAGAAAAAGCTTGAATTCATTTATGAAATTGGATGTCATGCTTGCTGAGGAAGTAGCCCATGATGATGAAGATGTAGATTTACTTTATGAATATATATATACTGAGCTAATAGATATGATGATAGACAACCCCAATATAGTGAAGCAAGCCACGAAGCTTCTATTTATAGGACGTTATCTTGAAAGGATTGCTGATCACGCTACAAATATAGGAGAAAGGGTTATATATATTGTTACTGGTGAAAATATAGAAATTAACTAATAATAAAAGGACCTGACTTGCGTCAGGTCCTCAGGTTGATGACAAAGTCATCAAAATGCAGACTGATCAAAAAACCGCAGATTCAAGGCGCAAGAAAACCTAGCGACTGCAGCGTATACGTAATACGTAAGGGTGCTAGGTTTTCGAAGCAACGAAGAAGATGGGGGTTTTTCATCAGTCTAAGGACCTGACTTGCGTCAGGTCCTTTATACACTAAATATTATTTAGCTTTATCTAAAGCATTCTTAATTGCATTTTTAGCGCCATCTGCAGATTCTGTTGCACCAGACATACCATCAATACCATCAACCTGTGATATTGTTTCAAGAGTTATGCCAAGTTTGTTTGCAGCATCTACAACCTGTTGAGCAGAAACATCACCGTAACCAGCTGTTTGAGTCTTTGCAGCAAGTGCTTTATCAAGCTCTACTTTAGTAACCTTTCCGTCTTTTACAGTAACAGTTACTCTAATAATACTGCCATCATAGCCTTCTTTATAGCCCTTTGCCTCACCAACATATGTGCCATCCTTTAATGCTGGCTTTTGCTCTTGTGGTTTTTCTTCTGTCTTTGTTTCTTCAGGTTTTTTGGTTTCTTCAGGTTTTTCTTCTACCTTAGCTTCTTCAACAACCTCTTCTTCAACTACTTCCTCAAGGTTAATGGTACCATTTGCTAAAGCAGCTATTACAGCATTTATTGTGCCTTCACTAGACTTAGTTGCTCCAGTAATAGCATCAATTGAAGTGGATTGAAACTCAATAATTTTAGCTATTGTGTTTTCGGCAGCAGTGTCTCCAATAGAAGGAGTATCGCTTATTTCTAATACCTCTATAGATACTATTTTACTGTCGATAACCTCAACTCTTACCTTGATGTCACCATCATTACTAAAGCCCTTTGCAGAACCTTCATAGATACCATCGCTAAATGTCATAGGTTCTGGTGCTAGGGCAGCTACATCCTCTGATGACTTTTCAAGTCCTAAAGCAACCCTTACTGCTTGAATGGTTCCATTGCTTGAAGCTGTCGCACCAGTAACTATATCTACTTCTGTAGACTGTGTTTCAACTATTGAATCGATTATAGCTTTAGCAGCGTCATCTCCAAATCCTGGAGTATCATTGATTTCCAAGAGCTCGATAGAAATAATCTTGCCGCCAGCTACTTCAACTTTAACTTTAATGTCGCCACCATAACCATCGCCAATTCCCTCATGGACTCCATCTGGGTACCCAGTACCACCTGATGCTTTCACCAATGCCATGTTTATTGCTTCGATAGTACCGTTACTAGAAGCGGTGGCACCAGATATAACATCTACCTCAGTAGACTGGCTTGCAATTACACTATCAATAACTTGATTAGCAGCATCATCGCCTAAACCAGGAGTATCATTAATCTCTACTAAATCAATAGCAGAAATTTTGCCCCCTTGGATGGTTACAGCAACTGTAATTTCGCCACCATAGCCCTGTCCTGTACCTGTATAAGTACCATCAATATAACCAGCAGCTTCAGTAGGGGTTCTCATTAAAAACATCCCACCTGCTACTATAGCTATTGCCAGAAGAGGCAATAAAAAAATCGCTATTTTTTGTTGTTTATCCAAACAAAACACCTCCTATAAATATACCAATTATATAATACCACATTGCTGTTAAAATTGAAACATTATTTGTTAATATTCATACTATGGAAATAATGTATATTTAATAACAAACAAGTAAAATAAACACCAATATCATTTGTGTTAGTTTATGACAATAAGTAGCTTCTATACAAGGTTAATTTAAGTACTTTAAGCATCATACTTTTGACATATACCCAATGATTACTGCAAATAACAATAAAATAGTGAGTATTTAACAATAGAAAAAGCAGCCTCCTAAGAAGCTGCTTTTACAAATCCCTTTATAGGATATTTTGCTTTAATTATGCTGTTGCTTTTTCTGTCTTATCTATTTTAGTAATTGTAATTCCTAGATATCCATAAACTACATTAATAACTGGTAATAATAGGTTTAAGAAGGCATATGGACCATAAACAAGAGGAGAAACGTTAAATACTCCCATCATAAAGGCACCACATGTATTCCATGGTATAAGAGCAGAAGTAACTGTTCCAGATCCCTCTAAAGCTCTTGAAAGCACCTTAGGATGAATACCCCTTTCGGCATAGGCATCCTTATACATTCTACCTGGAACAACAATAGACAAGTATTGCTCACCTGTTACTAGATTAACAAATATACAAGTTACAACTGTAGCTAGTATAAGAGAACCTGTACCATTTGCTAAGCTTAAGATAGCTCTTCCTACTGCATGAAGCATACCAGTTCTTTCCATAACACCACCGAAGGCTAGAGCGATTAAAATTAATGAAACAGTCCACATCATACCATCTAATCCACCGCCGCTTAATAATTCATCAACAATTTCAACACCAGTTTCTATTTCAAATCCATAGTGGGCAGCATCTATAATTGCACCAAAGTCAGCACCCTGGAACAATACTGCAAATATTGAACCTAGTAATGTACCAGTAATTAATCCAGGTAAAGCTGGTACCTTCATTACTACTATAAGAATTACCACTATTGGGGGAATCAACAGTAATGGAGTTATATTAAAATTCTGACTTATAGTACCTAGCAATAGATTAATTTGTGCAGTATCAATACTTTGTCCTGAATATTTTAATCCAAGAATACCATAAATAACTAATGAAATAAGAAGTGCAGGTCCTGTGGTGTAAACCATGTGCTTAATATGCTCAAATAAAGTTGTCCCAGCCATTGCAGGAGCAAGATTTGTTGTATCGGATAATGGAGACATTTTATCTCCAAAGTAGGCTCCTGAAACGATTGCACCGGCCACCATTCCAACTGGCATACCTAAACCAGTACCAACACCCAATAGGGCGATACCAACAGTACCAGCAGTGGTCCAAGAGCTACCTGTAGAAATAGATACTATACAGCAAATAAGAACAGTAGCAATAAGAAAAATACCAGGAGATAATATTTGTAAACCATAATAAATCATAGTAGGTACTGTACCACTTAAAATCCATGTTCCAATTATGGTTCCAATTACCATAAGGATTAGTACAGCCTGCATTCCCATCTTTATTGTATCTATAATTCCTTCCTCAAGTTCTGTCCAATTAAAACCTAACATAAATACAGCTACAAGACCAGCCACAATGGTGGACATAATTAAAGGAATATGGGGGTCTTGTTCAAATACCACAATAGTAATAAATAAAACAACTACTAAGAATAAAATAGGAATTAGAGCGTGTAAAAGAGTTGCTTCCTTCTTTGGCTTAATACTCATAAATTTTCCTCCTTTTTAAATAAAAATCTTAAAATATATAGCCTATCTACTTTATCACCCCTTTAAATTCATTTATCAAGCATATAGGAAAATAATAACACATCGAATCAGAAAATTCAAATTAATTTGAAGATTAGACACGGTTTTATGCATTGAATGTATAAATATTTTGTGTAAATCCTATAACACATACTAAAATAAAAGGGATATTTTAAGTCAATATAGTATATTATAAAACATTTTGCATAATAATTCAAATTACTAATAATGTAAAAAAGTAAATTGCAATTTTTTTTACTTTTGAAAGTTATAATTATTCGAACAAAGACAATACTTTTCCAGGAAAAAATCATACTAAATATATTACTTTATTATTTGAACTGGGTTGACTAATTTGTATATAAAGCATATAATATAAATACACCCCCCTGGTTAGGGGGATTTATGAAAGGAGAATTTTTATGGATATACATGTTACCGAAGCTGCTAAAGAAATGCTTCTAAATCAAAATTCACAAAATAAGCCTATACGAATCTTCATAGGAAGCATTGGTTGAGGCGGACCAAGATTTGGATTGTCTCTGGATGAGACAAAATCAACTGATATAATTAAAGAAGCCAATGAATTAACCTTTGTTGTAGAAAAAGAACTAGAAGACCAATTTCCTGCTATTGAGGTGGATTATAAAAAGGGTATGTTTAATAGAGGCTTCTCCATAACCTTAAAGGGAAGTGGTAGTAGCTGTTGTGGATAATATAAAGGATAGAAAAATCTATCCTGAGACTGTTGACAAAGTCCACCTGAAAAGGGTGGATTTTTTTT
>NZ_FMUS01000026.1 GCF_900101495.1 Alkaliphilus peptidifermentans DSM 18978
AAGTATAAAATTTGACATAAAAAATTCCTAGTACACATTAGTATTACCAGGATTGGTGTTTTATCATTTAATTATTAGGTGTAAAACTCGGGAATTGAGAATTGAGAATTGAGAATTAAAGAGTTAAGAATAGAGCAAAAATAAGGAGTATGTGAAAACATACTCCTGAGGTTGTTGAAAAAGTCAACAATATCCAGACTGATGAAAACGCCACAGATTCGAGGCGCAAGAAAACCTACTCCTCTAATATTATATTAAAATTGAGACATAGGGGTATAATATGGTAAAATAATAATATCTAAAAAAGAAGGGAGAATAATATAATGACTGAAAAAATGAACTTGACTATGAAATTTAATTTGGATAAAGAAAAAGAAAAAAAGGCAAGAGAGATCATAACAGTAGTGTATAAAGCTCTTGAAGAGAAGGGGTATAACCCTGTTAACCAGTTTATTGGATATATATTATCTGGGGACCCTACATATATTACAAACCATAATGATGCAAGAAGTATCATTAGGAAAATTGAAAGAGATGAGCTGCTAGAGGAATTGTTAAGATCTTATCTAAACCAATAGGAGAGAGATAGCATTTGAAGTATTACAAAATTTCACTAATTTCCTTAGTATTAACTATGTTTATGTGCACTAGCTATAGCGTAAATAATCCAATTATGGAAGTTGACCAAGTTGATCAAATTAATCAAGTGGTCATGATTGTTGTTAATCGTTGTGATTTAAAACAGCTATATACTATGACACAAATACAGCACATAATGGATAATGGATATGTCGGACTAATGAATACCCGGGTATCTGGTAGAAATAGTGAAGCGAAGGCATATGCAACAATAGGGTGGGGTACTCGAGCAGAGGCTTCCTTAGAAACGGCTATTTTTCATAACGTGGATGAAGAAATTGCCTCCATTTATAAAAGAAGAACTGGTAAAGAAGTACCGGGCGTTGGTATTGTAAATACAAATATTCATAAATTAATTGAACTTAATCGTAGAGGTGAATTTAATTCATCACCAGGAGCGTTAGGAGAACAGCTTCGACTGGCTGGTCTTAATACTGCTGTTATTGGAAATAGTGATACAGATGACCGACAGGATAGAGTGGCTGGCTATCTAGCAATGGATAGCAATGGATATATCGACATGGGAGACATAAGTAGTAGGAGTATTTCAGAAGATATTTCTCGTCCCTTTGGGATCAAAACCGATTATGAAGAATTATTGCTCACCTTTGATGAAGTAAATAATAAAGCCAGCTTTATTGTTATAGAAACTGGAGATATGAACAGATTAGAAGCATATAAAGGAAACTTGACCCCATTTGCATATCAAACTCATAAGGAAATGATACTTAGTGAAATAAATAGTTTTATTAAGGTACTTGTATCTAAAATTGATTTCAATAGAACTATGTTAATGCTGGTTGTACCATATCCGTCTGAAGAAGCTTCAGAATATGGTGCTAGGTTAACACCAGTAGTTTTTTATTTTGGAGGATCCGAAGGAGGACTATTAACCTCTGATACAACAAGAAGAGAAGGTGTAATTGGTAATATAGATATAGCACCAACTGTTTTAAATTACTTAAATGTTGCAAATGCAAGGAATATGACGGGTAGAAATATAGCATTAATAGATCGTGATGAAGCTTATGAGTATATTAGCCTTCTCAACAAACAAATTGTCAACACTTCAAGACAGAGGTATAGAGTCCTTTATAGCTTTGCTGTTTTTGAAATGCTGATATCTATATTAGCATTGCTTGCAATTATTTTTAGAAAAAAATTGAATAGATCATTAAGAGATATTATATCTCTTCTTTTGTTGGGGACAATAATACCTCCTTTAGCCTTTCTAGTCATCCCAATATTTGGATATAAAACAGCAACTATAATCTATTTTCTTTTAATAACTATAACTGCTTTAATAGTTATAACTACTTATTATTTGTTAAATAGAAATCCAATTAAAATTATTGTTGTGTCATCGGGTATAATTTTATTGGCTTTGACGCTGGATATTTTGACTGGCCAACATTTGATTAAGCAATCAATAATGGGGTATGACCCAATTATAGGGGCGAGGTATTATGGAATAGGTAACGAATATGCAGGTATATTAATTGGAAGTAGTCTTGTTTTTTCTACAGCCTTAATTGAGTACAATAAAAGATACATTAAACTTATACCTATATTATATATAGCTTTGGTTATGGCCATTGGACTTCCCATTTGGGGGGCAAATGTTGGTGCCACCATTACTGCAACGGTTTCTTTTCTGTTTGCAAGCTTGAGACTATATAGTAAAAAAGTAAAGCTGAAATCATGGGTGTTAATAGCAGCTATTGTTACTTTTATTGTAACAGTAATGGCATTAATAGATCTATTTTTACTGGAAAAACAGTCCCATTTAGCCTCTGCAATACAGCAAATAATTAATGGTGGGCCTATGGTGGTTATTCAGATACTGACAAGAAAGGTTGCAATGAATATAAGGGTAATGGGAGTTACAATTTGGAGTAGGGTTTTATTAATAGCAATTGTTATACTGGGAATTTTATTTTATAAGCCAACGGGGTTATTTAAAAGAATATCTAATACATACCCTAAGCTGGCTGTTGGATGGAGTTCTATATTAATTGCTGGTGGAGTAGGCTTTTTAGTTAATGATTCGGGTGTAGTTACTGCTGCTATGTCAGCCATTTACTTAACTACCACAATTTTATATCTACTAATAAATGATATATACATTGAGGTTAAAGATTAAATACTAGGATTATTTAACTTAATTCAGACTAATGCTTAGCTTGTATTGGAGTGATAAAATGAAAAAGAGAAGGCTTGGTAATACAGGCTTGCAGGTTTCTAAGCTATGCTTTGGAAGCTTAACGATGGGGCCTCTTCAGGCTAATTTGACCCCCGATGAGGGTGGTAAGCTACTTAGGCATAGCTTTGAGAAGGGTATTAATTTTATAGATACAGCTGAGTTATATGAAACATACCCTCATATTTTAAAGGCATTGAATGGATATAAAAGAGATGAAATAATAATTGCATCAAAATCCTATGCATACTCCAAAGCAACTGCAGAAGCAAGCCTTAAAAAGGCATTAAAGGAAATGAAAATTGACTATATTGATATATTCCTTCTACATGAGCAGGAAAATGAAAACACAATACGTGGCCATAATGAGGCATTAGAATATTTTGTTAAGATGAAGGAAAAAGGTTACATAAGAGCATTTGGCATCTCTACTCATCATATAGCAGCTGTAAAGGCTAGTGGGTCAATAAACGAAATTGAAGTAATTCATCCAATTGTAAATATGTCTGGTTTAGGTATACAGGATGGAAATATTGAAGACATGCTATTGGCCATAGATAAGGCCCATAAAGCTGGGAAGGGCATTTATGGAATGAAGCCATTGGGCGGGGGTAATCTACTTAGGAGCTTTAAAGAATGCTTCGATTTTGTTTTGAATATATCCTCACTGGATTCAATAGCAATCGGAATGCAAACAATAGAAGAGATTAATATAAATATTTCCATAGCTAATGATGGTACATGTAGTGAAGCTTTAAAGAATGTAAAATTAGATAATAAAAAGCTTAGTATTTCCGAATGGTGTGAAAAATGTGGAAAATGTGTCCATGCATGCAGTCATAATGCATTAAAAATAAAGCATGATAAATTATTAATTGACCATGATAAATGTGTTTTATGTGGATATTGCTCTAAATATTGTCCTCAGTTTTGCATAAAGGTGGTTTAGGAGGAGTTCAAATGCCAAGAATAATGGGTTTAGATGTAGGAGATAAAACAATAGGAGTAGCTGCCAGCGATCCTTTAGGGTGGACTGCACAGGGAATTGAAACTATTCAACGAATCGGCATTAAAAAGGATTTGCAGCGTTTAGAAGAAATTATTAAAGGGTATGAAATAGAGATGATTGTGGTGGGCTTGCCTAAAAATATGAATGGAAGCCTTGGACCCCAAAGCGAAAAGGTTTTAGAATTTGTTGAAAGACTTAAGAAACGATTTAACCTTGAGGTAGCCTTATGGGATGAAAGACTGTCTACTGTTGCGGCTGAAAGAGATTTAATTAAAGCTGATGTAAGTAGAAAAAAAAGAAAAGAAGTAATTGATAAAATGGCAGCAGTTTACATTTTACAGGGATATCTTGACGGTAGAAGCAAATAATTACAGTAACATGTATTTTTTTAAACATATTTAGTATATAATACATATGTGGCAAAGACCATAATGAAAGGAGATTAGAAAAATGGAAGAAAGAGAAAATATTATATCTTTGGTTGATGAAGAAGGAAATGAAGAGGATTTTGAGGTAGTAATGACTCTAGAGGTAGAGGATAAGGAATATGCAATATTAATGGCACTTGAATCAAATGAAGAGGAAGAGGCATATATATTTAGAATAGTAAATGAAGAAAACGAAGAATACACTTTAGTTGCTATAGAAGATGATGAAGAATATGATAATGTAATTGCTGCTTATGATGCTATTATGAACGAAGACGAGGAAGAAGAAGAGTAAAACAAAACCCACATAAATAAAGATGTGAGTTTTTCAACAGTCTAAGATGGACTTTTACCAAGTCCATCTTTTCTTTTTATTAATAGTTAGGCTAGAAATAAATGCTATTACAAAAGTAATTGTAAGTATAAAGCTAAAAAAGTATGTTGCTATCTGTGTTTCTAGCATAGGAAGTCCAATTCCTGTTTTAAATATTATTGGTGGTAAAAGTATTAATCGATCTAGCCCAATTAGGTATAATAATAAAGAAGCCAGTACAATAGGAATTATTATTACTGAAGCGGTAGAAAAAACAAAGGACAAAAACCTAGCTCCATCATGATATCCTCTAATAAAACCTAAAACAGCACCTAATACTGAAAGTACAGGAAATATATAGGCAGGGTTAAAGAAGGCTTCGATATCAGGGTATAGTTCATTAGCTAGTATTGAAAATGTCAAACCCAAAATAAAACCTAAGAATAAACCATGAATAGTATGAAATAAAAGCTCTTTACTTGTTTTCATTACAACCCCCCTCATCCTTTGTTATATAAAGGATAACTTTTATTTTAGTATAACATAAGTAGGTGAAAATTATGAAAATTTTTGTTGAAGGAGAATTAATAAATGGTTTTTTTGTTAATCGAATTAATAGATTTATAGCAGAGGTGTGTATCGATGGACGAAAAGAAATAAGTCATGTTCCAAATACAGGTAGAATGAAGGAGCTACTTGTCCCTGGTGCAAGGATAATATTAAGAAGAGTAAATGATCCTAAGAGAAAAACAACCTTAGATCTTCTAATGGTCTATAAAGAGGATTTACTTGTTGCAATTGATTCAAAGCTTCCCAATAGCTTGCTTGATAAGGCCTTTAAGAATCGAGAAATAGAAGGCTTTAACCAGTATAATCAAGTTAAAAGAGAAGTATCCTTTGGTAAAAGTAAATTTGATTTTTCTCTAAATAATACTAGTCAAAATGCCTTGATTGAAGCTAAGTGTGTTACCTTGGTTAAGGATAATTATTTGGCCACATTTCCAGATGCACCAACTGAAAGAGGAACGAGGCATGTTTTGGAGCTAATTGAAGCAAAAAATCAAGGAATAAGAGGTGCAGTTTTTTTTATAGTGCAAAGAGAGGATTGTAATAAATTTACACCCAATGTAGAAATGGATAAGTCATTTTATAATGCAGTGGTAATGGGGATGGAAAGAGGTATTGAATTTTATGCGTATAATTGTAAGGTGGCTCCAAATTATATAGAATTGATGAAACAGCTGGAAATAGAGATGTGAGTAAAAGATTAAATAAAAACATTAATGATAAATGTTGAATGTTAAATGGTGAATGGTGATAAAAATAAAAATAAAAATAAAAATAGCAATTGAAAATTGAAAATGGAAAATTGTGAATTAAGAGTTGAGAGTTAAGAATTGAGAATTAAGAGTTCATTATATAATCAAAAATTATAGGAAATCATTGACAAAATATCGTTAAAAGTGTATACTATTACTTGAAAAGTGTTATTACTTGAGAAGCGAGGTAATTTTATGGATAACCTAATGGATGTACTTAAGGAGAGATTGAAGGAAAAGGGATTCAAGCTTACTCCACAAAGAAGAGCTACTTTAGATGTTATTTTTGGAAATCAAGGTAAGCACTTAAATACTGAAGAAATCTATGGGTTAGTTAAGGAAAAATGTCCTGAAATTGGGTTAGCCACTGTATATAGAACTTTACAGCTTCTTGAGGAAATGGAGTTAGTATCAAAACTAAATTTAGATGACGGTTGCAGCAGATATGAATTTAATAATCATGAAGATGACCATCAGCATCATCATCTTATTTGTCAAAGCTGTGGTAATGTAATAGAAGTCGAGATCGATTTATTGGACCAACTGGAGCAAGAAATAGAGAATGTATATCAATTTAAGATAAAAGATCATAAAGTTAAGTTTTTCGGGATTTGTTCAGAGTGTTCCTAAATTACCAGTCTTGTGGTTTCTTGCAAGACTTTTTTAATGTATTTTAAATTGAATATAAACCCAGTGAATTTTATTAAAGAGCAAAAATTCTTTATATGCTTTTAAAAATTTTACTTTGGGACAAAATATAAATAAGAAAAAAAATATAGATTATGATGAAATTATGTTTAATCGTTGAAAATAGATATTATACAACTTAAGCAATATAATAAAAACTGTAAATATGAAAGCAATAAAAATTAATTTACATTTACAAATTTGTTATTATTATATTATTCATAATTATGGTAGAATATCTAGGTGTAAGTTGTTCGGAAGATCATTAGATAATGATTTTTAGATATATTGGGCGGAATTAAATAAATAAGGAGTGAAGTAATTTGGGGAGAAAACCAACAAAATTAAAGATAATACCTCTTGGAGGCTTAAATGAGGTAGGTAAAAATATGACTGCCTTTGAATATAAGGATGAAATATTAGTGCTTGACTGTGGATTAAGCTTTCCTGAGGATGAGATGCTGGGGATAGATATTGTAATACCTGATATTACTTATTTGATTAAAAATAAGGAAAAGATTAAAGGTATTGTTCTTACCCATGGGCATGAAGATCATATAGGCGCATTACCCTATGTGTTAAAGAAGATCAATGTTCCTGTATACGGAAGTAGATTAACATTAGGATTAGTGGAAAATAAGCTAAAGGAACACAAGATGAATAATTTGCATCTGGAAAGGATTAAACCTGGAGACATTATAAAGCTTGGTGTGTTTAGTATTGAATTCATTCATACAAATCATAGTATACCTGATGCGTGTGCTTTAGCTATTCAGACTCCGGTTGGAACAATCCTTCATACAGGTGATTTCAAAATTGACTATACTCCAATTGATGGTGAAATGATAGATCTTCATAAATTTGCTGAAATTGGACAAAAAGGTGTACTTCTAATGATGGCAGATAGCACAAATGCTGAAAGACGTGGTTCAACAATGTCTGAGAAAAGTGTAGGTGTTACCTTTGAGAACATTTTTAGAAATACTAAAAAGAGAATTATAGTTGCTACATTTGCTTCAAACGTTCATAGAATACAACAGGTTATGGAAGCCGCCCACAAATATAACCGTAAAATTGTTGTATCTGGTAGAAGTATGATTAACGTTGTAAATGTTGCCAATGAACTGGGTGCATTAAATGTACCTGATGATATAATAATAGACATAGACCAAATGGATCAATACGAAGATGAAAGAATCGTGATTATTACTACAGGTAGTCAAGGAGAACCAATGGCTGCACTATCAAGAATGGCAAGCTCTGATCATCGAAAGGTTGAAATTCGTCAAGGAGATTTAGTGGTATTTTCTTCAACTCCTATTCCTGGAAATGAAAAGCTTGTTAGCAGAGTAATTAATCAATTATTTGAAAAAGGTGCTGAAGTAATCTATGAAAGCTTAGCTGATGTTCACGTATCAGGACATGCTTGCCAGGAAGAGCTTAAGCTTATGCATCGCCTTGTAAAACCTAAATATTTTATACCGGTTCATGGAGAATTTAAGCACCTAAAAAGACACGCACAATTGGCTGAAGAACTGGGTATGCCAAAAGAAAATATATTTACTATACAAAATGGAACCATAGTTGAACTTACTAAAGATTATGGCAAGGTTAGCGGAAGTGTTCCTTCTGGTAGAATTCTTGTTGATGGTCTTGGTGTAGGTGATGTTGGTAACATAGTTTTAAGGGATAGAAAGCATTTGGCTGAAGATGGATTAATGGTTATAGTTGTAACAATTTCTCGAGAAACAGGGAAAATTATAGCAGGACCTGATATAATTTCACGAGGATTTGTGTATGTAAGAGAATCTGAGGATCTTATGGTTGAGGCAAAGGATGTAGTAAGAAATGCATTGGATAGCTGTGGACAGCAAAATGTTAGAGAATGGTCCGTTTTAAAGAGTTCAATACGTGATGCATTAAAGGATTTCTTATATGAGAAGACTAAAAGACGACCGATGATTTTACCAGTAATAATGGAAGCCTAGTAAAACATGAAAAAGTGAAGAGTTAGTTAAATATAAAAAATGAAGTCATAAAAGGATGACTTCATTTTTTATATTATGTATAATATACCTTGGAGGGGATTAGTTTGAATATACTATTATATTTATTAATACTATTGCTAGGTGCATTTATAGGATCTAAAAACCTTTTGAAGGCAAAAATTATGAATAATGTTGGAACCATACAAACCTTTGCTTTATTATTTTTACTATTTGTCATGGGTGTAAAAATTGGTTTAGATAAAGACATTATATATTCATTGGGTACAATTGGCCTACAAAGTATTTTTTTAGCCGTATTTTCCATAATATTTAGTATTATAGGCGTAAGAATAATATCGAGTAAAGTTCTTAGAGAGAAGGTGAAGACTGAAAATGACATTTAAAATTTTGGCAGCTGTCTTTCTAGGTATATTTACAGGGTTTTTTCTTTTTCCAGAGTATTTAGTATCACATATTGGATTGTTAATAGACTTTGGCTTATGTCTTCTTTTATTTTTTGTAGGAATTGATATTGGTAAACAAAAAGACATATTGATTAAAATTAAAGATATGGGTTTTAAAATACTATTAGTACCTATTATGATTGCCTTTGGTAGCATTATGGGTGCAATGATAGGGGGAGTATTATTAAAAATGCCAATTAATGAGGCAGGAGCCATAGGTGCAGGCTTTGGTTGGTATTCCCTTTCAGCCATTGAGCTTTCTAAGCATAGTGCTCAATTAGGTACCCTTGCTTTTGCTACTAATGTATCGAGGGAGGTAATTGCACTTATTACTATACCTAGTATTGCAAAATATTTTGGAAAGCTGGAATGCATAGCTCCAGCAGGGGCAACGGCTATGGATACAACCTTACCAATTATTTCAAAATCTACAGATGGGGGTATTGCAGTTATTTCCTTTATTACGGGAGTTGTATTATCATCATTAGTACCAATACTAGTGCCCTTAATGATGAAGCTTAATTTTTTATACTAACTTTATCATATAAGATTGAAACTATGAATAAATAGTAGTAGAATCTTACCAGCTCTTTCTGATTGATGTTCTATCAATATTGATATAGAATATAAATATATAAAGTTTTTTATAGATTTATTTATATCAAATTCCAACTAGTTCTGGTAATTTGTGCTGAAGTATGCATGGAATTTCCAGTATATTAGCTGCAGTGAAGCAGCTATGTAATTATAAAAGGGGGAAGTATCATGAACGCATATGACTATGCACACCAATTGGCACATGCCTTAAAAAATAGTGAAGAATACAAAACATATAAACAATTGGAGATGAAATTAAATGGTCATCCTGAAGTAAAGAAGGCAATGGATGATTTTAGAAAACGTCAATTTGAAATTCAAAGCGCACAAATGATGGGTCAAAAAGTTGAGGAGGATAAGATAGAAAAGCTACAGGAACTCCACAACATGTTAATGAAGGATCAAATTATTAGTGATTTTATGCATTCGGAGTTTAGACTAACTCAAATGATGTCAGATATCTATAAAATACTTGGTGAAGCGTTAGATCTTGATTTTAGCTTTGGACAAGATTAGATTATGTTTAATTTTAGTGACAAATCTTGTTGTTTTTAATACCTAAAAATAAAGATTTGTTATATACTTTTATTTTGAAAGCAGCTCTTAGCTGCTTTTTTTATTTGTGAAACCTTGTGTTTTTATAATGATAATAATATAATAATATTCGGAAGAATTTATGAAATTTGTTGAAATACATATATAAATATTTTTTTTGACAATTAGAATAGTTAAAATTTTCCTATGTATTACATTAAAATTGTGGAGAAACTGTAATATAACAGGAAATGAATCGTTTATAATGATACGTGGGATGGATAGTCCACGTTTTATTGATGTATTGGAAGTATTAGCATACAATTACCATACAATTATTGCCTTAGGTTAAGTTAGGAGATGTTTTAATTGGGTAATATTACTGACAAATATGTAGAAAAATATATAAGAGAAGTACTACCAGAGCAAAAAGGAATTTTTAAGGAAATGGAAGAATATGCTGAAGAATTTAAGGTTCCAATTGTTCATAAAGAGGTAGCTGCACTATTGCAGGTTTTAGCAAAATCTATTAATGCAAAAAGAGTATTAGAGGTAGGAACGGCAATTGCATACTCTACATTATTACTATGTGATGCTATGAAATTAAATGGTGGACATATAACAACAATAGAACGTAACGATTCAATGGTGTTAGAAGCAAAAAAAAACATTTTAAAATCAGGTATGGAGGATAGAGTAAGGCTAATACAAGGTGATGCACAGGACGTTCTTAAATTTCTTGACAATGAATATGATCTAATATTTTTGGACGGAGCAAAGGGGCAGTATAATGAATTTTTAAATGACTGTTTACATCTACTGAAGCCCGGTGGACTATTAATCTCAGATAATATTCTATTTAAGGGAATGATAGCAACTGATATGTACGCTATTAGAAGAAAAAGAACAATAACAAATAGAATGAGAGCATATTTAGAAACGATTTGTAATCATTCAGAATTAGATACTAGTATTATCCCAATTGGTGACGGTCTGGCCATTAGCTATAAAAGTAGGAGGATCTAATATGAGAAAAGTTGAACTTTTAGCACCAGCAGGTGATTTAGAACGTCTAAAAATTGCAATTCTTTATGGCGCCGATGCTGTGTATGTAGGTGGTCAAATATTTGGACTTAGGGCTGCGGCAAAAAACTTCACCATAGAGGAACTGGCAGAAGGAGTGGAATTTGCACATAAAAGAGGAGTTCAAATTTTTGTAACGGCCAATATTATACCTCACAATGAGGATCTACATGAACTGCCTGATTATCTTAAACAATTGTACAGTATAGGAGTTGATGCCATCATAGTGTCTGATCCAGGTACATTTTCTATGGTAAGAGAAGCTGTACCAGAGATGGAAATTCATATAAGTACGCAGGCTAATAATGTAAATTATAAAACCTTTCAATTTTGGCATCAGCTAGGTGCTAAACGAGTGGTACTAGCGAGAGAGTTGTCTGTTAATGAGATAAAAGAAATTCGTGATAATATACCTTCAGATCTAGACCTTGAGGGCTTTGTACATGGAGCTATGTGTATTTCTTATTCAGGTAGATGTTTGCTAAGTAATTATATGGCAAATAGAGATGCTAATAAAGGGGAATGCGCACAACCATGTCGATGGAAATATGCATTGGTTGAAGAAAAACGTCCAGGTGAATATATGCCAGTTTATGAAGATGAAAGAGGTACCTACTTCATGAATGCAAAGGATTTATGTATGATCCATCATGTAGATAAGGTTATTCAGGCTGGTGTTTATAGTCTTAAAATAGAAGGTAGAATGAAAACAACCTATTATGTTGCTACTGTAGTAAGAGCCTATAGAAAAGCAATAGATAGCTATCTAAAGAACCCAGAGAATTGGACTTGCCCTCCTGAATTATATGAAGAGCTACAGAAAGCAAGCCACAGAGAATTTACTACAGGCTTTTATTTTGATAAGCCTGGTAAGGACGAGCATCTCTATACGGAACATTCATACGTAAGAAATTATGAGTTTATAGGTATGGTTTTGGAGGGAGACAAGGGTGATGGAATTACTGTTGTTGAGCAAAGAAATCGCTTCTATAAAGGAGACAAAATAGAAATTCTTACACCAAGGGAAGAAATCATACATACAACAATTGAGGACATGTGGGATGAAGACGGCAATTCAATTGAAGTAGCACCCCACCCTAAGCAGATAGTAAAAATGAAAATTAACTGCGAAGTAGAGCCTTATGATTTGCTTAGAAAAGAAAGAGTTGAATAAAAACTATATAAGAGAGGAATGACTTATATTGAAAAGGCCGATTCTAATTGGAATAACTGGGGGGACAGGATCGGGTAAGAGTACTGTCGCAAAAGCAATTTTTGAAAGCTTGTCCCAAAAGAATATATTAATTATTGAACAGGATTCTTATTATAAAGATCAAAGTAACTTAAGCTTTGAAGAAAGAACAAAAACTAATTATGACCATCCATTTGCATTTGATACAGAGCTATTAGTTGAACATATGAAATCTCTATTATCTAACAAACCTATAGAAAAACCTATTTATGATTTTGAAAAGCATAATAGAAAAAAAGAAACAGAGCTAATTCGCCCTAAAGATATTATTATACTTGAGGGTATTATGCTGCTTGATGTTCCAGTTTTGAGAGAAATGATGGATATTAAAATATTCGTAGATACAGATGCAGATGTAAGAATTATTAGAAGAATTGTAAGAGATATAAATTCAAGAGGAAGAACTCTTGATTCTGTAATAAACCAATACCTAACCACTGTAAGACCAGCCCACCTACAGTTTGTAGAACCTAATAAAAAGTATGCAGATATAATTATACCTGAAGGCGGAAATAATCAAGTGGCAATTGATATAATGGTGGCGAAAATTAAATCAATAATTTCTGAAAGAAGTATTGTTTAGAGGGTAACAGATGTTTAAATCCCCTATCATTTGATAATAATATAAAAAAGATAGGGGGATTTTTATGCTTAAAAACCCAGATGAAAAATTAAATAAAAACATAATAACAAAAAGACTTTTATTTTTAGGTGTTATATCTACCATATTTATTATAGCTCTGGGTATAAGATTATTTTATCTTCAGATTGTCAAACATGATCTTTATACAACAGAGGTCAACAAGCAACGAAGTCTAACTATTCCATTAAACAGTGGTAGGGGTTATTTTTTTGACCGTAATTTTATTCCTTTAACAGATAGAACAGAAGACGTTGTAATTATACTATTCCCACAGCTATTCATCCAAAACGAAGAAAATTTAAGCCTTCTAGAGTCAATTACTAATATTCCTTCTTCAAATTTAGAGAAGCGAATTAAGTCAACTCAGGCTCCCCTGGAGTTTGATGTTGAAGTTGATATTAATTGGAAAGCAGAAGAAATAATAAGAACAAGAGGGTTATTTATTGTAAATAGAAGATCTAGATACGACGACAATCCGTTGCTAGCACATATCATAGGATATATCAATAGTACTGATAAAAAAGGAATGTCAGGCTTGGAAAAATCATTTAATAGTATTTTATCAAACTCAGATGAAAAATCATTAGCAGCTGTTGTTGATGGGAGGAAAAGGTTTTTGCCAGGTGAAGGTTATTACTTTAATACCTCCACCAAAGAAAGTACCCATGTACAATTAACTATTGACTTTCATTTTCAAAAACTAGTAGAAGAGATTTTAGACAAGTATAACAGTAATGGTGCAGTTGTAATAAGTGATATCAAAACAGGTGAAGTATTAACCTTGGCCAGCAGGCCAAACTTTGCTCCTAACAATATTAACTACCATTTAAATAGTAGTGGAGATGAGCTCTTCAACAAAGCAATTCAAATGACTTTCCCACCTGGTTCAATTTTTAAATTGATTGTTACGGCAGAGGGATTAGAAAAAGGTTTAATAGATATTGATGAAAGCTTTTTCTGTAGTGGCGTAGAGATTATTGGAAACACACAAATACGATGCAGCTCCCATAATAGAGGAGGACACGGAGATATAACTTTTAGAGATTCCTTTGCTGAATCCTGTAATTCTACTTTTATACAAATTGGACAAAAAATAGGAGCAAAGAATATTATAAAAATGGCAGAAAGATTTGGATTGGGAAAAAAAATAGATATAGGAGTATTAGAGGAAGAATCAGGAAATCTTCCACAAGGTGACAGCTTACTAGGGCCCTCCATAGGTAATATTTCGATAGGACAAGGCGAAATAGAGGTTACACCCCTACAGATAAATCAACTCACACAAATAATAGCCAATAATGGTATTAAGAAAGATCTTAGCTTAATAAAAGCAATAGTTGATGATAATTACGGAACAATAGAGACATTTAAGGAAATTAAAGAGGAGGTAATTATATCAGAAGAAATTGCATATGAGCTTCAAACTCTTATGAATAAAGTAATGATGGATGGAACTGGAAAACTAGTCGGAGGATTGGCTCCCTTAACAGCAGGTAAAACTGGCTCTGCTCAGTCCACCGACAGGGGAGTAGCAACTCTTCATGGATGGTTTACAGGTTATTATCCTTATGATGAACCTAAATATGCAATTACAATATTTATTCAAAATGGTGGCTTTGGAAGTCAGGCTGCAGTACCTATTTTTAGAGATATTATTGAGGAGATCATTAATAAAGGAGAACCATATTAAGGTTCTCCTTTATTAAATTTCAATTAAAAATAGACCAAGGCAGACAAAGGTAATTTATATAAGTACATGCACATATGTAGATTCTTCCACATATTATTAAGAGTGACCTATTATTAGGTTTTTAGGAAGGAGCTGATCTACATGTGGGCAGTTTTATCAGGAATATTTCCTTTGATTGCAAAGCCTTTTATGCTTTCAGTTTCTTACATCTCCAGCAGTACGTCCTTCCCTCAGCCTTTGAGTCCGGAGGAAGAGACAGAGTATTTAGCAAGATTCGAAGAGGGAGATGAAGAGGCGAGGAATATACTAGTTGAAAGAAATTTAAGATTAGTTGCACATATAGTTAAAAAATATAGTAATATAGGCTGTGACAGTGATGATTTAATTTCCATAGGAACTATTGGATTAATAAAGGGTATTACAACGTTTGATAGAAGTAAGGGAACAAGACTAGCAACATATGCAGCAAGATGTATCGAAAATGAAATATTAATGACTATTCGTTCCAATAAAAAGCTAAAAACCGAAGTATCTTTGCAGGAGCCAATAGGCATGGATAAGGAAGGTAATGAGATAAGTCTCCTGGATCTATTGGGAACGGAACCAGACAAGGTACTTGAAGAGGTTGAACTTAAGATGCAGATTAAAAAGCTATACAAAAAAATGTCTTCAGTATTGAAGAAAAGAGAGCGAATAGTTTTAGAGCTACGATATGGCATAAGCTGTGGTGGTAGCATGACTCAAAGGGAAATTGCAAAGATGTTAGGAATATCGAGATCCTATGTTTCAAGAATTGAAAAAAGAGCAGTTAAAAAACTCTTTAAATCTTTTCAGAATAATGATGAAAGCTAAAAGTAGAGTGTTTTTTTAAAATACCGAGGTTATATATTAAAAAACTATATGTAATAATATAAAATCCCAATATAATTGCGCTAATAATGCGTCATTATATTGGGATTTTTGTAATTTTATTAATTACTTGCTTCTACCGGCTTAGCATACTCGAAGCCTTGAACCTTATTATATCTTGGTACTATAATATTTGCTTCTCGCTTAATATTTACCTGAAGATTTGTATTTTTATCAATCTCATGCAAAACTCCATAATCGATATTAAGGGCAGTTTCAAGTGCTTTAGCATCTCCAATTGCAGCAACATGAATTGGTGGTGTCACCGGTACTGAATTAATAATTATGTTTCTGGAAGTAGGAAGTATCTCAGTAGTGGCAAGAACTCTTTGATCATTAATAGTAATTGCATCTGCACCAGCACCGTTTAATATATTAATTATATCAATTAAATATAAATAGCTATCATAGTGTCCATAATAAATAGGTTCGTTTTGAGGATCAGAAATACTAACTACAATTCCAGGACCTTCTAATGAGCGCATTCCTGCTATTGATTGATATTTTTTAAGTTCTTCCTGTAAATTCTTAATTAGGTAACTTTCGCTAGCCTCTGATAACTCATAGGATAAAATTTCATTTTCTAGAATCCTTATCTCCTCTTTAAGGGATTGGCTTTCAGCACGTAAGTATTCTAGCTGTTTCATCATCTGTTGGGCTTTTTGTGTTGATAATAGCCCTTCACCTGTAGTACTTCTTACAGTTTGAAACTGCATCGCAATAATAAGTCCAAGAATTAAGAGTAATGCCCCCATAACTATGTTTTTTTGTTGGATTTTCATTTTAATGCCTCCGATTAATCTATATATTAAACTAGCGTGTACTATATTTTAGATGGATGATAATTATAAAATAAAAGCTAAACTCCACAACATAATAAAAAACAATAATATATGCTTTTTAATTATATCATAATTGAAACCTTAAGTTTTGAAGGAAAATAAAAATTTTTTAAAATTATTTACATTCTTGATGGCTTTTAAAAAGATATGAAACTTCTTATCTTATTATCTTGCGCTCTTTTTTTATTTCACTAGTTTAAAAATCGGGTTTTTATTAACTTTATACTTTGTTACAGTATAAAAATTAACAAAAATTTAGACTTTTAGAATGGAATTTGTTACTATTATGATTAAAGAGGTATACAGGAATACAATTACATAGCTTGATGACTAATATTAACACAAAATTTCCTGTGAAGGAGGGATAAAAATGGAAATACTAAGTCCAGGAAGAAAAATAAAAATGCTAAGAAATAAAATTGGTTTAAGGCAAGATCAACTTACAGATGATAAAATTACCAGAAGTCTTATCAGTATGATTGAAAATGGAAAAAGAAGCTTAAACCAAAAGACTGCCCTCATCATAGCAGAAAAACTAAATTTGTACTATAAAAATATAGGTAAAGAAATAACTCTAGAATACTTACTAGAAAAAGAAGAACAACAGGCAGAAAAAATAATAAATGATCTAATTAAAACATTGCAGCCATTTTTACTGGATAAAAAAGACATAGATGATTTACATGTAACTGATCTCTTCAACAAGGCAATTAGCCTATCAAATGATTGGAAGCTAGATTGCAAGCTAGCAGAGGTTTTGAATGTTAGAGGAGTCTACAACTTAGAGTTTGAGAATTATAACGATGCATTAATGGATTTCTTTAATTCAGTTGAATTTTACCTTAAGGAAAAAAACTATAGTAAAATAGTAGATTTATATATTAAAATAGCTAAATGCTATTTAATGTTAGATATGACTATACAGGCAGTATTTTTTTGTGATAAGGCTTATGCTATGGCAGACACATATAAAACTTCAAAACATGATGAGACACTGGTTATAGCCATTTGCAATAAAATTATTAGTTTCAAAAGAGCTAATAAATATGATCATTCTCTAAAATCCATCAACCAGCTAAAAGGAATTAGAGGCGTAAGGGAAGATATAATGGACTGGGCATTATATATGGAGGCTGCTTCATTACTATGCTTGAAAAATTATGATAAATCAATAAAGCTTTTGGAAAAGCTTTTAAATAAAGAAAATAGACTTAATTCCAAAGTTAGAGCTTTCACTTTTATGAAAGTGGCATGCTACTATATAGAAAAAGGTAATAGGGATTCAGCATTAAGTTTTTTAAATGACTCTAAAGATATAATTAATAATCTTAAGTATGATGAGAAAGCAGAAGCTTTATTAGAGCTTTCAGAGGAATATTTTAAACTTGAAGAAATTAATAAGGCATTAGATGCTTTAGATGAAGGAATCAACCTAAATGGATTTTATTTCAAAAGTGAGATTTTTATTGATATGAATATCCTTTATTCAAGAATATATATGTCTTTACAAAACTATGATTTGGCAATAAACTTTTTAAAGGAAGCTGAAGCTCTAGCATTAAAGAAGTATAATATAATAAGACTTAAGAAAATTTATTGTTATTTTGGAGATATATTTAGTAAATTAAAAGAATATGAAGCTTGTGAAGAGTATTTCAAAAAAATTAGGAATATTTAAGTTTTATTTTTCAGTGTCTTTTTCAAAAACCAGCACCCTTACGTATGTCTTTATATTCGGTTTGCTGGTTTTTTTGTGTCTTTGGTAGGAGTTTATAAATTTTGAAGGATATTTTTAATGATATGTAGTATTATATACTAAATGCATACTGATGGGAGTATATAATATTACTAAAAGGAGGATTATTTAATGATACTTTCAGGTAAAGAAATAGAAAAGAAGATTGGAAAAGAAATTTGTATTGAGCCATTTAATAAAAGTCAATTAAACTCTAATAGCTATAATTTAAAGCTACATAATGAATTATTAGTATATGAAGAGCCGGTGCTAGACATGAAGAAGGAAAACAAAGCAAAGAAAATTGTTATACCGCCTGAGGGTTTATTACTTGAGACAGGTAGATTATATCTTGGTAGAACCCTTGAACATACAACCACAGATGGTTATGTTCCAATGCTGGAGGGAAGATCATCCATAGGCAGGTTAGGATTATTTGTACATGTAACTGCAGGGTTCGGAGATGTTGGTTTTAGCGGCTTCTGGACTTTAGAAATGTTCTGTGTGCATCCAATAATTATTTACCCGGAAACTGAAATATGTCAGATTTTTTACCATAAAATTGAAGGGGAATACGAAAAGTATACTAGCAATAAATATCAAAACAATAAAGGCATTCAGCCTAGCCTTTTATTTAAGGATTTTAAGTAGGCAATAGCTCAAATATGATTATCCTGTAATACATTAGTATAAACTCTATAAATATTAACTAACTATTCAAAAAAATAAATCCAGATGACTATTGTCTGGATTTTATTGATGGTATAAAATAAACAATAATACTATACAAACTAACCTTCGACAAAAAAATAGCAAGTAGACCTAAAAAAATCGCAAAAAAAAAACAAGGGATGGATAATCATGAAAAATTCTATTAAAGGCATTAAAGTAAAGACTTGTAAAAAGTGTAGAACTCCTATTCATGAGAATACGATTTATGATTATTGCTCAAGCTGTTATAGAGTTGTAGAGGAAATCTTTGAATCTATTCGGGAATATTTAAGGGAATACCCAAATTCTACTGCCTTTGAAATTGAACAAAGATTAGGCATACCAATTCATGTGGTTAATAATTTCGTGAAAGATGGAAGATTAATTGAAATAGCAAATGAATTCCTAAATCTAGAATGCTTAAAGTGTGGATGCTTATTATTATCAGCCCATCATAAATACTGTCCCCAATGTGAAATCAAAATGATAAGAGAAATGGAAAGTGCAAAGGATGATCTAATGGGTAATAGAGAAGTGGAACATAAAGGCAAAATGAGATTTAAGACCTATTGGAAATAATTACATCAAATTCTTGCATAGATGAGGTTAAAAGCGATATAATCCTATATATAACTAACTATTACATTATGAAGTTCTCTTTTTGGGGGAATAATAATTGTAAAGTCAAAAACGAGGTGATTAAATGAAGCTTCTAACCCCAGACCTATATGTAGAGTCAGTGTTTCATTTGAATTTGCAAAAGCTTAAGGATCGTGGAATAAAAGGTCTGATAATTGATATTGATAATACACTAGTAGCTTGGGATATTAAATTTGCAAGTGAAGATACTAAGAGTTGGTTGCTAAAACTATTAGATGAAGGATTTAAGGTCTGTCTGGTATCAAATAATACAGAAGATCGTGTAGTTGTTTTTAATGAAGAGCTCAAGCTTCCTGCAATACATAGGGCAACTAAACCAAGAAGAGGCGCCTTTAGAAAAGCTATGGCTAAGCTTGATACAAATTTAAATAATACTGCTGTAATTGGAGATCAAATTTTTACCGATGTTTTAGGTGGTAATCGAATGGGATTATTTACAATACTTGTTATACCTATAGAAAGTAAAGAGTTTTGGTGGACAACATTTGTCAGAAAGATTGAAAAACATGTATTGAAAATTGTGATACCAGGACATAGGGGAGACGTATAATTAGATATTAAATTTTATTATAGTAAACTGTGGAGTAATTGTCCACAGTTTTTTAGATAATAGGAAAGTTCTACTTTCCTATTATCTAAAAAACAGGAGTTGTAGAGATAGTTTCATAAACATACTTTAGAAAACTTGTTATTTAAACAGGAATTTCATATTTTTGATAGAATAAAATAAATTGATGGAGGCCTAAAATGGTTAAGACAACTTACAGCTTGGACTAGGAGGTTAATTAATGGATGTTTTAGAATTACTATCGAAATCAATTGCTGAAAAAGCTTCAGATCTACATATTACAGTGGCCGTTCCACCAACTATGAGGGTGAATGGGAGCCTAATATCAATTGCAGTAAACCCATTAACACCTGAAGAAACTAAAATGTTAGTAAAACAGGTATTAAGTGAAGACCATATGTCTATACTTGACGAAAAGGGCGAAGTAGACTGTTCGTATTCTAGCCCAGGGTTAGGAAGATTTAGAGTCAACGCCTTTAAACAACGGGGGAGCTATGGGATGGCCTTAAGAGTTGTCGCGTTAACTATCCCTACTATGGAAGATTTAGGAGTACCTGAAGCAGTAAAGGAAATGGTTAGAAAGCCTAAAGGGCTAATATTAGTAACAGGCCCTACTGGTAGCGGAAAATCGACTACGCTGGCTTCAATGATTGATCTTATTAATAAGGAAAGAAACTCCCATATATTAACATTAGAGGATCCAATTGAATATCTACACAAGCATAATAAAAGCATTGTTAATCAACGAGAAATAGGGAATGATTCAAAGAGCTTTTCAAATGCCTTAAGATCAGCTCTGCGACAAGATCCAGATGTAATACTGGTAGGAGAAATGAGAGATTTGGAAACAATAGCGATAGCTATTACAGCGGCGGAAACCGGTCATCTTGTCTTGTCTACACTACATACATTAGGGGCAGCCAAAACTATAGATCGTATAATAGATGTTTTCCCTCCCCATCAGCAGCAGCAAATACGAGTACAGCTGGCTTCAGTTATACAGGGTGTAATATCCCAGCAGCTATTGCCGATAAAGGATGGCTCTGGAAGAATTGCAGCCTTTGAAGTAATGTCTGCCACAACAGGCCTTAGAAATTTAATTAGGGAAGGTAAAACCCATCAAATACAAAATTCAATTCAAACTGGCTCGAAATTTGGAATGCAGACCATGGACTCAAGCCTCATTGATCTATATAAAAAAGGCTTTATCTCAAGAGAAATTCTCCAAAACCAAGCCGTAGACTTAGAGCTAATAAAGAGGATGATAGACATTTAGCATACATTTATCTCTACAAATGTGGGAAAATGCCAAACTGTGTATAAAGCAAATACAGTTGATGTAAAAGTTGAAGCAGGAGCTTTTATTAATAGTTTATATATCTAAAATGTCATGTTTGCATAATAATATTATGTAATCTTAGGAGGACAATAATATGCATTTATTGATTTTTATATTTGGCTTGTTAATTGGCTCCTTCTTAAATGTATGTATATGCCGTATTCCAGAAGAGAAATCAATTGCTTATCCAACTTCTCATTGCACCAAATGTCGATTTCATTTAAAGCCTATGGACTTAATCCCAATATTTAGTTTTATTGCCTACAGGGGAAGGTGTAAATATTGTAGTGGAAAAATATCCCCTCAATATCCGCTAGTAGAAATCATGAACGGAATTTTATATTTGCTTTTATTTATTAAGTTTGGCTTTTCTATTGAATTTCTCCAATATGCATTACTATCAAGTCTATTAGTTATAATATTTGGAATTGACTATTCCCATCAGATAATACCTGATGGTTTGAATAAACTTATTTTAGTATTAGGAATTTTATTCCATGCCCTTCCTAACTTTAATTCACCTAACATTCTATTAAATAATGTATTGGGCTTTTTTGTTGCAGGCGTCTTATTTCTTATTATTGCGGTTGTAACAAAAGGGGCAATGGGTGGTGGTGATATTAAACTGATGGCTGTATTAGGCTTTTGGTTTGGCTTAAAGGAAGTAATACTCATTACTTTTTTGTCTTTCCTTTTAGGAGGAGTTTTATCAGTAATAATTCTTTCATTTAAAATAAAAGAAAGAGAGGATTTCATCCCTTTTGGGCCATTTATAGTTATGGCTACAATTATAACAATATTTTACGGAAATATAATTACTAATTGGTACATTTCAACCTTTCATTTATATTAGTTATCAATTATACTATTATTTTTTTACATTAAGGGTGGAGGGATTAACTTCTGCTTTTTTTATCCGTTTTTAGATATTTGGTCCCAATTGAAAAGGTATTTAAAAAAGTATGTAGAATTGATTATGTAACATATAAAATATGGAAATATTAAAAATCATTATGTTAATTTATCACTAGAAGTAAGCTTTCAGTGATAAAAGATTTTATATCTATAAAAGGAGGTATAATAGCATGAAGGTGAAGAATTATATGGAGGATGTAGTAGAACACCTTCTTCCCCAAATTTTACAGCAATTTAAAGATAGTTGCACTTGTGAAAGATGTATAAGCGATATTAAAGCACTTTCATTAAATAACTTAAAGCCCAAATATGTAGCTACTGAAGCTGGCGAGGTATATGCTAAGGTAAGTGAATTATCAAGCCAATTTGAAGCTGATGCTATTAAAGCAATTGTTGATGCAGCAAATACGGTAAAAGAGCATCCTAGACATTAGTCAACAATGTGATTCAGTAATGTAAAAAAAGGTATAAAAAAAGATATATAAGAAAAATTTCTAATTATTATTTGAATCCTATTCAAACCTTTAATTATATGGTATGATATTATAGGATTTTAAGAAGGAAGGGTTTAACAATTGTGGGAAAATATTTAGTGATTCATGGACCAAACTTAAATATGTTAGGAACAAGAGAGCCAGAAATCTATGGTAATATGACATTAGATGAAATCAATAAAAAACTATTGAATGAGGCTGTAAAAAATAGTGTAGAAATGGAAATAATACAAAGTAATAGCGAAGGAGAAATTATTGATATTCTCCAAAAAAATAATGATATTACTGGTATTATTATTAATCCTGCTGCATACACCCATTACAGCTATGCTATTTGCGATGCCATCAGAGGAATAAAGACTCCAGTAGTTGAAGTGCATATTAGTAATATACATGCAAGAGAAGCATATAGAAGTAATTCTGTTACTTCAAGCGCTTGTATAGGGCTTATTAGTGGCTTTGGATATCTTAGCTACCTTCTTGCGTTTTATGCTTTATTAGATACAATAAGCAGTGACAAAATGGGGGAATAATTATGAGTAGAATTGAGAAAATACGAGGTTTATTAAAGGATTTAGACATTGATGGTGTACTGTTGTACAAGCCTGAAAATAGACTTTATGCATCAGGGTTTACAGGTAGTACTGGGTATGTTTTCATAACTGATACTGAAGCTAAATTTTTTACTGATTTTCGTTATTTACAGCAGGCTGCAAGTCAATGTAGTGGATTTGATATTGTTGAAATAAGTAGAGCTAACCCGATAACAAACTTATTAAAGCAATTTTCAATTAATAAAATTGGCTTTGAAGAGGATTTTGTAACCTATGGACAGCATGCTGACCTTTCAGAGAAGCTTGATAAAATAGAGTTGATTCCTCTAAAGGGCGCAGTTTTAAAATTGCGTTCAATAAAATCTCCAGATGAGCTTCAATTTATAGAGAAGGCAGCTAGTATTGCTGATTTAGCCTTTCAGCATATTTTAACCTATATAAAGACAGGCTTAACAGAAAAGGAAGTAGCCTTGGAGCTTGAATACTTTATGAAAAAGAATGGTGCCAGTGGTCTTAGCTTTGAATCAATTGTTGCATCGGGCAAGCGGTCATCATTACCCCATGGTATTGCATCGGACAAAGTAATTGAAGAGGGAGATTTAATAACCCTAGACTTTGGATGTGTATACAGAGGATATTCCTCTGATATGACTAGAAGCTTCATTATTGGAGATGCTACAGAAAAGCAAAAAGAAATTTATGATATAGTATTAGAATCACAGTTAAGGTCATTAAATGGAGTGAAACCTGGAATAAGGGGTGCTGACCTAGACAAAATTGCTCGTGATTATATTACAGAAATGGGTTTTGGTGAATGCTTTGGTCACGGACTAGGTCATGGCGTAGGCTTAGAGGTTCATGAGCTTCCCCATGTTAATCAATTGGGAGATGCTCCTATGGAGCCAGGAATGGTTATAACAATTGAGCCTGGCATATATATTCCCGATTATGGTGGAGTGAGGATCGAAGATCTTGTTGTAGTAACTGAGGATGGCTTCAAAGTGTTATCTAATTCAACTAAAGAACTAATAGTATTATAAAGCATCTGTAAATTATAAAGTGAAGTGGGCAATTAAGATTAAAGTATCACTATAAAGACAAAATGTCTTCAACTATTCACTTTAAAATATAAATTAATAACTATGAACTATGGAGGGATATAATGATTTCAGCAGGAGATTTTAGAAAAGGTAATACTTTTGAAATGAATGGAGAACCATATGTTGTTCTTGATTTTCAACATGTTAAACCGGGAAAAGGGGCAGCCTTTGTTAGAACAAAATACAAAAATTTAAAAACAGGGTCAATTAGAGAGGAAGCCTTTAACCCTAGTGATAAATTCCCAAAGGCACATATTGAGACAAAAGAAATGCAATACTTATATAGTGATGGTGAATTATACTACTTCATGGATAACGAAAGCTATGAACAAATTCCATTAAGACACATTGAAGTAGAAGAAGCCATTAAATTCCTTAAGGAAAATGATAGTGCAACAATTAAATTTTATCAAGGTAAGCCTTTCCAGGTAGATGCACCAAACTTTGTAGAATTAACTGTCACTGAAACAGAACCTGGAATTAAAGGTGATACAGCTTCTAACGTTACAAAATCCGCAACCTTAGAAACAGGAGCAGTAGTTCAAGTGCCTCTTTTCATTAACGAGGGTGATGTAGTTCGTGTTGATACTCGTATTGGAGAATATATGTCAAGAGCATAAAAAAATGGTTACATAGTTATACTAAATAAACATAAGGAATAAGGAGGGAATGAAAAAAATGGAATACTTATATGAAAAAGTAGCATATCTAAAAGGTCTAGCAGATGGGTTGGACATTAAAGAATCTTCAAAGGAAGGTAAAATACTTCTAAGCATCATAGACATTCTAGAGGACTATGCAGATGCTATAGTTGAATTAGGCGAGGAGCAGGATGATTTAACTGAGTATGTTGAAGCTTTAGATGAAGATTTAATGGATGTAGAGGATGAATTATTTGAAGATGATGACTATGAGGACGAAGACGATGATGACGATATCGACTTTGCAGAGGTAGAATGCCCATATTGTAGTGAAGAAATCTATGTTGACGAAGATCTAATTGATGAAGATGAAATTGAAGTAGTATGTCCAAAATGTCATCGAACTATAACTGTTATGGAAGATGATGAAATGGAACATTATCATGATGGCCATTGCGGACATCACCATCACGAGGTTGAAGAAGATTAAATAGTTTGCAATAGGTTGACTCAATGTTTATACATTGAGTCTTCTTTTTTTTTTGATTAAAGAATAATTACGACACTTGTTCAATATTTATTATATAAAGGAGGGACATGTTCTAATGAAAAAAGTTGTTAATGATATCTTTGTTAAAAAAATTGATGAAAGTCAGATACCACTTCAGCAGGTTGAAGAGTCTTTATGTCCTGAAATTAGAGGCGTTATTAAGCATTTACCGGTTAGCTTTAAAAATGGATTGGAAGAAATTAGAATGAGGGTTAATCAACCATTAATGGTATATGGAAATGACTGCGATTATTTTGTTGGCTCAGCGGGACAACTGCTATTGGAGCATGCTAATGGCATCATAATAAACAAGAAAAACATTGATAATACACTTCAATTTATTTCTAACTATTCAATCTATGCAGTAGAGGAAGAACTAAAAAGAGGCTACATAACCATTAAAGGTGGCCATAGAATTGGAATTACAGGGAAAATAATATCTGATTCAAAAGGTATAAAAACAATGAAGGATTTTAGTGGATTAAACATCAGAATTTCGAGGGAGAAAAAGGGTGCTGCCAAGTTAATTATTCCATATATATATGAAGCAGGCGAGTTCTTAAATACATTAATAATCTCACCACCCCAGTGTGGAAAGACAACTCTATTGAGAGACATAATTAGAAATATTAGCAATGGAAATAAACTGCTAGGATTAAAGGGCTTAAAGGTGGGTGTTGTAGATGAAAGGTCAGAATTGGGAGCAAGCTGTCAGGGGATACCTCAACTTGACTTAGGAATTAGAACAGATCTACTGGACACTTGTCCAAAGGCAGAGGGGATGATGATGCTAATTAGAGCTATGTCGCCTCAGGTTATTGCCACTGATGAAATTGGAAAGGACTCCGATAGTGTTGCCATTGAAGAAGCCTTAAAGGCAGGGATTAAACTAATTACAACTGTTCACGGAAAATCAATTGAAGATTTATATGGTAAGAAGGTTATTGGTGATATAGTAAAAAGCAAAATCTTTAAAAGAATAATTATTCTATCAAATCGAAATGAGGTTGGAACAATTGAAGCAATTTATGAAGGTGAAGATTTTAAGAACTTAATTAACTCTCCTATTAGAAATAAGGTGGTGAACTAATGATTATAAAATTTATTTTTTCAATTGTTATAATAGTTTGTTGCTCTATGCTGGGTGGAATATACGCCAATACATATACATCTCGAACAAAGCTATTAAGTCAACTACTAGTATCTTTACAAATGCTGGAAACTGAAATCATATATAGTGCAACACCTTTACCTTTATTGCTGACCAATATAGGACGTAAAAGTAAACCTGAAATAGGTAATATTTTTATAAAGGCTTCTGAAATATTGCTAAAAAAAGAGGGACTGACCTTCAACTTTATGTGGAGCAAAATTGTTGATTCCGAAGGGCAAAAAACGGGTCTCTTCGATGAAGATCTTGAGCTGTTAAAACAATTAGGCAATAACCTAGGTACAACTGATATAGATAATCAAGTTAAGCATATACGACTTATTATGGAGGAAGTACGTAGAAATTACCAAGAAGCTATTATAGCGGAAAATAAGAACGTAAAGCTATATAAGCAACTGGGGTTATTGGCGGGCTTTGCCATTGCAATAATACTATTCTAAATTGGAGGGAGCAATATGATCATTAGTGTAGATATAATATTTAAAATTGCTGCTATTGGAATCATTGTTTCAGTCTTAAATATGGTTTTAAATAAGGCTGGCAGAGATGAACAGGCTATGATGACAACATTAGTAGGAATAATTGTAGTATTAATGATGGTTATTAACTTAATCAGCAATCTTTTTGACACAGTAAAAACAATGTTCCAGCTTTATTAAGGATGTGATAACTATGGAAATATTTCAAATTGTAGCTATTGGAATCATTGCTACTGTGCTGGCAGTCTTAGTTAAAAGTCAAAGGCCTGAAATAGGTATTTATGTAAGCATAGTAACTGGCTTGATAATATTTATTTTTGTCATTACAAAGCTTCAATCTGTTATACAGGTGTTGAACCAATTGGCAAATAGAATCGATATTGACGATATATATCTTTCAACAATTTTAAAAATAGTAGCTATTGCATATGTAGCCGAATTTGGAGCACAGATATGTAAAGATGCTGGTGAAGGAGTAATAGCCTCTAAGATTGAATTTGCAGGAAAAATTTTAATAATGGTAATGGCAGTACCAATTCTGGTTACTTTAATGGACGTTATTATAAATATGGTACCTTAGGGATGTGAAAACATGAAAAAAGCAATTATTAGTTTGATACTAGTAATTATGTCCATAAGCTTTGCTTGGGGCGATACAGGCTCAATAAATCCTGAAAATTTAATTATTAATCAATTTGATGGATTAGAAACCCAAGAAATGCAGCAAATAATGAATAGTATCAATAAAGATCTTGGCGAATATTTACCTAAAATAGAATTTAGACAACTTATCATCAAATTAATAAGAGGGGAGGTAACTTTCTCCTTTAACGATATTATAAAGGGAGCTACTCAATATCTATTTAAGGAAGTTGTAGCAAATTGGAAGCTTATGACTCAAATTATAGTATTATCATCTATTTATGCCATACTGAGTAATTTACACAATGCCTTTGACAATGATGTTGTAAGTAAGCTTGCCTATAATGTCTGCTATTTAGTTATTATAACAATTACCATTAAAAGCTTTTTGATTGCTATTAATCTTGGAAGAGATGCAATTGATATGATGGTCAGTTTTATGCAAGCCTTATTACCAGTATTATTGGCTATATTATTGGCTATGGGAGGTATTACAACCTCAGCCTTTTTCCATCCAATACTTTTAGGCGCAATTGGACTAATAGGTACAATCATAAAAAACATCATTTTACCACTAATTTTCTTTTCAGCTGTACTAGCAATAGTAAATAATCTTACTACAAATATTCAAGTTTCAAAACTGGCTGGATTAATAAAGCAAACTGCCGCTGTTATGCTGGGGTTTATATTAACAGCCTTTGTAGGACTAATCTCGATTCAAGGAATAACCGCCGCTACTGTTGATGGCGTTACAATAAGAACAGCAAAATTTGCAGTAGATAAGTTTATTCCTATAGTAGGTAGCTTTCTTTCAGATGCCATGGACACAGTAATAGGATGCTCTTTGTTATTAAAAAACGCTGTTGGTGCAATTGGGTTGATAACTATATTTTTAATATGTTTATCTCCAATGATTAAAATATTAGCTTTAATAGTTATATATAAGCTATGTGCAGCTGTTATAGAGCCTATTGCTCAAAATCAACTGGTGGACTGCCTAAATCAAATGAGTAATTCATTAATATTACTATTTGCAACAGTATCTTCAGTAGCAATAATGTTCTTTATTACTATAACAATTATAGTAGGTACCGGGAATATAACCTTAATGATGAGGTGATTCAATGAATTTTCTTAGAGAGTGGATTACTACAATACTTTCAGTAATAATATTTGTTACCTTTGTAGAAATTTTATTACCTAATTCCAATAATAGAAAGTATATAAATGTGATAATTGGATTGTTAGTTATGCTGGTGATTTTAAAACCAGTAATGGGAGTTTTAAACCAGGGGTTGACCATTGGAGATGGCATACTGAAGAATACAAATGAGATTGAGCTTATGACGATGCAGAACAGGGTAAGCAACATTCAATATAATCAAAATGAAAGCATCATATTGATTTATAAGAATGATCTTAAAGAGCAAATGAAGGGAAGAATAGAAAAACAATTGGGCTATAGTGTTTATGATATTGAAATTGAAATTGAGGAAGAAACAAATGAAAATTTTGGAGTAATTAAGGGAATAGCAATTATTGTAAAGGAAGAATCAACAGAGGCTCCAAAGGATGGGATTCAAGAGGTGGTTGTAAATGTAGCAATTTCTCAAGAAAATAATAATAAAATTAATAGGAAAAGCATAATGTTAGATAATGGAGGAGAAGAAATTAAAAAGGATTTTAGTCAGTTTTATCAAGTTGCAGAAGAAGATATTATTGTTTCAGTACTTAAGAATAATTAATAATTTAGGGAGGAAGAACAATGGAAAAGTGGAGTGATGCAATAAAAAAAATGCTATCAAAAAAATACGTTGCTAATCTATTAGTACTAATAGCAGCAGCAATTATGGTATTGATTATATCGGGGGATTTGAGGTCTAACCCTTCCCCGTCTAAGAACATAAATAATAATCCGATGGGTGATACCTTAGTGAAGGAAGTCGTCGAATATAAAACAGAAGAGGATATGGTGGAGGCTAGATTAAAAAGAATACTTGAAAGCATCCGTGGCGCTGGCACAGTTGAAGTAATGATTACATTTGAGATGGGCTCAGAAATTGTTCCGGCATTAAATACAACAATTTCAACAGATACATCTGAGGAAATGGACTCAAATGGTGGTACAAGAGTAGTTACTTCTAATAGTACTACTGAAACAATTGCTACAACAAATGATAATAGTGGAAATAAACCTTTGGTGATAAAGGAAATAAAACCACAAATAAATGGTGTTATTGTGGTGGCTGAGGGTGCAGACGATATTGAGGTTAAAGCAAAATTGTACGAGGCTGTAAAAACGGTGCTTCAAATACCTGGACATCGTGTGCAAATTTATCCTATGAATTAAAGGAGGAGTAATTATGAAAATTAATGGGATTAGAAGAAAAAACTTTGTTATCTTTTCACTGGTTTTGATGTTGGGGTTAATAGGATACATAAATTACAACTTAAATAAGCAGTCTTTACTTCAAACCTCCAGTGAACTAGAAAGATATGAACTGATGATGATGCAGGAAAGTGGTATGCTGGAAATTATTCTTGAGGATGATGACTTTGTATATTTGGAGGATGAAGAAAGTAATATGGTAAGCACTACTACGAAGGATGAAGATGATAATATAATAATCGTAGACAGCTTAGGAAATGACCCTATTGATGTAGCTAAGGAGACAAGTGCTCAAATATCAAAAATTATAACTGATAAGCAAATGATGCAAAGTAATGCCTATTTTATTGAAGGTAGATTAGAGCGTGATAAAAAGAGAAGTGAAATGGTGAGTCATCTAGATCAAATTATAAATAATGACTATACTACTGTAGATCACAGAAATCAGGCGCAAAACTTGAAACTTTCTGTTATTACAAATTTAGAAAAGGAAATGCTAATAGAGAATATGATTGTTGCAAAGGGCTTTAATGATGTAATCGTATATTTAAGCGAAAACTCAATTAATATTATTGTTCAAAGTAGTGGTCTGGTTGAAAAGGAAGTTGCGCAAATTGTTGATATAGTAAGAAGAGAAACAGATATTAGTATGGACAATATAATTATTATGGAGAAAAAATAGAACTGTTTGTCAATATTGAAGGAATTTGGTATAATAATTCTAGAATATTTGACATTCAGGGGGTGAAGAATTGGATGCAGTTCAAAAACTAGAAAACGGTGAAATAAAAATTGCTGAAGAGGTTATAGCAACAATAGCAGGATTAGCTGCGACGGATATAAATGGAGTTGCAGGTATGAGTGGTGGTCTAGTAGGCGGTATAGCTGAAATCTTAGGAAAACGAAACCTAGCTAAGGGTGTTAAGCTAGAAATTAATGATAAAGGTGCTTTTATTGATTTATATCTAATTGTTGAATATGGAACAAGAATACCAGATGTAGCATGGGAAATTCAGGATAAGGTTAAAACCTCTATCCAAACCATGACAAGCCTGAATGTAGTAGAAGTTAATATACATATACAGGGAGTTAACTTCCCGAAAGAAAAGGAACATGAGGATAAGCCACAGGATTTGAAGTAGCATGTCTTATAAATATAGACTGTTAAAAGACCCATATTTAAGGTGTGACGAAAATTTGTAGCTATAACGGTATCATTTGCGTTAGGTTATTAATTCGACGCAGCGATGAAGATGGGCATTTTTATCGGTCTGACCCTCTGTCAACAGAGGGTTTATTTAGGTATAAAGCTTATGCTTTTATTCTTCCATGGTAAGTTAGGTTTATATGGTTTAATAAAGGACAAGTCAATTTTCTGGTAATAGGTTAAGGATAACTGAATTAAGTATTTTATCTACTTGGTTTAAAATGTTCTAGGTTATCTAACAATATATATATGGAAAAGTGTTTCATGATAAAAGAGGAGGAAGAAGCATGAGCAGGAAAGAAGCTAGAGAACTATGTATGAAAATTCTTTTTGAAATGAGTATACAAAATAATTACGATAGAAAGCTTGTTGACTATCATTTAGAGGAGTCGGTAACCGATAACCAGAAGGGCTATATTGATAGTCTGATAGGTTCAACAATTGATAATCTTAAAGAAATCGATACCACCATAGATTCCTATTCAAAAAGCTGGAAAATAGATAGAATAGCTAAGGTTGATTTAGCTATTTTGAGGCTAGCTTTAGCAGAGATACTCTATTTAGATGAAATTCCCTATGCAGTTTCTATTAATGAAGCTGTTGAGTTGGCTAAAAAATACAGTTCAAATGAATCGGACTCATATATCAATGGTATATTAGGGAAATATGCTGAAGCTATGGGTTTAAAGAATAATGAAGTGTAAAGATTACATACTGGGAATTGATACTAGCAATTACACCACATCTTTATCTCTTGTAGATTTACAAGGAACTTTAATAAAAGAGGTCCGATTAATGCTGCCGGTTAAGGTGGGAACTGCGGGTTTGCGCCAATCAGATGCATTATTTTATCATATAAAACATCTACCAGATGCATCTAAAAATCTTATGAAGGAAATAGATTATAGAGGTAAACTACTGGCAATAGGTGCTGCAACTAGACCAAGACCCATTGAAGATTCTTATATGCCTGTTTTTATGGCTGCCAAGTCCTATGGAGAAACATTGAGTAATCTGTTAAATATTCCATTTTATGAGTTTAGTCATCAAGAAGGACATATTGAAGCTGGCCTATGGTCAATTAAAAGAGAAATAGAAAAAGCCTTTATGGTTTTACATATTTCAGGAGGTACAACTGAGCTTTTAAAGGTTACTACAATAAATAATAGATATGACATTGAAATTATTGGCGGGACAGGTGACTTGAGCGCAGGACAATTTATTGATCGGATTGGAATTAAGCTTGGACTACCATTTCCTGCAGGCCCTAGCATAGAAAAACTAGCCTTGAATTGGGAGGGTACTACTGCTATAGAAACTCCTATTGCTGTCCAAGGTAATAAAGTTAGTTTCTCAGGACCGGAGACTTTTCTGCAAAGGAAAATTGATAATACTGTCTCTAATGAGGAAATTGCCTTTTCTCTATTGCAGTGTGTTGGTAAATCACTCTATAGTTTATTAAAAAACACAATTAATAATAACCCTGTAGAGGATTTGCTCATTGTTGGGGGTGTTGCTTCCAATAAGCAAATTAGAAATACTCTTAACAATTTATCAAATGAATTTAAAATAAATCTTCATTTTGGAGATATTAAATATTGCTCTGATAATGCTGTAGGTATCAGTGTATTATGTTTAAAAAACTACTTAAGGAGGAAACAACTTGACTGCTAAAGTAATTGATGGAAAAGCAATATCTAAAGAAATTAGAGAAGGTATAAGTAAAGAGGTTAGTGAAATTAAGGAGAAGTTTAATATTACTCCAGGATTAGCTGTTGTTATTGTTGGAAACGATCCAGCATCTCATACATATGTGGGAATGAAGGAGAAGTCATGCACATCAGTAGGTATGTATTCTGAGGTGCATCGCCTACCTGAGGAAACCACTCAGGAAGAGCTATTGCAACTAATTAACCAACTCAATGAAGATAATAAGATTCATGGTATACTTGTACAAGTTCCTTTACCTGGTGGTATCAATGAAAATATCATCAACTCATACATTAAGACAGAAAAGGATGTAGATGGCTTTCATGCAATTAATTCTGGGAATCTTTTTCTGGGTGAAGATTCTATTGTCCCATGCACACCAAAGGGTATTATTGAGCTAATTAAATCGACAGGAGCATCAATTAGTGGAAAAAATGCAGTTGTTGTTGGACGAAGCAACATAGTTGGAAAACCGGCAGCTGTATTACTTCTACAGGAAAATGCCACAGTTACTATTTGTCACTCTAAAACAAAAGATTTAAAAGAGTATCTTCTTAAAGCAGATATCGTTGTTGCTGCAGTAGGTAAACCAGAGTTAGTTAAGGGTGATATGATTAAGGAAGGAGCAATTGTAATTGATGCAGGTACAACTGTTGTAGATGGAAAGCTTGTTGGAGATGTAGAATATTCAAAAGCTTGCGAAGTTGCTTCACATATAACACCAGTTCCTGGGGGAGTTGGCCCAATGACCATAGCTATGCTTCTAGAAAATACATTGGAGGCTGCAAAGAAAAAATGCAAATAAAAGTGTTATCAGTATCAGAAGTCAATTCATATATAAAAAGAATAATTACAGCTGATCCAATTCTCTATAATATAAGGGTAAAGGGTGAAATATCTAATTACAAACTACATAGTAGTGGACATATTTATTTTACTTTAAAGGATGAGTCAAGCCGTATTCGTTGCGTTATGTTTAAGACTAATTCGGAGGCCTTAAAGTTTAATATTGAAGAAGGAATGAAGGTTAACATCAAAGGGTATGTATCTATCTATGAAAGAGATGGACAATATCAGCTATATGTTAATGAAATCGAACCCTCTGGTATAGGATCATTATATAAAGCATTTCAGCAATTGAAGGAAAGGCTTAGTAAAGAAGGATTGTTTGATCAGGAAAGAAAAAAACCTATACCCTTTCTCCCTAAAAAAATTGGTATTGTAACCTCTCCTACAGGTTCAGTAATTAGAGATATATTATCAGTAATTGATAGACGATTTCCAAAGGTGGAAATTCTTCTATATCCAGTACCTGTTCAAGGAGAAAATGCAGCTAAAAAAATAGCTTATAGCCTAAAGCTTGCCAATGAAAATACAGGTATCGACCTTCTAATTGTTTGTAGAGGTGGTGGATCTATTGAAGAGCTATGGCCATTTAATGAGGAAGTTGTAGCTAGAGCAATTTCAGAAAGCAAAATTCCAGTAATTTCAGCTGTCGGACATGAGACTGATTTTACTATAGCAGATTTTGCTGCGGATCTAAGGGCTCCTACACCATCTGCCGCTGCCGAATTATCTGTTCCAGATTATAAGGAGTTAGTTGAATGTTTATCTTCTCGTCAGGAAAGATTAGTATCTTTAATGAATTCAAAAATTTTTAACTTAAAAGATAAATTAAATCATTTTAAGAATAGCTACCCTATGAAATATCCATATCAGCCTATTCATAATTATAGACAGCAGTTGGATAGAAATATTGAAGATATAATAAGAGCAATTGAAAATAAAAAAAGAAATAATAAGGAATATCTACTTCATATGGGAGAACGCTTGAATAGCTTGAGTCCTTTATCTGTATTAGGGAGAGGGTATTCTCTTGCTACAACAGAAGATGGAGAAATACTAAACAGTATAGATATGGTAAAGCCAGAGGATTCAATTAATGTGACTGTAAAGGATGGTAAAATATACTGCAGAGTTTCTGAGGTATTAAAGGAGGATAAAGGAATTGAGAAGGAAGAAGTTTGAAGATGCCCTCAAAGAGCTGGAATTAATTATTAATAATCTTGAAAACAGAGAGCTTGGACTAGACGATTCTCTAAAGCTTTTTAGAGATGGTGTGGAATTATATCAGTATTGTCATAATGAACTAGATGAAGCAGAAAAAAAGATTTCCATGATAATTGATGAAAATGGAGAAATAAAGCAAATCCCCTTTGAAGAAAGGGAGGATTACTAATGGATCTTCAACATCAGTTTAAGGAATATATTCAATGGGTAAATAATAAACTAGAAGTTTATTTAACAAACAATGGTACAAAAAATAAGCAATTATTCGATGCAATGAGCTATAGCATTTTTGCAGGTGGGAAAAGGTTAAGGCCGGTTCTGGCACTTGGAGCTTATCATATGTTTAAGGATGATACACAAGAGGTAATGCCATACGCCTGTGGATTAGAAATGATACATACCTATTCATTAATACATGATGATTTACCCGCTATGGACGATGACGACTTTAGAAGGAACAAGCCCACAAACCACAAGGTGTTTGGTGAAGGTGTTGCAATACTAGCCGGTGATGGACTATTAAATTATGCATTTGAGATTATGTTGGCTGACGCCCTCATTAATAAAAATGTAAAATATTATAATGCTATATATGAAATTTCAAGAGCAGCTGGAGTTCATGGAATGATTGGTGGACAACTTGTAGATTTAGAAAGCGAAGGAAAAACCATCGATATAGAAACCCTAGATTATATTCATTTTAATAAAACTGCTTCCATGATTATAGCTTCTCTTAAGGTGGGAACAATAATTGGAGATGGAAATCAGAATGATATTAATAACATGGAGATAATAGGTAAAAACTTAGGTTTAGCCTTCCAAATAAGAGATGATATTCTTGATATTATTGGAAATCAAGAAATGCTAGGTAAAGATATCGGTAGCGATCAGCAGAATGAAAAATCCACCTATCCATCAATTTATGGATTAGAATACTCTAAGAATAAGGTGATGGAATTAACACAAGAGGTTGATGATATATTGAGTAAGTATGGAGAAAAAGCACTTTTCCTAAGGGAATTAAGTTTATTCTTAATGGAGCGGGAGTACTGATTAAGGAGGAAATTCTTTGATTCAATCAATTGGAAGCAACAGGGTATTAATAATATCATTAATAGCATGGTTTATAGCCCAAACCTTAAAGGTTATACATACCTTAATTGTAGATAAGCGCTTTAATGCATGGCGATTTGTAGGTTCTGGAGGCATGCCTAGCTCTCACTCAGCATTTGTTATGAGTTTATCTACTTCCATTGGATTAATTCATGGTTGGGATTCCAGTATCTTTGCCCTAGCTATATGTTTGTCGTTAATTGTAATGTATGATGCTGCCGGTGTAAGGAGCGCAGTTGGTAAACAAGCGATTATTATTAATAAGATGATAGAGGATATTCATAATAAGAAGCAGAAAAAGGTAACTGAACAAAGATTAAAGGAGTTAATTGGCCATACACCAGTGGAAGTGGTGGCAGGGGCAATATTAGGCGTTATTATTGCGTATTTGATGATTTGATACAATAACTTTATTATGCTATAATCTTTCTTATAATATTGTTAATATCATTGTAGTGGTACAGTATTCTAGTCAATCAAGCTAGCTTGGAAGGCGGGGCTAAAAATCCGTTGAAGGGCGTATCGATGAAGTTCTTTGTTTCGGCTGCCGACGCCCAGTTGGGGGTCGATTCAGGGAGTAAGGAGATGGGGGCGATCCACAATGGCATGTGGGCGTTGACCCTCACTTCGTGGAGACCAGCTTTATTCTTGTAAATAAAGTGGGGGAAACCTATAGCTTTGTGTGCAAATGCGAACTATAGTGTAGCCTGCCTTGAGTGGACTAGGTGGATAAGTAGATCAGGTTTTGGATAAAAGGGCCCTTTGGAAGAAATCATTGCTACTTGAAACCTACTCTGCAAAAGAGGCTAATAGCTAGGTTGGTTGTTGAGGAAATCTCCTAGACTGTTCTTTTTAGAAGTATATAAAGGATTACAGTGCGGACTAAGTGGTAATCCAGTCCTACTTTTGGTGACAGGGTAGATGTCAGTTTAAAGGGAAACCGCTGCTATGGCGACAGGCAGTATTGACTTGGGAAATCCAACTGGACCTAAGCCGTAAAATTTACTTTATATATTGCCACTATAAATTCTAGCTGATAGTATTACTATCAGCTTTATTATTTTATATGATTAAATGTTCTGATGCATCATAAATACAGGATTGTGGATAAATAAATCCAATATATATTTAAGTTTTATTTTATTTTTTTGTTTTTTTTTGGTATGATGTTTAATGATGGAAAATTTAAGTATAAGTATTAAGAGTTGGAAGTTAAGGTTAAAAATAAAATTGAGAATTGAGAATTGAGAATTGAGAATTGAAAAAAATTAAGAATTAAATGAAAGAGTTGAGAGTTAAGAGTTAAGAGTTAAGAATGAAAAAACAAACACTAAATTATATAAAAAATATAAAATAAAAAATTATGAGAAAGCAACTTTATAATGAATATTATAATAATGGTATTAAGAGATACTTGGAGGGATATTTTTGTCGGCTGACAGTAAAAATATAAGAATGATAAAAAAAGGTAATAAAGGAACTAATGAAATGAATGGAATATGGAAAAAATATAATTTAAAATGGGTGTTATTAATATCTATATGGACATTTTTACTTACAATGATTTTTAGTGTTTTGTCGGAGGTTATATTAACTAATACACCAATAATTTTTGCATTTATTATTTTATTATTAATAGTACTTATTGGAGTCTTAAGCGATATGATAGGTATAGCAGTAGCAGCTGCTGATGTTAAACCTTTTCATGCAATGGCAGCAGATAAGGTAAATGGATCTAAAGCAGCAATAAAATTAATAAAAAATGCAAGTGCAGTATCGAGCTTTTGTAATGATGTTATTGGTGATATTTGCGGTATAGTGAGTGGTGTTGCAGGAGCTAGTATTGTATTACAGCTTCCCAATGACGATACCGTTACCAGAGCTATTTTTACTATTATACTAACTGGTTTTGTTGCATCATTAACTGTTGGGGGTAAAGGGATAGGTAAAACCATTGCTTTAGAACAGTATCAAAAAATAGTTTTTAGAGTAGCTAGAATTTTATTCTTTATAAACGACAGGTTTGGGATTGATCTAATACCTGATGTTAATGGCAAAAAATAAGAAAGAGAGATGATATGATGTACACGTATCTATCTAAGATAAATGGTCCTGAGGATTTAAAGGATCTAAAGGATGAAGAGATAGAAATATTAGCACAAGAAATTCGAGATTTTTTAATTGAGTCTGTTTCTAAAACCGGGGGACATCTCGCTTCAAATTTAGGAGTTGTGGAATTAACCTTAGCCCTTCACATGATGTTTGATAGTCCAAAGGATAAAATTATTTGGGATGTTGGTCACCAAAGTTATATTCATAAAATATTATCTGGTAGAAGAGATTTTTTCAACACCTTAAGACAGTATAAAGGGTTAAGTGGTTTTCCAAAAAGGAATGAAAGTCCCCACGACCATTTTGATACTGGCCATAGTAGTACATCAATTTCAGCAGCCTTAGGAATGGCCTTCGCTAGAGATCTTAAGAAGGAAACTCATTCAATAGTTGCTGTTATTGGGGATGGTGCTTTAACTGGAGGTATGGCCTTCGAGGCTTTAAATCATGCAGGTCAAAGCAAGAAAAATATACTTGTAGTACTTAACGATAATGAGATGTCTATATCTCAAAATGTGGGAGGGTTGTCTGACTATTTGAGTAGAATTAGAACAACTCCTATTTATTCAAAGGTTAAAGGAGATATGGAAAATTTAATTAGTCATATACCAGCCATCGGAAAGAGTGTTGTAAAAACTGCTGAGAAGGCAAAGGACTGTATTAAATATTTCTTTGTTCCTGGAGTTTTATTTGAAGAACTTGGATTTACTTATATTGGACCTATAGATGGACATAATTTTGGAGCCATGTGTAAGGCCCTTAAGCAAAGTAAAAATATTAGTGGGCCAGTATTATTACATGTATTAACTAAAAAAGGTAAAGGCTACAAGCACGCTGAAGCATTTCCCGATGAATATCACGGAGTAAGTCCCTTTAAGGTTGATTCAGGAAAACCATTATCTACAAGCTCCAGTGTTGGCTTTTCTGACATAGCAGGTCAAACCTTAGTTGAAGCTGGAGAAAAGGATAATCGTATTGTAGCTATTACTGCCGCAATGCCTTTAGGGACGGGATTAGCCACCTTTGCTGAAAGATTTCCTGACAGATTTTTTGATGTGGGAATAGCTGAGCAGCATGCAGTAACATTGGCAGCAGGATTTGCTTCTGAAGGGTACAAACCATTTTTTCCAGTATATTCAACATTTTTACAACGTGGCTACGATCAAGTTATTCATGATGTATGTATTCAGAACCTACCAGTAACTCTACTTTTGGATAGAGCTGGAATAGTTGGTAATGATGGAGAAACCCATCATGGAATATTTGATATTTCATTCTTATCATGTGTACCTAATTTAACCTTTATGGCTCCAAGGGATGGTAAGGAGCTAAAGCATATGATTAACTATGCTATCAAGCAAAATGGACCTGTTGCTATACGATATCCAAGGGGTAACACCGAAGTTATTGAGACAGACGATTTTAATGAAATTGTTACCGGTAGAGGGGAAATCGTATATGAAAGTGGTAAGGACGCTTTAATAATTGCCCTTGGACCCATGTATAAAAAAGCCTTAGATGCATGCAAGAGGCTTGAAAAAAGAGGTATTTACTCCACTGTATTAAATCCTAGGTTTATAAAACCAATGGATGAATTCTTAATACTACAATATGCTAATAAATGCAAACGAATCTATACTATAGAAGATCATATAAAGCATGGTGGATTTGGAAGTCAGGTGGTTTCATTATTGAATGAGCATAATATTATGAAGGAAGTTAAAATATTAGCTTATCCAGATGTATTTATTGAACATGGAGATATCAATACACTGATGGAGTATTATAATCTAAGCAGTAGCAAGCTATACGATGAAATAGAGAAGGATTTAAAAAGCAAGAAATTTAATAGAATTGCCATGACAAGATAAATCGAGGAGTTATTATATGAGTGAAAAGGTACGTTTAGATCAACTTTTATTCCAAAAGGGTTTTTTTGATAGTAGAGAAAAGGCTAGAAGATCAATCATGGCAGGAGTTGTATTTATCGATAATCAAAGAGTGGACAAACCCGGCACAAAAATATCAGAAAATGCAGTAATTAATATAAAAGAAAATGTGCTTCCTTATGTTAGTAGAGGCGGGCTAAAGCTGGAGAAGGCTATCGCAGAGTTTAATATAAAATTAGATAATAATATTTGTCTTGATATTGGAGCCTCTACAGGTGGCTTCACTGATTGTATGCTTCAAAATGGAGCACAGAAGGTTTTTTCGATAGATGTTGGGTATGGGCAGCTTGACTGGAAGCTTCGACAAGATCCGAGGGTTATTTGTATGGAAAGGACAAATATTAGATACGTAGAGCTTGAAAATATCGGTGGAATAGAAGTTGATTTTGCTTCTATTGATGTTTCATTCATATCCTTAAAGCTTGTTTTACCAGTTGTTAAAAAGCTGATTAAGGTCGGTGGAGAAGTAGTAGCATTAATTAAACCACAATTTGAGGCAGGTAGAGACAAGGTAGGAAAAAAAGGTGTTGTTAGAGATATTCTTGTACATAAAGATGTTGTAGTGGAAATTGTTAGGTATGTAAGAAACTTGGGCTTTACTATTAAAGGATTTTCATTTTCTCCAATCAAGGGACCCGAAGGCAATATTGAATATTTATTACACTTGAAAAATAGTTGTGATGAAGATAACTATTCCATAGAGGAAATTAAAACTATTATTGAAAAATCCCATATTGAGCTATAATAAAAAATTAGTCAGTAATTAAATGCTGGCTTTTTATATATTAAAAAAACTTATAATTTTATCAGACTGTATACAAACCCTTGATATTTTCAAAAAGAGGTACTATCTCATATAAAAAAATATTTATATGTAGAAATTTATTAGAATATGATTGTAAATTTTGAAGGATATTGTTAATTAATGAAGAATAATAAAAATACATAGTTATGCATATGATGAATAATAATTTTAGTGTTAAAGATTTAAAATTAATATAATTGCCAAGGAGGGATACTATGAAGTATACAAGACATGCAAAGATTTTAGAAATAATAGATAATAAGGAGATAGAAACTCAAGAAGAATTATCTGAGCAATTAAGAAAAATGGGGTTAAATGTAACTCAAGCTACAGTTTCTAGAGACATAAAGGAATTGCGGCTAATTAAGGTTTTATCCAAGACAGGAAAATACAAATATGCTACTTTAAAGAGTCAAGACTCTATTTTGTCTGATCGGTTAATTAGATTATTTAAGGACTCAATACTTTCAATAGATCATTCTGGTAATCTACTGGTTATGAAAACGATTCCAGCAGCAGCCCAAGCGGCAGCCTCTGCTATCGATGCTGCCGGCTTCGATGGAGTTGTTGGGACAGTAGCAGGTGATGATACAATTTTTGTACTTATTCGCGAAGGAACGGTTATGGAAGATGCAAAAGATCATTTTAGAAAGCTTATGAAGTAGAGGGGGTAGTGTATGCTTTTAGAGCTGGAGGTTAAGAACTTTGCACTAATTGATAAATTACATCTTCAGTTTGAAAAAGGGTTAAACATCCTAACAGGAGAGACTGGTGCAGGAAAGTCAATTATTATTGATGCAGTAAACATGGCAATTGGAGAAAGGGCTGACAGAGAATTTGTACGTAGTGGACAAAACAAGTGTACTGTACAGGCAATATTTTTATGTAAAGATCCCTATGAATTAGAAGAAATACTATCTTCCAATGGAATCGACTGGGAAGCTGATGGAAATATTATTGTAACTAGAGAAATTTATACCAACGGAAGAAGTATAGCCCGTGTTAATGGTACCATTGTAACTCAAACCCTATTGAAAAAAATCACTGAAAAGCTTATTGATATTCATGGGCAACATCAGCATCAATCATTATTAAATTCTCTTTATCATATCGACATGTTAGATGCCTTCGGTGGCGATGAAATTCATGAACTTAATTTACTTATTGATAAGAAATACAAGCAGCTATCGATATTAAAGAACCAATTAAAAGAAATATGCGGAAATGAAATGGAAAGAGAGCGAAAAATAGATTTGCTTAAATTTCAAATCGAAGAAATCAATGCTGCAAAGCTAAATATCGATGAAGAAGAAATCCTCCTTCAACAAAGAAATCTATTGGCAAACAGCGAAAAAATTTATACGGTTGTAGCAGATGCCTATGAAGGACTTTATGAAGGTAGTAACTTTCCAGCTGTAGCTACTACTATATCAAAAACTGTAATGCAGCTACATAATATCATTAACTATGACGATAAACTGAGTTATTTTTATCAGGCCCTTGAAGAGGTCCAGTATAAGTTGGATGATTTATCGAGAGATATTAGAGAATATAGGGATTTAATAGAGTTTAATCCTGAGTCTATTGATGAAATAGAAAGAAGACTGGATTTAATTAATAGCCTCAAGAGGAAATATGGTAAATCAATAAAGCTGATTCTTGAGTATAGAGATAAAATTCAAAAAGATCTCGATATTCTTCTTAACAGTGAAGAGGAAATAATTAGACTCCAAAAAGAAATTGATAAAACAAAGGATGAGCTGAATATAGTATCGATTTCTTTAAGTGAATTACGAAAAAAAGCAGCATTACTTCTTGAAAGAGATTTAACAGCGGTATTAATGGATCTTAACATGAAAAGTGTTACCTTTAAAGTAGATATTAAGCAATCTATTGATGCCAATAATAATTTTAAATTTACCAGTAAAGGTATCGATCAGGTGGAATTTATATTATCTGCTAATCTAGGTGAACAAATGAAACCTTTGGCAAAAATTGCTTCAGGTGGTGAAATGTCTAGGATTATGCTGGCATTAAAAACTATACTGGCAGATGTAGATTCAATAAATACTTTAATTTTTGATGAAATTGATACTGGAATAAGCGGACAAACAGCCCATATCGTTTCTGAAAAGCTTTACGAAATATCAAAAATTCATCAGGTTATTTGCATAACCCACCTGCCGCAAATTGCTTCAATGGCTGAAGCCCACTATTTAATCAGTAAAAATGAAGAACAGGGTTCAACCAAGACATCTGTAGTAAGACTTGATTATAATAATCGAATAAAGGAAGTCGGACGATTACTTGGAGGACAACTAACTGACATAACCATAAAGCATGCTAAGGAAATGATCGACCAGTCAAGCTTGAAAAGAAGTTAAATCTTTTCAAGCTTTTTTAATTATTCCTAAAAAGGATAAAGATGTCATCTTTATAAGTATTTATATATAATAATCACTCTCCCAAAAGGCCAAATTAAAGGTAGCTAATAATTTTACTCCACATGAAGGAGAGTGATATAAATTGAACAATAATAATAGCTATAAGTTAAGTAAGCGAATCTTTACTTGTTTTTTTCTTATTATCCTTCTATGTATTATTGTTTTCCAAAAAAACGGAAGCCTACCTTCTGAATATAATATTCAAATTGGTGAATCTCACACTATAAATACAAAATTTCCTCTTTCTTTATCCTTTGATGAAACGGTAGAAGATATTCTAGAAATAAGTAAGATTAATGATAGGAATAATATCTTCTCAAGGGTAAACAATCAAATACATTTAAAATCTATTGAGAAGGGTAGTAAAGAATTAAAATATAATATTTTGGGATTTATTCCTTATAAAACAGTGAGAGTCAATGTTGTACCAAAACTATATTTATACCCTGGAGGACAATCTATAGGTGTAAGATTAAATACTGAGGGAGTCCTAATAGTTGGAATTGCAGAAATATTAGATGATGAAGGAGTAAAACATAATATTGCAGAAGCCAGTGGGATTAGAATAGGTGATTCATTAATGGCGATTAATAATCAAAAAGTAGAAAATAAGTATCATGTTATAGAAATGCTTCAAAATAGTAATGGTGAGAAAATTACACTTACAATAAAGAGGAATGACAAATATTTTCAAACCGACATAACTCCAATAAAATCAAGTGAAGATAAAAAATTCAAGTTAGGGTTTTGGGTGAGAGATAAGACAGCAGGTGTTGGAACCTTAACTTTTTTTCATGAAGAAAGCAGTAAATTTGGCGCTTTAGGTCATGCAATTACAGATGTAGAGACCGGAAACATTCTTTCAGTAAAGGATGGAGAAATTATTAAGTCAAAGGTAGTCTCTATACAAGAAGGAAAAAAAGGTAGACCTGGAGAAATAAGAGGGCTATTTTATGAATTAGATAAGCCTTTAGGTAGATTATTAAAGAATACTATTCATGGAATATATGGTGAATTAATTAATGATATTAATGACTCTAAATATAATAAGCCAATTGAAATGGCATATCAACATGAAATAGAGGTTGGGCCAGCCTATATTTTAACTACCCTTGATGATAATAAAGTGGATAGATACGATATTGAGATTATTAGAATTAATACTCAAGTTAAAGCAGATAGTAAAAGCATGATTATACGTGTTACTGACGATAGACTTCTTAATAAAACAGGAGGAATAGTTCAAGGAATGAGTGGAAGTCCAATAATACAAAATAATAAGGTGGTTGGTGCAGTCACCCATGTATTAGTGAATGATCCAACGAAAGGTTATGGTATATTTATCGAGTGGATGGTAGAAGAATCGGGAATATTCGATAAGAAAATGTAAAAAAATACACTGAATGTGTAAGATTTCATGGAATTAGTAAAAAAAATGGTGAGCGAAAATAATGTATTAATTTTTAAATTGGGAAGGAATAATATCTCATTTGTCGAATTTGTTATTAAAATTAATAAAGCTTAATAAATGTGGTACAGGGGGGTTACTTGTGAAAAATGATAGAATTAAAGTATTAATTGCTGATGACAATGAAGATTTTTGTGATATCTTGAGTGAATATTTAGAAAGACAACCGGATATCGAAGTAGTTGGCATTGCTAAAGATGGTATTGAGGCAGTGGATTTAATACCAAAAACATCACCAGACATAGTAGTATTAGATATTATTATGCCACATCTTGATGGACTTGGTGTATTGGAGAAGTTAAATGAGAGTAAATTAGAGATTTTTCCCAAAATTATCATATTGTCTGCGGTTGGTCAAGATAAAATTACTCAAAGAGCAATTGGGCTTGGAGCAGACTATTATGTAATAAAACCATTTGATTTCGAAGTATTTATCGAAAGAATTAGGCAAATGGTAAAAGGCTCTGGATCTTCTGCAGATAGAAAACGACCACAGAATACACAACACAAATCTCTTGTAAATAATAATAGAAGCCTTGAAGCAGATATAACTAATATTATACATGAAATTGGTGTGCCTGCTCATATCAAAGGTTATTTATATTTAAGAGAAGCAATAACAATGGTTGTTGGTAATATTGAATTATTAAGTGCAGTAACTAAAGAATTGTATCCATCTATTGCAAAAAAATATAATACAACAGCCAGTAGGGTAGAAAGAGCTATTCGGCATGCAATAGAAGTAGCTTGGAGTAGAGGTAAGGTTGATACAATTAATAACTTGTTTGGTTATACCATAAACACAGATAAAGGTAAACCAACAAATTCGGAATTTATAGCTATGGTGGCAGATAAGCTTAGATTAGAAAAACAAGTGGGGTAGTAGGGGGAAATAAGCAAGGGTGGTTTACATAAATCAATTATGTAAACCACCCTTGCTATTTAAGACTATCAATTATTTTATTTATTAAATTTGAGTCATAACCTTTTCTATATAGGGCTGCTATGACTTTATTTTTTAATATATAAGGATTAGCTTCCTTCTTTTTATATTGAGTATAATACTTTTCTACTAATTTTTTTGCTTCCTCTTCATATACATTTTCATTTTGGGAAATTTCATATGTAATATCATCATCATTCTCAATTTCGTTTATGGCGTTTCCTATAATATCCCAGGAGTATCCTTTTGATAATAATTTTGCCGAAAGCTTCTCCTTAAGTTTATTGGTAGGGGTTTTTATATTTTGCAAATAAAACTTCTTACCAATTATAACAGCATTCTTAAGCTGATCCTCCTCATTATATATTGACGAATTTTTTTTAATTAAACTATCCTCAATACCCTTCTCCTTAAGATTATATTGTATTTTTTTTAACCCATGAAGCTTATTATTGGAATGATCCTTAATAAAGCTTTCTGTATACTTCTCATCATCAATGAACTTATAATACTCAAGCTTTTCTAATGTGGTAGATATTATACTATCATCAAATCCTTTTTCTTTTAGGAGTTTAATAGTTTCGCCCTTTGTTCTTTGTTTTCTTGTTAAATAAGACAATGCCTTGTTAAAAGAATCCTTCAGAATGTTTGCCGTTACAATTTCCTTTAATTCATCTTCATTAACCTTTAAACCTACCTTTAGCTTGTGAAGTGCTATAATTTCTACATTACATGAAAAGCTATAATTTCCATCTATAAATATATTATAGTATTCCTTATTTTTTAATTGCTGTTGGATATTTGTTATTACCTTCATATTATCACACCTTTTATGTTTATTCTTAAGTATCATTTTATAGAAATTAGCGAAATAATAAAAGGATTTTTCCTCAAACTCTAGATAATATATGAATTAAAGAATGTTTATTGTTATTATACAAATACTATAGTGAATAGAAAACACGTTTAATGAGTAATGAGTAATAATCAAAACATAAAAAAATAAATGTTAAATGCTGAATGCTGAATGTTGAATGTTGAATGTTGAATGCAGAATGTTGAATGAAAATTGCAATGAGAATAGAACGAAGATAGATAACAAAAGCTAAAAATAGAAGAGTTATATACTATTTAATTAAAATTATAGCCAAAAGGATAAATAAGAGTAAAGAAAATTATAAACATATTTACAAACTGGAGGTTAAAGGATGTTCAAGCGGGCACCCTTAAGAATAGATAAAAAAACAAAGAATCTCGTTACTAGGCTTAATCCTGGTGAGGTAGCAGTTATACATCATAAAGATTTAGATGAAATAGCCGCATTATCCTTGGTGGAGAAGAAGGTTTTGGCGGTGATTAATTGTGATAATTTTATAAGCGGAAAGTATCCTAATTCTGGGCCATCAATTTTACTTAAAAATCAAATACCCATGTACGAAGCTGAAAACAGCATTCTGTTTGAACATCTCGTTGATGGCGATATTATTGAAATCAATAATAACTCTTTGTATTTAGATGGAAAGCTAATTTCTCAGCTTAAAGAAATAACAACAGAATTCATAGCTACTGCTTTAATTGAAGCCGAAGCAAATTTAGAAATAGAGCTTGAAAAATTTATTGATAACACACTGCATTATGCATCTAAAGAGAAGAATTTGTTATTAAGGGATCTAAGTATTCCTATTCCAAAATTAAATATCAAAGGTAGACATGTACTTGTTGTAGTCAGAGGAAAGAATTATAGGGAAGACTTAGAAACTATTTTACCATATATTAAACAGGAAAAACCGGTAATTATAGGAGTTGATGGTGGTGGTGATGCACTCCTTGAGTTTGGAATTATACCAGATATCTTAATAGGTGATATGGACAGTGTAAGTGATATTTGTTTAAAGAGAAGTAAGCAGGTTTATGTTCATGCATATCTAGACGGATACTCTCCAGGAATGGAAAGGATCAAAAAATTAGGTATTGATGTTACAACATTTCCAGCCCCAGGCACCAGTGAAGATATTGCAATGCTATTAGCATATGAGAATGGAGCAGATTTAATTGTTGCAGTAGGAACACATTCTAATATGGTGGATTTTTTAGAAAAGGGTAGATCTGGTATGGCAAGCACCCTTCTTGTAAGAATGAAAATTGGAACTAAACTGGTAGATGCAAAGGGAGTAAATCAACTATATCAAAGTACTATTGAAACAAGACATATTATTTGGCTTGGATTAGCATCAATAATTCCAATTGTTATTATAGCTGGTGTTTCAAAACCAATACACCATCTTTTTAGAATCATCCATATGAGGTTAAGACTTTTTTTAGGAATATGAAGGGGTGATAGTTGCCAATGGTTAGTATGAAATATTATATTGTTACAATCGCAGCACTTTTTGTTGCATTAGGAACAGGAATTTTAATAGGTGTTAACCTTAATGAGTCTGATTTTTATTTAAGACAGCAGCAGCTACTGCTGGAAGGCATAGAAACTAAATTTAATGAACTTCAGGTGGAAAGAGAAAGCTACATGACAGAAATTGATGGCTTAATAAGAGAAAAGGAAAAGAATAGTGCGTTTATTGATAACTTATACAAGGAAATAATTAAGCAAAGGCTGGTAGGATATAATATTGCAATAATTAAAACAACTGATATTTTCTATTATGATGATGTACCTATATTACTTGAGGAAGCAGGAGCGAATATTGCTATTGAAATTACTTATAAAGATAGAATTTTCAATTATAGCGAAGAAGAAAAGTTAGAGCTGTACGAAATCTTTAATATATATGACTATAACGAGCTTATAGCTGCAATTAATGATCAAGTGGTAAACTTCTTAACCTTTGGCAAAGAAAGTGAATTTCTTACGTATTTAATAGAAAACCAATGGATTGGTTATACAGGAAATAAAGCTATATTAGAAGATAGTCCAATACATTATGTAGTAATTGCAGGTGGAAGCCTTAGTAAAGAAGCTAAAACAGTGGAAGAAATTGATTTAGATATAATTAATAAATGCAAGAAAAATGTAATTCCTGTTGTAGGAATAGAGCGAATAGATGCTGGGTATTCATATATTCCATATTACAAAAAAGAGAAAATATCTACAGTAGATAATATAAATACAATTATGGGAAAAGTATCACTTGTATATATTATAACAGGGATAAATGGACACTTTGGAGAAGGTGAGTACTCAGAAAATTTAATTCCTAGCTTAATCGAATATTAGGAGGAATCTTTTTGAAACCAATTATAGCAGCTATTATTCCAGCCTATAATGAAGAGGCATTTATAGAGAAAACTTTAATTTCCCTTCAGAAGGTAGATGAAATTACAGACATACTTGTTGTAGACGACGGCTCGAAGGATGATACATGTAAAATAGTAGAAGCCTACAAAAACATAAAGCTAATAAAACAACCATATAACATGGGCAAGGGGGCTGCATTAAAAAAAGGAGTTGATGTAGCACTGGAAATGGCAGATATAGTAGTATTTTTAGATGCTGATCTGGAAAATAGTAGTAGGGAAGTGAAAAAGCTCCTTAAGCCAATAATAGAAGGAAGTGCCGACGTTACAATAGCAAAATTTCCTCCACCTAAAATAACGGGTGGTTTTGGTCTAGTAAAATCATTGGCAGAAACAGGAGTATATTTTCATACTGGTAAAACTTTAACCTCCACCTTATCTGGTCAAAGAGCTATACGAAAAGAGGTATTAAATAATATTAATATAGGTCATCATGGCTTTGGAATTGAACTTGCTATGACAATAGACATACTAAGTAAGGGATACTCCATAGTTGAAGTAGATGTTGATATGAGTCATAGAGAGACTGAAAGAAATATATCAGGATTTATGCATCGTGGTAAGCAATTTGTAGATATATTTAAAGTGATTTACTTGAAAAAGCTGCAGAGGATGAATTGAAAAGTGATATTATTTTTAGCAAGTGCTATAACAACATATTTTACTCTGCCCTTTATCTATAGTCTTTTAAAAGGGGCCAATATACTTAGAAAAAATTATAAAGGAGACTCTATTCCAGTTGGTATGGGAATAGCTCTTATTCCAGTTTTGATTTTGAATAGCACCATAATTCTTTCTTACAAAGATAGGAGTAGCGAAATCGTGCTTGTTTTCCTATTAGGGAATCTGACCATGGCATTTATAGGAATTATTGATGATTTAATAGGCAATCGTGACACTCTTGGAATAAAGGGCCATATGGGAGCCCTTGCGAGGGGAAGATTAACAACAGGTGGATTAAAAGCAGTAATGGGCATAATGATTGCTCTTTTTATCAGCATACTCTTATCAACTAATGTTGTAGATTTACTAGTTAATCTATTGATTATAGCTCTAATGACCAATTTGATTAATTTGCTAGATCTAAGGCCAGGAAGAGGAATAAAGGCTTTTTTTACTATTTCTATAATATTTTTAATTATAGGCTTAACTAAAGAGTCAGAGGAATTACTTTTTATAATGCTTGGATACTTAATAATATACTTCCCTAAGGATTTAAAGGGTAAGTATATGATGGGTGATGTGGGGTCTAATACACTTGGAGTTAATCTTGGGATAATTGCAGCAATCAGCTTTTCTACTTTTACAAAAGTAATAATAGTGTCTATTCTAATTTTTATCCATCTGTTTGCTGAAAGATACTCTATTACTGATGTTATAAAAAAAATAAAAATATTAAACTTTATTGATGAATTAGGAAGATAACGAACCATTAATTTATTTGAGGTGTATAATATGATAAGTCTAAGAAGAGGATATGTTAAAAAAATTATACATCAGACCATTGATAAATCAGAAGTCATTGTGGAAATAAACGGAGCCCTGGAAAAAGCTATTAACTATAATCACTTAAGTGGAGAGATAGCTGTAGGGGATTTGGTCATAATGAATATAACAGCCGTCGAACTTGGATTAGGGACAGGAGGTTATCATTTCATAATTGCAAATTTAAGACATGAAAGCATCAAATCCGGTGGAAAAGGGCATATAATGAAGCTGCGATATACTCCTATTCAAATCAAAGTATTAGCTGCTGAGGAGCAAAATAGTCCATATCATGAGCTTTTTCTCAATTTCGAATCACTCAATGGGTTACCAGTGCTAATAGGATCCCTTCATAGTATGCTTTTACCAATGGCCGCCACAATAAAATATTATAGACCTAAAGCTAAAATTGCATACATTATGACGGATGGCGCAGCTCTGCCAATATATTTAAGTAAGACGGTAGATTTATTAAAGGAAAAAAAGCTCATTGATGCTACAATAACCATAGGGAATGCTTTTGGTGGAGATTTTGAATGCATAAATGTGTATAATGGATTAATAGCTGCGAAGGAAATTATTAAATGTGATTTTGCTATTATAACGATGGGACCTGGTATTGTAGGCTCTGGAACACCATTTGGGTTTTCAGGAATAGAGCAGGGAATAAATATAGATGCAGTTAATAGCTTAGGGGGAAAGGCAATTACAATACCAAGGATTAGCTTTGCAGATGAACGTGAAAGACATAAAGGAATCAGCCATCATACCCTAACTGTGCTGAATAAAATTGCCAAAACCAAAAGCTATCTTCCATTACCTTTACTTGGAAAAACCAAGATGGATTATTTACATAATCAAATAAATAACTTGAAAATAGATAAAAAACATTATATTGTAGAAGTGAATGCAAGTATTTTACCGACAATACTAGATAAATATAGCATTAGAGTAAATTCAATGGGGAGAGAGTTTAATGATGATCCAGCTTTTTTTCTAGCCTGTTGCAGTGGAGCAAGGTATAGTTTAGAAGCACTGAAGTGAAAAAGGGGAAATAAGTGTATAGGGAGGGATTAATATGACCCAAGAGGAAAAAACTATGAAAAGTGAGCGAATATACGAGGGTAAAGTTATTAATTTAAGGGTAGATACTGTTGAACTACCAGAAAGAAAGTATTCGAAGCGAGAAATAGTTGAGCATAGTGGGGCTGTTGGAATCATTGCAATAACAGAAAACCAAGAAATGATATTTGTTAAGCAATACAGAAAATCTGTGGAAGCGGTATTATTGGAAATTCCAGCTGGCAGAATAGAACAGGATGAGACTCCAATCACTACTGCACTACGTGAGCTTGAAGAAGAGACTGGATATATTGCCAATAAGATGACTAAAATTATTGAGTATTATACTAGCCCAGGATTTTCTAACGAGGTTTTACATATATTTTTTGCAGAAGGGTTAGTTGAAGGAGTTGCACATCCAGATGAAGATGAATACATTGAGGTCACATACTTATCAATAGATGAAGCAATGAAAAGAATTAAACAGGGAGAGATTAAGGATAGTAAAACAATAATGGCAGTTTTACTATATAAAACGATGATAAATACTGAAGTTTAGTCTTTTCAGGTTGTCTAAAAAACTAGAAAGGACAAGGCATAAAATAACCCTTTTAGGCATAATGTTTTTAGTAGTAACAAAAGCCAAATAAGGGGGACTTGAGGTGCCAAAATCAATTATTGAGTTTTTTAAAAAGCATATTAAAGATAATTTTTTCTTATATTCGATTATACTGTTTTGTTTTTTAATAGGGGTTTCAGTAGGGGCTTTTACAGTTAAAGTAGTTAATATTCATCAAAAACAAGAGCTTGTTGCATATTTAAGGGGCTTTTTCCGTTTGCTTGATGAATCTGGTCTTACAGGGCTAGATATATTTAAAGAATCATTTAGTAATAATTTTCAGCTGCTATTGTTAAATTGGTTTATGGGTTTAATATTGGTGGGAATTCCATTTGTTTTCATGATTATTATTTTCAAAGGGTTTGTAATTGGGTTTACAGTAGGTCTAATTATTGAAGAATTTAAGCTCTATGGAATCTTACTATTTGTTTTTGCAATATTCCCCCAAAATATTATACTAGTACCAGCATATATTATTGCCGCAGTTACCTCAATATCCTTTGCATTTATAATAATAAAAGCGAAAATTAATAAAGTGAAGAACTTCAATTATAGTAGACATTTTTTAATCTATACTACTATTTATTTGGCAGTATTTGCAACCATTTTAATTGCTTCATTCATAGAATCCTTTATAGTACCATTTTTTATCAAGGTAATTGTTAGGTATATACAATAAGTAATATAAATGATTGTAAGAAACAATAAACAAAAATTATTTTTTTTTGCAGGAATTATCAACATTTCGTTGAATTTAATTTAATAGCAACGATATAGAGGGAGTTTTTATACTATGGAAGAACATATTAATGGATTTATATCATATTTAGGTACAGAAAGACAACTATCTAGTAATACATTAGAATCTTATAAAAGAGATATTACTCAATTTAGTGACTATCTTAAAACGGTTAATATTACTCCAATAGTAAGGACTAATAAAACCACAGTTATTACATATTTATTACATATGCAAAATACTGGAAAAGCAATTTCTACTGTATCTAGAAACCTTGCATCGATTCGATGCTTTTTTCAATATCTATTAATGAACAAGATAATAGAACAAGACCCAACTTTAAATTTAGAATCACCTAAGACAGAGAAAAAGCTACCCAATATACTGACTTTAAAAGAGATAGATATATTATTAAGTCAACCACAGGGGAGCACTGCAAAGGGCATTAGAGACAAAGCAATGCTTGAGCTCTTATATGCTACAGGGATTAGAGTTAGTGAGATTATATCACTAAATGTCGACGATGCAAATTTAGAAATGGGTTATATTAAATGTTCTTGCAGCAGTAAGGAACGGGTAATCCCAATTGGTTCATTGGCACTAAAAGTATTGAATATTTACCTTGAAGATTATAGGATTCTATTAGAAAAACCAACATCAGATAATGCGTTGTTTCTTAACTGTCATGGACAGCGGCTTACAAGGCAAGGGTTTTGGAAAATAATTAAATCATATACTAAGCAAGCCAATATTGATAAAAAAATCACTCCCCATACACTTAGACATTCTTTTGCAACTCATTTAATTCAAAATGGAGCAGATTTAAAGTCAGTACAGGAAATGCTAGGGCATTCAGATATCTCTACAACACAGATATATATGCAGGTTACTAGGAATAAGATAAAAGAAGTTTATAATAAAGCACATCCAAGGGCCTAATATGGGTCCTGTTTTTTTCTAATAATAAATGAAGTATAAGTGTTTAATGAATAGTAAATACAATAGATGTAGAGGTAGCTTTCATGCATATATAGGTGAGGGCAGATAAGGTAATATGTAAAAAGTTTATAATACCATCGATTACCTATAGTGAATAAGTAATAGTGAATATGTAGCAAATAATATGTTATAAGTAAGAGTGAGAAGAATATATAAAAGGGTATATTGTAAATAACTATATAAATAAATGGAGGTAGCAAAATGATTAATAGAGTTGTACTATTCATTATGGATAGTGTTGGGATAGGTGCTCTGCCCGACTCAGAAAACTTTGGTGATGTAGGTGTAAATACCTTAGGAAATATTGCTACTGCTACAGGCGGTTTAAATCTTCCTAATTTACAAAAAATTGGTTTAGGAAATATCGATGGAATTATGGGAATAGATCCTATAGCTAATCCCTTAGGTGCCTTTGGAAAGGCTATGGAGATATCTAATGGGAAGGATACAACAATTGGTCATTGGGAGCTGGTGGGCTTACATGTTAAAAAGCCTCTACGAACGTATCCAGATGGATTTCCTAAAGACATAATGGATGCTTTTGAGGCTAAAATCGGTAGAAAAACCCTTGGTAATAAAGCAGCATCTGGAACAGTAATACTTGATGAATTAGGAAAAGAGCATATGGAAACAGGTTTTCCTATTGTATACACCTCTGCTGATAGTGTTTTTCAAATTGCAGCCCATGAAGAAATAATTCCGTTGGATGAACTATATAAAATGTGTCAAATAGCTCGAGACTTAATGATGGGGGATCATGCAGTTGCCAGGATAATAGCTAGACCATTTGTAGGACAGCCAGATAGCTTCTCAAGAACCTCCAATCGTAGAGATTACTCATTGGATCCATTTGGGGAGACACTTTTGGATATAGCAAAAAATAAAGGCCTAGATGTTGTTGGTATTGGTAAGATTGAAGATATATTCAACGGTAAAGGAATCACAGAGGCAGTCCATACTAAGGATAATATGGATGGAATAGATCAGACCATCAACTTTTTAAATAGTGATAATAAGGGAATTATATTCACTAATTTAGTAGATTTTGATGCTAAATATGGACATAGAAGAGATCCACAGGGATATAGAATGGCCCTGGAAGAAATGGACAGTAGAATACCTGAAATTTTAAATTGTATGAAATCTGGAGATATTATTATTTTCACTGCAGATCACGGAAATGACCCAACATATAAGGGATCAGATCATACAAGAGAATATATACCGATTGTTATATATGGAAGTTCAATTAAGTCAAACACCAATTTAGGCATTAGAAAATCCTTTGCTGATATTGCAAAAACAATATCTGATTTATTAGAGATACCTGACACAGGAAATGGTGATAGCTTTAAAAACTTAATCATAAAATAAAGGGGTTGTGGATATGGATTTGTATGAAAAAATAAATCAAGCGTCGGAATATCTTAGTTCAAACTTGAGGGGAAGGCCAACTGTTGGTTTAATCCTTGGTTCTGGATTAGGGGTACTGGCGAATGATATCGAAGAACCTCAGGTGATACCCTATAGTGAAATCCCTTATTTTCCAGTTTCTACAGTCGAAGGACATGCAGGTGAACTTGTTTTTGGTAATTTAAATGGTAAACAAGTATTGGCTATGAAGGGAAGATTCCACTATTATGAAGGCTATTCAATGGAGGAGGTTACTTTCCCGGTTAGAGTGATGAAGGCCTTGGGGATAGACACAATTATAGTAACAAACGCAGCAGGGGGTGTTAATAGGGAATTTAATCCTGGAGATTTAATGATAATTGAAGATCATATAAACTTTGCCTTTGATAATCCATTAATGGGTAAAAATGATGAACGATTGGGTGTTCGTTTTACGGATATGTCAAGTGCTTATGACAAAGCCCTAATAAAAATAGCTGAAGATGTGGCTAAATCAATAGATATGAAAGTTCAAAAAGGCGTTTATACCTTCTTATCTGGTCCAACCTATGAAACACCTTCAGAGGTTAAGATGGTGGAGATTTTAGGTGGTGATGCAGTAGGAATGTCAACAGTGCCGGAAGTTATGGTGGCAATACATGGTGGTATGAGGGCATTGGGTATTTCATGTATAAGTAATATGGCATCTGGTATTTTGCCTCAACCACTAAATCATGAAGAGGTAATCGAAACAACCCAAAGAGTTAAGGCGCAATTTACAGCATATATTAAAGAAATACTTTTAAACTTGTAAGGGAGTTGAAATAATGGATAATCTATTAAATAAAATAAAAGAGGCACAAGAATTTTTAATGAGTCGTATTGAATCAAAGCCTGAGATAGGATTAATTTTAGGATCTGGACTAGGAGATCTAGCTGATGAAATTCAAGAACCAATAATCATTGATTATAAGGAAATACCAAATTTTCCTGAATCAACAGTTGAAGGTCATGCAGGTCAGCTTGTTATAGGTAAGCTTGAAGGAAAAACAGTAGTGGCTATGAAGGGAAGATTTCATTACTATGAAGGTTATAGCATGAAGGAGGTTACCTTTCCTGTAAGAGTAATGCAGTCAATTGGAGTTAAACTTCTTCTGGTTACAAATGCTTGTGGAGGATTAAACCCGAAGCTTAGTGCTGGTAGCTTGATGATTATAAATGATCATATTAACTTTATGGGCACCAATCCACTCATAGGTAAAAATGAAGCTGAATTAGGCCCTAGATTTCCAGATATGTCAACTGCATATGATAAGGACTTGGTTAGTCTAGCCCATAGAGTAGGGGATAAGCTGGGAATAGAAACCCATGAGGGAGTATATCTAGCTATCAGTGGTCCAAACTACTTTTCAAAGGCAGAATTAAGAATGATTATAAGATTAGGGGCAGATACAATTGGTATGTCTACAGTTCCAGAGGTAATTGTTGCAAGACATGGAGGATTAAAGGTGTTAGGTATATCCTGTATTACAGATATGGCTATTCCAGACAGCTTGGAATCCATTAGCCATGAACAGGTTATGGAAATGGCTAAGAAAACCAAACCCAAATTTATTAATCTTGTAAAGGGAATTTTAAATGAGGTGGAAGCATAATGGGAATGGTAGACATAATTAAAAAGAAAAAGAATGGTGAAGCCTTAACAAAGGAAGAAATTAATTATTTTGTTAAGGAATATACAGAAGGTAATATCCCAGATTATCAAGCAGCTGCTCTACTAATGGCTATTTATTTTCAGAAGATGAATCAAGAGGAGACAGCCTTCTTAACAGAGGCCATGATGCACTCTGGAAAAGTAGTTGACCTTTCTGCTATAGATGGCATTAAGGTAGATAAGCATAGTACAGGTGGAGTAGGGGATAAAACCACCATTGCCCTTGGGGCCATGGTGGCAGCTTGTGGAGTGCCAGTTGCAAAAATGTCAGGTAGAGGGTTAGGTCATACTGGTGGCACAATTGATAAGCTAGAGTCTTTTCCAGGCTTTTCTGTAGAATTAAGTATTGATGACTTTATACATAATGTTAATGATATAAAAATAGCTGTTGTAGGGCAGACACAAGATTTGGCCCCGGCAGATAAAACCTTATATGCCCTTAGAGATGTAACATCTACCGTAGATAATCTTTCGTTAATTGCAAGTAGTGTAATGTCAAAAAAATTAGCGGCTGGAGCTGACGCAATTTTATTGGATGTAAAGACGGGTAATGGGGCATTTATGAAGGAAATAGATGATTCCTTTGCCCTAGCAAAGGAAATGGTTGCAATAGGTTCGAAGATGAAGAGAGATACCATAGCTGTTATTACTGATATGGAGCAACCCCTTGGATTTGCTGTTGGTAATAGTCTTGAGGTTATAGAGGCTATTGAAACCTTAAAGGGTAATGGGCCTGCAGACTTTACAGAACTATGTATTACCTTGGGGTCATATATGCTTTTGCTTGCTAAGAAGGTGAGTACAGTTCAGCAGGGTAGGGCTGAAATGGAAAAGGTAATTTCCAACAGAAAAGCCCTTGAGGTTTTAAAAACCTTTATTGAGAGACAGGGTGGAGATGGCAATTTAGTAGATAATCCTGAATTGCTACCAAAGGCTAAAAATGTATATATATTAAAATCAAACAAAGATGGATACATACATGGTATTCATGCTGAAACAGTGGGGTTAAGTGCATTGCTGCTGGGTGCAGGTCGAGAAACAAAGGCAAGTATTATTGATCTATCTGTTGGTATAGTTTTTAGAAAAAAAGCAGGTGATGAAATAATGTCAGGAGAACCATTGGCAGAAATTCATTATAATGATGAGGTCAAGTTTCAACAAGCATTAGAGAAATTAAAATCCGCCTATACTATAGAAACTGATAAGCCAATTGTTAGACCATTGGTTTATGGAATAGTTACAGTTGATGGAGTGGAAAGACTATAATTTTAGAAATTAAAAGATAATAATGCAATGCACTTTACTTTAATGAGTTAGAGTTAACATTCTGACTCATTATTTTTTTTTATACCATTTCTAGGAAAGCTTCCCTTTGCATAAGTCATTTGACAGATGGAAAACATAAATGTAAATGAGAGTAAGGAGGAATGTAACTATGAAATGGTACAAAAGTATTATAAGCTTTATGATTGTATTTACTCTAATATTTTCCATATCATTAATTAATGCTCATGCTGAGATGCCCTTTTCAATTAATGCTAAGTCAGCAATACTAATTGATCAATCAACTGGAAAAATCCTTTATGAGAAAAATATACATGAAGCACTACCACCGGCCAGTGTGACAAAAATAATGACTATGCTATTGGCTATGGAAGCATTAGATAGCAATAGAATAACCTTAGATGATAAGGTTGTAATTAGTGAGTATGCATCAAGTATGGGAGGAACACAGCTTTATCTTGAACCAGGTGAGATCAAAACCGTAGAAGAGCTAATGAAGGGTCTTGTCATTCGTTCTGCCAATGATGCTGCTGTTGCCATTGGGGAATATATTGCTGGTACAGAAGAAATGTTTGTTCAGAAGATGAATGAACGAGCTAAAGAGCTAGGGATGGAAGACACAAACTTTGTAAATAGCAATGGACTACCAGCAGAAGGACATGTAACCTCTGCTTATGATGTTGCCCAGATGTCTAGAGAACTACTTAAGCATGACGGGGTTAAAGGCTGGCTCACAACATGGATGGATACAGTAGTAGTTGGTAAAAATCAATCAGAACAGCAATTGGTAAATACAAATAGATTAATTCGCTTTTATGATGGTGCAACAGGTGTGAAAACTGGATACACAAATGATGCTAAGCACTGTTTATCCGCTTCCGCAACACGGGGTAATAACTCCTTCATAGCAGTTGTTTTGGCAGCTCCTTCTTCACAAATTCGTTTTGATGAAGCTTCAAAGCTATTGGATTATGGATTTGCAAATTTTAATACAGTTGAAATTGTAAAAAAGAGCGCATCTGTTGGAAAAATACAGGTTCAAAAGGGAAAAGAAGTTGAAATTGATGGCGTTGCTTTAGATGATTTAAAGGTATTAGTCAATAAGGGTGACGAAGGAAAGGTGAAAAAGGAAGTCATTATTCCTCAATACATTCAAGCTCCAATGGAGAAGGGTGAGAAAATAGGAGAGGTAATTGTAACTATCGATGGAACCGAAGTAAATAGAGTAGATATTGTAACTCCAGAAGAAATAGAAAAGGCATCTATTCTTGATATATTATCTAGAATGTTTAAGCGATTTGCTGGAAATTAAATACAACCCACTTTCGTTAATCCTTTACTTGAGTTTTAAAAATCGGGTTTGTCATATAAATCTTACTTTATCTTCAATCTGAGAGTAGTACAATCCTGTACTACTCTTTTTATATACCTTCTATTATGGTATAATGAAGAGTGGTAAAATCACATTATCTCAATAAGGGCGTGATTTAATGAAGGCTATAATTAGTCACCAGAATTTAGATTTCGATGGACTTGCCAGTATGGTGGCGTGCTCAAAGCTTAATCCAGATTCATTTATGTTTTTTACAGGTAAAGTTAGTGAAGAAGTAAAGAACTTTGTTTCTTTATATAAAAATGTTTTGCCTGTAAAACAAGCTGGAAAGCTCAACCTTGATGAAATTGATGAGTTGTTTATTGTTGATGTTAATACACCAAATAGAATCGGAAAGTTTAAAGAGCTTCTAGATAAACCAATTCCAATTACTATAATTGATCATCATGAGGTTAATCAAAACACCATAGAAAATGCAATAAAAACAATCAAACCCTTTGGGGCTTGTACTACTATTTTAATTCAAGAAATAATAAAGCAGGACATTCCTATTTCAACATTTGAAGCTACACTATTTGCATTAGGTATATATACAGATACCAATTGTTTAACCTTTAATAGTACCACATATCATGATGCAGAAGCTGTTGCATTTCTTCTTAAAAAAGGAGCTAATTTATCTATAATTAAAGAATTTATGAATGTAGACCTTAGTGAAGATCAAGATCAGCTCTTTACCTCTCTATTAGTAAACTTAGAGTTGGTTGATATAAAGGGGTATCAAATAGCAATAACAGTATTTAAGGGTGATAATTTTATAGGTGATTTAGGTACAATGTGTGAAAAACTAATGGAGATAAAAAAATGCGATGCAGTTTTTCTTCTAGTAGAAATGGAAAATCGTTGTTATATTGTTGGAAGAAGTGCAGTAGACGAAATACATTTACCATACATTCTAGAGAATTTTGGTGGAGCTGGTCATCCAAAGGCGGCTTCTGCTACAGTAAAGGATGGAAATCTAGAAGAATTAAAAAGCAAGTTGATAGATAATATGATGGGAAAAATAAAATCTCAATTAGTTGCTGGTGACATCATGAGTTATCCTGTAAAGACAGTTTTTGAAGATATGACTGTTGATGAAGTAAACAAAATAATGTTTAGATACGGTCATACAGGCATGCCTGTTGTTAAGGATAACGAATTGATAGGAATTATTTCAAGAACAGATATTGATAAAGGTATGATTCATGGATTATCCCATGCACCTGTTAAGGGCTTTATGACTAGAAATGTTAAAACAGTAGATATAGATACAAATATTTCTGAAATAAACCAGCTATTGATTAAGCACAATATTGGAAGATTACCAGTTATTAATAATGGTAAAATAGTTGGTATTGTCACAAGAACAGATCTATTAAAAATTTTATATGGTAAAAACGCACCCAGCTGGTATAAGAAAATCTTTAATGATACAGCAGAGGATATTGATTGTAAAGACTTACTAAATGAGCTTCCTGAACACATATATAAGATTTTAGATATAGCAGGCAAAGTTGGAGATAGGCTATATAAAAAGGTTTATGTTGTTGGTGGATTTGTGAGAGATTTATTATTGAATGTAGAAAACTGGGATATAGATTTAGTGGTAGAGGGAGACGGTATTTTCTTTGCTAGAGAATTAAATAATGAACTAAAGGGAAATACAAAGCTTTATCAACAATTTGGAACAGCAATGATAGAGCTGGATAATGGACAAACCATTGATATAGTTACAGCCCGGAGAGAGTATTATGAATATCCAGCTGCCCTACCGAAGATAGAAGAAAGCTCAATTTGGAGCGATCTTTTTAGAAGGGATTTTACAGTTAATTGCATGGCTCTTCAACTGAATAAAAACGATGAAGGCAAATTAATCGACTATTTTGGCGGCTTTTCAGATTTAAAGAGTCGAAAAATAAGAGTATTATATAATTTAAGCTTTATTGAAGATCCGACACGTATTTTCAGAGCAATAAGATTTGCTTCAAGATTCAATTTTGATATAGAGGATGAAACCAGGAATTTTATAGAGCAAGCGTTAAATCAGAATATGATACAAAAATTGAGTGATGATCGGATTAAAGAAGAAATGATATATATACTAAAGGAAAAAAGCCTATATAGGAGTCTAACATTAATGCTAGATTTAAACATATTTAAATCGATTGATTCCGAATTGAGAATAACCCACGAAACACTAGAAAAGATAGGTAGAATAGATTATGCTTTAGATCAATTTAAAGGATCAATTGAAGATATTAATACTGTTTTGGTGAAAATAATGCTTTTATTGACAAACTTTCCACTTGAGAGGCTTCATGAGGTACTAAATAAATTTAGCATAAATAAAGCTTGGTATAATCAAATACTAGATGCTCTTTTTTCCAAAAAGAGTATATATGATATTTTAATTAATGATGATCTAGATAAATATTGCCTTTATGAAGCATTAGAACCACTTCCAGAGGAAGCAATACTATATTATCATATTGATAGTGAAAATCCTTATATTCGACACTACCTAATGTATTACACTGTAAAGCTTAAAAATATTAAACCTATTATAACAGGAGAAGATTTAAAAAAACTTAATATAAAGCCTGGTCCAATTTACAAAAGAATTTTTGACCATGTATTGGAGGCGAAGATAAAGGGCCTGGCATATTCCTATGAGGATGAGCTGGCTTTAGCTAAAAAACAGTATGAGGCTTTGAAAGGAGAAAAAAATGTTTCAATTTGATATTAATAGAATTATATTAACCTTGCCAGGAATCCTAGTGGCACTTACCCTCCATGAATTTGCCCATGCTTATACAGCCTATTTGCTTGGAGATCCAACATCTAAAAACCATGGAAGGCTAACTCTTAATCCAATAGCCCACATAGATATATTTGGGTTTTTAATGCTGATGTTTGCAGGCTTTGGTTGGGCAAAGCCTGTACCTATAAACCCTAACTACTTTAAAAATCGTAAGATGGGTACATTTTTAGTTTCTATTGCAGGGCCAGCAACTAATATTATTCTGGCTATTCTATTCACATTCGCTTTAGGACTACAGCTTAAATATTTTAATAATACAGTATTTACAAATATTATATTTTATGGAGTAATGATAAATATTGTTTTAGCTGTTTTTAATCTTTTGCCTATTCCTCCATTGGATGGTTCAAAATTATTATTGGCTTTTTTACCTGATAGATTTGAAGATTACTATTATCAGTATCAAAAATATTCATATTTTTTATTGCTTTTATTGTTGTTCTTCAACGGTATAGGAAGGGTGATAGGCCCAATTGTAGAGTGGGTTATGGATATGTTATTAAGATTACTAGTTGTGTTTTTTTAGGAGGGTACTATGACATATAAAATTAAAGTAGAAGCCTTTGAAGGACCCTTTGATTTATTGTTTCATTTAATTGAAAAAAATGAAATAGACATATATGATATACCAATAAGTGAAATAACAGTACAGTATATACAATATCTTAAAGCTATGCAGGAAATGGATTTAAATGTAACTAGTGAATTCTTAGTTATGGTGGCCACTTTATTAGAAATTAAATCTAAAATGCTTCTGCCCATTGAAAAGAAAGAAGATCACCAGATCGAATTTGAGGAAGCAGATCCTAGAAATGAACTTGTAAGAAAGCTATTGGAATATAAAAAGTATAAGTACATAGCTGAAGCTCTAAAGGAAAAATCTGATTTATCAAAAAGACTCTACTTTAAACCAAGGGAGGAAATTATTTTTGATAATGAGGAGGATAAAAGCTTACTAGAGGATATGGACATGTATCAGCTAATATTAGCCTTAGAAAAAGTGTTAACTCAAAAGAGCAAAGACGAAGCAAAGATGCATTTTAGAAAAATGGAAAGAGATGCATTTACTGTTGAAGAAAAGATTAACACTATAATTGCTACATTATCTGAGAAATCCAAAGTTACCTTTAGTGGTCTATTTTCTCCATTAAAGAGTAGAAACGAGGTAATAACAACATTTTTAGCATTACTTGAGTTAATTAAAATGAAAAGAATTATTGTGAAACAAAGCAACTGCTTTAATGAAATATTAATTGAACAAAAAAAATAATTGCTTTTAATGAGGTGTATTAGTTAATGAACGTTGAACATATAAAATCAATAATAGAGGCAGTTTTATTTGCATGGTCCGATCCACTATCTATTAAGGAGTTAAGCAAAGTATTAGAACTAGACTTAAAAACTACTGAGAGAATAATCGCTACAATGATAGATGAGTTCAATTATACCAAAAGAGGAATACAAATAATACGTATGAATGAGTATGTTCAATTGGCAACAAAGCCAGAGCATTTTGAATATATTCAAAGACTTCTAGAACCAAAACAAAATAAAGGACTTACCCAAGCAGCATTAGAAACTCTCGCAATAATCGCCTATAAACAACCTATCCCTAAGGGTGAGATTGAGAGCATAAGAGGTGTCAAATGTGATAAGGCCATCAGCACTCTAATTGAAAAGGAACTAATTGAAGAGAAGGGCAGACTCGAAAAAACTGGCAGACCAATTGTATATGGGACTACAATAGTTTTTCTAAAAACCTTTGGGTTAAACTCTATAGATGACCTACCACCTATCAGTGAATTTCAGATGCTTACTGAGGATGAAGAGGAGATTAAAGACATATTCAATAGATAGGAAAAAACAATGAGTAATTAGTAATGTGAAATAAATAATGGGAAACAAATATAAAAAAATGAAGAGTTAAGAGTGAAATGAAAAAAGCAGAAATTTGCATAGCAAATTTCTGCGATATTACTCATTACTCATTATTCATTACTAATTGCTTTTATAATATTAACATCATTTCTCTAATAATCTTTGAGGCAACTGCTGTGGAAACACCTGTTGGATCATAGTCAGGTGATAGCTCAACTACATCAGCACCTACGATGTTTAATGTAGATAGGGTGCTAATTATCTTCATCATATCATTAAAGCTAATACCCCCTGGCTCTGGAGTTCCTGTGCCCGGAAAAATGGATGGATCTAGTATATCAAGGTCTATGGTAACATATACCGGCTTATCCTTAACGCTATTAACAATCTTTTCAAGCTGAGTAAAGCTGAATTTTTCTAAAAAAGTATGTCCTTCAGCTGCCCATTGGAATTCATTTTTAAGCCCAGATCTAATTCCAAATTGATATATTCGACCATCACCAATTATATCCCAAATATTTTTTATAACAGTTGCATGGGAGTATTTTTCACCCATATAGTCCTCCCGTAAATCTGTATGGGCATCAAAATGGAACACAACTAGGTCTTTATGTTTTTCTAATACAGCTTCAAAAGCAGGTAAGGTAACTAAATGTTCACCACCAATCATAAAGGGCTTTTTATTTTCCTTTACAATACCAGCAGTAAATTCTTTAATTGTTTTAAGTACAAGATCACGATTGCCGAAGGCAAGATTCAAGTCTCCAGCATCATGTATTTTATGATCCTCAATATCTCTATCTAAATAAGGGCTATAGGTTTCTAGTGCATAGGAATCAATTCTAATTCTACTAGAAGCAAATCTAGAGCCAGGTCTAAAGGAACTGGTCCCATCGTAGGGAGCACCGAACAAAACAACTGTAGCTTCTTGAAAATCAGACTCACAACCAATGAATTCGTATTTATTAAATAGATCCATTTTCAATATACTCCTTTACATATGTGGGTAATGCAAAAGCTCCTAGATGTAGATCAGTATTATAGTATTTTGTTTTAATGTTTAATTGGTTCCATGCTTCAGCTTGAATATCCCTTAATGGGTGAAGCTTCTTAGAAGCAAAGCCAAATAACCAATATCCTGATGGATATGTAGGGATTTGTGCTTGATATACTTCAACTATAGGGAAAATTTTCTTTAGTTTCTCATTAGCTCTAATTGCTTCCCGGGCAAATTGCTCATACACTGGGCTCTCATTTTGGTTAACAAGTATTCCGCTATCTGTTAGTGCATTAAAGCAGTCGGTGTAAAAATCTGTTGTAAAAAGACCTTCCCCGGGACCTACCGGATCGGTAGAATCAATAATAATTAAATCATATTGATTCTTTTTTCCCTTCATATAGGCTACCCCATCCTCATAGTAAAGTGAAAGCCTAGGGTTATCTAATTCAGATGATATAGTAGGGAAGAAGTCTTTAGCAACATCACATACCATTTTGTCTATTTCAACCATGTCAACATGCTCAATACCTTGATAACGCATTAATTCTCTAGCAGTACCACCATCACCACCACCGATGATTAATACCTTTTTGATCTCAGGATTAACTGCCATAGCAATATGTACAATCATATCATGATAAATAAATTCATCCTTTTCAGTAACCATAACAAGACCATCTAAGGTCATTAATCTACCATATTCATATGTATCAAATACATCTACTTTTTGAAAATCACTTTGACCAGTAAAAAGCTGCTCTTTAACCTTTAGAGATAATCTTACATTTTCAGTTTGTTCTTCTGAGTACCATAGTTCCATTAATAATTCCTCCTCAATAGCCTTTTTAATTATTTATTAGTGTTACCATTATTACTTTATTTTACAGAAAAATAAAGAAGGAAAAAGACCCCCCTTTATAATTTGCTGCCATTAATTTTAATACAACGAGAACTATAAAATTCTAGAATGAGGGCGGAGTAGCAACCCAAAGGATTTCAGCCTTCCTATTGCCTGGGTTTTCAATATAATGTCTTTGATTTGACATGAAATAAAAGCTTTCACCTTTCTTCAACTTTATCTTCTTTTTACCCAAGTAAAGATAAATTACACCCTTTAAAACAAATCCAAACTCTTCACCCTTATGGGGCTCCTCAATGTTGCTTGAGCCATTAGGGTCAAGTTCTAATAGAATTGGTTCCATAGCATTTTTTTGTGCATTGGGAATTAACCAATGTACAGTGTTTTTTAAATCTTCATTAGATGATTCATAAATATCCTCTCTAGTAAAAACTATTTTGTCCTGTACTTCCTCATTAAAAAACTTTTTCACATCAGTACCTAAAGCTTCGAGGATATCCATTAAAGTTGCAATAGATGGAGATGTGATATTTCTTTCTATTTTAGAAATGAAGCCCTTTGTTAAATCAGAACGTTGTGCTAATTCTTCCTGTGTTAATTCATTGAGTATTCTTAGTCTTTTTATTTTTTCACCAATATCCAATCTATCACCTCCTTAATTACTTCTAAGTATACTTCCTAGAAGGAAACTTAATGTTTACCTATATTAAATATAATGCTTTTTTTAAAAATGTCAATACCCTTTTCAAATAGAATCTCAAAAACAATTCTATTATATTACAAGTAACAATAGATGTCTATTTTAATAGAAAATGGCAAGAATAGAAAATATTAAAAGGTTAGGGTGATTGATCTTGCTTATTTATGTATTGCTTTTCTTTGCTTTTTTATTCCTTGTGATACTTATTGCATTTTCTAATGTAAGTATTAGAATTTTATTTTTAAAGAAAAACAGTAGAAATGAAATAGTAATAACTCTTAAATTACTATTTGGATTAATAAAGTATCGTTTGGAAATTCCATTTGTTGAGTTAATGAAGAGTGAAAGATACTACAGTTTTATTCAGTTGAATTCAAATATAGACATTGCTGATAAAAAGGTGATAAAGGAGCCATCTGATGCAGCGCTTAATTTTAACGAGTTGAACTTAATATATAAAAAGGTAATGCACTTATATGAAAAGTATAAAATAATAAACAAATATATTATGGAAAAGCTTGTTATAGATCAATTTATGTGGGTTACAGAAGTTGGAGTAGAGGATGCTGCAATAACAGCTATTGCAACAGGTACTTTGTGGATGCTTAAATCTAATATATTTAATTTAATTAATAGAAAAGTATCATTGGAAGATTTCAATATTAATGTTTTGCCTGTATATGGGATTGATAAATTTGAGACTTCTCTTGATTGTATAATTAGGCTTAAAATAGGCTATATTATTATTGCAGGAATAAAAATGATTAAAATTATATTAAAAGACAGAGGATGGTGATAATTTGAACGAACATCCAATTGAATCATTAATGAAAACGACGATGGAAAGCATCAAAGAGATGGTGGATGTAAATACCATAGTAGGTGATGCAGTAGAAACGCCAGATGGGACAGTTATTATACCAATTTCAAAAGTATCCTTTGGATTTGCTTCTGGTGGTGGTGACTATTCAATGGATATAAAGGAAGAAGATAAAGAAGGAAAAGATAATGGTGAAAATGGTGGAGGCAGCAAGGGTAAAAGCAGTGGCAAGTTCCCCTTTGCAGGTGGCGCTGGAGCAGGTGTTTCTGTGCAACCTGTGGCCTTTATGGTGGTTGGTAATGGTCAAATGAAGTTAATGCCTGTAGACCAAAGGGCTAATATGATAGACAATTTAATTAATATGACACCCAGCATGATTAATAACATTCAAAAAATGTTTAGTGGAAATGTAAATGGTAAACAGCAAAAACGACATGATGAAGATAGAGAAACTATTACTTATGAATAGAGGGATAAAATCCCTCTTAGACTGATGAAAAACCCCCATCTTCTTCGTTGCTTCGAAAACCTAGCACCCTTACGTATTACGTATACGCTGCAGTCGCTAGGTTTTCTTGCGCCTTGAATCTGCGGTTTTTTGATCAGTCTGCATTTTGATGACTTTGTCATCAACCTGAGAGGGATAAAATCCCTCTATTATTTTTATTTTTATTGAAAGCTTCGTAAATCCAATTGATTCCTTGGATAACAAAAGCATTTTATCCACAGATAATTAAACGATGATATAATTCTTTTGTTCTTTAAAGCTTAAATTTGTACAAGTGGGGTAATAGATGTATAATATAAGATATACGATTAAAGGGTTGGAGGAGTCAATATGGACATAAAGGATGCTATTGAATTAATATGGAATAATAGGAAATACAGAACAAATGATCCCAAGACTGCCATCAGTCATTTGAATGAAGAGGTAGCAGAATCACTAAAGGCCCTCATGAAGGATGATATAGATAAAGCAAAGCATGAGCTTCAGGATGCCATGTCCTGCCTTTTTATAGCTATGAAGGTATTGGATGTTGACCCTGTAGAAGCAGTTAATAGCCAGATTGAGCAAATGAAGAAAAAAAATAGTAAAATAATGATTTTAAAAAATGATAAGGTGGAAATCTATGTAGATGGTGAATTAAAGGGTGGTTGGTCAATATGGAGCAAAGAGGATATTAAAGAGGCTGAGAAGCTTGCAAAAGAATTTGGCTGTGAGTTCATAGGTGAAGAAGAAGATAACGAGTAAAACCTCATATAAATTAGTAGTTGAGATTACTTTAGAAAGGGCTGGATTGACAAAAATTTTTTTGATTATTATTTATTGGATATATAAAGATACTATGCAAATAATAAAAATAGTTAAAAAATCATAGCAAAGAGGTGTAACTATGAAAAAACTATTTTTTATTATTTTAGTATTTATACTGGCAGTAACAGTAGTAGTTCATGCTGAGGAGGCTCCCATCGTAACAAGTGGTAGGGCATCCATTGTGATAGATGCCTCAACAGGCCGTATTTTATATGAAAATAATATTCATGAAGAAATGCCTATGGCAAGTACCACTAAGATTATGACGGCCCTTCTAGCGATTGAGAACGCACCGTTAGATTATGTAGTAAAGGTACCCTTTGAAGCACAGGGTATTGAAGGTTCTTCAATATATCTAAAGAGCAGTGAAGAAATAAAAATGATAGACCTTCTTTACGGATTAATGCTTCGTTCAGGAAACGATGCTGCCACTGCTATAGCAATTGAACTGGGAGGTTCGGTGGAAGATTTTGCTACACTAATGAATAAGAGGGCTAAGGAGCTTGGGGCAAATAACACAAATTTCATGAATCCCCATGGACTACATCACAATGAGCATTATACAACTGCCCATGACCTTGCTTTAATTACGAGGGCGGCTTTAAATGAACCTGTCTTTAAAGAAATAGTAAAAACAAAGCTTTATGTAGCTGATAGAAGTACAAACCAATACTTTTCAAATAAAAATAAGTTTTTAAGGCTCTATGATGGTGGAGATGGCGTAAAAACTGGCTTCACTAAAAGAGCTGGAAGATGCCTAGTATCATCAGCCACAAGAAACGAAATGCAATTTATAGCTGTAACCCTTGATGATCCCAATTGGTTTAATACAACAATGGAATTAATAGACCATTGCTTTGAAAATTATGTGGCCCATATTCAACATGAAGAGGGAGAAGCTTTAAAAACAATACCAACAATTAATGGTAAAACTAATGCTTTAAAATTAGTAACCTCTAAGAAAATAATCATCCCTATAAAGCCTGAAGAAGAAGGAAATTTATCATCAGTTATAGAGGCTCCTGAAAATATTGAAGCACCGGCATTGAAGGGGCAAAAAATTGGCAAGGTTTATACATATCTTAATGATCAGCTGCTGGATGTAACAGAGCTTGTGGCCAATGAGGATATAGAGGTATTAACCTTTAAGGATAAGCTCTATAGATTTTTTAGATTAAAGAAAAATTAAAAATAAATTCAGTAATTTATCCTATATCGAACTAAAGATGATTTCTAAAAGAAATCAGTGCGGTTGTTGAAAAAGTCAACAATATCCAGACTGTTCAAAATTCTTCAGATTCAAGGCGCAAGAAAACCCAGCGACTGAAGCGTATACAAAATACGTAAAGGTGCTGGGTTTTTGCAGCAACAAAGAAGATGGAGGATTTTCAACAGTCTGGCTGATTTCTAAAAGAATTCAGTTTGGTCTTTTAATAATACAGGATTCTTTGTTTATGTGTAGAACATATATTATATGAAAAAATTTATGAATTCACTTTATGTGGAAAGTTGTTACTGACGAAGGAGGAGATTTATGAAAATAATTGATTTACACTGCGATACAATACTTAGGCTATATATGGATAAATGTAAATATAGTCTTAAGGATAATCCATATCATGTCGATATTAGTAAGCTACTAAAAGGAAATTCTATGGCTCAGTTTTTTGCACTTTTTGTACATCTTGAAGAGATAAAGGAGCTTGGGTACAAACCATATAATTCGACCATTAAACTACTAGACCTCTTTAATCAAGAAATAGAAAAAAACTCTGATACCATTAGAATTGCAAAAAATTATACTGATCTAGAGGCTAATTTAGCAGATGGAAAAATATCTGCATTTTTGACAATTGAAGAAGGCGGAGCTTTAGAAGGAAGTATAGAAAATTTAAAGAGCTTTTATAGACAAGGGGTAAGATTAATAACTCTAACTTGGAATTTTCCAAATGAAATTGGATACCCAAATTATTATGAGGAATTTACTAATAATGGACTTACTACCTTTGGAATAGAGGTAGTTGAAGAAATGAACAGGCTAGGAATGCTAATAGATGTTTCTCATTTATCTGATGCTGGATTTTACGATGTAATAAAGCATTCTAATAAGCCCATTGTTGCATCCCACTCTAATGCTAGAAGTATTAAGGATCATTCAAGAAATTTAACGGATGACATGATTAAAGCTTTAGCAGAAAAGGGTGGAGTAATGGGAATGAATTTTTGCGTTGACTTTCTAAGCGATGATAATATCAGTAGAGTAGAGGATATTGTTGCACACATAAAGCATATATACAACACAGGTGGTATTGATGTTGTTGCTTGTGGTAGTGACTTTGATGGTATTGATAGTGAGCTGGAAATAAAGGATTTTGGTGAGATGGATAAGCTGGTAATTGCACTGGCTAAGAAGGGTTTTACTGAAGCTGAGATAGAAAAAATTTGCAATGGGAATGCTAAAAGAGTAATTAAAGAGGTATTGAAATAAGGACAATAAGAGTAAGCGTTGAGAAAAGCAGATGACCAAATCTTTGATTTGAGTCAGTCACTTTGCTAGGGATTTGGTATAAAACTTCATAAGCATAATTTAGAGTTTTATGACAAATTAACTAGCTACATATGTAATGTTGAATGAAAAGCAAAAACAAAACAAAACAAAACAAAACAAAACAAACCAAAAACTAAAAATTAAGAGTTAAGAGTTAAGAGTTAAGATTAAGGGTTAAGAACTAAGTGTAGAGAAGAAGGTAGGTGTCTTATGGGAAAGTATAAATCTAGATTTTTAATTATGACTATTTTGCTATTGGTATCATTTTTCTCGGTTTTTATATTTTTACCATCAGATATGTTGGCAAATTTAATATTTAATAATGGGGCATTAATTGTTGCATTAAGATCAATAATCATATTTTTCGTTTATTTTGTTATTTTCAAAGTAATAAGCATAAAGCTAGGAATTAGAAATTTATTATATGGTTTGTTATACTTTACTGCTTTGAATTTTATATTTGGAATAATGTCCTATATGCATTTAAATGTTGATAGATATTCTATTATATTTAACTTTTATCAAACGTTAAATTTTATATCTAATACAATTATGTTTCCCGGAGATTTATTTATGGATTTTAGACCCTATGCCTATATATTTCCAGCTCTAACATTTGTCCTGCATTTAATTGTTTATACAGCAGTCAGGTTGACAGAAAAACAAAAACCATCTGCAGGCAATCAAGCCTGTAGATGGTTAATTTCAGCGAGAGTATTACATATTAAAAAAGCTCCTGGCTATTTTAACACCGGATCTAGCATCCTTTGCATAATAATCTGCCCCGATAAGCTTTGAATAGTCTTGGTTTAATACTGCACCGCCAACCATTATCATACATTCCTTATCATATTTTTTGAGTGCAGTAATAGTCTCCTCCATACTTTTAACTGTGGTGGTCATTAATGCACTTAAGCCTATTAGCTTGATGTTCTCTTTTTGAACCATTGCTAAAATATCTTCAGAAGCAACATCCTTACCTAAATCAATAACATCAAAGCCGTAGTTTTCTAAAAGAACCTTAACTATGTTTTTTCCAATATCATGTATATCACCCTTTACTGTAGCCAGTAAAATTTTATTGCTTTTTCGTTCCAATTCCCCAGAGGATAAATTCTCCTTAATTACTTCAAAAGCTTTATTGACAGCCTCAGCTGATTGAATTAATTGTGGTAGAAAAATATTACCCCTTTCGTATTCTTCGCCTACATGCTCTAATGCTGGTATTAGATGGTCATCGATTATTTCCATTGCTTTTATATTGTTTAATAATAGCTCTCTTGTTTTTTTCTCAACATCTCCCTTTAGCCCGGTGATAATAATTTGCTTAAGGCTTTTTTCTATGTTATTATCTAGATTCCAACTGGGAGTGGGTTTGTCATTTAAGCTTTTAATGTATGCTTCAGCCTTAACATCATAGCTCCAAAGTACATTGAAGGAGCTAATTGTATTTTTTATGCCTTCATCTAATGGATCAATAATAGGCGCGTCTAGTCCTGCTGTTAGAGCCATAGCTAAAAATGTGCTATTGAGTAGTTCTCTTCGGGGTAGTCCATAGGACACATTACTTACGCCTAAAGTGGTTTTAACACCTAGCTCTTCTTTAATTAAACCAATGGCCTTTATTGTTTCCTTAACAGCATCCTGTTGAGCTGAGGCTGTGAGGGCTAAGGTGTCAATTATAATATCCTCCCTAGCTATTCCGTAGCTTTCTCCACAATCTACAATTTTTTTAGCTACATCTAACCGGTCCTCAGCCTTAAAGGGAATACCCTTTTCATCTAGGGTTAAGCCTATAACTAATGCACCATATTTTTTAGCAATAGGGAAGATTGCATCCATTGATTCTTTTTTACCATTAACCGAATTAATAATAGGTTTACCATTATAAATTCTTACAGCGGCTTCAATTACTTTAGGCTGCATGCTATCAATTTGTAGGGGTAGTTGAATTAAACTCTGTATTTCTTTAGTGATTTTGACCATCATTTCTTCTTCATCAATTTCAGGTATGCCGGCGTTTATATCAATTATATTGGCGCCTGCATCTTTTTGCTGGATAGCTTCTAGGGCTAGATAATTTATATTGCCGCTTTTTAATGCATCCTTGATTTTTTTCTTGCCTGTAGGATTTATCCTTTCACCAATAATGGTTATACCTTCACCGATAATTTCAGTTTTCACGCCAGAGGCTGCAGCAGTTATTTTTTTTACATGTCTTGAAACTGGTCGAATACTATCTAATGCTTTTCTAACTTCACTAATGAATTCAGGAGTGGTGCCACAGCATCCTCCTAGAATAGTGGCTCCCAATTCTGCTATTGATTTTATATCAGAAGCAAATTCATAGGGAGTAACATTATATATTGTGGTTGAGTCTTTGATCTCTGGTAAACCAGCATTGGGCTGTACCATAATAGGGACCTTTGAGTATAGTAGAATGTCATTAAGCTGTGGAATTATTTCCTTAGGACCAAGGGAGCAATTTATACCTAGAGCATCTACACCTAAGCCTTGTAGTACAGTAACCATTGTTAAAGGGTCTGTACCTGTAAGGGTTCTTCCATCATTTTGTAAAGTCATGGTACAAAAAACAGGAAGGGGGGAATTTTCTTTAGCTGCAAGTATAGCAGCCTTAGCTTCGTAAATATCTGACATGGTCTCAATAAGAATAACATCTGCCCCCTCGGTAAAGCCAATTTTAACCTGTTCTGCAAAAATATCATAGGCCTCTTGAAAGGTGAGGGTTCCGTAGGGCTGCATCAATTGTCCAATAGGGCCTATATCTAAAGCAACAAAACGATCCTTTGCTGCTTTACGTGCTAGCCTAACAGCACTGGTAATAATTTCCTTTACAGAGTAAGAATAGTTTTTTAGCTTATATGAATTGGCACCAAAGGTATTGGTGGTAATAATATCACAGCCTGCGTCAATATATTCCTTGTGGATCTTTTCAATTAGCTCCGGGTAAAGTATATTGTAGCTTTCTGGTAATTCTCCAAACTTTATACCATGGTTTTGCAGCATTGTTCCCATAGCACCATCAAATAGTAGCCAGTCTGAAAAATTTAATTTTTTATTCATGAATTCACTCCTTACAATTAAATTGACAATTAGTGTCGTTGCAGAATTCACAGCTATTCATTGGGGGATCCATTGTTTTATCTCTATGAAGCCCTATTATAGCTGTGACTGATTTTCTAGGAATAAGTAAATGATTAGAAGTGACGGATAAGCCTATAGTTTTGCTGGTTTCCAATAGCACCTCAATATTTCTTTGGCTTTCTATTGGAAAATCTCCATATCCAGGGCTATATCTACTGGTTAACCGGTAGTCTCTAAAACTATTATCATTGGATATCTCAATCTCTATATCATCACATAATTCTTCAATTAATGCAGTACCACATGCATCCATTATTAGTGCCTTTGTTAAATTCACCTTTGAGTAATAATTAATTGCCTTCTCGAAATTTAAACCTAATGTGGCTGCTATAATTATACACTTTTCTGAAGTTTTAAGATGCTTCGAAATATCCTTACCTGATAAGTATATTGTACTATTGGCTAATAAAACCCTATTGCTTTCTAATGTAAAATCAAATGCCTTATAGATATATTTTTTATTATTATTTTTTAGAGCAATTGCTTCTTCTAAAGTAGAATCTATCAGGGCATTAATGTTATCATCTAAGGGTTGATTTCTATATGCAAGGTATCTTAAAACCTCTTTTTTAAGTTTGTTCATTTTACACCTCGTTAACTATTTGCTGCATATTTTCGAATACTTCCAATACTGGAGAAGATAGATTTAGCGATTTCGGGGCGATTCATAGCGTACAGATGAATACCGTCAACTTCGTTTGCCATTAGATCTATTATTTGTTCGGTTGCATATGCAATACCAGCCTCCTTTAATGCTGAAGGATTATCGCCATATTTGTCTAAGATTTTTAAAAACTTAGGAGATATAGAAGCACCAGTAAGGCTAATAATTTTCTCAACCTGTTTTTTGTTTATAACAGGCATTATACCAGCAGATACAGGAACTTTAATATTAAGCAGCTCCATTTTTTCTTTAAAGTTATAAAAAAGATTATTATCAAAAAATAATTGTGTAATTAGAAAATCTAGGCCATTATCAACCTTTTCCTTTAAATGATGAAGGTTTTCAACCGTATTTTTACACTCTAAATGTCCTTCTGGATAGCAGGCACCACCTAAAGAGAATCCTCCATAGGATTTTGCATAGGAGGCTAAATCCTTTGCATAATTAAAGTCTTGATTTTCTTCAATATTAATTGGCTGATTGTCTGGATGATCTCCCCTTAAAGCCAATATATTCTCGATGTTATTTTCCTTTAACAGCTGAAAAATTCGATTAATTTCATCCTTAGTAGAGTTGATACAGGTTAAATGGGCTAAAGCCTCAATTTTATACTTGTTTTTCACCATACTGGCAATATCAACGGTATGTCTTTTTGTGCTGCCACCAGCTCCATAGGTGATACTGATGAAATCAGGTGTTAAATCTTTTATTTCCTCAAGCATATTTGTGATTGTATCTAGAGGAGAAGTAGGCTTCGGTGGAAAAATTTCTAAAGATATTACCGTTTTTTCTTTAAAGATATCTTTGATTAACATAATAGAACCTCCTTAAATTAATTGTATAAAAAAACCACTTCAAAGATAAGAAGTGGTAGTAATCACATTATTAATACTGTGACGCTATCTTATCTCTCAGCTATTATGCTGCAGGATTTAGCACATTTCCAGCGAAAAAAAATGCTGGCTGTTGCCGGGCTTCATCGGGCCAGTCCCTCCACCTCTCTTGATAAGAAATCATATTCATTTATATTCTTACAAAAGATTATATATTTATTATCAATTCAGGTCAACAAATTTTTTGATTTTTCTATGATTAGATTATCCAGTATAGCTTACAATTAAAATAATATGAAATCTAAATTGATAATATATAAGCCAATGGAGCCAAAAGGTGTTATAATTATAT
>NZ_FMUS01000009.1 GCF_900101495.1 Alkaliphilus peptidifermentans DSM 18978
CTATACTCTAATATTTTTTAATAATATCCGGTACATCGCTTAATACTAGCCTTCCGTATACATCTTCATTTACTGTAATTACTGGTGCTAAACCACAGGCCCCTATACATCTTGTCGCTTCTAATGTGAATTTTCCATCCTCTGATGTTTTTCCTACACCTGTCTTTGTCAATTCGCTTATTTTGTCTAGAATAGGCTGTGCATTTCTTACATAACAGGCTGTTCCCATACATACTCCGATAACAAACTCACCCCTTGGTTCTAGGGTAAACTGGGAGTAAAAGGTTACTACTCCATAGATTTCGCTTAATGATATCATTAATTCATCTGATATCACTTTTTGTACCTCTAGGGGCACATATCCGAAAATCTTCTGGGCTTCATGAAGTACTGGCATTAGTGCGCCTTTTTTAGTCTTGTGTTCCTGAATTACTTCATTTAGCTTTTGAAAATTCTCTTCTGTTAATTGATTCTTTGCCATGATATGATTCCTCCTTGAAGAAAATTGTATGTTAAATTTTTAACACAAATATGCCAATTAAAATGGATAATATGTAAAATTATCCGTTTATTTTTTAAAATATTCATACAATTCATATAATTTATCACAATCAAAAGTTGATTTAACAACACCTTTATTATACATTATAAAGCAAAATTATTCAATTGTTAATTTGTATTAATTATTAATTATTTGTTATTTTTTTAACATTAATTTACAGTCACTAATAATAATTATTAATGAGAGATATACAAAAACCTCCTTTCATTTCTTTACTCAACAAAAAAATTAAAAGGAGGTTTATCTCATTTTTTATCTATTACACAAAATTATTTGTCTTTGCCTTCAGATGACAATTGATTCATTAATCGTTCATTAAATTCCTTTGCAGCATGATATCCCATTTCTTTTTGACGATGATTTCTTGCTGCAACTTCAATAAGTAAAGCTATGTTTCTAGCTGGTTTTATTGGAATAGTAACTTCAGCAACATTCATACCTAGTATTTCTCTATAGTTATCATCTAACCCTAAACGATCATAGTTTTTATTGTTCTCCCACTCTTCTAGGTGAATGATTAGATTAACTGGAGTGCTTTCCTTTATTGCACTAACTCCAAAGAGACTTTTGATATCCATAATTCCAATACCCCGAACCTCCATCATATGTCGGATTATTTGGGGTGCTGTCCCTATTAATGCTTCTTGACCAATTCTTCTTATTTCCACTGAATCGTCTGCAACAAGAAGATGTCCTCTTTTTATAAGTTCAACTGCTGTTTCACTTTTACCTATTCCACTTTTGCCTGTTATCAGAACTCCAACACCATAAATATCCATCAAAACACCATGTAGTACAACTGTAGGAGCCAGCTTATCCTCAAGGTAATTGGCTAGTTTATTGATAAGCTTTGTTGTATTTCTATGGCTTCTAAGAATTTTTCTTTTGTTTTTATCTGCTGCCACCATTATTTCTTCGTATACCTCTAAATTTCTACTAATAATTAAGCATGGAATATCATAGGATAATAGTTTGTCAATTCTTTCTTTTCTGATCTCACCAGTTAATGTACTTAAATACTGATGCTCCACCTTGCCTATTATTTGGATTCTTTCATATGCAAAATAGTCAAAGAAGCCTGCAAGCTGTATTCCTGGTCGGTTCAGCTCCATGGTTGTTATATGTCTAATTTCATGTAGAGGGTGATTAATCTCCTCTAATTTTAAATCCTCAATCATATTTTTAACGGTTATTGATTTCATATTTCCTCCTTGGTAGCTGATGGCATTAATTTAATACTTAGGCATAATAGCTGCTGCAATGATATAGGCTATTATACCGCCTAAACCAGCACTAAAAATTGTCAGCACAACCCAACCTAATCGAATAAGTGTAGAGTCAACATCAAAATATTCTGCTATTCCTCCGCATACACCTGAAAGCTTTTTATCAATTTGTGATAACCTTAGTCTTTTCTGTTCCATAGTAATCTCCCCTTTTTATAGTACTTAAATATTTTTATACCAATTAATACGTCCCTAGCTTTAAAAAGTCTACCTTATTTTTTAAAGAAATCTATAATTTCCTCTGCATTTCCTTTAGTTATACCTTTAACCTCTTGAAGTTGATCTATATTTGCACCTTTTATACTATCAATACTCTTAAAATGCTTCATCAAGGCTTTTCGTTTTGCTTCACCAATGCCTTTAATTTCCTCCAGCTCTGACTTAAGCATATCCTTTTTTCTTAATGTTTTATGATATGCTATGGCAAAGCGATGAACTTCTTCTTGAATCCTATAGATGAATCTAAACAAATCTGTATGCTTATTAAGAATGATCTCTTCTCCCATAAAAGCAATACCTCTAGTTCGATGTCTGTTATCTTTAATCATACCACATACAGGAATCTTAACATCTAGATTATTCAGAACCTTTTCAACGCTTGAAACCTGTCCGAATCCGCCATCCACCATTATTAAATCTGGAAACACCATAAACTTACCATCATTAATCTGAAGCTTACCTTCTATTATTTCATTGGTTTCATCTATTCCCCGTTGAAACCGTCTTTTTATTATTTCCTCAAGGCTACCATAATCATTGGGTCCTTCTATGGTTTTGATTTTGAATCTTCTATAGTCCTTATGTTTTGCTTTACCCTCATGGAATACCACCATAGACCCAACAGATTGAACTCCTTGAGTATTGGAAATATCATAGGCTTCAATACGTGCTGGGGGAGCATCTAGCCTCAACAAATTCTGAAGTTCGCTTATAATTGATATTTTTTTATTTTGAGGAATGCTTTTTGTTAGTTGTATTAATGAAATAACTGCATTCTTTTTAACCATTTCAAGAAGATTTTTTTTATCTCCCCTATGGGGCACCTTTATAGATACTTTCTTGCCTTTTTTCTTCTTCAACCACTCTTCTATAATATCCTTATCTAGTATATCTTCTTCCACAAGTATTTCTTTTGGTATAAAGGAAACATTACTATAGAATTGTTTTATGAATGCTGATAGTATTTCTCCTTTACTTTCCTCTTGATTAGCATTAAGATCATAATGCTCTCTATGAATAAGCTTTCCTTCTCTAATAAAGAAAACCTGCACGCAAGTCACCTCTTCATTGCTTGCTAATCCAATTACATCCTGATCAAAGGACTGATCTGTTACTATTTTTTGTTTTTCAAGAGTACTATCTAAAGACCTTAGCTGATCCCTAAATAATGCCGCCTTTTCATAATTTAGTTCCATCGAAGCTTCATTCATTTTCTTCTTTAATCGCTTTATTAACTCCTCCTGCTTGCCTCCAAGTATTAGAAGTATCTCATCAATCATTTGGGTGTAATCTTCTTTATATATGTTCCCTTTACATGGTCCAATACATTTTTTTATATGATAGTTTAAGCAGGGTCTTTCTTTTTTTTCTATCATTCTTGTTATATTCTTCTTACATGTTCTTATGGGATACATACGATGAATTATATCTAGAGTTTCATTCAGAGCACTTATATTAGTATATGGCCCAAAGTATCTGTTTTTATCTTTTTGAATGTTACGAGTTTTTAATACCCTAGGGTATTCTTCACTTACTGAAACCTTAATATAGGGATAGGTTTTATCATCCCTTAGCAGCACATTATACTTTGGCCTATTTTTTTTTATAAGATTACATTCCAGTATTAAAGCTTCAAGCTCAGTATCTGTAACAATATATTCAAAAAAGCTTATATGGGAAACCATAGCTTGAACCTTTGGAGGATGATTTTTTGCTGACTGAAAGTATTGTCGCACTCTATTTTTTAATGATATAGCTTTTCCCACATATATTACATCGTCTTCTTTGTTTTTCATAATATATACGCCAGGCTTATTAGGTAATAATTTTAATTGTTCTTGAATGTTAAACATCTTCTATGCTCCCTTTAACTTGAAGTTTCTTCTTGCTGGATACACCTTCTATTATATTGTACCATTTTTATTCTATATCCTACCATCATTTCACCAATTTGAAATTAGTAGATTATTGAGTATTATTTTCCTTTTCTATTTACAGTAATGTTAATGCTTTTGTTCTTTGCTTTAGTAGTATCAAAATTTAAAAAGTTGAATATTTATTTTGATATTGACAATACTTTAAATAAAATAACTATTTGGAGGGAAAACTAATATGTTAAAAAAAGCACTTATCATATTATTAATATCATTATTTTTAGTAAACATATCAAGCAGCTGGGGAAGCACAGAGTTTTATGAGATTAAAGCCTATATAAATGATATCAAAATACTTTTGGGTGAAGATCAAATTCTCTCTGGAAATGAATCCTTCATTTATAAAAACAAAATTTTTGTTTCATTAAGGGATTTGTCTGAATTGCTACAATACAATATAGAATGGGATGAAACAAACCGAGAAGTCGTACTTTCAGAAGCCTATACTAAAGTAGAACCTTGTAATCCTTTTAATGGTGAAGCCTTTATTTATGGTCAGATTTTAAAAATTGATCGAGAAAGCAACTTATTACACATTGAGCAGCACCTAGATCATAATAGTCGAGAAATATTTGAAGCCTTGCCTGTCTTAGAGGATGCAGTTATTATAATGCAGCGGAATAATCAAGAAATGGCTGTGTATTTTGACGATTTACGCGTTGGTGATGTTGTTGGTATAATTGTAAATGAACAAAATAAAGTGCGAGCTGTTATAATAGATATTTAGCATCATTTTTAAATTTAGGATCATTAAAACCAGCTACAAAGTGAATGTAGCTGGTTTTTTCATATGCCCACTAAAAAGAATGAGTAATATCCCATTATTACCTACTTTCTTTTGTGCTTTAATTGTTCCTTTGAACAATAGGAAATAATACGTTGACGATCATTATCGCTTAATGCAATAAATTCACAACCAATGTTACGACTTTGATTATTTTCATTTTCTGTATTTCTTAATACTTTGCAAGTTAGTAAAATTGATGCTCCATTAATATCCAACTCAAATACAATAACAGTTCCTATTGGGATAGACAATGATGTGTTTAGCAATACTCCCCCTCCACTAATATCTTTTAGTGTAGCGGGAAAAAATTTAGTGTTTTCTACCCTTCGATCATTAATGCCAATCAAATAGCACTCAACCTCTTTATCCACTGCTATTCGTACATATTTCCTTCTTTGAAGTATTTCAATGTTATTATTTGAAGGTATTTCTATAAATAACAAATCATTTTCAAATCCATGAATTGTACTATTAATGACACAAACTTTTTTTTCATTAGGTATTGTACATTTGACTTTTCTTGGTTCATTTTGCACATACTTACCATCTATCTTCACAACAAAGAATTTCTTATCTACCAAATGAATTTTTCCCCAAAAGGAAAGATATGGGGGAATAACATCTATTTCCAACTTTATTGCAGCATCCTTACTAATAAAGGCACCAGACATTATATCTCCTCCTATAATACAGTGGTAGTTTAATAATACATAATATAAAAAAATTTTTCTATAGTATTATTTTCTTATTTACCTTCATTGATGGGTATAATACCTGTTGGAGAAAGTGACCTGTATATGACTCTTTAACATTAACCAAATCCTCCGGCTTACCTTCTGCGACTATTTCGCCTCCCTTAATACCTCCCTCTGGACCAAGGTCAATGATATGATCGGCGGTTTTTATTACATCTAAATTATGTTCAATCACAAGTACAGTATTACCAGAATCTACTAGTTTATGCAGTACATCAATTAATCTATGAACGTCAGCAAAATGGAGTCCAGTTGTGGGTTCATCTAGTATATATAGGGTTTTTCCTGTACTTCTTTTACTAAGTTCTGAGGCTAGCTTAATTCGTTGGGCCTCTCCTCCTGATAGCTGTGTAGAGGGTTGTCCTAGTTTGACGTAGCCTAAACCTACTTCATATAGAGTTTCTAGCTTTCGTTTTATCTTGGGGATATTCTCAAAAAATACTAATGCTTCCTCTACATTCATATTTAATACATCAGATATAGTTTTTCCTTTATATTTAACATCTAAAGTCTCTCTATTATATCTTTTTCCTTTACATACCTCACAGGGCACATATACATCTGGAAGAAAATGCATCTCTATTTTAATAATGCCATCTCCATTACATGCCTCACACCGGCCTCCCTTTAAATTAAAACTAAAGCGTCCTTTTTGATATCCCCTCATTTTAGCTTGTGGTGTTTGTGCAAATACATCTCTGATTTCGTCAAAGACGCCTGTATAGGTTGCGGGATTTGACCTGGGTGTTCTTCCTATTGGTGATTGATCTATTTCTATTACTTTATCCATATACTCCAGACCATGTATAGATTTATGATTTCCTGGTCTTGCCTTTGCTCCGTTAAGCTCATTAGCTATTTTCTTATAAAGTATATCATTAATTAATGTACTTTTACCCGATCCAGATACTCCAGTTACACAGGTAAATACACCCATTGGTATGCTTACATCAATATTTTTCAGGTTATTTTCCTGGGCACCCTTTATTTCTATCCATTTACCATTGGGCAGTCTTCTTTTTAAAGGTATTTCAATTCTTCTCCTACCACTTAAATATTGTCCTGTAATAGATTCATGACAATTAATGATATCTTCTACAGTTCCCTGGGCCACAATCTCTCCTCCATGGATACCTGCTAAAGGGCCTATATCAATAACATGATCGGCATGATACATTGTATCTTCATCATGTTCGACAACAATAACTGTGTTTCCTATGTCTGTAAGATGTCTTAAGGTTTTTAGTAATCTCTCATTATCACGCTGATGTAGCCCTATACTTGGTTCGTCAAGTATATATAGTACGCCTACTAAGCTTGATCCAATCTGGGTTGCTAATCTAATCCTCTGTGATTCACCACCAGAAAGGGTGCCTGCTGTTCTTGATAGGGTAAGATAATCTAACCCCACATCCATCAAAAATGTTAACCTAGCCTTTATCTCCTTCAAAATCTGTGCAGCTATGGTACTTTTACGTTTATCTAATGTAAGATTCTCAAAAAAATCTTTTAAATCTCCTATCGACATTTCTGTAACTTCATGAATGTTTTTATCACCAACAGTTACAGCTAGAATTACATCCTTAAGACGAGCCCCATTACACACATCACAGGGACTTTCACTCATAAATTCTTCAATCTTCTCACGGATATAGTCAGAGCTTGTTTCTCGATAACGTCTTTCAAGATTAGGTATAATTCCTTCAAATGCAGCAGTATAAACCCTATTGCCACCGTATTTGGACTCATATTCAAATGATACCATTTTGTCACTACTGCCATATAGTAGGTCATTAATAAATTCTGTCGGCAAGTTTTTGATGGGTGTATCTAGGTCTGCTTTATATTGTTCTGCTAAGCTCTCCATCATTTTAAAATAATAGGTATTCTCTGAATTTCCATTCGATCCGGCCCAAGGTTCTACACCACCCTGTCGAATGCTTAATTTCTTATTAGGTATAACTAACTCAGGATCAACAACCTTCTTATGACCAATACCATTACATGCATTACATGCACCGAATGGACTATTGAAGGAAAACATCCTTGGCGACATGTCTTCTATTCCTATTCCGTGCTCTGGACATGCGAATTTTGTAGAAAAAAGTATTTCTTCCTTATCAATAACATCAACAATTATTAAACCTTCAGTAAGCTTTAAAACTGTTTCAATGGAGTCTGCCAATCGTTGATGGGAATCTTCCTTCAATACAATCCGATCTACAACTACCTCTATATTATGTTTTTTAGTCTTAGTAAGTTTGATTTCCTCCTGTAAATCCATAACTAATCCATCAATCCTTACTCTGACAAAGCCTTCCTTCTTAATTTCCTCCAATATCTTTTGATGCTCACCCTTTTTCCCTCTTATGATAGGAGCCAATAATTGAAGCTTTACTCCTAACCCCAGTTCCATAATTTTATCTACAATCTGTTCTACTGTCATTTGTGTTATCTCTATATTACATACTGGACAATGGGGTATGCCGATTCTAGCATATAATAATCTTAGGTAATCATATATCTCTGTAACCGTCCCCACGGTAGAACGAGGGTTTTTGCTGGTGGTCTTTTGATCTATTGAAATGGCTGGTGACAGACCTTCTATATATTCTACATCTGGCTTTTCCATTTGACCTAAAAACTGCCTTGCATAGGAAGATAAGCTTTCAATGTATCGTCTTTGACCCTCTGCATAAATAGTGTCGAAGGCTAAGGAAGACTTCCCTGATCCCGACAATCCAGTCAAAACAACAAATTTATCTCTGGGTATTTCTAAATCTATATTTTTTAAATTGTGCTCCTTTGCACCTCTAATTATTATTTTATCCCTTGCCACATTTACACCTCATCTTTAATGATTTTGTTTTTGTATGTTTTTAATTCTATCTCTTAATTCTGCTGCCCGCTCAAATTCCAATCCTTCTGCAGCCTTATACATTTCTATTTCTAGCTCACGTATAGTTTTTTCTACCTGGTCCTTAGAAAGCTTTTGTTTTTTGTCGAATTTATACTCTTCTGCATCCTCAGCCACCTTAGTTCCCTCAATAACCTCTCTTACCTTCTTTATAATTGATTTCGGCTCTATATTATTATCTATATTATGTTGATGCTGTATTTTTCTTCTTCTATCCGTTTCGTTAATAGCCTTTTCCATAGAATTAGTAATTTTGTCTGCATAAAGTATTACCTTACCTTCAACATTACGGGCTGCCCTACCTATTGTCTGAATTAATGATGTCTCAGACCTTAAAAAGCCTTCCTTATCTGCATCTAAAATAGCAACTAGAGCAACCTCCGGTATATCCAAGCCTTCCCTTAATAGGTTAATACCCACCAGCACATCAAATACACCTAACCTTAAATCTCGAATTATTTCCATTCTTTCGATGGTATTAATATCCGAATGTAAATATCTAACTGCAATATCCATATCCTTCATGTAGTTAGTTAAATCCTCGGACATTTTTTTAGTAAGGGTTGTCACCATTACCCGTTGTTTTTTAGTTATTCTTTGATGTATTTCACCCAACAGGTTATCGATTTGCCCCTTTACTGGGCGAACTTCAACCACCGGGTCTAAAAGGCCAGTTGGTCTTATAATCTGCTCCACTACAGGACCATCCTTCTCTAATTCATATGGACCAGGTGTGGCGCTAACATAAAGAATTTGATTCACTAAAGCTTCAAATTCTGAAAATTGAAGAGGACGATTATCCAAAGCTGAAGGCAATCTAAATCCATAATCTATTAGGGTTCCCTTCCTTGATCTATCTCCGTTATACATACCTCGTACCTGAGGTATAGTTACGTGGGATTCATCTACAATTGTTAGATAATCCTTAGGAAAGTAATCCATAAGAGTATGGGGGCGACTGCCTTCCTTTCGTCCTGTTAAGTGTCTGGAGTAGTTCTCTATACCCTGGCAAAAGCCAACCTCCCTTAGCATTTCTATATCATATAGAGTACGTTGCTGCAGCCGTTGTGCCTCCACCAGCTTATCTGAGTCATGCAGAAATCTAACCCGCTCCTCTAGCTCTTCTTCGATTCTCTTTATTGCCAGTTCGAGCTTATCTGATCCAGTTGCATAATGGGAGGCAGGGAAAATGGATATGTGCTTTCTTTGTCCAATAATTTCACCTGTTAAGGCATTAACTTCAGTTATTTTTTCTATCTCATCTCCAAAAAAATCTACTCGAATTGCATTCTCTGAAGATGATGCAGGAAAAATCTCTACAACATCCCCTCGCACTCTAAAGGCTCCCCTTACAAAATTTATATCATTTCTTTCATACTGTATATTAATTAATTGCCTTAAAACCTCGTCTCTATCTTTTTGCATTCCAGGTCTTAAGGAAACTGTTAGTTTTTTGTATTCTTCTGGATCTCCCAAGCCATATATGCAGGATACACTGGCTACAACAATTACATCTCTTCTTTCAAGCAGAGAGGATGTTGCTGAATGCCTTAGCTTATCAATTTCTTCGTTTATAGAGGCATCCTTTTCAATATAGGTATCAGAGTGAACAACATAGGCCTCTGGCTGATAATAATCGTAGTAGCTGACAAAATACTCAACAGCATTTTCTGGAAAAAACTCCTTAAACTCACTACATAATTGAGCTGCTAAGGTTTTATTGTGGGCGATAACTAATGTCGGTTTTTGAAGGTTCTGTATAATATTAGCCATAGTAAAGGTTTTTCCTGAGCCTGTAACACCCAATAAGGTCTGATGTCTATTGTTTTTTAGAATGCTTTCTTCCAATGATTTAATTGCCTTAGGTTGATCCCCGGTTGGCGAATAATCTGATTGCAATTTGAATTTTTCCATACTTTTACCCCACAGTTCTTTATAATTAAAAGTTAAGAGTTAATAGTTAAGAGCTTAATAGTTAAGAGTTAAGAATTAAGAATTAAGAGTTAAGAGTTAAGATAATTCCTAAATATTCTTTACCTTTTAACTCTTAATTCGTCACTTATAATTCTTCATTGCCCTATATATTATATCATATTAAGTTTACATAATTAAGCTTTTATTCGAGAACGTTTGTTCGTACATCTATTATACTTCTACATATAATGATTGTCAAGATTAGTGAAGTATAAAACTATTTGTTTGTTTTACATGTAAAACGATAAAAAACAACGAGTACTAGATCGTTGCCTTTTATCGTATATAGCTAGCTTTAATTTTTTTATTTACATGCAATTTATTAGTTTTTTAATTCAGGAACTAGAATTTTTAGTCTATTTTATAATTACCGGTTTCTTTAATTTCTCTAATAAGCCTTTCCATTTCCCTGGCTTTGATTAATAATCTCTCTTCATGCTCCTTCAAAGTATCCCTTGCTTCCTCTCCAGTCAATATCTCTACTTCTGAGTTAGTAAATATGCTTTGATTTATCATTTGTTTTATTTCTACCTGCTCTATTCTATTACTTTTTATAAGGTCTTCAATGCTCAATATTTCGAATGTTTTTCCATAAACACAGGTTTCTTCAATTATATTGGTACTCTCAGAACTTCGATTTTCATTAAATTTTCTATTTAGTGCTTCAATCTTCTTATTTAATTCGTCTTGCTTTTTAGACACTTCTGTAATAGCAATTGACTCAGCTTTCAGATGATCCAGTAAATGAATAAGCTCATCGATATTCTGTGTTTTAAACACCTCAAATTTCTTGTCTGATATTCCATTCAATTTTTCATTAATTTCTTTTTCTAAAACTTCTTGTTGAATAATCATTTCATTCATTAATGCTTCATCATAGCTGGGGTGATTCTTTTCTTTGCAACTGTAGAAATTATTCTCTTTTTCGTCTCCATTATTATAGATAATGGCATCACTGGATAATGGTAACCACATTACAGATATCATTATTATTAAAAATATACTTTTAAGTTTAGTTTTCATATTAATCATCCACTTTATATTATATTTATAGGTAAGTATCTTACATAAAATTACAATAAATTAGCATTTACTGGCTCTCTTATACACAATTTACTTTATTTTACCATTTATACCTATTTTTTGTCAACTACATAACATTATTTCAATTAAGTTTTTAAATCAATATAGTTAATTCATAAAAAAGAGATAAACCCTTGTTAGTATTAGGATTTATCTCTTTAAATTCGATAGCTCTTTATCTAGGTTTTAGTTTTTATTTAATCTTCTCCTTGATTACCTCAAGCGCCTTAATTAATTGTAAATCTTCACTTTTCTCTAGGTTATACTCTTCTTCTAATTCCTCTGGAAGCTCAACTACTATATGGGGTTCTATTCCTGTTCCATGTATATTTGTACCATTAGGGGTAAAATATTGTGCTATGGTATATTTGAATCCAGTACCATCATTTAGTGGCTTCACCTGTTGAACCAGTGCCTTACCGAAGGTTGTTGTACCTATAATAGTACCTGCTTCACCATCCTTTATTGCACCTGCAAGGATTTCTGAAGCGCTTGCACTTCCCCCGTTTACAAGCATCACTAATGGATAGTTGATTGATTGTTTTTTTGATTTTTCTTCTTCCCTCACACCATGTCTGTCTTCGGTATATACGATTAATTGTTCTCCCAGAAGCATATCTGCAATTTTTATACATTGTGATAATAAACCACCTGGATTATTTCTCAAATCAAGGATTAGGGCTTCAATATTGCTTTTCTCAAGTTCATTAAGTTGCTCTTTAAAATCATCTGCTGTTTTTTCATCAAACATAGTAATTCTAATATATCCTATATTACCATCTATTACTTCGGACTTAACAGTCTTTAATCTTATTTCTTCCCTTACGATGCTAACATTTATTAGATTAGATACACCATCTCTTCTTATAGCTAGGTTAACTGTTGTTCCTGGTTTTCCCTTCATTAGCTCAACAGCATATTCTAGCTTATCACCTGATATTGTAACATCATCAACAGTTACAATTCTATCTCCGGTTCTAAGTCCTGCTCTTTCACCTGGGGTATCTTCAATTGGTGAAACTACTGTTACAAATCCGTCATCTCCCGGGGTAACAATCACTCCAATACCACCATAGGAGCCAGAAGTACGTGTCATTAGCTCTTTAAATTCCTTTAGACTCATGTAATTGGTATATGGGTCACCTATACTATCAAACATTCCTTTAATTGCACCCTCTATTAATTCCTCTTCATCTAGCTCTTGATAGTAATTCTTCATAAGATAATCATTTAAACTAAATAGCTTGCCATATTTATTCTTCATTTCATTATAGTATTCATAGGTATCTTCTGATACTACTACCTTTTGACCTAGTCTTATTGCAATTACATTACCTACTGTAACATTTAAAGCTGTTGTCAGTAATACAATAATAATAGCCCCAATTATAGCACTTCTTTTACTTATCATTAAATTCTCCCCTTTGGCTGAATAAACAAGATTTTATTTCCTTATATATAGCTTATTAAAATTAATTATAACATATACTTTTACTAGTAATAAAATCTTTTCATAAAGAGTTTGCTATTCACTAGTTTGTACTATATATTAATTCATATACTAAAGCCAGAAGATTCTTCTTCTGGCTTTAGGTTAATTTCTATTTAATTAATTGCGCTTTACATATGATGTGGGATCTACGTATTTACCATCTTCTCTTACCTCAAAATGAAGATGTGGTCCTGTTGATAGGCCGGTACTACCAGCTTCAGCTATTTTTTGTCCCCCATTAACCTCATCCCCTTCTGATACATCAAGCTTAGAGTTATGGGCATATAGGGTTGTTACATCTCCGCCGTGGTCAATAATTACAGTTTTTCCATAGCCACCTAAATCTCCAGCAAATATCACAGTTCCCATACCAGCTGCAATTATTTCTGTTCCAGTTGGTGCTGGAATATCAATTCCTGAGTGGAAGCGTGTCCCCCCTAATATAGGATGAACTCTATTTCCATAGGGAGAAGAAACTCTAGTATGACCTGGTACAGGCCATTGCATTTCTCCAGCTATATATTCTCCATCAGAAGTCTTTCTCCTAATCTCATCAGCAATCTCATTTGCTTGCCTTTCTAGTCTATCTTCCATATCTGATAATGCTTTTCTATTTGTTAGTAGTTCTCTTCGTTTTCCCTCCTGTTGTCCACGAGAAACAACAAGTTGCTCTTTTTTATCTTCAACATTGTTCTTTAATGAAATAAGCTGAGCCTTTTCATTTTCCAGCTTGACTTTTCCGTCTTCGATCTTATTTCTTTCAATTTCAAGAAATTTAAGAAGGTCTACATCATGCTGTACTATTTTCTTTATCATATCAAGATTACTTAATAGCTCAGGGAAGCTTCGGGAGCTTAAAAGTACTTCTGCATATCCAATGTTTCCATTCTTATACATAACATTCAATCTCGACCCCAATAAGTCTTGCTTTTGATCGATATTTTCTTCTGCTTCTATGAGTTCACCTGTTATAATGTCGATTTTCTTTTCTGTTGTACCTATTTCACTTCCTAAGACTTTTATTTCTTTTTCAGTCTTATCTATTATTAAATCATACTCTTGTATTTGGAGAGCTATTTTACCTAATTCGTCAGTCATTCTTTTCTGCTCTGCTCGATTTTTCTCTAGATTTCTATTGGTTTCTGCCAATTCTTTTTGTAAGGTATCTGTATCATTAGAATAAGCAGCTAATGTAGATATGATTACGGTAACCATAATTATAAACAATATAATTTTTCTTCTTTTCATCAAGGCACCTCCCCAAAACTAAACCCTTAAATGCTTTCTTAAGGATACTATACTCCCAAGGGCTCCAACCCCTGAGCCTATTACAATAAACATAATAATTGTCGTATTCATCATTTGACCTATAGGAATCAAGTAAGCACTAAACACTACTGTAAATTGATTTGAAATAGCACTATAAGCATAGTTATAGCCATAGTAGGTGATTAACAATGCAATAATTGCTCCCAACAAGCCAAGTATAATACCCTCTAAAATGAAGGGCCATCTGATAAACCAGTTGGTAGCACCAACATATTTCATAATATTTATTTCTTGTCTTCTAGCATTTAAAGCCAATCGAATTGTATTTGATATAATAAACATTGCAATCAGAATTAAAACAAGAATTAAAGCTAATCCTACAGTTTTTATGAATGAAGCAATCCCCAATAGAGTATCTATAATTTCTTGATGGTACTTTATCATATCAATACCATCGATTGTTGCAAGCTCTCCCACAACAAACTCTGCCCTATCTATAGAATTTAAATATATAATATAGGAATTTGGAAGATAATTTTCTTCCAGGGTATCAAGTAAATACCCCTGTTCTCCCCAGCTCTCCTTCATGTTAAGTAGCGCTTGCTCCTTCGATTCATATTCTATACGATTTACGTCATTAATTTTAAGAATACTATTTCCAATTTCGGAAATCTTCTGTTGACTAATATCTTCCTCTAGAAAAACCTGTATTGTGTCAAATTGCATTTGAGCTAAATCTGCCACATTGTTAATATTTAAGACTAAAGTTATTATTAAGCCTAATATCATTAGTGAAGCTGCAACTGAACTAATAGACGCTAGACTCATATTTTTATTTCTCCAAAGGCCTGTAAATCCTTGATTAAACATATATCTTACTGTTCTAATCTTCATAGCCATATGCCCCCCTTTGCTGATCACGTACAACTCTGCCTTTTTCTAGGGCAATAACCCGTTGCTGCATCATATCAACAATGTCCTTGGCATGGGTGGCCATAAGAACAGTAGTTCCTCTTCGGTTAATCTGCCTTAAAACCTTCATGATTTCCCATGCAGTTTCAGGGTCAAGATTTCCTGTCGGTTCATCTGCTATAAGTATAGAAGGATTATTAACAATAGCCCTTGCTATCGAAACTCTTTGCTTTTCTCCACCAGATAGCTGATGGGGATATTGTGCTGCACGATCGCTTAGACCAACCATCCCCAGTATCATTGGTACCTGGCGACGAATTTCCTTTGAGGATGCCTCAATAATTTGCATTGCAAATGCTACATTTTCATAAACTGTTTTATTGGGTAATAACCTAAAGTCCTGAAATACTACTCCAATGGTTCTTCTTAAATATGGTATTTTACGTGTAGACAGCTTTGTTATATTTTGCTCTCCAACATAAATTGTACCTTCTGTAGGTTCTTCTTCCTTAAGCAGTATCTTTAGGAAAGTAGACTTTCCTGCTCCACTGGGACCCACTAAAAACACAAAATCTCCCTTTTCAATTTTAAAGTTTATATTAGTTAATGCTTGTATCCCTTTGGGATAAACCTTGCTAATATTTTTCATTTCAATCAAATTTATCAACTCCTGAACACACATTATTTTATTTCGACATTAAAACATAATTTCCTGCTTTTACTGGTATAAAAACATGGTAAATTATTACTATTTGTTATTTGCTGACGTATAAAAAAGGATTTAGTTCCTTATACTAATTTCTTATATAATATCACTTTTCTATTATAACAATAGTCGACATGTGAATTCAATTGAATTGATTACCAAAATTCTGTTACAATTACATTACAAAGTAATGTCAGGAGGTTATTAAGATTATGAAGGACTCACTAAGAAAAACCATCTTAAATAAAAGAGAAGCATTATCATCGAATTTTGTTGATAGTAATAGTAAATTAATTATTAAGACTCTATTTGAATCAGACTTCTATAAGGATGCCCATAATGTGATGCTTTTTGTATCTTTCCGCAATGAAGTAAATACCTATGAAATAATTCAGGATTTATTTTTGAAGAATAAAAGAGTCTTTGTTCCATTAACAAACCCCAAAACAAAGGAATTATCTGTTTGTGAGATAAAGGATTATCATAATGACCTTGAGTTAGGGCACTTTGGGGTATTGGAGCCAAAAAAAGAAGCCCTCAGGCTTGTGTCTCCAACAATTCTTGATTTAATTATTGTACCTGGATTGGTATTTGATGAGAGGGGTTACCGTATTGGATATGGTGCTGGCTACTATGATAGGTTTCTATCTGGCCTGCCACAGGTAACTACTGTGTCATTGGCATTTGAAATGCAAATGGTGGAATCTGTGCCTAATGATGATTATGACATTCCAGTTAAGTATATTATCACAGAAAAAAGATTTATTAAAGCATCGAAGGAATGATTAAATTGAAAATTTAAAGTTGAAAATTGAAATGATAGAACATTAAAACGAAAGGTTTCTTATTTATAATTAGTAACGGGCGGACATAAGAATCGTCCGCCCCTATAATTGTATTTTTTTTTCTCATTCAACATTTAACATTCAACATTAACCTTCAACCTTATAAAGCTTTTTTAATACTTAGTTTTACTTTTATTCTTTTAGTTTAGATTCCTTTTCTTTTTGATATATCTGATTAAGCTTTTTAGCTACAAGATAGTTAATGCTCCCTTCAGGATACCTACCGGCGTCATCCTTTATACCTGCTGGGATACCCGTTAAAATCTCAATCCCTTCATCTACATGTCCAATAGCATATATATGAAATTCATTATTTTTGACAGCGTCGATTACATCCTGCTTTAGCATTAGATTTTTGATGTTTTGCTTTGGAATAATAACCCCCTGATTACCTGTTAATCCTTTAAACTTACAAACATCAAAAAAACCTTCAATTTTTTCATTAACCCCACCAATCGGTTGTATTTCTCCTTTTTGATTAACGGAGCCTGTAACAGCCATATCTTGTCTAATTGGTACCTCTGCAATACTTGATAGTATAGCATATAGCTCCGTACTTGAAGCGCTGTCTCCATCGATCATAGAATAGTTTTGCTCAAAGCTTATGCTTACAGATAGTGACATTGGTTGTTCTTGGGCAAACTTACAACCAAGGTATCCACTTAGGATAAGAACTCCCTTATCATGTATGCTCCCACTTTTCCTAACTTCTCTTTCAATGTTAATTATTCCAGGTTTGCCTTGATAAGTAGACACAGTGATTCGACTGGGTTTACCAAAGCTATATTCACCATTGCCCATTACCACCAAGCCATTAATTTGCCCTATTTTTTCACCATCAACGTCCAAAAGCAGGTTGCCTTCCTTAAACATTTCATTAAGCTTCTCTTCATATTTACTATTTCTATAGATTTTTTGCTGAATTGCCTTTTCTACATCTTCCTTTGTAACATATTCATGATTGTTTACCTCTGCCCATGCTTCTGCCTCATATAGAACTTCTACAAATTGATTAAAACGAGAGGTTAGCTTTTCTTGGTGATCTGCTAATCTGGAGCTATATTCCATCATCCGTGCAACAGCAGTCTTGTCGAAATGTTTCATATCTTCTTTCTGACAATGCTTTGCAATAAACATTGCCATTCGATATATATTTTCCTTATCCTTTGACATTTCAATATCAAAATCAGCCATAATTTTGAAAAGTTTTCTGAAGTCTTCATCCATTTCATATAGCATCCTGTACATATATGAATCGCCAATTAAAATTACCTTTAGATTTAGAGGAATAGCTTCTGGCTTTATGGTTGAGGTTACAATATAACCCATGTTTTTACTCAAGGATTCAATGTTTATTTCACCAGTTTTTAATGCCCTCTTCAAGGATTCCCACGCATAGGGCTGAGACAAAACCTCTTTTATATTAAGAATTAAAAAACCTCCATTAGCTGTATGAAGTGCTCCTGCTTTAATTTGAGTGAAATCTGTCTTTAATGCACCCATCTCATTACGATACTCTATGGCTCCTAAAATATTAGCAAAGGTGGGATTTGCTTCATTTATAATAGGTGCATGCTTTAGTTCTGAATTATTAATGAAAAGATTCACCTTATATCTATTAAAAAAATTCTCATCATTTTTCATTTGCATCATTAGAAGCTGTTGTGCTTCATCTTCATTATTAACTTTATTGAATTTTGATATATTATCAACAACATCCTGTTCAATCTGATTAATATATTCCACAATGTTATCGCGATGCCCATATCTTTGTAGAAGCTTTTTTATGAAGTAATTGATAACGCTATACCCTATATCTTCATCCAGCTTTCTAATACGGAGTCGCATCTCCTCCTCTAAACCCTTCAATTGATTAAAAATTTCAATTGTTTCTAAACTTAATTGATTTGATTGTTCTCTTAATCTTTCCATTTCTGAAATAGGTAGACTGGAATACTCCTCCTGTTTCATCGGTCTACCTTCTATCAACGGTACTGTAACCAATCCCTGCTCAGATTCCTTAAATATAAAGCCAAATTGTTTTGCCTTATCATTTAGTTTCAGAATAATGTTTTGATTTAACTCTTGAAATTCTCGAAAAACTTCATTTTTTTGTGTTTCATATTCTGCACCGAGGAAGGCTACTGGTATTTCTTTCCTTAGCTGCTCAATTACACCCTCAATTTCCTTCTTAAATTGTATTGCTAAGCCTGCCTCCATATTAAGAGCCTTTGGCTTATCTGGATTCTTAAAGTTATAAACATATACCCAATCGTCTGGAATAGGCATTTCTTCAGCTAGCTTTTCAGTTATTGAATTTGCATAGCTGCTTCTACCAGTTCCACTTAATCCAGCAATATAAATGTTATAGCCCTTTTTTTTCATTCTTAATCCAAAGTCTAAGGCTTCAACTGCACGGTCTTGACCAATGATTCCCTTTAATGGCTTTAAGTCAGCTGTAGTATTAAAATCAAAACCTTCAATTTTACATGGACTTGTCAATCTTTCTGGTGCTAATCGCAATTGATTAATCATTTTGCTCCCCCCTTTAGTACTTACTTCATATATACCTATTTTATTTTCTTTTAATTAAAAAATACAGTGTTTTTTATTTTATAAGACTCCTTCAATTGACATAAATAAAATACACTCCTGCAAGGGCAAGGCTTACAGAAGTGTCTTTTCAATAGATTTATTTTTTTATTCCAGCAGCAATTTCGATATTTGATTGATGCAGAGAATCTGCTTTTCCATCAACATGCCTTGTACTATTACCAAAGTATAGGTCTGCATGTCCACTAAAATTATTATTATTTATATATTGAATATCATGGGGCATAGAGCTGGCAGAGGCGGCAAGTCTTCTATTATCTATCTCTACAATAACTGGTCTACGGTTCCAGCTATAGCTTCCACCCCATACTTCTTTCATTATTGCAGCATCTCTGCTTGTAAGTGGCTCGACATCAGCATGATTTGCACCTATAGTTCTTTTCATTGTCCACTTTTTCCCTGTATTGAAATCTACTACATCAAAAACCTTTCCAATGGGTAAAACATATTGAGCTTCTGTCCACCAATCCAGCAATTCACCATATTGTGGCCCCGGCGTTTCCTTAATGGCTATCTCATATACAGGTACAGTAAGCTTATCTCCAATATTTATAACATGGTTATCTCTTAAGCCATTAACCTGTAATAGTTCATGAAAGGGTATTCCATATTTTATTGATATATTCCATAAGTCATCCCCTCTAACTACAGTATGAGTAATGAAGCTTTTTTTATTTGCTGTAGGTAATGTGTTTTGTACTGGTTTTTTTACTGTTTCATTTGGTACTAAAATTTTCTGCCCGACATAAATGTGATCACCTTCTTTTAGACCATTCATTGCCAGTAGGTTACTGAATGATACACTAAATTTTTGGCTTATAGTCCAAGGAGTGTCATTCCTTACAACTGTGTAGCTCCAGCCATTATTGTTGTTTGTAGAGCTGGGAATAAGGATTCTTTGACCAGGATATATTTCGGAATTGGAGCTTAAACCATTTATCCTTAATAATTGGTTTAAGTCTACCTTATAGGCTTGGCTAATTTTCCATGGTGTATCTCCCTTTACCACTACATGACTTTGTGACGATGATATATTAACTTTATCACCTACAAAAAGAGTTGAATCATTGTTATATTTCGGATTAAGCCGATAAATGTCATTCATTGTAATATTGTATTTTTGAGAGATTTTCCACAAAGTATCTCCATTTGACACCAAATGCACCTCTTGATTACCAAAGGTAGAAATAGTCGAAACAGAGAATATACTTGTCACCAGTGTAGTACCAACAATCCATTTCCTAAGTTTATTATTCATTTTAAGTCCCCCTTATGTAATTCTATTAATAAACCTATCTATACACAATTTCTTGAAAAGTTCCAAAATTCCTTGATGTAAAAAATGGTTGTCAAGGTATTGTATGGAGTAAATAGCATCAGTGGGTAATTCTAATTAATAACCATCAGCAACAAAAACCCAGCTATTCTAGTTAGCCGGGTTATTAGAAAAATCTTTAATTTTTTTATTGCTCATTTCAATTTGCTAATTATTGGATTTTAGCTTTATTGAAATAATGGTTTTATTTGATAAGTAACATCATTGTCATTAATGTTAAATTCAATATACTGAAAGCTTTCTGCTGGACTTTTATTTGTACTGCTATCATAGCTTCCTGCTGAAATGTAGCGAACACCATCCATAACTCGCACTTCAACCTCAGGCCCACCATATAACACATATACATTTTTACCTTTTTCAGCTTCAGCAGTTAAAGCATCTGTAAAGAGCTTTAATTCCAATGCATCTGAAAAGCCCTTATCGCCCCATATTGGTGTAGGTACTACTATAAAAATATTCTCCTTTTTAGTTGTTTCTAATTGCTTAATTAGCCATGGCCATTGATCAAAGTTTGTTTGTCTAAATCCATTTTTTGTATTATCCATTTTAAGAATCAGGTTATTCTCAAATTCCTTAGCTGAGTATCCTTGCTTCGCTTCAATAAATGGAGTAGTAATCTTATCTAAAACATTAGTATTAACTGAACTTGTGAATAATGTATATTGAGACTTTGAATTAGCTTGTTCTATAACTCTATTAGATATCATTCTATCTAGAAGAGTTTCCTTAGAGAACTTAATGCCCGAATGAATAAAAAGCTTTGTTCCTTCTGTTTCAGCAGGTCTATTTGCTTTATCCTTTATAGCCGGTGGAGTTATAAGCTTATCGGTCATGGTAAAAGGTAGCTGATAAACTGCCTGGAGATCATCAAATAATAAGCTTCCAACTTGTTTTTGGCTAGCATCTGTTTCCACTACATAAAGTCTATCAACTGCTATGGGATATGAAACAGCGGTTGGTACCCTGGCTTCAATATATTTCCAGCCAGTCCAATTTATTTCCTTTACTAAATCAAGAACGTGGTGATCGCCTTTAGCATCAACAATTCTTGTTCGAATCCAATGGGGAGCTACTTCTGATGAATGAACCCAAACTCCAATTCTTTCTGGCTTTCCGTTGATTTTTAATCCACCATTACTATAGTCAATATATGCTGCTCTTGTAGCGTCTGTTGTACTAAAATCATATTCAAGATTTAATGAGTAGGACCCTCTATAGGCATCATTTGATAATTTTATAGAACCACCAACCTCGTTGGGATACCTTGTAAAGTTTCCTCTTATATCTTCAAAATCATCTAATATTTGTTGACTGCTTCCAACCAATGCAACGCTATTAACAGTACTACCACCAAAAGATGCTTCGATTATAGTTTCACCAGTTTTTGATCCTGCTGTAAATCTTCCACCATTGAAGGTACCAAGATTATTTGTATCACTAAACTTAACATCACCGGCGAATATAGGTACTCTATAGCCTAAATCTGTTACTCCAGTAATAAAGAAATTCGTGCTTCCATTGTGGTTTAAACGAACAGTTCTTGGCGTTATTTCAATATGCGATAGATCATCGGGACCTATAACATTAAATGTAATATCTGTAGTTACACCTCTATAGTCAATAGTAACAACTGTCTCACCAGCAATATCTGATATAAATCGATTATTCTCTACCCTTCCACCACCTGATTTTATTGAATAATTTACTTCATCCAGGTTGATTTTTAATGGGTTAAAATACATATCATAGCCCTTTAGTATTATTCCTCTTGATGTTCCCACAATAACATTGTTATTTTCAGACTCTGCTATTATTCCATATACGGAGCCTGCAGGCATTTTAGAGGCAACTGCAAGAGCATTTGTTATTCTTCTTTGGGATCCATCGGATGGATAATTTACAACACGGGATGTTTGATCTCCAATGCTTCTAGTAGTCATAGTGGTTGAACCTCCACCATCCATAATAATGGCTTCATGACTCCCAAGCTCAATTAACAGTTTAGCAAGTTGTTGTCCATCTACACCTTTAAAGGAAGCATGTCTACCATCAACTGTTATTAGTATTAACTGTTTACGGTCTTTTGTTATTCCTATTGCTGTTCTCGGATGATTTCCAGATACATTTTGCGTAAAAGATGCCACCTTTCCATCTTTAACTAGTACTGTTCCACCACCCATAGCCAGATTTATATTTTCAATATTAGGCTTAATATCAGTGTGCACCTTAATTTCTGTACCAATCTGTAATTTCAATAGGTCTCTCATTTTGGGGCCTGCTGATAGTAATATGTATCCATCTTCTGGTATTTCTATAGCTGGTTGTCCTCTTCTTATCTCTGTTACAACATCATCTATTACAACAACTTCAACCATATCCTTCAGGGCTTCTGTAGCACCTACTGAAGTTTTTCCCCAGTTTTTATCAATTAAAAGGATTTCTTGATACATCCACCTATATTTATTTATAGAACCTAGTTCAATTTTGTCACCTTTATCTGTTGTTATGTAAATTTCATAATCCCAATAATCAGCAAAGGCTAAACCATCATTATTAATATAGAAGTTGGCTAAATTTTCACCTATTACTGGGCTACTAACCATTTTCCCGTCTTCTACAATGGCACCCGTTGGTGAACCAGCAGGTGTATTCATAAAGAAGAAATCGCCATTTATTGCCCCTATAACCTGTTCATCCTTATTAACCATTGATGAAAGAGTCTCCCTAGTAGATAGGCCATTTTCACTTTTAAGTATTTTTAGTTCTGTACTATTATCAGTTAAATCTACAAATAATACATTAGCATTTAACCAACCATTTTTATTGAATCTAAGAATGTTCTGGTAGGTTACACCATGTGCAAGCCTTTCTGTTTCAACCTTTTCAACTGTTGCTTCATTACCATATACTGTTGCCGACAATAAAACAATAATCATTAGACACAATAAGAATCGACTTAAATAAGTATTTCTTCTTCTAAACATAAGACACTCCTCCCAAGATGTTGAATTACATATAATTACATATATTGCTAATCTCATTATATATAATCTATATTAAATGTCTATTACAGAGAGATTACATTTCCATGAAGAAAAATAAATAAAAAATGGCACAATTTTTTAAGAACTGCACCATTTCTCTGTTTTTGCTGTATTAGCTTGATTCTATGTTTTAATCAATATAATCTACTTGCAAGCTAATCTTCTTTGGTAGCTCCTTAAGATTTGTTTTAGCCACTGTATATGGATAAGATATAACCTGTGGAACTAGCTCATCTGGCCTTGGATCTTTAAATAATGCATAGACTGTTAGTATGGTATCGTCTTTTTCCTTTATCAAAGTCATTTTGTCAATATCTACAGAATAACCACCAGTAAGTTTTTCGCCTCTCGTCACAACAACGTAGACATCTTCATCAATCTTTATTGCAAGAGCTCTTTCCAGCATTCTGTATCTTGGTAGGATTTCTTGAATCTTTTCAGGTATTTCTTGACCTTCTACAATTACAAACCCTACTTTATCATCGCCAGCAAAAAATCTTGGTACAACTTTAATAACAATTGCTACAAATACTATTAGAATAAGTACTGCTATAATCAGTTTCCAGTTTACCTTTGGAAATTTCGGTAGTTTTATCCCCTTATTCATATTTCTCACCCCTTCTATTACATATCTATTCTCTATAAGCTTCAATTTATGTTTATTCCTATAATCAGTAAAATATTCAAGGGTATGGGTAAGAAATAATAAAGAATTCATAAAAAAACCCCCTCATGGTTTTATTCATGAGAAGGCTTATATAATTAAATTATTTTTCTGCTACAATTGCCTTGGATGCATCTACTATGGCTTCGACTGTCAATCCGTATTTCTCCAATAGCTCATCTGGTTTCCCAGATTCACCGAATGTATCGGCAGTTCCAATTCTCTTTAGAGGAACAGGACAGTTTTCAGAAATAACCTCTGCAACAGCAGAGCCTAAGCCTCCAATTATGTTATGCTCTTCTACAGTAACTATTTTACCGGTTTCCTTAGCAGCTTTGATTATTAGCTCTCATAAATGGGTTTTATTGTATGTATGTTAATTACCCTCGTAAAGGGACAATGTCCCTTTCCTTGAGTTGCTGAAAATAAAAAGCATTGAATTTTCAAGTATTTTTGTAAAAAATTACGGATTTTTATTCGATTATCTTAAGTTAACAATATTACAACCCTGTCCCCTTGGTTTGTTAATTATCTTCGTAATAAGGTAATTCGTCCTTTTCAACTTGTTCTACATATGTATCTTCATCAATAAGGCTTGATCCAACCCCTCCTATATCAGCTATGGTTTTATAATCAAAATGATTGGGAGACTTAATAATTCCATTCTTTACTCCTAAACCAATGTAGATGATATCAAAAGTACAGCCATTTTCTAGATGAAAACGAAAGCTTGTGATTGGATCTTCATATTCTCTTCGGTCTTTATTATCCTTATATTCTAAACGAGTGAATAAACTTGTTACTCGCTCTATTTTACTTCTGTCTGTTATAACATATTTTTTAGCTTCATATGGATTAGTGTATCTGAACAGTTCAAGATATTGAACATCTTCAGAATCAAAGTCAAGAACAATCCTTCTCTTTTGTGAACATCCTATAAGGACAATTAATATAATACAATATAAACAAACTAGAAAAATAAACGTTTTCTACTACACATATTTTTCATGTTTATTCCACCTATTCTCTACAATCTATTAATCTAACTGAAATTGAGTACTATAACGAATCGGCTTCACAATCAGATTCATAGATATTTTCTATACTTTCTATACTTTCTGACTTGGAGCTGATTTTTTATGTGTAAAAAAAATGTTGTTAAATAATAAATTCTAAACAAAGCAAGCTTTTTCAGAAGCTAGGCAGAAAATCTTTTGTCCAGCCTTTGTAGAGTTGTTTAAAACCTCTGTAGGTATTACTTGAAAAAGCTAAGATTAATAGTTGACGACATTGAAGGTTTCTGTCCCTTTGTCCCTTTCCACTCGTATAAAGATGTTATAAGAAATCTAATATCTGGGATTCTGCTTACCATCTGCCTATATTTTTCATGACTGGCTTTAGAAATATCGACTAATTCACCATTCCTTACCAAATTGATATTTTCTCCTGCTTTACCTTCATAAATCACTTCATTTCCTTCGCTGTCATAAGGATAAAACCCATCCCACCTTAAATCAATCATACTGTGTTCTACTACAATATACATTTCCTCCCCTGAAACATTGATAAAAGCATTAACAGGCTCAAATCCTAAGAAATCCTCACTCAAAGCTTCTTCTGATATCACCCCATAGTTCTTCAAGGGATAGAGCGCATAATATTTTTGAAAGCCTACTGAAAGAGATGAACTGTTAGGATAGGAATAAAATATAATATCTTCATCGTATGCATTCTGAGCAATCACCGCTGTTAACCCATTGGCATGATAATAAACAAACCCTTCTTCAAATTCAGGTTCAAGGACAAAATCATCATATACCTGCTTCTTCATATCCTTTAGGATAACATTTCCCAATATTTCTTCTGTTCCGTCCTGATAAGTCACCGCAACTTCCACTTCCAGGTCATCTTTTTTTCCTCCAAATAAATCCGCAGGCACCTCATAGATATGGGTTTCATCCCTGTTGGGGAATGTATAGGTTACTACCCATGGGTCTACATTGATATACTGATCAAGAAAATGTGTCTTATATCGAAATATTGTAGATGCAATATTATGGATGCCCGTTGTCTTCACTTGGGTTGTGATTCTGCCATCCCGATATTGGGCTGTTACTTTTGCCTTTGAATTTGACTGCCCGATCACTATCCAGACTGCAAAAAGGATTACGATCACTGTGATTCCGATAAAAAATCTTTTCATAGTTCCCTCCTTGAATGAATCAAATAATCAGCATCTTATGTTCTACAACTCCAGGGATACTATAGGGTACTATCATTTCTTCGCCATATAGATAAAACAGATATTCCTCATAAGACATCTCCCCAATAAAGTCTCCGTAAGGATCTTCCACAATGATTGAATCATCTGAAATGCTTTCGTTAGGCTCCTTCACGATACTTGAATCATCTGTTGGGGCTGCATATGCAAATGAGGTCCCAATAGACGATACCAACATGAGCATTATAAACAGAGCAACAAGTTTTCTAGTCATTTTTTTCATTTTAATTCCTGTTCTTTATTATATTATCAGAGCAAATATACAAAATTTGTCATATTTTGATATTTATTTCATTACAATTCAATTACATTTATGGTAATTTCTGAAGTTTCATTTAACCAAAACAAACCCCTCTCTTTTTAAAGGGAGGGGTTTGTTGCATAATTATATTATTTTCTTATTTACTATTTTACATTCCTTTAACAGCCTTTGCTATAGCCTCTGCTGTCAATCCATACTTCTCCAACAGCTCATCTGGTTTACCAGACTCACCAAAGGTATCGGCAGTTCCAATTCTCTTTAGAGGAACAGGACAGTTTTCAGAAATAACCTCTGCAACAGCAGAGCCTAATCCTCCAATTATGTTATGCTCTTCTACAGTTACTATTTTACCGGTTTCCTTAGCAGCTTTGATTATTAGCTCTTCATCAATGGGTTTTATTGTATGTATGTTAATTACCCTTGCATTAATTCCTTCTTGGGCTAATGCTTCACTTGCCTCTAGGGCTTTACTTACCATGATGCCTGTTGCAATAATTGTTATATCATTTCCATCCTTTAATGTAACTCCCTTGCCAATTTCAAATTGATAATCTTCATCATTTATCACTGGTACATTGGGTCTTCCTAATCGAACATACACAGGACCATTCTTTTCAGCCACTGCAAATATAGCCTTTTTTGCCTCAATACCATCTGCTGGCACAATTACAGTCATATTAGGTATAGCCCGCATGCAGGCGATATCCTCTAGGGACTGATGGGAAGCTCCATCTTCTCCTACTGTTAGGCCAGAATGAGTTGCACAGATTTTCACATTCAATTTAGGATAGGCTACTGAATTACGGATAATTTCGAAGGCTCTACCTGTGGCAAACATTGCAAAGGTGCTAGCAAATGGGATTTTGCCAGCAGTTGCTAAGCCTGCTGCCATACCAATTAAATTTTGTTCTGCAATTCCAACATTAAAAAAACGATCTGGAAATTCTTTGCTAAATCCATGGGTTTTTGTAGATTTTGATAAATCAGCATCTAATACTACAACATTTGGATTTTCTTTGCCAAGCTCTATTAAAGCATCACCGTATGCATCTCTAGTGGCAATTTTAATTGTCATTATAATACACCTCCCAGTTCTTCCAATGCTTTTTCTGCTTCTTCTTTTTTGGGAGCATTACCATGCCATCCAACCTGATTTTCCATAAAAGAAACGCCTTTTCCTTTAACAGTTTTAGCAATAATTACAGTTGGACTGTTTTTAGTATTTTTTGCTTCTTCAAAGGCTTTAATCAGTTCCTCAAAATCATGTCCATCACATTCAATGACATTCCAATTGAAGGCCTTAAACTTGTCAGCCAAGGGATTTATCCCCATAACCTCTTCATTTGGTCCATCTATTTGAAGTCCATTATAATCAATTATGGCTGTTAAATTGTCAAGCTTGAAGTGAGCTGCTGCCATTGCTGCCTCCCAAACAAGACCCTCTTGAAGCTCTCCATCACCCAGCAAAGCATATACCCTTGAGTCTCTTTTATCAAGTTTATTGGCAATTGCCATTCCACAGGAGGCAGAGAAACCTTGCCCCAATGAGCCAGTAGACATTTCAACCCCTGGAGTACCCTTCATATCTGGATGTCCTTGAAGCATAGCATCTATTTTTCTTAGTTTTAAAAGCTCCTCCTTTGGAAAAAATCCTTTTTCCACTAAGGTTGCATATAATACAGGGGCACCATGTCCCTTTGAAAGAACAAATCGATCTCGGTCTTCCCATTTGGGGTTCTGAGGATCTGTTTTCATTACATGAAAATAAAGCACGGTTAAAATATCTGCTGTTGATAAGGAGCCTCCGGGATGCCCAGAACCTGACTCTGCCAACATCTCTATAATACTTTTTCGAATTGAAGTTGCCGTTTTCTTTAATGACTCATTCATTTTCATTCTTTTTTTCTACCTCCTGACGGTTATTTAAATTTCTTGATTTTACAATACCCCTATTATTCGATGATGGGACTGTTAAGTTTTATTTATTTCTTTAAAGCCTTCACCTAGTACCTCATGGATTGTAGTTACCATAATAAAGGCCTTATCATCAATTTCATGAACCAGCTTCTTAAGCTTTGCCACCTGAGCTCTATTTACAACACATAATAGTATATCCCGTTTAGTTCCAGTATACAAGCCTTTTCCTTCTAGGGCAGTTACTCCCCTTCCCAGCTCTTCCATTATTTTTTTTGCGATTTCATTAGGACTATTTGAAATAATGTAGAAGGCTTTTCCGTATCCAAGACCCTCAACTATAAAATCAGCTACTTTTACTAATATGTACAAGGCGATAATGGAATATAATGAGGTTTCAATATTTTTTTCCACCAAACCTGCAGCAGCAACAATAATTAAATCTAATACCATCATCAGCTTAGCTGTGCTAATTGAAGGAAAGTAGTGATTTAATATGGCACCGGCCAAATCAGTACCACCAGTTGTTCCTCCATATAAAAAAACCAAGCCTAGGCCAACCCCCATTATTACTCCTCCATAAATACTAGATAACAATAAGTCGCCTGTTATCATGGCTCCACTGCCAAATAAAATAATAAACAGCCTGATAAAGCCTGATAAAGCAATGGTTGCATAGGCTGTCTTAATACCAAAAAGTTTACCAAGCACATAAATTCCTGTAATAAATAATGGTATGTTAAACAGCAAATTTGTAACATCAATCGGGATTCCTGTGATTTTTTGAATTAATATAGCAAGGCCAGTAACACCTCCTGGTGCAATGGTATTTGGTTCTAGAAAGAAAATAAGACTAATAGCCATTAAGGCACATCCTATAGTAATCCCTATATATTCCATAATTGTTTTGTTTTTTTTGCTTATCACCATTATTACTATACCCCCTATTTCTATACAACTATCCTTTAATTAAAAATTCAACTAGAAATTTAGGGAGAAGAAGCATTCTCTTATATCTCTTAGGCTCTTTCATTAACCTATAAAACCATTCTAACCCTAATTTTTGATAAGCCATAGGTGCTCTTTTGGCAGTACCGGCATATATATCTACGCCACCGCCAAGTCCAATAGCTATTCTACAGTTTAATTTATCCTTATTATCATCAATCCAGATTTCCTGTCTTGGAGCACCTAAGCAGACAAATAGCACATCAGCCTTTGAGCTGTTTATGCTATTTATTATTTCTTCATTTTCCTCTTGTTTAAAATACCCATGCTGGGTACCTGCTATTTTTATTCCATTATATTTATTTTCAATATTTTCTGCCGCTTTTTCCGGTACGTCAGGTTTACCACCAAGAATAAATACTGATTTTTTGCTATTCCCACAATAGCTTAATAACCTATGGGTTAAATCTACACCTGTTACACGTTCCTTTAGACCTAATCCCTTTAGTTTTGAAGCCATAATTAGCCCAATCCCATCAGGTACAACTAAATCTCCATCTTTCAATATATTCAATAGCCCTTCATCTGCTTGAGCCAACATAACTATTTCTGGATTAGGTGTGTAGACCTTCATAAGCTTATCTTGGTTTAAAAAGCCAATAAGAGCTTCCACTGCCTCATGTTGGCTTACAGCATGAATTGGAACATTCAATATTTCAACCCTTTTCAAGTTATTCACCCTCTTTAAAAATATCCATTAATACTTCTCTATTCATTTCTGATTTATGCTTCATGCTTTCTTTAATTTTCTGTAGCTTTCCTGAATAGCTCTCCTTATTATTCAAGACACCTTCTATTGTAGTACATAAATGTATAAAATCTAAGTCCTTAACATTACCACCGCTCTGCTGTCCAGCTATTTTTAGAAAGCTATTAATCTTGGGATCATATTCTAAACCAACCATTGGTACTAATGCAATAGCTGCAAAAACTAAGGAATGAAGTCTCATTCCAATCAGTAGATCAAACCTACTGATAATGCTTAATATTTCCTTCGGTAAGTATGGCTTTTCTATAACCTTCCCACTAGTTTCCATTAATTCTACTATTTCTAAAGATATTTTAACATCATCGGGGTATTGCATTGGAATAAAAACAATTTGGTAATTCATCTTATTTAGGTAGTCTGCAATTTTTGCTACTATCTGTTTATATTTATTTTCATCCTTCCAGCTCCGAACTGAAATACCTATTAGCTTTTTATCAGTAAGTAGTTCTTCACTTTCAAGTATCAAGTCGATATTTTTTTTATCTAGCAATTCCATACTAAAGGTAACATCTGCTGTAACAATAATGTTTTTATTTACACCAATTGATTTCATCAGCTCTTTAGCTTGAAAGTCTCTAACAGTAATGGCATCAACCTGATTTATAATATAAGCAGACATTTTTTTGTTTATGGCTTTATTGATGGGTCCAAAGCCATTTCCATAAAACATAACTTTTTTACCCATCTTTTTTGCTATATAAATTATAGCCAAATAGTACATTAATGAACGGCTACTGGTTACATCCTGAAGAACAGAGCCCCCTCCACTAATTACAACATCAGCCTCTTTAATAGCACGTATTATTTTACTAAAATCATTTCTACTAACAGCTCTAATATGATATTTCTCTTCTGTTTCCTTAGCCTTATAGCTTAGGGCAGTAATTTCAATATCACAGGAGCTTTGTTTTAATTGTTCAACTATAACCTCTAGTATGGCCTCATCTCCAGTGTTCTGAAAACCATAATAGCCAAATAAAAAGACTTTCATCAGCTACTCTTCCTCTCCCCACATGAAGTTTTCTTTAGTCAGTTATTGTGCTTGATCTTCAACAACAAATACTGTTGTATTAACCTCATATAGATTAGTGTAAACCTTTAAAGGCATTCCTACACGAATTTCTCTTGAGCCTATGATAATACTTCTATTGGTTATAGTACCAAAGCCCTTCACTGTAATAAGCATATCATATTTGCCAGGAATTTGTGACTTCACTATTTTACCGTCCTCTGTCTCTACAAGCTTTTCCGCTGCAGTAACCTGTTTATCAACTATTTCACCAAAAAATTGGTGGTTTTCTGAGAAATGAAGTCGATCACCTTCTTGGATAGCATTAGTAGTAACATTTCTCACATCATGGATAAAGATTTGAACTAGTACCTCAGATTGCTCTGAAATAGCTACTGGTTGATTGTTGGTATACCGTTGATATCCCCATGACAAGCCAAATATTAATACTATTATAATTAGTATATCAAATATATTAATTTTTCCAAAAATTCTTCCCTTATTATCTATTAGCTTCATCTTTTATCACCTCGTACCCTCAGCAATTTATGATACACCTCTACAGTTTGACGTGCCATTTCCTCCACAGAATATAATTCCATTACTTTCTTTCGAAAAAAACTTCCCCGGTCCTTCACATCATTTTTAGGTAATTCTAGAATTTGTTTAACATCTTCAAATAACTGACTATCTGATTCAATTATCCCAATATTACGTCCTGTAAAATTTGTTTCCTGAGCCAAATGAAATTTATCTTCTGTGAGTATTCCTAAATAGCCTTCTCCACCTGCAAGAATAATTGATTTTTCCATAGCCATAGCCTCTATTGCTGTTCTACCAACTGCTATAACTACATCAGCCATATTAAGTATGTTTGGTATATCAGTTCTTTTGCCTATAATTTTAATATAATGCTTATTGTTTTCTATTCCCTCAGCATGTTGCTTTATACTGTTTAAACCCTCTCCATCTCCAACGATAATTATTTCTATATCTTTAAAGTGATTTTTTAGCTTTGGAGCAATATCCACCACCATATTTGCAATGTCCACCAATGGCCCTGTTAATCTGCTGATATAAACAACCTTTTTGCTGGTTTTTCTTAAGGCAAGCTCCTTTTCTATTTCATGGTGGTCTGCATCGGGATGAAACCTTTTCATATTGATGCCATTGGTTATAACTGTTATTTTGTCGGCATCAACATCGAAATGCCTTATTAGATGCTGCTTGGCATCATTACTTATTGCTATTATCTCGTCTCCCCAAAAAGTTAAGTGCTTCAAGGGCCATCTATAGGTAAACAGCGCATGGGAAGTTGACATAAAGGGTATTTTAAATCTTAAACTAACTAATTTAGAAATAAGAGCAGCTATTCTTCCATGTGTATGAATAATATCTGGTTGATATATTTTCACAGCATTATTAAAGCCATTAATGGAAGCAATGATATCCATAGGACTTTTACTATTTAATGGACATTCTACATGACTTATGTCATAGTTTTTTAACTCCTCGACATAAATACCTCCACTAGACATAACTATAGGTTGATGACCCATTTCCTTTAGCTGCTTTGCCAGTTCTGTAACATGGGTTTCCGCTCCACCAATATCCAGTCCAGTTGTTGGTAGAAGGATTTTTAATTTCTTCATAAAGTAAACGCTCCTTCTATACTCATATAATCACTGTCTGATTTTTATTAAAAAAAGACTTCCATATTTCTATTGCGGGAAGTCCTATAGGTTATCAAGTAACCACTTTATTTCTGAATAGTATAAGATCCCTTAACCATTAATATAGCATCGGAGGTAGCCTTAACTCCTCTACCATCATCTCTTGGAATTATCAACAAGTGGTTTGTTGGTATAGCTTGATCCTTTCCTATATCATTACCATTTGTAACATTTGATAATCCACCCAGTTCACTAACAACAGCTAATGCTTTTCCACTTCTTAATATTAGCTCTGTACCTTGTCCAGTAATAAGACTTTCACCATTTTTCAATTCCACAAGTTGAAAAGTACTACTGCTTTCACCTTGCTCACTTGTTCCTCCACTGACATTGGCTAGCCTTTGGTCAACATAAAATTTGAACTGCTCTATTCTTTGTTCAACATATGATTGTGTTACTAAAGGATCTTCAGTTGATCCAGGCTCTGCTTGGTTTCCATAAACAATTTGTGCTATTAATAGCAAAAACCCTATAACTAGAATAGAGGTAGATATCCGTTTTCTTTGAGTATTCAGCATATGTACTCCTCCTTGATTTATCGTCAGTTCAAATAAGACCATTTGTTTTTATTATTATACTATACTATTTAATATAATTAAAGATTTTCATTTTACAGCTATGTTTCTATTTAATTACATTTTCAAGCTTTTTACTATAGTTTAATTTTTTATAATACCCCTGTAAAAATCCTAGCAGAAGATTATATCTATTACTAAGCTGTCTAAACTGCTTATATGAAAAACCTTCTTTTATAAGAATTTTATCGGCTTCTTGAATTTGCTGAAGATTAGCCTTTATGAAGATTTCTGCTGCACTGTTATCTTTTACCAGCTGCCCCTTCATGCGATTCAATAGTATAAATCCATCAAAAGCCATAGATTCTTGAGTCTTAAATTCCTCCATAAGCTTAATTTTTTGCTGTAGTTGTTCTTCATCCAGGATAGAAACCTCATTTATTAGCCTCGGAATTATAGGGCAGTTTATTTCATACATATATAAGTTACTAAAATTAGGATTCCATTTGTTTAATACACTAATAAAATTTCTGGTAGTTTCCACATGATCACTATGGGCATCTATTAAAAAGGGTGCATAAATAATTTCGGGATTTACCATATCTAAAATATCATAAAGGCGCCTTTGTAGCTCTTCTGATGGCTGTATACTACCATCTGGCTCTTCCATAAAGTATATTTCCTTAATACCGATTTGATCTTGTATTCTTTTTGCTTCCTCTTTTCTAGCTCTTATAATCTGTTCTTTAGGTAACTCTGTATTACTGCCGCTCCCATCGGTTATATATACACAATGGATGGAGCTTCCCTTCTCAGCATGCTTAATAAGTGTCCCTCCCAGACCAATTGTTTCATCATCCACATGGGGGGCTAAAACCAATACCTTGCAACTATTAATTTGAAACATATTTTCTTTGACTATTACCCTTCTACTACTCCATCGATAATAGCTCCATAATACTATATGGTTCATCAAAGTTAGTGGATATTTTAGTATTGCCTTTATAATACGCTTTGCCATCTTCCTCATTCCTTTAATAGGTATCGGTTTCAATTGGCATCAGATACCAGTTATTTTTTTTATATAATTCTTGACTTAGCTTCTCATCAAATGACTTTACTGCAAAGGGAATACATCCCCTTGATTTGATAAATCCTGCCTTTTTTAATTCTTTTGTATGTGACATGTGGTCTAGCCCCCATGCTGAAGCAAAGTCAACCTTGTTTTCATTAAAATATTCAGTAGCCTGATATAGTAATTGATCAATAGTTTCAATATCCAATGCGACCAAATCTACAATAGTTCCCACCTTCATAAGGTACTTACCTTTAACTTTTTTTTCTTCAATTTTTAATACAATATAACCCTTTAGATTATTTTCTGTAGCACTAAATACTTGATATTCAATATCCGGATGATTTCTAATTCTCCAATTTAAATAATTGCTACTGCGTATTGATAGATTAGAATACATATCTTTATATTTGTCCCATAGCTCATCAAAGCTGCTATCAAATTCATTTACCTTTTTAATATCATATGTTAGCCTTTTCTTTATCTTACTTCTTTTAATTATTTTAAGAAAGGCTGTTAATGGTTGAGATAAGAGCCTTGCTAATCCTTGATTTTTTATAAATATTGAGGCAAAGGAATTAACATTATAAATTTGAATATATACAGGTATATTACATACTAAAGTGCCACCCAATTTTCTAATAATCCCCTCTAAGGTGGAGGGGCTTGGGAAGCTATATCTAAAAGGGATATTTCTTTCCATTCCTAATTCATAGGAGTAAAGGGATAGTTTTTCATAATATCCCCTTCTACGATGATTTTTATGGATCATTGCATCGATGGATTGCCCCCCCATTATATTATGATCACCAATTTTCATCAGTGAGGGCAGAAGGGTACATTGTCCAATAATGTGTTTATCCTCCTCTGCCAAAGCTATGATTGAAGTATTAAAAGGATTATCTCTAAATTTCCAGTACCAATGCTCCATACTTCTATTCATATTAAAGGTACTATTGAATAGCTCCAGTATTTGATTTTCATCACCAATTTTATACTCTCGAACTAAGGACATCTTTTTCCCTCTATTCTTTATAGAATACACCTATACATCACTTAATAACTAATAATATAGTTTAGAGCACAGGGCGCTGTAATTGATCACGAATCTAAAATTTTAAAATGCTAGAGTTTGATTGACTTATTCAACAAATTAAAGAACCCTATAGGTATCTTCTAATTTTTTAACCATAACCCTAGAATCAAAAAATTTTAACACCCTATCCTTCCCCTGCTTTCCTAGCTGTAGCCTCATATCATCATTTGTTATAAGCTTAAGCATTTTGTTAGCTAATCCTTCTGCATCACCTGGGGTGAAATATAGTCCAGCCTCTCCAACCACCTCTTGTATGCTATCAAGACTTGTTGCAACAATTGGCTTTTCAAGAATCATACCCTCCGCCAGCACTAATCCAAAGGCTTCATTAACAGAGGTTAGTACAGATATATCTAGAATATTAATTAATTCATTTATATTTTCAACAAAGCCTGTAAATATAACATTTTTATCTATTTTAAGTTCTCTACCATATTCTTTTAATTCACTTTCCATAGACCCTTTTCCTGCAACTATAAAGGTCACATCACGGGTATTGTCTAATACTAGCTTTGCAGCTTTTAAAAAGGTTTTATGATCCTTCTCAGCCTCTAGTCTAGCAACCATTCCAATAACTATTGGAGTCTTAATTTTTAGCTCCTCCCTCATATCAACCTCTGATAAGCTTTGGAAGCTTTCTACATCAATGCCGTTGTGGATAACCTTTATGAATTTGTCCGGTACTCCTGCCTTTACTAAAGAGACTGCAACAGCATCTGAAATTGCAATAATTTTATTAGTTAATCCTTTCGACATCAGTTTTATTAGTTGTCTGTTGCCAGGGTTTTGCTTCCAATGTTTTGTCATAACTATTTTTATACCAAGTAACTTTGCAGCCAGCCTACCTGCTAAACTAGCATGGACATGAAGTATTTGGGGCTTTTCATTGTTTAGTATTTTTAATATTTTAATAAATAGCTTAGGATCAAAGCTTTTTGGCCCAATGGTTTCTGAAGCTAAATGTATCTTTATATTTGTTTCCTTAACTAATTTATGATATAGCTGACCCTTTCCATGGCAGATCACCTGAACATCAAATTCCTGTCGATTGCTGTACTTTAAAATACTCATTAGATATTGTCCTGCCCCACCAAAATTGTGATCAGAAATAACATGTATTACTTTAACCACGGCTCTCCTCCTGTCCTATTGTCACACTACAGATTGTTGCACCCAATAGCATCCAAAATGCAAATAATATTCTTGGATCATACCATACATAATCTACGAACCCATGTAACATATGTCCAGCTATTGCTGCTAATAATCCATAAACAATAAACTTATTCTTATTTTCTTTCATCTTAGTAGCAGATAGAATTGACCATTTTATTAGAGCAGCCAGCATTAACATAAAGGACCCTAAGCCAAGTATACCAAGTTCTGCAGCAATTTGTAGAATTAGATTATGAGAATGGACAGCTAATGCACTTCCATAAACAAAATATTGATACATATACGAAAATGCAGGAAGTCCCAGTCCTGTGCCTCTTAACCAGTTATATCTAATTAGGTCTATTGTTCCAATCCATATAGAAATTCGATAGGCATTTGAAGTGTCCTGTAAATTAGTAACGGATCCTAATCTTCTTAATAATAGGTCTGGGGACAAAAAGAGTACTCCTATTCCTAAAACCGCCATAAGAAAAATTAATCTTTTATCTATTAATAGTGCCATAACCACCACCGCAAAGATAAAGGCTAACCACCCTCCCCTTGAGAGGGATAGAATTAGTCCAGTGGCAATTAACAAGTTGCATAGACCATATAAAATACGATTATTTACTTTATACTCTGTTAGCATGATAATTATACCCATCATAATTGTTATAACTAAATATTTTGCAAGTACATTAGGATTTCCTAAGGTTCCCATTGCTCTCGTGGTTATTTCACCAAATTGCTCTAAGTCTACCCATGTACCTCCCATGGAAATATTAAATCTATATTGTAAAATAGCATATACACTCTGAAAAACAGCTGCAAAAACATTAGCCTTCAAAAAATTCATCAGCTTTTGTCTATTGTCTAATGCAAATATTAAGATATAACCAAATATAATTCCGCTTCCATATAATGTTAGTGTCCTCAAACTACTTCCCCGAAAAGGAGAAGTTACCACAGATAACAAAAGAAATGCAAAGAATAAAAGGAAAAATGGTTCTACCTTTAATGATTTAACTTTAATATTATTAAATACAAAGCTAACAAGTAAACCTAAAGCCAGCAGAGTTAAATTTGTAGAATTTGTAAAGGGGATTATAAATGCTACTGTGTATATTCCCCTTTCAATTTTGAAAAAAGAATAATATACAACGTAAGCAAGTCCTAACAATTGCAACAATGAATTGTTGGACAATATCAATAGCATTACTGATAAGGTCAGGATGCTATAGCTCCTAACGACAGTTTTATTTAAAATTTCATATGGTATACAAAATATTTTATAGGACCAACTTATAGGAGCTGTCCTTTTTATGGTCTTTACAATACTTTTAGCAATTTTCCATATATACAAGCAGGTCCTATAAAATATTGTTCCTACAAAGCTAGCACGCCAGGCCTGAAAAAATCGATAATCTTTTATAATACTTCTATAGAACATGCTATTCTTGATTGCTACGCCACAAAAGTTTCTTAGTTTTTCCATGAATTTATAGGCCATGCTCTCTGTAAAAAACATATATAGAACTGCAAAGGATTTAATTATTATACTATTCTCCATATTTTTACTCCCTTCGCTACTCGTCTATACTATAGATTACTCCAACGCCTTCAAAGTATTTAGTTAATAGTCTTAAATCTGTACCTACCTTCACTTCAATTGTTCCTATCATTATTCTATCCCTCATAACTTCACCTGGGCCAGTTACTGTTACCTTTGCATCAAACCTATTGGGACTACTGGCTATTACTATAGTTCCATCCTTTGTTTCTACAGGCTCCTGTGCTGGTACAGCTTCAATTATCATTACCTCAACGTTGGCGTTTCTACCAGTTCTTTGAAGCCTAGCTGGACCTTCCTCTAAAGCATCTAACTGAAAGGATGTCAATTTGGGTAAGAAAACAGTAACTGTAACATTCTTTTCTTGTCCAACATTCTCCTTTAGTTCTGAACGCATAAAGCCTCTATAGAATAGAAATAATGCCATTGCAGCAACAAGTATTAATATCGTCAAATCAATCCAACTGATTTTGCCAAATACTCTCCCATTTTCGTCTATTAGTTTCATTTGTCTCCCTCCTCCTATATTGACCAGTGTTTTTCTATCATAAACCATTATATTTAGTTTTATGAATAGATATATAATTCAATAATAATGTAATTGTTAGTATTTACTCTCTAACCTCTTTATTATAGACTAAATGTCATAAAATGTGAACACCTTTCAAGGTTAATGTGTGGTACATAATTACCAGTTGCCCACTAAGAACTGCATAATAAAAAGACCTAAGAAAATCTTAAGCCTTCACTAGAAATCTATTAATCCTAAACTTATCAGCAAAGCATCATTTACCTTTTCCATCATTTCTTCGTTCAGATGCCCTACCTTTTCATCCAATCTTCGCTTATCAATTGTTCTGATTTGCTCCAGTAATACAACGGAGTCCTTTGGCAATCCATATTCCGCTGCTACAATTTCGATATGGGTAGGTAGTTTAGCCTTGTTTATCTGGGACGTAATAGCAGCAATAATAACAGTAGGACTATATCGATTACCTATATCATTTTGTACAATTAATACAGGCCTAACGCCCCCTTGCTCCGAACCTATAACAGGACTTAAATCTGCGTAGTAGATATCTCCTCTTTTAACATTCACATCACTCACACTCCGCCATTTTTACCTCATAGTTTTCTAAGGATGATATATCGAGGCTAAGTCCCAATTCTGCCAAAGATAGATTAATATTAGCCATTTCTTGGTATCCAGCTTTCATTCGTTCTCTTAATTCTATCTTGCTTTTTTCCCTAAGATATAGCTTCATAGCTTTTCTTATAAATTCACTTCTGTTGGTTCTTTCTGACGAAACAATATTATCGATCTCCTTGAGCAGGCTATCGGGTAGGCTTATCATAATTCGTTTTGATTCAGCCATTTAGCACCTCCTAAAAACATGAGTAAAAATAAAAGTATGTTTGATATATTAACTCTCAATAATAATATAGGTGAAAAATATATACCCAATTATATATTATTCATTTAAAGTGTGTCAATATGACAGATAATTTATACAAAAGACAAGCAAAAAATAAATTATATTTTTTTATTCTTTTATTATGGGTACTCTATATTATTCTAACAAAGTATCACGAATGTGTAAAAGCTTATTATTTTCCAAATAAACTCGTGGTACTCTTTTACCAATCATACATACTATTTCATAGTTAATAGTGCCTAATTTAGCAGCAAAATCATCAACTGTATCTGCTATATCTGAAGTCTCACCAAAAAGTATAACTTCATCGCCTCTTTCTACTTCTATTCCTGTGGCATCGGCCATAGATTGATCCATACATATTCTACCAACTACTGGTATTTTCTCTCCTTTGATGGATACTGTTGCTTTACCAGTAAGTAGTCTAGTAAACCCATCTGCATATCCAATAGGAAGGGTAATTATTTTTCGTTCTTCCTCTGTTTTGTAAATTAAGCCATAGCTTATTCCACAGTCAGCAGGTAGTTTTTTTACATGTGACACCCTAGCTTTTAATGTCATTACTTGTTTTAGTTTTACTTGATTATGGTTGACATCCTTTGATGGGTATAATCCATAGAGCATTATACCTGCTCTTACCATATCAAGGTTCATTTCAGGCAAATCTATAATAGCTGCACTATTTGAAACATGTTTTATTGGTATGTTAATATCTTCTTTTTCTAATTTGTGTGTAAGTTCTGTAAACCTATTAAACTGTTGATGAGTAAAGGTTTTATCTTTTTCGTCAGCCATTGCAAAATGAGTATATATTCCCTCAACAACTAAATTTGGCATTAAAACTATTTCTCCAATTTCTTTGATTGTTTTATCAGTGGTATCGAATCCCAACCTAGACATGCCTGTGTCAATTTTTAAATGTAGTTTTACACTTTTATTATTTAATGTAGCAGCTTCTGAAAAGGCCTTTGCCTGTTGAAGAGTATAAACCGTCTGAATTATATCATAGTTTATTACCAGTTGAGCTTGTTCTTCAGGTGTATATCCAAGGACCATTAAAGAAGTATCAATACCAGCTTTTCTTAACTGGATTGCCTCTGTCAAGGTGGCTACAGCCAAACGATCAGCACCATTTGCTAACAAGGTTGAGGCAATTTCCACAGCTCCATGTCCATAGCCATCAGCCTTTATTACTGCACAAATTAGGGTATCCTTCTTAACAACTCTTCTAACTTCGGAAATGTTATTTTTTAAATTATTAAGATTTATTTCTGCCCAAACGGGTCGTAAGTCTTGTCTAGTAAGCATAACCCATCTTCCTTCCTTTATCATTTGTTAAAGTTTTATTCCTCTTCAGTATTTAAGAAAAACAATTCATCCTCTAGCTTTGGATTATATTGGAAATCTTCAAAATGCACTCTAAAGCGTATATTCTCTTTTTCATCTAATATTTGTAGCTGTGTTGGAACTAATTCTTTACTAGATATCCATAGCTTTTGGCTGTGAAAGTAAAAGTTGCCGGTGGGTAAATCTGTTTTTATTACTATAAAATCTTCTTCTAATGCTTCACTTGTAATTGTCGTTGATTCATTGTTAAGCATGTTTTTCATAAAATACCCTATAAATAGTAGTTGCTCATTGGATCTTTCAAATGAATTCATCTTCCATATCTGATTTAAAGAAGGACTAATAACCCAAGCAGTTTTACCATTATAGATGGTGGCATTCCCCTTGTTTTCCGCAGGTTCAATTACTTCTAATCGATATCTATCAGGATATTTGAACATCTGCTCTAAAACATACTCTCTTACCCCTTCATTTCCTGATACAGAAATTCGAACGGTGCATTTATAGCTTTCCATCTCATTTAGCTTCTTTTGTGCTTTATAATATACTTCTTCATTGGTAGGCTGTTTACAGGCTGACAATAGAGTTACAACAATTACTCCTAAAAAAACAACCCTCCAAAGCTTCAATTAAAACCCTCCTTATAAATCCCCATTTTTTCCGAGGGCGGTTGCATGTGCAACTGCATTTTCTTTACTATGGGATATAGTAATTAATATAGTATTTATATTTCTACTATATGCAGTTTTTAGGGCATTATTATGCAAAAGTACCAATGGTTTTCCCAATTCATCCTTTAATATCTCTATATCCTTCCATTTCATATCCCTTAATCCAGTTCCAAGTGCTTTAACCACTGCTTCCTTAGCAGCAAAAAAACCTGCCACTGATGCTGGTTTCATATTGTTTTTGTTTAATATGCTTATCTCATTCTCGGTAAAAATTCTTTCAATAAATCTTGGGCTTTTATCAATGGCCTTAGCAATACGATTTATTTCGATTATATCAATACCAATTCCTTTAATCACAAGGATCACCTCTTAAATATATCTTACCATATTCCATTAGTTTTCTGTGTCTAATAATTGATGATCTAAACTCTCCATTTCCTCATATCCTACCATTGTATGAAGAAATGAATACAAAAAGTCTATCTTTTTTTCCAGTTCCTCTTTTTGATCCCTTAACTCCCCCAACCGATTTCTTAAGGTGTTGATTTCTTCGTCTGTAGTGGTTAAACTATTTTTGTTGGTGGATAGTTCGTCATAAGCAATTTTAATGGTTTCCTTTAAAAGAGCTAAATTATTCTGCTCTATCTCCCTTGGCAATTCCTCCAATCGAAGAAATAAGCTTTCAATTTCAGTACTAAGATGCTGCATTTCAAGCTTACATCTCTCCATCTCTTCAAGAGCATCTTCCCTATTGTCTCTATTAACTAATTCAGATAGCTTTAATATTTTTTTTACAAGAAGAAGCTTTCGTTCATTCTTGCCCCTTATTTCTTTTTTCAATTCTCTTTCTTCATTAAGTAGAGCTTCAAGGTTTTTAGATAAATTCTCCATAAATCTATTTTTTTTAGGTTCAAAAACCTTTTTCCATCCACTATCCTTAATTAGTATAGGAACCCTGCTCTTTTTTAGTACTTTTTCATTTAATTTTATATCTTTTATTGTTTTTTTGAAGAACATAGTATCCCTCTTTCTGCAACTCAAAATGCATTATTATATGTCTATATTATTATATAATTATTACATTTATCCTGCTAGTCTCTTGTCCTATTTTAATTATTGTTATTAAATTTTGTTTAATGGAAACACTAGATTTGAGGTGATATGATGAATACAAAGTTAATTAAAAAAATAAGTATTTTTCTATTAGTTATGGCTTTATTGTTCATATGGGGTTGTAATGGCAATCCTAAGCCTAACCCCCAAGAGAAGAATGATGAAGCACCTGAATTACCAGGATCCTTTACTGAAATTGAAGAGGATATACTTACTGTTATGCTGTCAATCGATGGAGTTACCGGTCTTGAAAAAGCAATGGAGGAAGTAGAAAAGGGAAAGCAAGAGGTAGAATTGGAATCAGATGTGGAACTGGATGCAGAGGAAAAAGAAGAGCCTGCCAAGGAAGCTATAGATATAAATATGTTTATTCATGAGGAGGCGCTTATTATTCCCTTGCTTGAAGAGGAAGATGTTGAAAGTGACATAGTTCAGATAGAAGAGCTTCCTAATGATATAGAAAATATATGGTACCAAATAGAAATTTTAGTTGCTGGAATACATAGAAAATGGAATGTATTAGAACCTCAATTGAGAAAAGCTGGAGCTTCCAGTGATGATGTTGAAACCTTTGAAAATAAGCTAGGTGACGCATCAATCAGTGTGTCCAATAAAGAAATACTCACAAGCCTACTGGAGTTTAATGAATTAACTTCATGTTTAAATGATTTCCGTGGTCATTTTAGTTCAAAGGCTCCACAGGAGATATATGAAGTTAAATATCGTGTTCGACAGTCAGTTTTAATGGCATCTCTTGAAGATTTTGAGGAAGCAGAGAATGAAATTAATGAGGCTGAAGAAATTGGAGATAGTTTAAAGCAGCGACTTGTGGAAAAGAATGAAGGTGATGGGTTTCAACAATTCAAGCTATCCATCGAAGATTATAAAAATGAACTAGAGGAAGAAAACTTTCATCTTACACAGGTTAAAGGAGCAATTATAATAAAAAATATTGAACAAATAATTGATATTTTTGAATCCAATAGTCATTAAAAAAAAGCAGGAATCTCCCTGCTTTTTTAATGTTATTTTAACATTATAATCTCTTCTTTATATAAATTTGTCTTTTTATCAATCCAAGGTGTTTCTAATATACAGGGTTTTCCTAGTGCGGCCTCATGATGAACTATATATTTTAATGCCTTTAGTCCAATATAGTCCTTCCCTTTTGGATTATTCTCATCCGCTCCAATATTAGCATGTCGGTCCTTTCTTTTTCCCCTCTGATTTAAAGAACCATTGATGTGAAAAACTTCTAGCCTTTCAATACCAATTATTCTATCAAAGTAATCCATTACTCCATCAAAATCGTTTATTATGTCGTAACCAGCATCATGGGTGTGGCACGTATCAAAACAAACAGTCAACTTATCTGGATACTTTACTTTATCCATTATATAGGCAGAATGCTCAAATTTATAGTTTAATTCTGTTCCCTTTCCCGCCATCAGCTCTAGGGCTATCTTTACCCTTTGCTTGGAGGTTATTACTTCATTAAGACCCTCTACTATTCTTTGCAAGCCAATTTCTTCTCCTGAGCCTACATGAGCTCCAGGATGCATGACTATATAAGGAGCTCCCATTGCCTCTGTTCTAACAATTTCCTTTGCTAAAAAATCAACCGACATTTGGAAGGTTTCTTTATTGGGGGATGCAAAATTCATAATATACGGAGCATGTACTATAAAATCTTCAATGCCATACTCCTTCATTAAGCTTAAGCCTTCCCCTATAAACATATCTTCAATATTTTTTCTTCTTGTATTTTGTGGTGCTCCTGTATAAATCATAAAGGTATCGGCATTATAGCTTATAGCTTCTTTAACAGCAGAAAGCAATCCTTTACCTGAAACAGAAACATGAGAGCCTAGCTTCATGTATATCACCCTCTCAAAATTTCTTGCCACTTAACTCTCTATAATAGTGTTATACCCAACTTCTCAAATTAAAAACCAGTAACAACCAACGCACCTAAGATGAGGGTTAGTAATGTTACATATATAAAGACATCTCCAAGAACCATAGGTTTCTCATATTTCTGAACACACATATTGGGAAAGCCTTCACAAAATTGTGTTACGGGTCTATATATAAATCGCTCTGCATTCAGCCAGCTTGGTAAGTGGTGATGAAACAAGTGATACTTAACGCCTACTACAAAAATACCAATCCCCATTCCATAAACCATTACCATACCCATAATGTCTTTCATATTCCAAAAGTTTATACCTACAATATATTTCTCAACAAATACTGGATCATAAGTGAAGGATAAAACTGCCGGTATAATAAATCTATTTAAAAACCATTCAGGGCGAATACCAATTGCTACTACTATAAATGCTAGAGTCCCCATAGCTACGGCCATTCTTGGGTACCTTGGCTTTAAGTTTTCATATTGGGGTGGGCATTCTCCCATAAAAATAAACCCAAAGAACTTTAAGAAGGAACAGACTGTTCCTGCACTAACCAGTTTGAAAATCAATTCTGCATATCGAAATGAAGGATGTCCATATTCATAGGCTTCTATTATTGCGTGATGTAGTATAGACTTACTTGCAAATCCATTGAAGCCTGGCATGCCTGTAATACCCAATACAGCAACTAAAGCCACTAAAGCTGCAAAGGGCATTTTTTTCCATAGGCCACCAAGACGATACATGTCTAATTCTTTAGTATGCAGATATACTACTCCCGCCACCATAAACAGGAGAGATTTGAAAAATCCATGGTTAACCATATGGTATATACTTCCCGAGAAACCCATAGCTCCTTTATATCCCAAGTAAGCTGCCACTCCTATCCCCATAATAATATAACCCATTTGACTTATACTATGATAGGCCAACATCTTTTTCATGTTGCTTTCAAGGAGGGCAAGAAACACGCCTACCACCATTGTTATGATACCAAGCCAAATTATTACAACACCTAAATTAGTAGAGGTGTTCCATAATACTACGTTGGCAGTTGAAGCTTCTACAGCACTTACTGAGTAAATAATTGTTGCTACACGTAGTATTCCGTATGCTCCAACCTTTGTTAAAATACCAGATGAAATTGCATTAACAGTAATTGGAGCTTCTCTATATATTTTAGGTAACCAGAAATGAAAGGGTACCATACCGGCCTTTACACCAAAACCAAATATAAACAAGCCTCCGATAACATATTTTATGAATCCTAGCTGGCTAAACTTATCGGCAAGATTTATCCATTCATAGCTTTGGGTATAGGCTGATAGTAGTATTATCCCACTAAGAATGCTTAATCCACCTATAATACCCATATAAATATAAACGTTACCTGCCTCTAGTACTTCCTCTCCTCTATAGTGAACCATCAGTCCATAGGAGCTAAAGGTCATTATTTCAAAAAATAAGAAAAAGCTTAGAAGGTCACCTGCCATTAATGTACCAATTGTAGCAACATAGGTAATAATATAAAAGAAATAGAAGGTTCTTTCTCTATCTTTTTGCTTAATATCTTCAAGACTGTAGATACTAGATATAGTAAATATAATTCCTGCAAATACCATTAAAATATAATTCAATAGATCAATCTTGAAGAAAATTCCCATTCCAAAAACCCGACCGAACTCATAAACTATAGGTGCATCCTTTACCTGATTATAGGTTAGCATAATAAGAATCGTAGTAAATATAATAAAAGCATTTACAGAAATCCTTCGAGCTAGTCGATGACTATCATCCAACAATGGAATTATTAAAGCTTCAAATAATCCAAAAAAGATTACCACTGCCGGGAGCCAAAACATTATAACAACCCTTAAAATATTCATTATTTACCTCCTGTCAATATAATGAAAGAATCATTAGTAGTTAATTATAAATTTATTAGTTATTGATGATTAGAATGACAACAACTCTGTGTTTATATAATTTAATTATCAGTTCAATCTAATACAATTTTGAATTCATAAGTCCTATTGTTTTATGAAAAGTTATTATGATAGTAGTTATCACTTAATCTTACATGATAAGAATTATTATTGTCAAGAAATTAGGTCTCTATTTAGCCCTCTCTAGGTCTTATATTCTTCTTATAATACTTTCTTATTAAAGTATAAATACTTTTTTAATAAATTTTATTAATATGAATAAGAAAAGACTTAATAAATAGTTTTATTAAGTCTTAATCTTTAGCAACTAATATTGACCTTTTATCTAAAAACAAATAATAATGCCATAACTCCAGTTAGTACAACAGAGTAAATAATTACATCACTTCGTATGATAGTCATTTCATATTTATTTGTAAAAATTTGTACTGTAGAAACAAAACGTTGTATAATTCCTTCTTTATTCATTGTACTTTCATCACGGTCTTCTGTTATTGCATGTAAAGCTTTATTTATTCTGCCTGCAGCATTATTTCCAATAACAATATCCTCTTCCCCATTAACCATAACTCTCCTTATGGCTTGCAAAACCTTTATTAATGGATAGAAGAAAATATATTCAATTTTTAGCCATTCCGGTAAATGAATATGGAATAGGTGGAACTTTAATCCTAAAACAAAGATGATAGCCCCCAACAAATATACCCAAACCATACCCATCATATCCTGACCATTAAAAAAGTTCATATTCACTAGATATTTATCAATGAAGGCTGGATCATAGGTTACACTCCTTACTGCAGGTATAATGAAATGATCAAGCAAATAGTTAGGCTTTAACCCAATTCCAATAATCATTAGCGCCATACCAGCCATTGCCATTTCCATCATTCTATAGGTGCCTTTAATATTTCTATGCTTCTCTGGCAGTTTACCTAGAAAAACGAATCCAAATAGCTTTATAAATGAACATACCGTACCAGCACTTATTATTGTAAATATCACTTCAGCATACTTAAAGGAGGGGTGTCCATATTCATATGCCTCAATAATTGCGTGGTGTAGTATTGACTTACTAGCAAATCCGTTGAATCCTGGCATTCCCGTAATACCTAAAGCGGCTATAAGACACACCATGGCTGTGAAGGGCATCTTTTTCCATAGTCCTCCAAGCTTATACATATCCAATTCATGAGTCTTAAGGTATATAATGCCTGCCACCATGAATAATAGTGATTTAAATAAAGCATGGTTGATAATATGATATAAGGCACCTGAAAAACCCATACCGCCTTTATACCCCAAGTATACTGCTACTCCTATTCCCATTACAATATAACCCATTTGACTAATACTATGGTATGCCAGCATCTTTTTTATATTTGCCTGCTGTAGTGCTAAAAACACTCCAAGTCCCATTGTAATAATACCGAGCCATATAATAAATGCACCTAAATTTTGTGATGGCTCCCATAATAAATCCTTGTATCCAGAAATTTCAAAGGCCGCTGGAAAAAAGATAGTTGTTGTTGCCCTAAGTATTCCATAAGCACCTATTTTAATCATAATACCAGATAACAGGGCACTAGCTGGGGTTGGTGCAACTGGATGGGCCTTGGGTAGCCAAATATGCACCGGTGCCATTCCCGCCTTAATCCCAAATCCAAAGATAAATAATCCTATTATCCAGTATTTTAATGGACCAGTACCTTCAAGCATTGACACCATAGGAACAAATTCAAGAGTACCTGTCTTTATATAAAGCAGTATCATACCTAATAATATACTTAAGCCTCCAAGAACACCCATATAAATATAATTATACCCTGCTACTATACAGTCTTCATGTTCACAGTGGGAAACCAACATATATGAACTAAATGTCATAATTTCAAAAAACAAGAACATTGTAAATATATCGCCAGCCATAACTGTTCCTAAAATTGCTCCATAGGTTACTGACATAAAAAAGTAAAATCGATTTCTATGGTTTTCAAAGAGCATATAGTCATGAGAATAAATCATCACTAGAAGCCATAACACGGATGTCGTGAAGGCCATTGTAATACTAAGCATATCAACCTTAAAAGACAACCCAAAGCCAAGTATTCTTGAAATACGATATACATGACCACCATCTAATGCCTGTGGATACATTGCTAAAATCATTAGTAAGCTTAAAAACGTTGTATTTACAACAGTAACATCTCTCAAATCATCTGACTTTCTGCCCCAATATAGCTCAACAAGACTCCCTAAAAAAGGTGTCATAATAACAAGTAATGGTAGTGGCTTATAATTAGCTATACTAGTAATAATCTTTCTCAATGCTTCAAATTTAATACTAAAGATGGTATCCCCTAAACCAGTAATAGTTAGAGCTATGAAGCCCATAATAATAACTAAAGAAGCAATAAATACAACAATACAGTCAACAGAAAAGGAGTTCCATTTGTTTTCCTGAAGTGATATTGCACTTCCTCCTTTAGATAACACCTTTAGATTTTCTACACTTTTCATTTTTAATCTCCTCCATAGAAATAGATCACAAAAGCTAAGTTAAACTACTCTAGCTACACAGTTTAATCATTTAATCTCGTATTTAGTTGAAGTATGGATGATTGTTATAAATTTAACACCAGGATACTACCCTGTATTCCGTATATATTATTAAAAGCTTTAATATTACTTTACATTAAGCTTAATCTATATTATAGAAAGTATTTAATAATAATAGGTATTTTTTAAACACCAATACTTTGTTATATGTTTAACATTCAACTTCTTCTAACATCATTGTACACCAGAGCCCCATAGATTTCAATAATCAATGGGGCTTTTCTTTAATAAATTTTAATAATAATTTTATTAATTATATCTACTAAATATTATACTCATATTTAATAATAAATGACCATTATAGCCTTAAAATAAGAAGGTTGGTACTGCTTTTTCCACAACATTCATAATTAATTGTGGGTAGAAGCCCATTATTATACTTCCTAAGGCTAGAATAACCATAGGGATAAGCATTGATTTGGGAAGTTTATCTATCTCCATTATATTCTTTCTATCTTTGCTCTCCTTTAAAAAGGCTGAAATTATTATTGGCAAATAATAGACAGCATTTAAAAAGCTACTTGCCAGTATCAAAATAAGATATATTGGTTTATTAGCGTCTAATACTGCAAAGCTTAAATATATTTTACTCATGAATCCATTAATTCCTGGTATACCAATCATACCAAAGGCAGCTACTGTAAATACAAACATTGTGATGGGCATTTCATATCCTATCCCATCAAGATCATTTATATTACGCTTATCCTTATAATAGATAATTGCTCCAGCACTCAAAAACAATGCCGATTTCATTAATCCATGGGATATAATATGAAACATTGATGCAGATAACCCATCTATTGTTACTAGTCCCAGGCCTAGAAAGATATATCCTATTTGTGCTACGCTGGAATATGCCAGCATCCTTTTAATATCTTTTTGTCCAATTGCAAAAACCGAGCCCATTATCATACCTACAGCTGCAAAATATGTGATAAAAGTAGGCACTCCCAATGCCACCACAATCGATTGACCTAATACCTTAAATAATATTTTATAGACTGAGAATATATAAACCTTAACAACTAAGCTGGACAATAAGGCACTTGATGGAGATGGTGCAGTTGAATGGGCATCTGGTAACCATATATGGAGGGGAAACATGGCTGCTTTAATTCCCAACCCTGTAAGAATAAATCCTACGGCTGTTAAGATATTGGTTGGATATAGCTGCCATACTTCTGCTATTGTTTGGTACACCTGAGTCATATTTAGATGTCCAGTTACCATGTAAATCATTGCTATACCCATTAAAATTGAAAGTGAACCTATTGTATTTAAAATTAAATACCTAAAGGCTGCCATATAATTTTCTTTCTTCTTCTTAATAGAAATGATACTACAGGATGTTATTGATAATATCTCCATAAATACATACATGTTAAATAAATCATTGGTATATGTTATTCCTATCATTGAAAACAAAAGAATAAAAACAAGTGTATAATAGCCTGTAAATTGATCTTTATTAATCTCGTGCTCCATATCCTTGAAGGAGTAAATAAGGATTAATATTGCTAATGACATTACAAATAATGTCATTAGTGCGGAAAACTCATCTACTATAAACTGTACTCCTATAATCTCATTCCAATTACCAAAATTATAGCTATAAGCTCCTGATTGATACACAAATAATAGGGTTTTTAATGTAAAACCCCATACAGCCACCAATACAGTTATCAAAAATAATTTAACCTTAGAAAATGATTTTTTGTTTAACAGGGGAATTATTACAGCAGCAGCTAATAATAACAGTAAACTATAAACAGGAAAATGCTGACTACTCATTGGTGCGTCCCCCCCTAATCTCCATAATCTCATTTAAATCTATAGTTCCATATGCCTCATAGAGCTTAATTATTAAGCTGAGGGAATATGCAGTAATACTAACAGCAACAACAATACCCGTAAGAATTAGAGCTGAAGGCAATGGGTTAACATATATTACCCTATCTCCTCCTAAGTTTATAATAGGAGCACTACCATCATGAACATAGCCTATTGAAACAAAAAATAAAAATATTGAAGTCTCCATAATATTAATACCAATAACTTTTTTTAAAAGGTTACTATGGGTTAATACTGTGTATAATCCAATGATAAAGAGGGCAACCGAAGCTACATAATTTATATGTTCTACAATTGATCTTATAAATTCCACCATCAGTCCTCCTCAATAATCGTATGAAATAGTGTAATCACAGTACTGGCAACCTTAATCCCTATAGCCACAGTAATTAGTGGAATTATTCCAGCACTTAAAATTTCGCCAGCTTGTCCCATAAAGAAACCAACCTCTTTATTTGACAGGAATTTTCCACCCAGAAGAATCCCCATTAAGCCAAGCAGTATATACCATATAATTCCACCCGATTCCAGTACCCCAGTAACCTTATGGGGAAGCTTTTTTGTGGCATCTGTAAGTCCATAGGATAATGTAAACAGTATCATACTCGAGCCTAATACTGCTCCGCCTGAGAAACCACCACCGGGAGAAATATGACCGTGTAAAATAATAAATATTCCATAAACCTGTATAAAGGGAACTATTAATCTTGTAATAGTTTTTACTATTAAATCATCCATTAGCTTTATCCCCCTTATTCTTTGAATGATGACTTATCTTTAGAACTGATATTACTGCAGCTATTGAGGTGAAAAGTACAGTTGTTTCTCCTAAAGTATCAAAGGCCCTATAATCAGTAATAATAGCTGCAATAGCATTGGGTGCATGGGTATCCTCCACAGCATTTTCTAGGTAGTACACTGCAGTTTCATTATAGGATGGGTTTTCTATACTACCAAGTGATGGCATCTGAAGGATACTAGCCACCAGCAGAAGAAAAAGTCCTGATAATACTATAATAAATAGTCCCTTTTTCACTTCTCCATCCTCCTTGTACGACTGATTACAGCAACAAACAATATTGTAGTTGCTCCTGCCCCTATAGCTGCTTCAGTCAAGGCAATATCAGGTGCCTTCAGCATTAGCCAAAGAACTGCCATTGTTAAACTGTATGCAGCAAATATTATTACTGCGCCTAGCAAGTCTTTAGTGCGCTCAACGGCAATTGCACATACAATTAAAAATACTACTAAAATAACATTTAATAATTCCACCGTTTCCACCCTTTCATCCGAAAGCTTGTGTTATTCTTCATCAAGTTTTACGTCCCTTTCACCTTTGTTATGCTCTGCCTTTGCTATAATATGGGCCGCTGTAGGATTTGTAATCCATATAAACATTATAATTAATAGTAGCTTTAAAGATAAAATATCAAAGCCTCTATATAGCATCAAGCCTATTAGTATTAATCCAGCTCCTAATGTATCACATTTTGTAGTGGCATGCATTCTACAAAAAACGTCAGGCATTCTTATTAATCCCAGTGTTCCTACAAAAAAGAAAAAAGCTCCACCCATAAAAAAAACAACAATTAACAAATTATATAATAATTCCATGATTTGCACTCCTTAAAAAAGTTTTCCTTTTTCCATATACTTAGAAACACATACAGTAGTAATAAACCCCATCATTGCATACACAATTGCAACATCTACAAAGGAATCTTGATCAGTCATCATTGCAAGTAAAACAATTAGCACAGTAACCTTTGTAGCTATCACATTAATTGCTATAACTCTATCTGCTGAGGTTGGACCTTTATAGGCACGGTATAAGCAGACAAAGGTCATTATAGCAAGAAATGTAGTTAAAATCAAAAATGCTCCTGCTATCATTACTCCTCACCCTCCAACTTTATTATAGCTTCTTCAAGTGCGCTACCTTTAATTGCATCCCCTGCTTCCTTTGTTAAGGCATGAATAACATATCCCTCCTCTGTTAAGTCAACTGTCAAGGTCCCTGGAGTTAAAGTAATTGCATTTGCTAAAAGAACCTTGTTGGTGTCCTTCTTAACAGTATTAGGTATTTTCACAAAACATGGTGTAATTGGTAGTGACGGACTTAATACTATCTTAGCTACATCAATATTTGCCTTAATTATTTCAACAACTAAAGTAATAAGAAACATAAAAAAGTTCTTTAATCCCCTTAGAGAATATAAAGATGTTTCATCTTCACTAAAAATAATATCTTTTGAGAAAAGTACAACCCCCCAACATATGACAAAACCAATGATTATGGTTTCAACTGTAAGGGCAGGCGATAATATTAGCCAAAATAATAACAATGGTATAAATAGTAGAATCGCTTTTTTAGTAAAAAACACATGAAAAAATTTCATTATAGCCTCCTATTATCATAGATAATTTTGCTTAATGCTTTTTAAAAAATTCTTTAATAATAAATTATATTAATTAATTTTGTATTTTATATATTATATTGTACAGCAGTTTTCATTTTTCTTCAATGATTCATTCAGTTGTTTCAATTATCGCCTTAAATAAAACTAGTATTATAAAGGGTTTGCTGTTGAATTTTTTACATTTTTTTTAAAGCAATAAGTATTTTTGTGTATATATACTTAAGACCTGTACAAAAAGAGTACAGGTCATAGACTGTTGAAAAACTCCTATATTCTTCGTTGTTGCAAAAACTCAGTACCCTCACGTATTACGTATACGCTACAGTCACTGAGTTTTTTTGCGCCTCGAATCTAGAAGCTTTTGAACAGTCTGTATTTTGTTGATTTATTCAACTCAGATCTGTACAATATGAGTACAGGTCATTAATGATGTTTAAGTTTATATTGTTATAAACCCAGCATTTGTTAAATAGTTGCTAAAGTTCGTTAAGAATTGATGTTATTGATCAACTACCTTTGTATTAAGCACATCGCTTTTTTTTGAAGCTTTTACCGCCACCATTACCTTCTTAAAACCTATCCAAGAAAAACATGAAATAGCTCCAATTACTCCAAGCTTACCGCCAACACCTACATAGGCTGCACTTGATAAAACAAATAATACTCCTGCGATAAATGAAACAATTGCCATTTCCCATAGTTTAGGTACATTTTTTACTGCCACCATCCCTGCATAGGATGCACAGGTTGCAACGATGGCTAGTTTAGCGCCTATGGATGGTACAAAGTAAGGAAAAATAAGTCCTGAAACTAATGTTACTACTGCCGATCCGAAAACAGCACCCTTATTTAAATAGATACTAATGGCATAAGCAGACATACCTGCTAAAACTGCTACTGCAATTACATAAAAATTTTCCATTTCGTCGCCCCCCTATCCAAAGAAACCCATTATAGTTTTTGTGATTAAAACAGCTAAAGCAGCCGTAGTACCACCCTTGCCTCCAATACCCGCATAAATCTCTGCTGTTAAAGCAAGTATTAATCCCACTACTATACCTCCAACAGCGGCACCCATCAAGGAAGGAATTACAGCCATCGATGACATTCCAACAAATGAAGCAGCATATGTGGCTCCAGCAAGAGGCCCTGGTAATAGAATCGCTGCCAAAACTCCGATTATTCCGTTAGAAACAATTGCTCCGTATCCCATCTGATGGTTCATAAACCAAGTAGCAGTTACTCCTATAAAAGCACATAACATAATGTGAGCTTTTCCTTTATCTAATCTCATTGGTTTTCCCCCCTTTACTATTTCTGTAATTCCTTATAATGATCCATAAGTCCGATTGCATAAAGTCCTGCTATAGCTAATGTTAGCAGAATAAATAAGAAATTAGATTCCTTCATAACTGTAGAAACAAAAAGTCCAACACCAGTTGCAACAAAGGCTAGAAACCCGAGGATTTTCCTTGTCATTAATCTTTCCTCCTTTTGCATCATTATCTTCTTATTATTATTTTATATCCTTGTCAATAATATGTCAAACATTTCATAGTTTTTTAGTAATAGTCATTATTATTTCATATAATTATCAATATTGTAACTATTCTTAAAATTATAATACCAAGTTTTTAATAGTTTTGTTGGTTTTTATACTATGATTATTCAGAATAATCTGTATATATTGTCGTTAATTTAATAACTATTCACCTTAAATAAAAATGGTTTAGTATTGGCCCAGCATGCCTCTTTTTAATACTTGCTTTTCTGATATTTTATAGCCATAGATACCTACAGCCATATAAAATACAGCATTACCTATTAGAAATGTCCAATCTAACAAAGTAAACCCTACTATAGAGTATCCGTTTCTCATTATATTCATAATCAATTCTCTTCCGTACACAAATGGCAAAAATTTCACAATAGGAACAGTTGTAGGCGATAAAATCATAATAGCAACCAATATGAATTGAGTTGCACCTAGCAAATTCTGTATTTTCTTAAATATTAGCCCAACTCCTGCTAAAATTAAGCCAACACCATAGAGACTAAATAAACTAATAAAAAGGGTTACGAAAATACTAAAAAAATCTAGGTTTAGTCTTATACCAGTAATTTGCATCTGTACAATGGTTATAATCATAAATAAAAAAACAAAGATTATTGTTGATACAATGTTTTTACTTATAAGTAACCACGTAAAGGGCACTTCTGTCATATATAATTGTTCTAGTGTGCCTTTCCGTGCTTCATCAACTATGGAGTAGGCAGTATCTGAGAAAGCACCCATCGCCAAGAACCAAAGGGCATATCCAATTAAGAAACCCTCAAGGCTATCCATCAGTGCAAAATTATTCTGTCCAATCGATTGTGCTCCTGCAAATAGCGCTACAAAAACTAGTACATACATAATTATTCCGATGAAGCTATTAAACCAATATCGCCTTAATTCAATCCATTCTCTTTTTGCTATGGACAAAAAACTATAATAGTACTTCATTTATTGTTGCTCCTCCTTCAATAGGTCCATAAAAATCCCTTCAAGGTTTTTTGTAACCTTTTCTATAGATATTAAATTTATAGACTCTCCCTTCAACAGCTCAAAAATAGCAAATAATTCATTTGCATCGTTTAATTGCAATATTACAACGTTATGATCCACTTGTCTTTGAAGTTCTACTATATTTGATACATTCTTAAGCTTTGGTAATAGTTGATGCTCTGTATTTCCTTTGAAAAGGATTTTATATATTTCTTTATTGAATAGGTTTTTTAAGTTTTCAACAGTATCCTTAGCAATAACCTGTCCATTATTAATAATTATTAGACGATCACAGGTGTCTTCTACTACATTCATATCATGTGTGCTTAGTAGAATAGTTTTATCTTCTTCTTTGGCAATTCGTCTCAAAATCTGCCTCATTTCATGACTCATTGAAACATCTAATCCTAAGGTTGGTTCATCAAGTAATATAATGTCTTTATCTGTTATTAATGAAATGGCAATGGCCACCTTCTGCTTCATTCCTCTAGATAGCTTGTTAACAACAACATTCTCTTGGTCCTCCAATTGAAACTGTTTTATCAAATAATCCATTCGTTCCTTTATTTTAGTGCTGGATAATCCATTTATCCCTGAAAAAAACTCAAGATTCTCTTTTACTGTCATTCTCCAATATATGTTTCTATTTCCTTCAAGTACTGCACTAATATGTTTAAGACCTTTTCTTCTTTTTTTCTTCATTGAATACCCTTTTACCAGCACATCTCCGCCCTCATAATCCAACAGACCACAAATACACTTTATAGTGCTTGTTTTACCTGCACCATTGGGTCCCAGAAGTCCAAACACTTCTCCTTTATTAACATTGAAGGAAACATTATCTACAGCCTTCAAATGATTATTATTCCCTGTATAGTATATTTTTTCAAGATTATTAACCTGAAGCAATTCCTCCATAGCTTACCCCTTTCTTATAGAAAACCTACCCCTAAGGTAGGTTCAGACTGTTGAAAAACTCCTATCTACTTTGTTGCTTCTAAAAGCCAGAACCCTTACGTATTATCTATACGCTTCGTACTCTGGCTTTTCTTGCGCCTCGTATCTAGAAGCTTTTGAACAGTCTCTGCTTTATTGAAAAGCTCCTATCTTCTTCGTTGCTTCTAAAAGCCAGAACCCTTACGTATTATCTATACGCTTCGTACTCTGGCTTTTCTTGCGCCTCGTATCTAGAAGCTTTTGAACAGTCTCTGCTTTGTTGAAAGCTCCTATCTTATACAGAAAATCTGATATTTCTAGTCTCTAGCATATGCACGTATAATATCTCTTCTACTTATTATGCCAACCAAAATTCCATTTCTAACAATTGGTATACGGTTTATCTTATTATTGGCCATCAGAGTGGCTACATCTTCTATATTATCATCTTCTTCTGCTGTAATTACATCCTTTGTCATTACATCCTCTACCTTGTAACCAACCATCTTTTTTATTTGTTCCTTTAGATTATTTGTACTTTCCAAGAAGATATAGCTATCAAGTATGGTAAAATATGATGGTAATTGAAGCTTCTTACTTCTATAAATTAAGTCTCCCTCTGTTATAATTCCCACAACTTTATTTTCTTCATTTACTACAGGTAGTCCGCTTATGTTATTTTCTACTAATATCTTTACAACTTCCTCAACAGTGTTATCCATTTTTGTAACAACTACATCTTTAGTCATTATTTCTTTTGCTTGCATAATTACACCCCTCTTTAAAAGATATTTATTTATTGTTAAGATACCCAATTGTATAGGATAGTAAAACTAATTAGTAATTTATCAACATAATTAGTAATGAGTAATGTGTAATGAATAATTATGGAAGAAATTATCTAGCTTTAACTTTTTATAAATAGTAACCATTATAACTCTTAGCTTTTTTCTTTTCATTACTCATTGCTTTTCATTACTCATTGCTTTTCCATTATTCATTGCTTTTAATCATATTTTCACTGCCTCATCTATATCAAACAGATAAATATAACGTTCCTTTATTCTTTCACCATGTATTAGTTCAATTGCTTCTTGATAAAGGTCTAATTGAGTTTTATATTTGCTTACAATAACATCTCTTCCACCTTCAAAAACATAATCGCTTTTGTAGTCGATAAGAACGATTCCCTCTTCCTCTTTAAAATAGCAATCGATTACACCCTGTACCAATAAAGGCTCATCACTTTGTACACCATCAAGTACTTCGGAAGCTGTTTTGCGGATATTGAATGGTACCTCTCTATTTATATCTTCGGCATTAATTAGGCGTTTTCCTATCTCACTGGAAAAAAAATTTTCAATTTTTTCCAAGTTGACAGAGGCTACCTCTAACTCTGTTAATAGCTCTTTCTTTACCATCCCATCAAGCTGCTCTTCAATTCCTTTTTTACTCAACTGTGTAGTCAAATCTAAATGCTGCATTACGAAATGCAAAACCGTCCCTCTTTCTGCTGCAGTAAGTGCATTAGAACTATCGATAAATTTAGGTATTTTTATTAGCTGTGGAATTTTAAAGCCTAGGTGTTCTATCTTATTAATATGAGCCTGCTTTATATCAGTTACAGATAGCTTAGAAGGAATTTTGACTGCTTCTCTTTGAGGATAGCTCCAGTTTAATCTTTTTTCTATCAATTTATGATAAGGAGTAACAGCTCCTTCCTTATAGGATTTAAGCTTATCCTTCAATGTATCCTTTCCTTCATTCAGTCGTTTTCTTTCTCTTGCAAGGTCCAGCCTATTATATATCTCTATATTCCAGCGAGAATTATCCTTAAATAAATCCTTTTCCGATGTCTCTATCTCTGCAATTTGACGCAATAGGTATCCATCTTCATGTTTCATTAATACACTACATATCCAATCCAGATTTGTTCGAGCTGCAGCTATGGCATAATCGGTTAAATTTCTTCCCCATTTTTTACATTTTCTTTTAAGCTGCTTAACTGAACCTACTAAAATCAACTTATCCTTTGGTCTTGTAAGGGCAACATATAGAATCCTCATTTCCTCAGATAAGCTTCCCAGCTTTATTTGATCCTTCATGGCCAGCTTTGCAATTGTTTCTCTTATGACCCTAATGTTTGGATCTACATAATCTGGCCCTATACCTAAATCCTTATGCAACAGCATTCTGTTATTTAAATCCCTCAAGTTGAATTGTTTGCCGAGTCCTGCTACAATTACTACTGGAAACTCCAATCCCTTACTCTTATGGATACTCATTAACCGTATTACATTATCATTTTCACTTAATATTTTTGCCGAACCCATATCACCCTTATTGCTTTGAAGCTTTTCTATAAAGGTAATAAAGTTGAAGAGTCCTCGAATTGAGGTTTTTTGAAACTGATTTGCTCTATCAAGTAATATCCTGAGATTTGCCTGTCGCTGAATTCCCCCTGGCATTGCTCCAACATAATGGTAATATCCTGTATCGGTGTAAAGCTTCCAAATAAGCTCGTCCATTTTTATGTACCTAGCTTCTCGAGACCAGTTTTCTACATTATCAATGAAATTCACAAGCTTTTCTTTCAGAAAATCGTCTTTTTCTTCAATATACTTGGTAATTGCTTTAAAAAAGCTTTTTTCCTTATACTCCATTCTTACAGTAATCAACTCATCTACTGTAAAGCCTCCTATTGGCGAACGCATCACACTTATTAATGGTATATCCTGTCTCTTATTATCTAAAACCTTTAGTAGATTTACAAACAGGTTAACCTCAATAGCTTCAAAATACCCGGAGCCTGCGTCTGCGTATGCTGGCAACCCCTCCTGCAAGAATACCTCTAGAAATGATGCTGCCCAATTTCGGGTTGCTCGCAATAATACAACTATATCCCTGTACTCTATTTTTCTATAGGTGTTAATTTTTGCATCATATATTTGCTCCTTTAATAAATCCTTAATTCTTTGTGTCACTATTTTCGCTTCAACCTCAATATCTTCAAGCTCCTCCAAGTCATCTATATCTTCATCTTCCACAACAAAATCCTTCTCTACAATGTGGAGCTCTAAGGCTTTGTCCGGTGAAGCAGGAAACTCTCCACCTGGATTAAGATATACCTCATCAGTATATTCTATTTCTCCAACTGTATTAGACATAATATTTTTAAATATAAGGTTAACACCATCCAAAATCTCTGGTCTACTCCTGAAGTTTTTAGCTAAATCAACACGCCTATTGGGATCATCTTCTCTAATTGAAAATGTATTATATTTTTCAATAAAGAGGGTGGGATCTGCTAGTCTAAAGCGATATATGCTTTGTTTAACGTCTCCAACCATAAATAAATTCTTGTCCCTCTGAATTCTTTGAATAATTGTTTCCTGAACAATATTACTATCTTGATACTCATCAATAAAAATATATTTAAATCGTTCTTGATACTCTTTAGCCACCAGTTGATTTTCCAACAGTTTTAAAGCGAAGTGTTCAAGATCATTAAAATCTACTATGCCTTTATCTGATTTCTTTTGCTGATATAATCCATGAAAGGCCTCTACAAGATACGCAAGATGCTCCATCATAGGTGCAAATTTATTAAGATCTTCAACATACTCCTCAGGAGATGCTGCAAAAAAATCATCTCTAAGCTTTTTTATGCCATCTTTAGCTTGATTTCTAAGCTTCTTTGCATCTTCCTTCAAATTTTCATCTATGTCCTTACATCTGCCTAAAGTTTCATGATTTACTTCTAGAAGCACTTGATAAAAGGAGTTAAGCTCTAGTTCTAATCCACTAACTAAATTATCTACAATTGCTATATCATTTGTAATTGCCTTCTGATATCCATAGGGTCCCATGGGTTTATTACAGATCTCACTTGCTTCCATCAACAGATCCTTAATTCCTTTTATCCTCAATAAAATGCTTTGTTTGATGGTTTTTATCCATAAACTGTCTTCAAATTCTGATAAACTCATTGAAAAGCATTTAACTTTATCATATAACCAGATTAATGGATATGGTTGACTCTGAATGAAATCATAAATCTTAATTATAAGTGTCTGTAGTTCTAAATCTTCCCTTCGCCCCCCAAAGGCTTCTACTAAACCAAAGAATTCTTCCTTTTCTTTTCCGTACTCATCCTCCAATAGCTCTTCAATTGCCTCCTGCTTTAATATTAGTGTTTCAGTGGTATCACCAATACGAAAGGAAGGGTCCACATCGATGAAATGAAAGTGCTTTCTAACTACTTCTATACAGAAGGCATGGAGGGTAGCAATTGTAGCTTTATTTAATAGAGTTAGCTGTCGCCTTAAGTGCTCCTCTTTTGGGCTTTTATTTTCAAGCTCCTTAATTACTGCTTGTGCAATCCTTTCACGCATCTCACCAGCAGCAGCATTGGTAAATGTCACAATAAGAAGCTCATCAATATTAACTTCATCGTCAATGATTAGCCTAAGTATTCTTTCAACTAATACAGCAGTTTTGCCAGAACCAGCAGCAGCAGAAACCAATAAATTGCTCCCCCTGGATTTTATAGCAGCCTCCTGCTCCTTTGTCCATTTAGGCATCTGCATCACCTTCCTTCTTTGCAGCAATTTTCCCAATTATTTCTTCTTGCTTTAATTCTTTAATTACTCTGTACTGGTTATCGTCAATCAGTCTATCAAATTGACAAATTGATAGATATTGACAATATTTACAGGAAACCATATTACCTTTTTTACAGGGTTCTATCTTTACATTTCCTTTTGTAATTTCACCGGCTATATCTTTTATTAAATTACGTATATGTTGTGTTACTAGTTTAAACTCCTCCAGCGATAATACAGATGAATTTTTTGAAATCTCATCTCCCTTATTTATGCTTACTGGAATAATATTTGAGCTACGATCTATCTCAGTATCAATTTCTTTGATAATGCTTATATCCTTAAGGGCAAAACCCTTCATTTTTAAAGATTTACTTATTTCTTTTTCAATAGTCTCTATAGCTCTATCGGTGGTTCTAATCAGCGGATCATCAATTTTGAAGTAAAATACTCCAGCTGGGTAGATTTTATCCTTTTTTAAGTATTCTCCTATGGAAATTATTGCGTCAATATAGACGAGTAGTTGAAGCTGCAATCCATAATATACATCTGTTAGGCTTAAATCTTTATCACTTGACTTATAGTCAATAACTTTGACGTAGGTACCATCTTCATCTTCATAGAAGTCCACTCTGTCAATTCTACCCTCAAGATGAATTTCTTCACCAGTTTCCAGTTGAATAACAATTGGAGGAATGTCACCTTCTTGTCCAAAGGAAATCTCATGTCCATAGGATGTAAAGCTCCCCTGCTTTAGATGCAGGGTTAATGTCCATAATGCACGCTTACTGATTCTCTTTAATCTTTGCAATAAATATCTATATCGATTGCTACTATAAAAAATACCTTCTTGAAATTTACCTGCCATTTCATCAATAATATTCTCAACAACTTTATCACTATATTCTTTATCAATTCCTTTCCAATCAATCCCGTTGGTTTTCAATTGTTTTTCAAATTGCTCCAAGGCATCATGAAATAGCTTACCTATATCTGGATTCTTAATTTCATAGGTTTTTCTTTCTTTTGGCTTTAGTCCATAGGAAACAAAATGGGAAAATGGGCAATTGGAAAAGCCCTCAAGTCTTGATATACTCGTATGTATAGGAGTCGAATATAAGTTTCGTGCTTTCACTTCTGGAATATAATATATTTGATTTTTATGGAATAGGCCTTGAATCATCATATGTCTTTTTTCATTCCACAATGGATTATTATAGTACCACCGATAAACATCCCACCATATATCCTCCATTTCATTATCATCAATAAATAAACGGAAGCCATCTATCATATACTTAAATGTGCTACTAGGGGTTGTAACTAAATGTAATTGTTGTTCTAGAGTATTGATAACATCGCTACAAATAGGTACTTGGGGGTATAGCTTTCTAAATCGATCAACTAAAATAGAAGGTCTTAAGGCTTTACCCTCTTGATCTGCAAGAGAGTAGCTTACCCAAAGATATTCGCTTGGCTTAGATAATATAGTATAAATAGATAGTTTTTCTTCATAAAGCTGGCTTTCTCCCTCATAGCCTAAGGTTATTCCAGCCTCTGTTAAGAAGTTTCTTTCATGAAGCTGTAAAATACCATCTTCTGCTCCTAATGCTGGAAGTATACCATCGTTAACTCCTATAAGAAACAGTGCTTTAATATTATGACTTCGAGACCGCTCAATGCTTCCTATCAATACCTGATCAATAGTGGATGGAATCACGCCTATTTCTGTTGCAGCAAATCCCGAATCCAAAATATCTCGATATTCCTTTAAAGTTACTTTTTGATCTCCTAGTATTTCAGAAAGCTGATCAAACATTTCCATCACTGTATTCCATATTTGCGTATTTTCATTGACGTAATCATAGCGTCCCTGTTCTTTAAGTGCTTCTATCCATGCATTTAATTTTTCTTCTATTCTTAAATCCTTTAAAAAGTAAAATAACCCCTTGGTAATTTCAGCTATATTATTAGCTTTCTTAATCTCCTTTGACAAAACTAGAAAAGGAGTACATAATTTTTCACGACTATTATTTATTTCTTCCATGTCATAATCTTTAGACTTATTAAATTCACTGAACCATCGATTTCCTTTTACTCCATACTGCAGGCAAAAATTTTCAAGCTCCTCCCACTGGTCCTTTGTTAAGTCACTAAAGCCTGTTCTTAAAAAGCGGAACACATCGTGGGGTCGATAATTATTTGAAATGATATCAATAGCTGACAAAATCACCTCAATAATAGGATGATCTATTATAGACCTTTTCTCATCCATAAAAAAAGGAATATCATACTCCTGAAATACACTTTTTAGTAACATACTATAGCCATCTAAACCACCAGAAACAACCGCAATATCCCTCCATCGATATTGCTTTTCTCTAACCAAGGATACAATTTCTGCAGCAGCATTCTCTACTTCTGTAAAGTGATTAGACGCTGCAAAGAGCTTTAGTCCCTTCAATTCACCCTTATAAATTTTGTAGGGATATGCATAAAATTCCTCTTCCATGTGCTCCATTAAAGTATTTTTAAAGTCATCAGTTTTATTTGCCCTATATATATTAATTACTTCTTCTGTAAAACCACCTAAGTCCTTAGTTAATTTCTTTATACGGTTATATGTCTGATTAGTTAACTTAAATAGATCTCCATCCCCCTCTCTGGGTTCTGGGTCTAATGTAAATGTAATATTCAGTTGTTTAGCCTTAAGCATTATCTTTTCAATGATTCTAAAGGTTTGAGGAGTAAGTTTATGAAAACCATCTATCCATATAATAGTATCGTCGAAGATTTTTGTTGATTCTAACTTTTCAATAAGTAAATTTATATGATCTTCTGTATCAATATATCTGTTTTCAAGGTATTGATTAAAGGCTTCATAAATGGTGGCTACGTCCGATAGCTTCATTTTCAAAAGACTATTTTCTTCTAATTCTTCAAGTTGATTTTTTAAATGTTGGGGAATTATATCATGCTGCTTCATTTCTGTTATTAAGCTATTGAGCTTAGCCACAAAACCCGTTTGCCTAATGGTTTTCTGATATATGCTTAATTCCTTTTCTAAATCAGTTAACAGTCTTCTTATTATCATGTTTTTTCCAATATCGTTTATATGTGTTTTGGTTAATCCACCTACTTCACTTAATACACGAAAGGCTAGCCGAGAAAAGCTTAATACCTCAACATCCATAATTCCTTTTAGATTACCCTTTGTAATCAAATCCCTCTCTGCTTGCAATGTAAATTGTTCTGGTACAATTAGAAACTGTTTTGTTGTCTTATCAGTAATGTTTTCACATATAGATTCATACACAAACTGGCTTTTACCAGCACCACTTCTTCCTAATATATATCTAATACTCAAGAATATCACCTCCATTTTTACTCACTTTATTTATCAATTATATCATAGGAACAAATTTGACTTCGTCAAATTGTTTTCGCTAGGGAACCCTAGGTTCCCTTCGACGGCTGTTAAGCAGCCTGAGCACCCTCCTGAATACGACAGAGGGGAATCCCCTCTGCACTCCCCATGTCTAGTAAATTTAAAAGCATACTTTCCTAGACATTTAAAAAGCGAAAAGACCAGCTTTTCACTTTTCTCTATCCCTTCTTATAATATTCTGTACCCATGTTCCAAAGCTTATTGGTAAAGGTGTCCTCTTTTCCTTCCTCCTCCTTCATGAAGGACTGAATGCTTTCTATATCGCCGGACATTATGTCAGCATGATGAAGAATCTGAGCTTCAACAGTTTTAGGAAGGACTGGTGATCCATATTCAAGCTTTCCATGATGGCCTAAAATTCCATTAAGAACTATAAGTTTATCTTCAGAATCAAAATTTTCAATTTCATTTATATAATTTAATGTCATATGGGCCCCCATAAAAATGTGTCCCAGCATGGTTCCTTCTTCTGTAAATCCAGTTTCAGGAAGTTGCTTATATTCCATAATTTTGGCCCAATCATGCAAAAATGACATAACAATTAGCCTTTCAAGCTGTCTTTGTGATAGTTTTTTAGTTGTGGCTACAGTATAAGCATACTTAAGAACCTCCAGCACATGCTGTAATAGCCCATGGTAAAAATTATGATGAACTTGACGTGCTGCCGGGTATGAACAAAACTTTTCGTAGTGATGGGTAGTGAAAATCATTTTATCTAATAGCTCTTTTAGATGAGGGGTTTTAACCTTATCATAAAAATATTGAAGTCCTTTCTTCATTGATTCAATTTCCCAATCACTTGTAGGTATTAATGCTCTAATATCTATCTCAGATTCTTTAACCCCTTCTATATCTTTAATTGTTAATTGAAGTATTCCTTGATATTCTCCTACAACACCCTTTATTTTAACGGCTTGATTTGCATTAAGCTCTTTAAAAAAGGTCTCTTTTTCTTCATATTCCCAGCATTTAGCATCAATTCTTTTTGATGCATCCTGAATAATTAAATCTATGTATTTCTTATCTGACTTAGTCAATTTAACCTTCATATCTGTAACCATAGCTATTACTTCTATCGTTTGATTAATGTGTTCTTTACTAATTTCAATTAATTGTTGTATAAACATAATTTACCTCCTACTGCTGATATGTCTTATTACTATTTAATTTCTATAAAGAGTAAAAAAATCCTTTTCAATTTCCTGTTATTATTTCTTTACCCATTAATGACATAACAAAAACCTAGCCTTTGCTAGGTAGACAAAGTAAGATTTATATAACAAACTCGATTTTTAAAACTTAAGTAAACAATCAGTGAAGTTAGAATAAAAAGAGCGAAAAGATAATCAGCTAAAGTTTTCAACTGTTTGAGGGAAAGCGAGTTTTGAAAATGCCTGATTATCTTAAGCTCATTCCCGTTTAGTTCTGAACGGGTTTACGTAGTTTTGAAAATATCAGGGTCTGTAATCAACCAAAACTTAGCCATTGCTTTTATTATCCCTCATTACGTTTGCTATAAATGTCTATAAGCTTCTCCAATGCTTCTAAACCCTTTAAATCTTCAGTATTGTCAACAACTATGTCTTTTTCAATATCTATTTTTATAGTAGTTATTTCCTTCTCCTCTGTAATCTTATCTTCTGTTGCTGTTTCAATATCAACATGGTTTTTCTCTTTGTTTATTATTTCTTTTTTTTCCTCTTGGGAAACTATAGCTTCCACTGTGTCATTCTTTTCATAAGTAGGATATTCATCTATTATTATTATTTGATGTTCACTTTCATTGTTGTAATCATCACTACCTGTTCTTTCTTCTAAATCTATTAGATTTACTTCTGTCACTCTATTTCCCACTATATTTCCTTGTATTTTACTTGACTTTCTTTTTCGTCTTTCATATTCCTCTGGGCTAATTACTTCCGCCTCTTCCGAATCCGCCGGTGTATGTTTACTTGTCTCTAATTGATTGTAGTTATCAATGTCATGATCAAGTATTCTTGTAGCTTCACTATATTCCTCATTATTTTTTGTTTCCAATTCATTGGATATTTCTTCACTTTTGTGGTGAGTTATTGTGGCTTCTCCTTTTCTTTGAGGCAAGCGCTTCCTTCTATAATACTCTTCAGGAGAAAACACTGCTGCCTCCTCACCAATTGGTTCATTATATATATGTTTATTATTCTTCATAAAGTTAGCCCCCTTTTTAATTGTTATTTTTTTCAAATTCAACTATCTTTTTCATAATCATGTAAATATCCTTATCTCTTCCTCCACAACACTTCATAAGCATTGTCAGCTTTTCATTAGGCAGTGCCTTCTTATAAAACTCTTTATTCTTTTCTATTTCTAATAGAATCTTATTGTATAGTTGTAATTGAGAGGGAAATAATGTATCTTCAAGCTTTATTGAACCAATAGATCTTTGATGACTTCCTCCCTCTTCAAAATAATTTTCATAATATATATGTCCATTTATACATTCAATTTTTACTTTATCCTTTTCATGGAGAAATATTACTTCTTCACTATTACAAGTCTTGCATTTACCCATATTACCACCTCATTTATTTTGTCAATCCCAAAACCTTAATACCCTTTTTCAACTCAATTGGCTTAAATTCTTCATTATCTATTATAAAGTTACCCTTATCATCTACGTTAATTTCAATTGTTAAGTCTTCCAACTCTAAGCTTTCAAGCTGATATGGGTCCACGAAGATAAATATAGAATTAATTTGTGTTGTATTATTGTTTTTAGTTTTATACATATTAGCTTGGTTTGTTGCATTTATTAATAGATTAATATTATTGTCACTCATTTTTTTCCCCCTCTTCTTTTTCCTTCTGATCTAAAGAGCGAGTTTCCTTCTTATCAGAGTACACCTTGATTGTGTTATCCCTCATCTCAATATCATCTAAGCCTTCTATCAGAAGCTCACCGGATTTTTTTAACTTAATTTTTACCGGTGCCAACTTCTTTTCATCACAATTCCTAAAGCCAAAGATAATAAGATGGTTAAATTGCAACAATTCAGTTTTTGTAGCCTCCTTAAGATTTCCCTGACTTGATAGATTTAGTGAAGTCTGAATGTTTTTCAAATCAATCACTCCAATATTTTTTAATTGCAGCTTCAACAAAAGCCTTCTTTTCCTCATTAGTTATCATATCATTATTCTTTATTATCGCTAGTTCCTTCATAAGATCACCAGCATCCCACTTCAAATCTATTCCGGTGGATACTTCAAATTGTCCCGTAGTGAACTTAATATAATCTGATTTATTTTCCATATATCTTTATCCCTCCTTAATATAGATGGGGTACTAGTATTTAATAGTTGTTTTTTCTCGTCTATTTTGATCCTTTTCATCCTTAATAGTAATGGTTTCACCTTCATTAGCTTCCTCAAATCCCTTAAACATTTTTTGTGTTTCTTCACCTGTGCTAACTCTATTATGCTTTTCTACATCTATACTTAGATTTTCATATTTTGCATTATTTTCATCGTATAATACTCCATCAATGTAAACATTACCATTAAAATCAACAACTACACTATTGGGTTCATTTCCTTTGCTTCTTAGATTTTTAATTGTAATCCAATTGTTACTTTTACTTTTTTTTGATTTCATTAACCTACCTCCCTAAGCCTTCTAAGCATTGTTTATTTTAACATTGGAATATGACTGTGTAATAGTTGAATAGGCAGATAATGTCATATTGGACTGCTGATTGGTATTAATTTGATCTATTATATCAGCCTGCATATATACACTTCTATTGTTGTCTTTTACAGATTTTCCATCTGTTTTTTCTGACATAATTATCCCTCCCGCATTTATACATACTATTTATTTAAAAAGGAATCCCTTTTAAATCTCTAAAAGAGATTCCTTAATTTTATTCAGGTTTAATTATGCCCAAATATTATCATTGTCTTGATTAGTGGCAAATCCAAACTGAGCTTCAATAATGTTAAGAATCTGGGCTGCAACTACTACTAAGATTTGCTGGGCATTTTGATTAACAGCTTTTTGATTTATTACACTTGCTACTAAAATATCTGGCAAGATAATCCCTCCTTAAGACTATTTAACTACATTTTTAATAACATTTACCTTCTCCTGCTTTGTCATATCTGAATTCCTTGCTTCTGCTAATTTGCCTAAAATTTCAAATGGGTTTACATCTATATCATCTAAATTCGACTCAAATCCATGGCCATTTACAGATAGATTAAGAGGATTAAATTTTTTAGAATCAATTGTTAGACCAGTTTTGCTAAATCCAATTTTCAATTTTTTCACTCCCTCCGCATTAAGTTGTAATTTCGTCATTATCTTCGTTTGTTGAAAAACCAAATTGGGCTTCTATAATGTTGGCAGCCTGCACTGCAACAGCTACTAGTATTTGTTGTGCATTTTGATTTATGGCTTTTTGATTAATTACACTGGCGATAAATATATCTCCATTGGCGATTTGTGCAATTTGAGCGTATTTTTTTGCAGTGCCCTTTAATTTTTGTGGATTGGGTAAATTACTCATTCACATAGCCTCCCTCTTTATTAAGCTTTAATATCATCATTGTCTTCATTGGTTGAAAATCCAAATTGAGCTTCAATTACAGATACTATTTGTGCCGCAATTATTACTAGTACCTGCTGAGCAGTTTGATTAACAGCTTTTTGGTTGATTACACTTGCTACAAAAATATCTGGCATTAAGACAACCCTTATTATCTATTTTGTTTTCTTTAAGAGCCAATTATCATTAGTAAAGCTTTTTGCACTTCATATTATGTAATCTAACTAAATATGCCACTAAAAAATCAGCCAGTATTAGTGCTTATACTGACTGATTCACATAATTGGTAATTATTGAAATGTCCCTTTAACAACAGCTTCTCCCTTTGCCACCATAATTTCTCCATTGCTATAACCGTATCTATTTCTAAGGTATCTTTAGTCAACAACACAATATCCCCATAGGCCTTATCCTTTATACTGTCTTTTTACTAAGCTTATTCTAGCGGGATTAGAATTACAACTACCTTCAGTGGTTATTTAGTTTCTTTTACCTATTCCTTCTCCCATATATACCTTGGTTTCATAGCCTTCATCACTGTTCTTTATTAGATCAGAGTCTAGCTTAACCTTATCTTTTTTTATAAACATTATTGTTGTTGATCCACCAAATTTAAAGAAACCCTTTTCTTCACCCTTTAAAACCTGCTTGTCCTTTTTATAGGTTTGAACTATTGTTCCAACACATGTGGCGCCTACCTCTATCATTAAAATTTCGCCAAAATTATTAGACTGAAAAATAGTTATCTCTCTTTTGTTTTTACAATATAATGCCGCCACCTTTTTTAGTGCCAAGGGATTAACAGAATAATAGCTCCCTTCAATTCTCTTACTGGTTATAGGTATGCCACCATCTGGAAAATGAAATCTATGATAGTCTGATGGATTCAAGCGAGTAATTATACAAACGCCACCTTCGTAGCTATTTGCTAATTCCTTATCTCCGATTAACTCTTCCAGTGAATAATCTAATCCCTTCACCTGTACCACTTTACATACATTTATATTATCATATACTAACACTCTGCCGTCAGCAGGAGATATCAATATTTCTTCATCTTTAGCAATTGGCCTTGCTTCAGGCTTTAATTTGCGAATGAAAAAATCATTAAAACTTTTATAGCCACTTATGTTTTCATTTAGAGCCTCTGACATATCGATGGATAGCTCATTAATAAATGATGTCAATCTTCTTCTGCTAAAAGGAGATTCCATATATAACCCTATCATTTTAGAAAAAAACTTCTTCTTCATGATATTTTCTAAAATTGACCTACCCATCTTTGTATCATATGTCCACCTAAGATAAGCATCTCCTGCAACTGTTTCAACCTTCAATTCACCTGTTTTCCGTTCAACAAAAAAGATTTTCACTTTATCACCCTTTATCTTCACATTATTATTATAATATTATAATATATCCTATTTGTCTTGATAAATTATACTATAAGCAGCCATACAAAGAAATATTTAATTGAAAAAATAATAAGCCGCAGAGTACTGCGACTTATTCTCATTCACATAAATCTAATTGTAGTTAATATAGCAATTAGAACAGCAGCCCCATTCCAACATTAAAGATTATTGTTAATAACCATGTTGCATAGGATAAAATAACTGCCTTTTTTATACCTATTTTATATACGTATGTAAGCCCAATGGCTACAAAATACAAAGAAACCAGATTAAATATTTCAAAGCTACTTAAAATACCAAATAACACTGCATTTTCTGTTAGCATATCTGGATTAATTAATATTCCTATGGAAGCCAATGATGTGTAGACTTCTGGGTTTCCAGTAATTAAAGTTATAGTTGCTCTAATTGCTTCCCCCATCAAGCTAATAATACTTGCAAATCCGACTACAGATAGTACCCCTTTAAAACGACCCTTACACTTTGTTATAAGTCCAAGTATCAAAATTACTAATCCATTGATAAACCACCCTACAATAGGTACCACGAAAGCAGCTACAAGCATACTTATCTTGGATATGGTTATAACCGCAGCAGGCAACTCAGTTATATCTAACCCCTGTTGACGATAGCTTTCCAGCATTTGCGGAGTCATGTAATCAATCATTAAATTTAACCTAGGAACAATAAGAATTAGCATTAGGGTAGCTATTATAAAAATGGGATATATTACAGGATTTATAGCTACATCCTTCATTGTTTTTGAAGGCTCGCTAAAAAAATATTTTAGTTTTTCTCCCATAGTTAGTTTTTCTTCCTCGGGCTCAACATCGATTACTTCAATTGTTTGATCTAATTCCTCTTGTTCTGTTTTGTTTTCAAAATCTTGGTTCTCGTTCATTTTATATCCTCCCCTCTCAATCTTTACCATTAGATTATACCATGAAATTGTTAAATTTTTATATATAAATATTATAATAATTATATATAAAATTGATGTTACATTTTAACATAAAAAAAAGATGTCTATGAAAGACATCTTTTAAGACCTTTACTTCTTTACTTTGGGATACTTAGGTTGATATAGAAAGCCATAACAGTTTATACCTACTCCAGCATTTGCAACTACAAGTGCGACAGCAGCAATCGAATTTAGGATTATTGTTTTAATCATTCAAAACACCTCCTTAAAATTTGATTTTTTTATGTTAATTGGTATTAAAGTAACCCCTTCAAAAGCTATAGCAGTTACTGCTATAGTTGCATATATTTGATAATTGGAGCCTAAAAGACCAATACTGATAATTACAAAACATGCAATTATAATGGTGGCAATACTTCTTTTCCTATATTTTTTCTTTTCCTTTGCATTTAGCCTTCTATTGGGGGTATCCATTGGAGCAAACAGCCAAATACCCATTAATGCAAATATCATCATGAAGTATTGGTAAATCTTTTCATAATCTTGTGGAATTAATTTACTTATATAAATAGCTGAAAAGGTCATTAAGCATGTTATAACAAAACATTTCCATACTGATTGCGAATGAACTCCACCTGCTTGTACCCTTAATGAGGTGAAAAATATGATGAATACAATAGTTTCTTTAACAATGCCAATGATGGCTGCAAGAATTAGTAATCCAGCACCCTTAAGTATTGTTATTATTATCAACTCCAAGCCATATCTATAAAAATCGATGTCCTCATCCTTTATTAAATTGTTCATCTCAAGGGTTTTAGAAATCTTCATCGCAAATTCATAAATCATTATTCTACTACCTCCCTCAAAACGATACTTATTATACAAAATATACTATTTAATGATATTTTATACAAGAGTTATTGCACCATCGGTCATTATTTTGTCTTATTCGGTCGAAGAAAATGAATGATGCTTATTTAACATCATTCATTAGGGGAAGTGCTATATTTACTTCAAATAGTTCACCTTTATCCTCTATTTTTATAATTCCTTTATATCTATATACCACCTGTTTAACATTCATAAGACCAAATCCGTGATTATCAGAGTCCTCCTTCGAAGTATATCGAGTATCATTATCACTCTCCTGATAAATAGTAGCTTCCGATTTAGTATTCATTATATTAATTATCATATAATTGCCTTTCAAGTAGAGCCTTACGTCAATCTCTTTACATTCTGTCTTCCTACTAGCTTCAATTGCATTGTCTAGTAAATTTCCAAGTATAATAGATATATCTATATAATCAAAGGAGAGCTCTTCAGGCAGCTCTATATCTAAATCCATTTCAATACCTTCTTTACTAGCTTTTTGTTTTTTTACATTTATTAAAGCAGTAATAACAGGATGGTTAGCCTGTACTATTTCATTTAATTCCGATACACTTTCACCCAACTCTTTAATGTACTTTCCTGCTTCTTTATTTTTACCCAGCTGCAGCATACCGTATATTATACTTATATGATTGTTAAAGTCATGTCTTTGAGCCTTCATTGTTTTTAATATTTCTTCTAAATTACTAAAATATATTCTCTGGTTTTGATACTCCTTTTCCCTCATGGACCATAGAAGCTCTCTTTCATTTTGGTCCATCATTCTCTTCATTAGCATAAATACCAGCCAGCTGAATATTATTGCACCTACAGCCATTCCCAATAAACTTATGTAATCTCTTCCTGTTGCTATTTCTAGGTGCTTGTATAGAAGAAAGGTCATATAAGAAATAATCATATTAAAGAATAATACTGCTGTTATTGGTAATACATCTCTTCTACTTATAAATTTCTGTATATCAATTCTTCTCAATACAAAATATATGACTAGAAGAAATCCAGTCTTTGATGATATTATCGCTATTAATTTATAGTAATTGACTGATAAAATCTCTGTAGGTGAAATACTAAATATTATTACAATTATATTTATAGATAATATTTCCGCTAGAAACATTAATAATGAACTAATTAAGGCCAGTAAGGATACATGCAATAGATTACTTTTTAATATAATTGAGTATAATATTGATGACAATATAAGTACCCCAATAAATGCTTTCAGATTTGCTAAACCATATGTAATATTTAAAAATGTACTGAGAAATATCACTACAAATACAGTTGGAATAACATATTTAAGCTTTACCTTTTTTTTAAGTAAAGTTTGTACAGAATAGTAAATTAAAAATGTGTCAATAGTACTTGTAACAAAGTTAGTTATTATGATTTCCATCATATCACTCCAATCTAAAAAGGTTCTTCTCAAAGGCTTCTATAACCTGTTTTTTAAACCTTCTGCTAATAGGAACCTTTTCATTTACATCTCTAAAATAAATACAGTAATCTCTTACTTCTAAGATTTTAGTGCGATTAACAATATAGCCCTGCTGACATTGAATAAACAATGATGAATCAAGTTCTTCTAACAATAGCTTTATTGTACCATAATAGCTGTATTTTCCATTCTTAGTTTGAATTTTAATCTTTCGGAACTCCTTTTCGAAGAAATATATATCATCTACTCTAAGTTGAACAACTTCTTCTTTATTCTTAAAGACAAATAATTTGGAAATATCATTTAATACATTTAACTCCTGAATCCTTAAAATTATTTTATTCATTATATCTTGCATTTTTTCCATAGTAATAGGCTTCAAAATATACTGAAAGGAGTATAATTCAAAGGCCTCTAACGCATAATGCTTATATCCAGTAATAAATACTATTATTGCCTGGGGAAATTTTTGTCGAATTATGCGTCCAGTTTCTATACCATTTATGTTCTTCATCTCCACATCAAGGAAAACTATGTCTAATATTTTTTTATCAATATTTAATAATAACTCCTCTCCACTATAGGTCAATAAATAATCTATTTCAATTGGTAGTTTCATTGCTTCAATAAAATTTTTTAGCAGGTCTACCTGGATAGGGTGGTCATCACAAATAGCTATAGTGATCTTCACAAAAAAATCCTCCTATTATGCGCTTTCTATATAATAATTCGATAGTGAATTTTATTTTCCTTTATTTATTGACGACTATTTGACAGCTATAAAATATAAAAAAATGCCTGTTGCTACATACAGGCATTTTAATAAACAGTCATTTTATTTTCAATAGGTACTGAATTTCATATCTATTCTAACAAAGCAAAGTGCCATCGTCGGAACCTATATGCAACTGATTTACGGGTGTACAAGGTTCCTTGATCGATATCTATTATAAATACATGTTTTAAATTCTTCACTTCAGGTACAAGGTCTGTATTAATATAATAGAGCCTACGATTAGCAGTTAAATTGCTTTCCCGAAAAAATTTATTAAGTTTTTTTTCGCGATCCCACTGAATGGCTCCTCCAACAGGGTATTTTTCATGTGTAGTATAATATTCCTCAATAACACTCTCAGCTATTAAGTATTGCTCCCTATACTTAGCATAATTATAATCTTCAACTTTGAAGAAAATAGGCAGCATAAATATACCAATAATTGCAATAACAAATGCAAAAAATGTTTTTCCTCTTGTTTGTTTTTTATGACTAACTGTAAACATATTGTCAAAAACTTCTGATATTTTAGTGATCATATAATTCCCCCCATCCCGACATCACAAAAGATTGCCTTTTCTAACTATATTATACTGCCTCATCCAACAGAATCCTGTTTACAAAAACTTAATAATATTCAAAATATTTTAATATATATATTTTTTTTAATATTTCACCTTCTTTTTAATATTAGCTTCTGAACATCAAAAGCTAAGAGTATTCCTAAAAGCAGTAATATAAACCCCTTAATTATTTCTAATGCATAGTTGACAGTTACTGGTTCAATAAAGGAGTTTGCAGCACCAGTTAGCATTCCTACTGCAATAACAATCAGGACCATTCCTCCAATTCTAAGCAATGCTTCAAACCTCATGGATAACTCCTCCTTTTTATAATATTTTAATACATCCTGCACTATTAATAAACAAAAATTTAGTATGACCACTAGCAGTCATACTTATCTTTAATAATTCGCAAAAAATATTTATGTATTCTTAAATCTTCTGATAATTCAGGATGGAATGAAGTAACCATCATATTTTTTTCTCTTGCAGCCACAATTCTTCCATCCACCTTAGCTAAAATATTAACATTTTTTCCTACACCATCTATATAGGGTGCCCTTATGAAAACCATTGGAAAGCCTCCATTTTCTATTCCTTTCATTGTTTCATTTGTAATAAAGCTAGCCAACTGTCTTCCATAACCATTTCTTATAACTTCTATATCCATTAATGGAATATATGTTTTATTGGTGTTCTTAATTTTTCGTGCTATTACAATCATACCGGCACAGGTTCCCCATACGGGTAGCCCTTCTATTATTTTAGATTTTAGTTTTTCTTTTAGATTTGATGCATCCAGCAGCTTTCCAATAGAAGTACTTTCACCACCTGGAATGATAAGTCCATGGATTTCATCTAATTCTTTTTCGTGCTTAACAATTTCCGCTTGAACCTTCAATTTTTCTAGAGCATTTACATGTTCAACAAATGCTCCCTGCATTCCTAGTACTCCTACCCTCATCTTACCATCCTCTATTTGCTAATTTATTTTTTTCATCTATACTTTGTACTGTTATTCCAAACATTGCTTCACCTAAATCTTCAGATAAGCCAGCCAGCATAGCAGTATCGTTATAATAAGTTACTGCCTTAACAATAGCTTCTGCTCTTTTTTCTGGATTTTCCGACTTAAATATTCCAGAGCCAACAAACACCCCATCACAACCTAGCTGCATCATAAGGGCAGCATCTGCTGGTGTTGCAATTCCCCCTGCTGCAAAATTAACTACTGGTAACCTTTTATTTTGATGTACAAATTTAATCAAATCATATGGTGCTCCCATTTCCTTCGATGCATTCATTAATTCTTCTTCACCCATGGTTACTATTTTTCTTATATCAGCCACCATTGCCCTCATATGGGTTACTGCTTCTACAACATCTCCTGTTCCTGCTTCGCCTTTGGTTCTAATCATGGCTGCACCTTCACCAATTCTTCTTAGTGCTTCTCCAAGATTTCTTGCACCACAGACAAATGGCACTTTGAATTTTGACTTATCTATATGATATACATTGTCTGCTGGTGTAAGGACTTCACTTTCATCTATATAGTCTATTTCAATGGCTTCAAGTATTTGAGCTTCAACAAAATGCCCAATTCTTACCTTTGCCATTACTGGTATTGTCACAGCATTTTGTATACTTTTAATCATTTTAGGGTCCGACATTCTGGCTACACCGCCATCCCGGCGAATATCTGCTGGAACTCGCTCTAAAGCCATGACGGCACAGGCACCTGCCTTCTCTGCAATAATAGCCTCCTCCTTATTTGTAACATCCATAATAACTCCACCCTTTAACATTTGAGCTAAATTCTTGTTTAATTGATACCTTTCCTTCATTGATAATGACCCTCCTTTTAATTGTATGTATATTGTACTCATATTGTACCCCTTCACTCTTATATTGTTACATACATTTTTACTTTTATCAATACACTTTTATAATTTTTATTCCACAAAAAACTCCATGCCCCGTTGATGACAGAATCATCAAAATACATGTTAATCAAAAAATCGCAGATTTGGGCGCAAGAAAACCCAGCACCGCGCGTATAAAGAAATACGTAAGGGTGCTGGGATATTTCCATGAAGTTAGATTTTTATTGAAGAATATCCTTTACAAACTGTGGTACATACTTTTCTTCGATAGAACCATAAAACAATGCATAATCTTCATAACCATAAAATGCTAACATGTACCTTGGATAGTTGTCTCTTATCCATTGTTCTGAATAGTTCTCCAATATCCCTTCTATTTGAGTCTTATCTAATATTTCTAATCGACTTCTACCTTGTGCTTCTTTATTGTAGATGTAATGTGAATCATCTGGTGAGGTCACTTTCTCAATTACTACGTATTGTATATCCTCCGGGGTTACTATAGCCTTTTCTAAGTAGTTGTGCTGTTGCATCCATTCTTCAAGAATATTAAAGGATTTAAGCCAGGATATGTCTATATTGCCGGTCATTAACCAATCATTTTCTTCTACAAAATCTTCGTCAATCTCAAAATATATTTGTCCCCAGGGAGTTCTTGAATCATTGAGATTTTCATAGCTTGCTGAAGTTACTTCTTTCTTTATTATTTCCATGACCTGTTGAATCTCATCTGAATCTACAATTGATACAGATTTACTTATTTCATTAGATCTAATAACTATTTTTTTTGTTGCAGCGGGGCTCAGTTGAATAATTGGATAGTTAATATTTTTGTACTCTAAAGATTCATAAATCGGCTTTAATAGTTCTTTATAATCTTTATAATCAATGGTATATTTTCTTGCAACTTTGCCTCCATCAACAAGCTGATAAATTAATGTTACATCCTTTACACTGTCTCCATAAATTACTGGCAATTTTTTTCCCAAGCTTTTATTCTCTAAAATACCTCTATGGAGCTGTTGAAACTTAATTATATTCTCCTGTGATGAATAAATATTATCATCGTTTAGTTCTCTATAGTAGTAGATACTATTAAAATATACTCCTTCTATTTCTGCTAATTCCGGTACTCTTCTTTGATATCCTGTTATGTCAAATGTTATACCTGTAAGAAGAATAGTAATAACAATTAAGTATAGTAGATAATCCCTTAGCATTTTTTTTGTAAAAATTCTAACAGATTTTAGCAAAACTCCTTCGGCAATACAGTAGCCTATAAAGGAAAAGGCAGCATAACCAAATAAAACCCAGGCAAATCCTGCCCTTATACTATAAATATATACTCCACCTAAAAGCATACTGCAAAAAGCAACACCATATTTAAAGAGATAATGAAGCTTGGTAAATACAATTGACTGCAGGTTCAACTCCAGCTTCCTCTTATTGTACAAGAAAATTCCTACAAAATAGATAAATATACAATACAATATATATGCTAATACTTCCTTCCATTGAAGGCTGCTATGCAATTCTAAAACTCTAATTATTGGTGATAAATCAAAGAATAGGTTATCTTTGTAGTAATTTGTAGCAAACCCATATAGCAGGCTGTCTAAGCTATAATATACTAAAACCCAAAGTCCCGCAGGCAGAAGCAATATAATGTAGGATAAAATTCCCTGTACTACAGAAATGCCTGTGACAACACCAACAAAAACTGTTGTAAGAAAAATAACCACATTCAAAAGTATTGTTGAGCCAGTCCAGATTAATATATCCATAGTTGTATAAAAGACTTCTAAATTAAAAATTATTTTTATTATGAAACCCGTTATTGCTACAAATATAACAGGAAGGGTCAAAAACAACATTCCTATAGCAACCTTACTATTAAAGAGTTTATTTCTTTTAATAGGAAGGCTATGAATCATATCTGAGGGATTTTTACTCTGCATATAATTAAATAGCAAAGCTGCAAATAGCACCGGTATAGTAATTATTAGTAATTGTTGTAATGACTCATGTCTAAAGGTGAAAATTCCCTCTAGTACATATCTGCTGCTGTAGTTATCTAATGATGACAGGGTCATTAAAATTCTTATAGGAACCATAAAAAACAAGGCAACAAAGTAAAGAATCCCCATCCAGTAAAATCGTTTTAGACTATTTTTAATAATACCTGTGTTAAAATATGACGTTTTCAATGACATACCCTTTATCCCCCATTTCATATATAAATATTTCCTCAAGTGTCAAAGGCAGAGCATCTAATAATAGGGGTCTATACCCGTTAAAGTGAGTTAAAACCTTTTCTCTGTCACCTCTCACAATAAAAAGCATAACGCTGCCCCTCTGTTCTTTATAAAGTACATTGATTTTATTAAAGCTTTCTTCTATAGGTGGTTCTCTAAAGGCAACCTGAACCTTGTGTATATCCTTTTTTAAATCATCCATATCTTTTTCCATCAATAGGCTTCCTTCATGGAGGATAGCAATATGATCGCATAAGTCCTCCAGCTCCCTTAAATTATGGGATGAAATTATAATGGTGATTTCTCTTTCTGCTACTTCTTGAATAAGTAGATTTTTTACTTTTTGACGCATTACTGAATCTAATCCATCCAGCGGCTCATCTAAAATTAGTACATCTGGCATAATTGATAAAGTAAGCCAAAAAGCAACCTGTCGCTGCATACCCTTAGATAATTTGTGGATTTTTTTATTAAAGTCAATTTTAAACACCTTTTGAAGTCTTTGATATCTATCTTCATTCCATGTAATATATATGTCTCTATAGAATTTTGCCATATCCTCTATTGTATAAGAGGAAAAGAAATATAAAGCATCTGGAATAAAGATGACCCTTTGCTTTAGCTTCTCGTTTTCAAAAACTCTATCATTATCTATGAAAACCTCACCTTTATCCTCTTTATAAATTCCGGCTAAAGTCTTTAAAAATGTTGTTTTACCAGCACCATTTGAACCCAGCAGTCCATAAATAGAGCCTTTATTAATATATAGGCTAACATCTTTAATTGCCTCAAAGTCTTCAAATATCTTTGTAAGATTCTTTACTTCAATCATTTTTACTTCCACCCCTTTTCTTGTCATTCACATATGATATAATTTCTATAATCTCTTCTTCCTTCATTCCCAAATACATTGCTTCTGACATAACCTTAATTAATTCTTCCTTTAATGATTTTAGTTTTTCATTTTGAATATTAGTAATTATTGGAGCCACAAAATTTCCCTTCCCCTTTACTGTATAAATATATCCCTGACGCTCCAGTTCCCTGTAGGCTTTTTGTATGGTGTTGGGGTTAATAGTCAGCTGTTGAGCTAATACCCGTACTGAAGGTAATTGTTCTTCTGGCTTTAAAACTTCACTAATTACCATCTCCTTTATTTTAGCTATCAGTTGCTCATAAATAGGAAGACGGCTCCTTAAATCTAATTCAAACATTCCTTCACTCCTTTCCAAACTGTAGTAAGAGAACTAACTGTATTAATACTCATAATACGGTTATAGTATACATGATATTTTAAAATTTGTATATAAGAAAATAATAATATATTTAGTAAATATCTAATTAGTTTTTTCCACATAAAAAAATATCTAATAATTAAAAGAAGACCTCCTTTCAGCTTAAAAATCAACTGAAAAGAAGTCATTTTTGAAATTGCATAATTTAAATTATCATTCTTTACACACAAGATACATCTTATATAGCCCCACGGGAACTCAATTTATTGTGTTAAAGAATCAACCAAAGGTAATTATATACTTTCCTCAAATGTTAATTTCTATCCTGCTGTAGGTAAGCCAAGAACTATTCTAGTTATTATATTGCTTTCGTCGACATAAATTGCAATAACAACAGGCATCTCTCCTATAACTCCTCCATGAAGAAAGTAAACCTCCACTGCATCATATTGTCGGTAATTTCTTACCAGACTTCTATAGAAATCACTTTCTTCATAGGCATCAATTTTATGACCCTTTAGGTCATATTGATTTTTAACTACTTCAATAGAATCCCCAACCTTAATATCGGCGTCATTAACATGAGCTTTTGTTATATCAATTTGAATAATTGTGCTATCGCTAATATCGAATTTTTTCTCATAATTGCTATTATACATGATTAGTTCTATGTGGTCATACACCAGCAGCATGAAATATCCCTTTAAAATTATTAGTCCTTCATCTTCTATGTTGATTATGCCATCAGGTTCACCTAATACATCAATTACTTCCTTATATGACATTCCGAAATCTAATTGAGGTAATATAGCTTTGTATTTTGGAAGTTCCTCATCTACAATATCTTTATTAGTTGCTTCGATTATCTTATCATTTTCTTTATCACCTGATGTACCCTTATCACCAGTACTTGAACATGCCGTCAACAATAAAGCTGTAACAATAATTAACAATATAAATTTCTTATACATTTTTTCCCTCCTCAATTAAAGGTAATTTTGCAATTTCCTAAATTATTAACCAATATATAAAATATGCTGCAATAAATAGTTAGTGCACACACTAACCATAGGCGGTGAACGTCATCAAGGTTAATGAGGTATGATTTACACTTCCCACTATATAATTATCTTTATATTATATCGAGTATATTTTGTAATTGTTGTCTTTTATTGTAATTACTTTATTATTTTTTGTAATAATTAAGCCCTAAGTTATAATGTTACACATACCCTTCCAAATAATATATGTTATAATTAGTAATTAAGCCTAAATATTGGATTTATGAAAGGAGAGATTTAAAGTGAAAAAAGGCTGGTTAGTTATAGCAATTATTATAATCTGTCTAATTTTAATTTCATATTCTATAGGTTATAAAGCAGATAAAGACCATGAATTCGTTGGTGGATCAAAAATAGAGTATATAAATTTATCAGAAGATAAGGTAGATGACCTGGTGCTACTTGGTAAAATATGGGGCTACTTAAAATATTATCATCCAAATGTTGCAGCTGGTAAATACAATTGGGATTATGAGTTATTTAGAATACTACCAGATTATCTTGATGCAAATACCCCAAATGAAATCGATAAGATATTACTCACTTGGATAGATGACCTTGGAAAATTCGAATTGGTTGATCCAGAAAAAGAAAGACCTGGCGAGATTAAAATGTCTCCTAATTTAGATTGGATTTCTAATTCAAGTTTGTCTACAGACTTGATACTTAAGCTTAGTGATATAAAAAATGCTAAAAGAACCAGTAAGCATTATTACGTTGACTTAGCTATGGGAGTAGGAAACCCGCAATTTAAAAATGAAGGGTCATATTCATCAACTCAGTATCCCGATGCTGGCTATCGATTATTATCTTTATATCGTTATTGGAATATTATTGAATATTATTTCCCTTACAAATACTTGATTGATGATAATTGGGATGACGTTTTACATGAATTTATACCAAAATTAATTGAAGCATCCGATGAGCTTGAATATAAGCTTTCTATTTTAGAATTAGTTACAAGAGTTAAGGATACTCATGCAAATGTATGGGATAATACTCTTGAAAATCACTGGGGTGAATATTATGCACCCTTGGAAATTACATTTGTAGAGGATAAAGCAATTGTAACAGATTACCATGATATTCAATTGGGTGAAGCATCCGGACTGAAAATCGGCGATATAATAACAAGGGTTAATGGCAAATCTGTTGAAGAAATTATAAACGAAAGATTAAAATATACACCTGCTTCTAACTATCCAACACAAATAAGAAATATTGCAGCTAATCTCCTAAGAGGGAATACCACTTATTTAAAAATTGAGTATATACGGGATGAAAAAGTAGATGCTATTGATATTCTATGTTATAGCAGTGAAGAGATGACTATTGAAAATAGATTTCAAAAAAATAAGGATTATTTTAAAAGGATTAGCCCTGAAATAGCCTATATTTATATGGGTGCTTTAAAAAGCAAGGATATTCCAGATATTATGGAGGAAATAAAGGATACTAATGGTTTAGTAATTGATTTAAGAAGCTATCCTCTTGAATTTGCTGTTTTTAAGCTAGGGGAATATTTAATGCCCCAAGGTACAGATTTTGTAAAGTTTTCTAATGGTAGTATAACTGACCCCGGACTTTTTACAATGACAAACACATTAAAGGTGGGTAAAGAAAATAAGGATTATTATAAGGGTAAGGTTGTCATTTTAGTTAATGAGCTTACTCTTAGTCAGGCCGAGTATACTGCTATGGCCTTTAGAGTTGCACCAAGGGCTACTGTGATTGGAAGCACCACAGCTGGTGCAGATGGAAATGTATCTACATTTAATCTTCCAGGGGGAATAACAACAGCCATAAGTGGAATTGGTGTGTACTACCCTGATGGAGGAGAAACACAGAGAATTGGCATAGTCCCGGATATTGAGGTTAAGCCTACAATTGAAGGAATTAAATCAAATAGGGATGAATTACTTGAAAAGGCTATTGAAGTAATTAATCAGCAGTAAGGGTTATTAACCTAATAATTAAGCTATGTAAAAACCAGCCCCCAATATTAATTGAGGGCTGGTTTTTAAATGATAAATAGTATCTATTTAATATTTCTACTACCAGGCTTAACTACAGGAAACTTTCCTTCTTTGCATATGGGGCATTCCTCTGCTGTATATGATATTACCTCGGTGGTTAATGCAGCCCGCTGCTTTGTACCAAAATCAATTTTACCATTGCTTCTATCTACCAGTAGTGCAACTCCAATTACCTCTCCACCCTGCTCTTTAACTATATCAATGGTTTCTCTTACTGAGCCACCTGTGGTTATTACATCCTCCGCAACTAAAACCCTAGCTCCTGCCGGGATAGTGAAGCCTCTTCTTAAAGTCATTTTACCATTTTCTCTTTCAGCAAATATATTAACTGCCTTTAGCTTTCTTGCCATTTCATAGGCTAAAATAATACCACCCATTGCTGGGCCAATTACAATATCAACATTATCCTCCATGAATTCATCAGCCAAACCAGCAATTATTTCTTCTGTATACCAGGGATATTGTAATAATCTAGCACACTGCATATATTGATTACTATGCCTTCCTGATGTTAGAAGAAAATGTCCCTCCAGTAATAAATTAGTTTCTCGAAAAATTTCTAATACCCTCTCTTTGTTTAACATTTTATAGCCTTCCTCCCTTATATATTTAATGTTCCAATGATATCAATAACCTTATCCTCATTATACTTAACTAAATATTCTTCAACTCCCTCCAGTACATCCATAGTTGCCCTGGGGTTTACAAAATTGGCTGTTCCAACAGCTATTCCTGTGGCTCCTGCCAATAAAAACTCTACAGCGTCCTCTCCCGATATGATGCCCCCCATTCCAATTATAGGTACCTTTACTGCATTTGCCACCTGATACACCATACGAAGGGCTACTGGCTTAATTGCTGGCCCGGATAAGCCTCCAACAATGTTACCTAAAACTGGCTTTCTCCTATAAATATCAATTGCCATGCCTAGTAGGGTGTTAATTAAGGAGATTGCATCTGCCCCTGCTGCTTCAGCTGCCTTTGCTATTGCAGCTATGTCTGTAACATTGGGTGTAAGCTTCACAATAAGAGGCTGCTTTGCTCTTTTTTTAACCTCTTTAACCACATATGATACCATTTCTGTATCGGTACCAAAGCATACCCCGCCTTCTTTAACATTAGGACATGATATGTTTAGCTCTAATAGATCTACATCTTCATCATACAGTCGTTCCACTACACTGCAATACTCCTCTAGGGTTTTACCTGCAATATTTACAACTATTTTTGTATCATATTTTCTAAGGAATGGAATGTCTTTTTTTATAAATTCTTCTATTCCAGGGTTTTGAAGTCCAACACTATTTAACATTCCTCCGTATGTTTCAGCAACCCTAACGCCAGAATTTCCCTTCCAAGGAACACTGGCAACTCCCTTTGTTACCACTGCCCCTAATTGGTTTAAATCTATATACTCTCCATATTCAAGTCCCGAGCCAAAGGTACCTGATGCCGTCATAACAGGATTTTTCAGTTCAACTCCTGCTATATTTACTTTTAGATCAGGTCTATTCATCCCACATCACCTCATCTCTCCAAAAAACCGGGCCATCCTTGCATACCCGTTTATAATCCCAATCATCATCCTTCTTTGACTTACATGTACATACCAGACAGGCTCCAATACCACAGGCCATTCTTTCCTCCATTGATAGCTGAGCTTCTATTTTCTTCTCTTTTGACCAATCTGCTACAGCCTTAAGCATTGGCTTTGGTCCACAGCTATATATCATGGTAGCCTTTGGTGGATGCTTATGAAGTAAATCTATAACATTTCCCTTAACTCCATTGCTTCCATCTTCTGTTGCAACATAAACCTTATCTGTGTACATTCTGAACTCCTTAACTAAAATCGGATCACATCTAAACCCTAAATATACTGATATATCACCCTTTAACCTCTTGACCAGTTCTAGTAAAGGTGGCACTCCAATTCCTCCACCTACCACCACATGCTCTTTAGTATCCTCAGATATGGTAAATCCATTACCAAAGGGTCCCATCATCTGGATTGAGTCCCCCTCCTGCATTTGGCTAAAATCTGCTGTCCCTTTTCCTACAACTGCATATACAAGCTTTATTTGTCCATTTTCTTTATCAATCTCACAAATGCTTATAGGTCTTGGTAGTAATAGGTCTTTCCTAATACTATATAGGTTAACAAATTGACCAACCGTAGCTTCATTGGATATTGTATCAACCGATAACGTCATTTCGAATATTCCATCCACCAATTGTTGATTTTTCTTAATAATCCCTGTTAATCTTTCCTTCATTTTTCCCCTCCTCCTATATCAATTACCTCAAGAGAATCTATAGAAACTCGATTCTTTAAAATCTCCAGCATAGTTTTTACTGTATCTAAAGAGGTAAATACTTTAACTGAGGTGTCAACTGCTGTTCTACGTATTCTAAAACCATCACTTTTACTATCCCTTCCCTTTGTAGGGGTATTAATAATTAAATCTATAATGCCACTTCTTATTAAATCCAAGATATTGGGAATACCCTCCTGTATCTTTTTAACCCTAGTAGCGGGTAAGCCATTGATTTCTAGAAATTTTGCTGTTCCTGTAGTAGCTACCAATTCAAATCCTAGAGTTACAAATTCCTTTGCCAAAGGAAGAAATTCATCCTTATCTTGATCCTTTATGGTTACTAATATCTTGCCTTTTGGTGTTGGAAGCTTTACTCCTGAAGCAATAAACCCTTTATAAATGGCCTCTTGAAAGGTTTTTCCAACGCCTAGCACCTCTCCAGTGGACTTCATTTCTGGACCTAGGCTAATCTCTGCCATAGGTAGTTTTTCGGTGGAAAATACAGGTACCTTCACTGCCACCAGCTTGGGTTTCTTGTATATTCCTGTGCCATACTCCAGCTGTTGTAGCTTTTCTCCAAGCATTATTTTTGTAGCAAGCTTTATAACAGGTACTCCACTAATCTTACTGATGTAGGGTACTGTTCTACTGGATCTTGGATTTACTTCAATTATATATAACTCATATTGAAATTCTATGAATTGAATATTAATCATACCCTTAACCTTTAGGGCTTTAGCTACCCTTCTAGTATACTCTAATATTCTTTCTTCTATTTCTGGTGAGATATTATTGCTTGGATATATGGTAATACTGTCGCCGGAATGGACTCCTGCCCTTTCCAAATGCTCCATAACCCCTGGTATCAAAACATCTTCACCATCACATATGGCATCAACCTCAATCTCCCTACCAAGTAAATACCTATCAATTAATACTGGGCTTTTCTTATCTCTCTGGAATGCCTCCTGAAGATAGTGTTGTAGCTCAACTTCATCATGGGTAATCTCCATGCCTTGTCCCCCCAGTACATAGGAGGGTCTAACCAATACTGGAAACCCAAGTTTTCTTGCTTCCTCTAATCCTTCTACCACATTCCATATCCCCTTACCCTTAGGTCTTGGAATCTTCAACTTTTCAAGCATATCGTCAAATTTTTCTCTATCCTCTGCCTCATCTATCTGCTGAGGTTGCGTTCCTAAAATTGGTATATTCATACTCTGTAAAAAGTTGGCCAATTTTATTGCTGTTTGCCCTCCAAACTGTAGCACAACACCATCTGGTTTTTCTTTTTCAACAATATTTAGTACATCCTCCTCTGTTAATGGTTCAAAGTATAGCTTGTCGGATATATCAAAGTCTGTACTTACTGTTTCTGGATTATTATTAACAATGATTGTCTCTATTCCCATCTCCCTAAGGGCCAGTACACAATGTACTGAGCAATAGTCAAACTCGATCCCTTGTCCTATTCTGATTGGTCCAGAGCCCACCACCAACACTTTTTTCTTATCTGAAACTGCCACTTCATCAATCTGATCATAGGTGGAGTAATAGTAGGGGGAAATGGCATCAAATTCACCACCGCATGTATCAACCATTTTATATACTGCCTCAATACCGAAGCTTTGTCTAAGTTTATATATCTTCTGAGGAGATATTTTCATTAAATCTGCCATTCCCTTATCAGAAAAGCCCTTTTTCTTTAGCCATAATAACCTATCGTAGTTGAGATCTTCAAGTCTGGTATTCTTTAGCTCCTCTTCCTCCATAACAATATCCTTAATTTTTTCTATGAAAAAGGCATCCATCCCGGTAATTTCACAGACCTTATCTACCCTATAATTTCTTCTGAGCATTTCAGCAATATCGAATATCCTCTCATCATCAGGAACCTGCACCCTTCTTTTTAGCTCCTCTAGGCTTTTTTCCTTAGAAGCTTCCCTTTCTAAATTATATTGTCCAATTTCCAATGAGCGGATTCCCTTCAGAAACGCTGCTTCAAAGTTGTTGGCTATTGCCATTGTTTCACCTGTTGCCATCATTTTTGTTCCTAGATTTTTAATTGCACCCGTAAACTTCTCAAAGGGCCATTTAGGAATCTTAACAACAACATAATCTAGGGTAGGCTCAAAGCAGGCGTAGGTCTTACCAGTGACAGTATTTAATATTTCATCCAAACGATAGCCCAAAGATATCTTGGCTGCAACCTTGGCAATTGGGTAACCTGTAACCTTTGAAGCTAAAGCAGAAGAACGACTTACCCTTGGGTTTATTTCAATAACTACATAATCAAGGCTTTTAGGGTGAAGGGCAAATTGAACATTACATCCCCCTTCAATTTTTATTGCATTAATTATGTCAATTGCTGCACTTCTCAACATTTGATACTCTTTATCGGTTAAAGTCTGGGATGGGGCCACCACAATACTGTCTCCAGTATGAACCCCTACAGGGTCAATATTCTCCATATTACATACTGTAATACAATTACCTGCAGCATCCCTCATTACCTCGTATTCAATTTCCTTCCAACCCTTGATGGATTTTTCAATAAGCACCTGTCCTACCCTGCTTAATTGAAGACCCTGAGAAAGTATTTCATGAAGAGCTTCCTTATCTTCGGCAATTCCTCCCCCACTTCCACCGAGGGTGTAGGCAGGCCTTACCACTACAGGATAACCCAGTTCATCAGCGAATTTCAACCCTTCATCAAGATTTGTAAAAATTCCTCCTTCAATTACAGGCTGATTGATTCTTTCCATAAGCTGCTGAAATAATTCTCTATCTTCCCCCTCCTTAATAGCCGCGATGGAGGTCCCTATGATTCTTACATTATGCCTTTCCAAAACTCCTTTATCATGAAGCTCTACCGCTAAGTTTAATCCAGTCTGCCCCCCCATGCCTGCCAGAAGGCTATCGGGCATTTCTTTTTCGATTACCTTTTCAATAAACTCCACAGTCAGGGGCTCAATATATATTTTGTCAGCTATTTCTCTATCAGTCATTATTGTTGCAGGGTTACTATTAATTAGAACCACCTCAACCCCTTCTTCTTTAAGGGCTTTACAGGCTTGCGTTCCTGCATAGTCAAATTCTGCTGCCTGCCCAATGACAATAGGTCCAGAACCAATTACTAGTACCTTCTTTATGCTGTTATCCCTTGGCATTGTTTATCCCCCTCCATCATTTTTATGAATCTATCAAATAAATAGTCGTTTTCTTTAGGTCCTGGTGAAGCTTCTGGGTGAAATTGAACACTAAATATAGGTAGCTCTTTGTGTTGAATTCCCTCTATTGAATTGTCATTAAGATTTATATGACTAACTACTATATCTGTGGGCAGGCTATTATGTTTAACTACATAGCCATGATTTTGTGATGTTATATAAACCCTGTTGTTATTCAGATCCTTCACTGGGTGATTACAACCTCTATGACCAAACTTAAGCTTTTCAGTGTCTCCCCCTAAAGCAAGACTTAATAACTGATGCCCAAGGCATATACCAAAGACGGGTTTTTTATTTAATAATTCCTTTATAGTCTCTGTAATCTCTGGTAAATCCTTTGGATCACCAGGTCCGTTGGAAAGAAGTATTCCATCTGGATTTATTTTAAGAATTTCCATTGCTGTTGAGTAAGCTGGAAATACTGTAATACGACAATTTCTATTTTTTAAGGAGCGTATTATGTTTCCCTTTATACCGTAGTCAATTACTGCAATATGTTTACCTACACCACCAATTTCATATACTTCTTTGGTGGTAACTTTTTTTACTGCATCGTTGTTTTGGAAGTCATCAAATCTTTTTCTGATTACCTCTTCTCTAATTTCTGCAATTGTTATAATACCCTTCATGGTGCCCTGTGTTCTTATGATTTTTGTTAGGGCCCGTGTATCAATTCCTTCAATTGCCATAATATGATGCTGTTTTAAATATCCGTCGATATCCATCTCACAGCGCCAATGATTTGGTTTAACAGCCCTTTCCCTTACTATGAATCCCTTTACCTTTGGAGTAGCTGACTCAATATCCTCTAGATTAATTCCATAATTACCGATTAGTGGATAGGTCATGGTTACAATTTGACCTGTATAGGAAGGGTCTGTTAGGATTTCTTGATATCCTGTCATGCCTGTGTTGAAAACAACCTCTCCCAATGCTTCATCCAGATGTCCAAAGGCCTTACCCTGAAAGGTCATGCCGTTTTCTAAAATTAATGTTGCCTTCATCTTTACACCTCTCCCTATAAATTTTTAGTCTTTTAGACAATGGTATTTAGAACCTGCTGTAGGTCTAGCTTCATTTTTATGACTGCCTCTCTAGCTGCTTGGGCAAATTCCTTTTCGGTATACTTATTCTGATTCACTTTATCATTATGAGCTGCTATTATTCCTCTGGATGAGTTGATAATCGCTCCTAATCCGTCCTTGTTAAAGCACCCTGCCAGGTCAGCTGCTGTTCCTCCCTGTGCACCATATCCTGGCACTAAAAAGTATGTGTGGGGCATTATCCTTCGTAAATTTTTAGCTTCCTCTGGGTGGGTAGCTCCAACTACTGCTCCGATACTGCTGTAGCTCCTCTTCCCAATTAGTCCCTCTCCCCATTCCGAAACCAGTTGTCCCATTCTTTCATATAGCTTAATGCCACCCACCTCAAGATTTTGAATCTGTCCACTGTTGGGATTTGAGGTCTTTACTAAAACAAATAATCCTTTATCATAATTACTGCAATCTGCCAGGAAGGGTTCTATTGAGTCATATCCAAGATATGGGTTGATGGTAATTGAATCTTCTTTGTATATTTCAAACCTATCTCCTTCAATATCTACTTTTCCTATATGCCCATGGGAGTAAGCCTCTGCAGTGGATGCAATATCTCCCCTCTTTATATCTCCAATAATTATTAGTCCTTTTTGTTTGCAATACTCAATGGTTTCTATATATGCATCAATTCCATGGGACCCATATTGCTCGTACATTGCAATTTGAGGCTTCACTGCAGGTATTAAATCATAAATAGCATCAATGATTTCCTTATTAAAGTGTAAAAATGCTTTTGCAGCCCCCTTTGGTGTTTTTCCATGCTCTTCATAGCTTTCTTCTTTAATCCACTTTGGAATAAAGCTTAATCTTGGATCTAGGCCAACAACTGTTGGATTTTGTGTTTCTTCAATTTTTGCAATCAGACGATCTATCATTTAAAAAACCTCCTTTATATCAATTAGTAATGAATAATTAGTAATGAATAATTGTGGTGGAAATTTGCATAACAAATTTCATTTCTTTATTTTTCATTCTCAATTTTCAGTTTTCAATTTTCAATTTTTATCCTTAACTCTCAACGGCCTTCAGTTTCCCATTTTGTACCACTATCTTTCCCTCAACTATTGTGTGGATGACCTTCCCTTTAACTGGTCTTCCATGAAAGGGAGTATTTTTACTTTTTGACACAAAGCTATTTTTATTAATTTCATATTCTTCATTTGGATTAATTATTGTGATGTCAGCCCTATCACCTATCTTTAGACTTCCACCCTCTATTCCTAATAGCTTTGCTGGATTAGTGCTCATTTTCTCGATTAGCTGTGTGGGTGTTAATATTCCCTTATCTACTAGCTCAGTTAATCCTAATGCTACAGCCGTTTCCAGCCCAACAATACCAAAGGGTGCTTTTTCAAAACCTACAGCCTTTTCATCCTCATGATGGGGTGCATGGTCTGTAGCAATTATTTCTATTGTTCCATCCTTTAGACCCTTTATTAACTCTGCTACATCCTCAGAGCTCCTTAGGGGCGGGTTCATTTTAGTGTTGGGGTTTTTATCCTCTACCGCCTCCTCTGTAAGGGTAAAGTGATGGGGGCTGACCTCTGCAGTTACTTTTACTCCCCTTAGCTTAGCTTCTCTAACCAAATGTACTGAATCCTTGGTGCTGACATGACATAGGTGAAGCTTAGCTCCTGTTTTTTTAGCCAGGAGTATATCCCTTTCTGTAATAAGGTCTTCTGCCTCATTGGGTATTCCTTTTAAATTAAGGATATTATTCAGCTTCCCTTGATTCATAACTCCATCACCGGCTATTTTATGATCCTCACAGTGGGAAAAGATAGTTACATTTAATTCAGCAGCTAGCTCCATTGCCCTTTCCATTAGCTCTATATTCATAACGGTTTTTCCATCTTCACTGATTCCACAAATCCCTGCCCTTTTAATTTCTTTAAGTGGCACCAGTTCTTTTCCCTGTTGACCTAAAGTAATGCTTCCAATGGGAAGAACTCTAACCAAGTCTGCTTCTCTAGATTTTTCTTGAATATAATCTACTACCTTAACAGAATCTATTACAGGATTTGTATTAGGCATACAACAGATGGTTGTGAAGCCCCCCATTGCAGCACTGCGACTACCGGTTAAAATATTTTCCTTATGTTCAAACCCAGGCTCCCTCAGATGAACATGTACATCTATCAATCCTGGTACCACCCAGCAGCCAGCAGCATCAATTTCTTCATCTGCCCTTACCAATATTTCTTGTTGAATATCTGCTATTTTTCCTTCAATAACTAGAACATCTCCATGTATATCAGTATTTGTAGCTGGATCAAGTATGTGTCCATTTTTTATTAATAATTTCATAGTAGTCCTCCTTCCAATTCTTTTATTGTCTCAATTTTGTAATAATACAAAAAGAGCAATGGAAAGAAGATATTAAATCTTCCTTCTATTGCTCTTAGCTTTTCCAGTATTTATTAAGTCAATGACAAAACCCAACAACAGAGGCTTATTTTTTTCTGTAGTTAAGTTATCTATTTCTATATAATGTAATATTCCACAACAAAAAGACTGGGTAATATTTGATGGTCTCATTATCTTCATTCCTTCCTGGCCTCTCTGGACCAAATTAAAGGTAGACACACATTTAGATAATATTAGCATAGGATATTTTATATGTCAACTGGAAGAAGCAAACAATTAAATTACCTTCAATATTCTCTTTAGTCGCTTCAAGGAAAGTAATGCCATCTCAATTGGCCTTACCTCAATAATATAACTGGTGTTTACATCTGCCATCTCCCTAAAAAAATCTAAAAAATCTACATCTCCAGTTCCAATCACCTGATGATCTGACTTACCATTGTTGTCATGTACATGACAGTTTTTAATGTAGCTCTTATGGCTTCGATAAAAGCTTTCTTGAAGTAGATTTCCGTAGGAGTGCCCAATATCCCATGTTAAGTAAAGATCCCCCATGGGCAAAAGCTCTGCTAGGACATCTGCCACTATAGTATTAAAGCTACTGTTATTTTCAATACATGGAAGTATTTTACCACGACAATAGTCCCGTATCTCTATAAGGCTCTCCTTAAAAATTCTAGAAAATTCTTCTGGATAAGCCTCTATTAGTGTCATTTTTCTATCTGTCATTGTAAATACAACTGTTTCACCTGGATGTATGGTTATTTTACTACCACCTGTTTCATAGATGAAGTCTATACATTCCTTTAGCCTTTCCATAGCCGCCTTTCTTATATGGGAGTGGAGCTGATATAGAGAAATATCCTCTGGTGCATGAAAGGTTATATGAATTTCCTTTTCGTCAGCATATTTCTTAATTTTTTTCCTATCTCCTTGGCTATATTTTTCAGGGAAAAAGCAAGGAATGTTGAGATTGATTTCTATAGCTGTAAGACCATGCTGAGATGCTAATTCCAATGCTTCAAATATATCTTTAGCATCTGTTGTAATTGCAAACCCCATTGGTTTAGGAATTCCCTTTTCCTTCATATTCTCCTCCTAAGCCTTTATTAATTTTGCCAGTTTACCACATATGGCATCTCCTACTTCCTGAGTTGTGGCTGTTCCACCTAGGTCTGGCGTTAAGCTTTCTCCCTCTTGAAGTAGCTGAGTAACTGCAGTAATTATTTCATCTGCCTCCACCTTCAATAGAAAATCCAGCATCATTTTCACCGTCCATACCATTGCAATAGGATTAGCCACCCCTTTTCCTGCCAAAACTGGGGCTGATCCATGAACCGGCTCAAACATGGAGGGATATTCTCCTTCGGGGTTGAGATTTCCACTGGCTGCAAAACCAAGCCCACCCTGAAGAGCTGCCCCTAGATCTGTTATAATATCACCGAATAAATTTGATGCCACAAGCACATCGTATGCCTCCGGCTTCTGAATGAAATACATTGTAATAGCATCTACATGTATAGTTTCGGTTTGAATATCTTGATGCTTTAATGCTGTCTCGTTGAAAATTTTGTCCCAAAACACCATACTATAGTTTAGTGCGTTGGACTTTGTTACGTTTGTCAACTTTCTTTTGCCATTTCGTTCTTCAGCCAGCTGAAATGCATATTCCATAACCTTTTCAGTGTTTTTTCTTGTAAATACTGAGGTTTGAAGGGCTATTTCCTCTGGTTTATCAGGGAAGCGAATTCCACCCACCCCAGAGTATTCCCCCTCAACATTTTCTCTAACTACTACAAAATCAATATCCTGAGGCCCCTTTCCCTTTAAAGGACATGGTGCCCCTGGCAAAAGCTTAACTGGTCTTAAATTTATATATTGATTGAAGCTTTGTCTTATATTAATTAAAAGCCCATGTAGGGAAATATGGTCTGGAACATTTGGGAATCCCACGGCGCCCAATAATATTGCATCAAACTTTTTTAGTTTTTCAAGACCATCATCATCCATCATTTTCCCTGTTTTTAAATAATATTCACATCCCCATGGAAAGGTTTCATAGGCAAACTTTATATTACCCTTCAAGGAAGCGTAGCAATCTAGTACCTTGATCCCTTCTGTCATTACTTCGCCACCTATTCCATCACCAGGTATTACTGCTATCTTATATGTTTTCATTTTAAATTCCCCCCTTAAAGCTTAATAAATTTAATTCTTGATATTCCATCTATGTTTTTAATTTGTTCTTTTTCTTCCTTTGAAACCTCTGAGTCGATGGTTAAAAACATCATAGCATTCTTTCCCTTTAAATTACGACTGACTTGCATAGTGGCTATATTTATATTACGTTTCCCTAAGAGGGTTCCTATCTGACCTATCATACCAGGCTGATCTTGATTTTCTGCCACAAGCATATACTTAGTTGGCGATACATCAAATTCAAAGCCATTAACTTCAACAATACGTGGCTCTTCTTTACCAAATATTGTACCGCTATAGGTATACTCCTTTTTATTTGTAATGATCCTAACTTGAACTAGATTCAGGTAGTTTCCGATTTCTGTTGTTTTGCTCTCAGTAACCATAACTCCCCTTTGCTTAGCTGTTAACATTGCATTTACGTAATTAACCCTCTCCATTAATACAGGTTCAAATAAGCCCTTTAATACAGCAAGGGTTATTACTTCTGTTTCCTGCTTTGCAATTTCACCGCTGTAAACAACTTCAACTTGCTTTACAGCCTCCTTTTCCAGTTGGTGATATAGTCTTCCCAAGGTTTCACCCAGCTTCAAGAAGGCCCTTAAACCATCTACCTCTTGATGATGTAGAGTTGGAAGATTAACAGCATTTGGTACCATTTCTCCCCTTAAGGCACTTATTACTTCCTCTGCTATGGTGATTCCTACATTATCTTGAGCTTCCACTGTATCTGCACCAAGGTGTGGTGTATTTACTACATTCTTTAATTCCAATAAAGGAGATGTTGTGTTGGGTTCTTGTACTAGAACATCAATACCAGCATAAGCTACAGTCCCATCCTCTATAGCCTTAACCAATGCATCTTCATCGACAATTCCCCCCCTAGCACAATTAACAACTACAATACCTTTTTTAGCTATCCTAAAGGCCTCTTCACCAATCATCCCAAAGGTTTCTTCAGTTTTTGGGGTATGAAGGGTTATGAAGTCTGACTCCCTTACTAAATCTTCAAGGATTTCCTTCTTTTCCACCCCAAACTTTTTAAATCTTTCATCTGTAATATATGGATCATATGCAATAGTCTTCATGCCAAAGGCTTGCAGTCGTGTTGCCACCAGTGAACCTATTCTTCCCAACCCTACAATACCAACGGTTTTTCCATTAAGTTCTATCCCTTTAAAGCCCTTACGATCCCATACCTTACTTCTTAATAGTGCATCAGCCTGAGTTATATTTCTGCAGGAGGCTAATAAAAGTCCAATTGACATTTCTGCTGCTGAAACTGAATTAGCATCAGGTGTATTGACAACAATGATGCCTCTCTTAGTGGCACCTTCAATCTCAATATTATCTATACCATTACCTGCTCTACCAACAACCTTTAGATTACCAGCTCTTTCATAAAGCTCCTCATCTACCTTTGTTACACTTCTTACCACCAAAGCATCGTATTCAGCTATTATTTCCAGCAGATGCTCCCTATTAATACCTACCATTTCATCCACAATGGCCCCCGACTGTAGCATAGCGTCTATTCCTTTTGTAGCAATTTTTTCTGTTACTAAAATCTTCAAACTAAACTCCCCCTTTAAGTTTTCTTAATTCTTTAGCGATTTAATTGATTATCACTTTATTTTGATAAATTAAAATGTATAAAATAAAACTCCTATCTTTGGCTATTGCCAAGGACGGGAGCTTACTCACGTGGTACCACCTTGTTTTTTCATTTCATTTATGAACTCTTGATTTTAACGGTTCCACCGAAATAGGTTATTTCCCCATCTGCTCTAGGGTAGATTCAACATCAATGGATACCAATTTCCACCAACCATTGGCTCTCTATAATTCCTTTAGATGCATACTATTCCCCTTCATTGCATTTAATGAATAAATATGTATTTCTATGTATATTACTATGTGCTTACATATTTGTCAAGCTAATTTTTTTGAAAATTTCCAATTAATTATAAAGTTGCTGACTTTAGATAGTATATACTATTACTCATTAACTGCTCTACTCACCGACTTTAATCACTCTTGTGAGTTTTCCTGAATCATAGGTATAAATGGCAGATACTAACTCCTTATCCCCTTGCCAGAATCCACTTTCAACAAACCAAATATTATTTTCTGCATAATATAGAGCATAATTAGTTCCCAGTGCCTTTTCTACATCGGCAAATTGGAATATATCACCATTCCATCGATATATAGTTACATAGGGTGGTAAGCTTCCCCTTGAGGCTGCAATCCACTCTCTTTCTCCATTATTATCTAAGTCAACCACTTCAAAGGAACCGCCCTTAAGAATCATAACCGGTTGGTATTCATCATTTATTCCAATAACCTTAGTTTCAACATATGTTGCCCCCATAAGACCATCAATTATTATTTCCTCAACTCCATTATTGGTCATATCATCAGTATAAATATTAAGGCCATCTTCTCCATATCCAGTAATTTCTCCTAAGTCATAAGAAACTTTATCATATATAAGAAATCCATTCATAATGTTTTCCATTTCAATGTTTTTGTATATTTGAACTTTGTATGGATTTAGAGCTTGATTTTGGTATTCTAGGGTCCTTACATACTCTAGACTTTCATCAGCTTCACCTTTTAACAACCACTGGGGCTGAAGAGGAGTAAATTCCAATTCTACCTCATCTAATAACACAAATAGATTGTTTTCAACTATTTTAATTCTCTTAACGCTTCCCTGTACAGGATATGATTCGTTAACACCTCCATCAAACCAAACCTCCACCAGTTGACCTTCTTGAAGCTGTTCTGTAGAGCCTTCACTTCCATCAATATCTATAACTACTGTATTCTCAGTAATAGTAACCCAAGCCAAATCATACTGTGTATCCTCTTCAACCTCACCTTCCACTAGAATATTTACTCTATCCTCAGTTATGTTGAGTTCAGTAATAAGCCCCCTTATTCCTATATATTCTTCATGGTCTTCTACTTGTTTACAACCAATTAAGTTAAAGGCTAAGGTTACTCCAATTAGCAGTAATATAAATTTTTTCATGCCAACACCTCCTTATATGTAGACGTAATTTAACTCTATTTGTTCCATTACTAATACTTTAACCCGAAAAATTATTGGGTTTGTATATGAAATTTTAAAGATTAGTCACCCTTATAAATGGGGTATAAACCTATTATCTAACAATGATTTATAAAAATTCTTTATTAATACTTTTATCATAGGATATAATTGATAATAAGACAATTTTCTGGGGGGTAACATATGAAAAATATTACTGCAAGAAAACTGTATCAAGAAACATGTCATCTATTAATGAACCCCGATTTTTTGGAAAATCTAAATCTTGATAAGACAAAGATAAAGCAAGAGCTAGAGGGACCTTACTTCATAGCAAAAATTACTCATATAGCTGAAGAAAATGATTATAGTTGTGAAGCAGTCTATGAATTGGTTAACAACCTTCTTACTATCCATTGGGGTGCAGAACAACCACATAATCCACTTTTTTACATTTATCAATTCACCCTCAGTTTTTCTTTTCCTAGCTCTGTGGAAATACAGTTGAATAAGGAATGGGATACTTCTTGTCTCATATACCTTAATGTCCTTAAACTATTATGTGATATTCAAAAGCAGTCAGATGACGGTACCCTTCAAAGTAAGTATCCGCTTGAATTTCTAACGACTGAGGAAATGGAGCATTATAAGGTTTCTCAGGAGTATAGGGGATTTGTTAACTTTTTTAATACGGAGTTTATTTATGAGATGATGAAGCTCAACCAGGAGGTAGTTGGACATAATACACTAGACCATATTTGCGGTGTTCATCACCTAGCCCTTCATATTGGAAAACAGCTTTTCAATTCAGGTATTCCTATTGATTTAGGACGTGTATCTGGTGCAGCGGCAGGCCACGACCTTGGAAAATTTGGTTGTAAAAGCTGGGAATCAAAAAGAGTTGCTTATTTACACTACTACTATACTGACCTATGGTTTAAGAACCATGGAATAACCTATATTGGCCATATTGCCCTAAACCATTCTGTATGGGACTTAGAGCTAGAGAATCTTTCTATTGAATCCCTAATACTTATTTATTCGGATTTTCGAGTTAAGAATATTCAACGGAATAATCAGCCAGACGAAATGGAAATTTTCAGTTTGCAGGACTCATTTCAGGTTATTCTAGATAAGCTTGATAATGTTGATGAAGAAAAAGAAAGAAGGTATAGACGGGTATATACTAAGCTTAAGGATTTTGAAGATTATATAATTAATCTTGGCCTTGAGGTTAATATTAATAACCCAATTATTAATCAACAACCTAAAGGTAAAAAATATTATTCACTTATGACTGGTGATGTTGTTACTGAGCATATAAAGTATCTATCAATTAATCATAACATTAATTTAATGTATAAGCTTCGTGATGAATCCTCTTTAAATGAAATACTGGAAATAGCAAGAAGTGAAACTGACCCAAAGACACTAAGAGAATATCTTGATGTATTTTATGAGTATTCTACATATCTTACTCAAAAACAAAAAATCATTACCTTAAGATTTTTATATGAGCAGTTGATTCATCAAGAAGAGGATATCCGTAGACAGTGCGCAGAAATTATGGGCATCTTAATAAGCATGTTTGATGAGGATTATAGAAAGGAAATTCCTGAAGGAGTAGCATTAGCTCCAGCTGAAATAACAAGTCACCAATTACTTGATGAATATCTGCATCAATTAATATTCCCTGATCATAAAATGATTCCCCTTCATAGAAGCTGGGTAGGCTATAACATGCAAATATTAATATCTTCTTTATTTCAAAATTGTCAAGCTACACAAATTGAAGGCTATAAAAAAACAATACTAAAGTACTACAAGAAAAACACTTTGTATGATGAAATAAACATTTATCTGCTGGAGGCTATAAAGCATATTCCCATGCTGGAAAATGAGGTGGATCCTTCTTTAGAAATTCTTTTTAGCTATATAGAGGACGGCTTGAATAATAAAAATAGTGATATTAGGATTTCTGCTCTAGATACTATATATCATATGTTTAAATCGATAAAATTTAATTCTAATATAATGAACAAGGTTTTATATTTATTCAACAATAGAAGCGAAAATTCAATACCAGCTGAAAACTATCTTAAATTAAAGTTGGCAAGAGTTATTGGTTTAGAAGCTGAAATTCTAGATGACCATTACCAGCTATTGCTTAAGGATATGGAAAAGGTTTCAGATATCTTCCTCAGTAATTTAAAAACTGCAACAAATTGGGTAACAAAAAAGATACAGGTGGAAATGCTTTTAGAATCCTTTTTAAATCACTCCAAAACCGATGGACTTTATACAACTATGCATTTTTGCAACCTCTTGAAGGTTAGTGCTGTTGAAACAGTTAGGAATCGAGCCGGTAAAGCTCTGGTTGATATTTTTCCACATTTACCTATAGAACAAAGGAATGATATAGCTATTGAACTTCTTAGGGCTCTGGAAATTGAGGGTTATCAGTTTACAAAATATATCCCCGATTACCTAGGTCAAATACTTATATTCCTTCAACCATATGAATTGGATGAGATATTGAATGATTTAATTGATAAAATAAAGCAATCTAATTTACAAATTAATTCTCTGCTTTTAAAAACAGTTGGTATTCTCATTTCAAACTATTCAAAGTACCAAGAACTTTTTCCTAAAGAAGGCGATGAACACGTTTCTAGACTAAAAAAAATGCTGGGTATTCTTTTGAATGGTTTAGTACATGATGAATTGCAAATTAAGCAAATATCCTTCAGTGTCATAGGTAAAGAAATATTTGCCTCTAAAACCATATCTTTAGAGGAAAAACACCATATATTCCAATTGATAGGAAAGAAGGTTCTTACTCTATTAACCGATACAGAAGAAAGCGACCTATTGTTCCTAACCAACTCTGCTGGATTAAATAACATTTACAGATTTATTTCTGAGTTTATTTTTCTCCATGGAAGTATTAAAACCCTAAGCCCCAAAAAAGTAGCTTTTTTCCCTGGAACCTTTGATCCATTTACCCTCGGTCATAAAGAGATTACCAAAGCAATTAGGGATTACGGTTTTGAGGTATATCTTGCAGTCGATGAATTTTCTTGGTCTAAACGGACACAGCCTAACTTAATTAGAAAGAAAATTATTCATATGTCTATTGCAGATGAAATGGATATACATCTTTATCCTGAAGATTTTCCCACAAACATTGGAAACTCAGCTGATTTAAAAAGACTACAGGACAATTTCCCAAATACACGAGTTTACATTGTAGCTGGAAGTGATGTATTATTAAATGCTTCTGCCTACAAAGCAGAGGCCCATGAAAACTCAATCCACAGTTTTTCCCATATAGTATTTGAGAGAAGCAGCAGTGATGATTTTCAAGATATCAATGATGCTATGTTGGCAAAGGCCATCAATAATATTCACGCACCTGTAATTCGATTGAATTTGCCTCCTCAATATGAAGATATAAGCTCAACACAAATTCGAACTAATATAGACGAAAATAGAGACATTTCAAAGCTAATTGACCCTTTGGCTCAAAGATTTATTTATGAAAATAGTCTGTATCGAAAAGAACCTCAATATAAATCGTTGGTTCAGACAGTATCCGTCACTGTAGACTTAATTGAAGATTACAATGAAGATTTGATATCATCTATTGTAAAAACCTTTCATGAAGGTTCTGCTTCAGCCTATGATAATATTAAATCTATTTTTAATAAACCCTATGGAAGTATCATTGCTATTAGAGATATAAATGAACCCAAAAGTATTCTATCCTACTCAATTTTCCATTGGGTACCCTCAGACTCCATTTATACTCAGTTTGAGAATAGCACTGTAACTGAATATATTAGACGTCATTATAGTGGAAGGATCATAATGATAGATGGAATTTTTGCAAGGAATGAAACTTCTAGAAACCTCAATCAAATTATATTAACAGAAACTATCTCCCATTGCTTAAAAAATGACTATAGCTATGGAGTTTATCAAAACTCTATTGACTTTACCATGAACCTACCATTACAAGAAACTATAGAACTACATGGGTTTGTTAGAGTTCCCTGTAATGAATCAGAATTGCCAATTATGACTGTTAATATGTCTAACCCATGTACTCTGAGTTTAGATTTAGAGACAATAATTAAAGAGCCATTTAGGAGCAACAGTACTATCCAGAGCTGTATTAAAGAAACAAGAAGTGCTTTGCAAAGGGCTTTAACAAATCTATATCCAGGTAATCTAGTTTTATCCTTTGATAGAAATATTATAGATGAAACCTTGGTAAGAAAAATTTGTGATGAGAATGATGTTTCTCCAATACCATCAAGACCTAGACAGCTGGGGGACTTAATGTGTGTTCCATTTGGAAATATACTAAATCGTATGATTGTTCCTAATACAATAACAAAATCCCTTCATACGGAAAAAATGTTCACTCCAGATCTGAAAAGCTTTACCATTGGTGCTTATCCTTATTATTTAGACTTAAAAAATCAAATGAAAATGATAAGGTCATTTAGTCGGCCCGTTATATTGGTGGATGATCTATTGAATAAAGGATATCGATTTAAAGCCCTTGACCCTTTGCTAAAATCGGAAAGTATCGATGTAAAAAAAATAATTGTTGGTATTCTTTCTGGACGGGGTAAAGAATTAATGGAAATTCAAAACCGTAAAGTTGATTGCGCCTACTTTATACCAAAGCTAAGGCTATGGTTTAATGAAAATCTCCTTTATCCTTTTATCGGCGGAGATACCCTTTGGCGTGGTGTATATCCTGAAAAAAGCTTATTATCTTCTATAAACTTAATATTCCCCTATACCTCTCCCGCATTTATTCATGGAGTGACCAATGAAGCTATTTATGACTTATCGGAAATATCCATTTTAAATGCTATAAAAATACTTGAGGCTTTAGAGATTGAATACCAAAGGGTAAACGAACGTAAGCTTACACTATCCCTCTTAGGGGAAGTAATTTTATATCCCCGTTGTCCTGATCAGGGGAAAAACATGCATTATGATTTAAATTTGAATCCATCCAGTTACTTAAAAAATGATCTAGAGCTATTGAGAAGATTAAAATCAAGTATTATATCCAGTCATACAGGAGGAACAGACAATGTATTTTTACCATTATCAAGATAATATATTTTTTTCACATAAAGAATACCCTCAGCTATTAAAAACAGATCAACAGAGGGCTATGGAAGCTACAGGGAAGCTATATTTCTTAAAGGAATTAGATCCCCTTACCTCAAGAAGAAGCTACTGTGTATCAAATCCTAATCAGCTTTTTCAAGGTGTGGAAGACCTGAGCTTACTGTTGGATGAAGAGTCTCATTACCCTATACCGGATTGGCTCAATACAAAAATAGAGGCTAGAGAAGTGATGTCGGTTAATACTGCCTATGCAAATTGGCATGACGTAATAAATAGAAAAGCTCCTGAGAAATGGAAGGTAAACATCGCAGGTCTAGGGGATGTAGGGAGTACTCTACTAATAGGACTTAGGCTTTTGGGTGGTGACTGTATCCAAAGTATAGGAATTTACGACCGTGATGCCAACAAATTAAGCCGATGGCAGCAGGAGATAAATCAAATTTATCAATATGGAAGTAATGAAAACCAACCTGAGGTTCGCTCTATCGCCTATGAAGAAGTTTTTGATTGTGACCTATTTATCTTTTGTATTGCTGCCAGAGTTCCTCCGATAGGTGAAGAAGCTGTGGATGTTAGGATGGTGCAGTTTGAGCAAAATTCTAAAATAATTAATACCTATGGTCAGCTTGCTAGAGATAAGGGTTTTAAGGGTATTTTTGCAGTGGTTTCTGACCCTGTAGATTTGCTTTGTAAATCCTTACTGATTGCCAGTAATACTTCTATAAATGGTATTCGGGACTTTAAAGGCTTAGCTCCAGAACAAATACGAGGCTATGGTTTAGGTGTTATGAATGCAAGAGCTCTATATTATGCAAATCAATCAGACGAAGCAACGCACTTTGAAAGGGAGGGCAGATCCTTTGGCCCCCATGGTGAAGGCCTAATTATAGCTGATAGTATCGATAACTATAATCATGAGCTTTCCTTGTATTTAACAGATAAAGCTAAGAATGCTAATATTGAGGTTCGTCAAACTGGCTTTAAGCCTTATGTGGCTCCAGCCCTTTCTTCTGGTGCACTATCAATTCTTTCCACCATACGTGGTGAATGGCATTATAGTGCCACCTTTATGGGGGGTATTTATATGGGAGCATTGAATCGCTTAAATTCAACTGGTACAGAGGTTGAAGCCTATAAAATGTCTGCCACCTTATTTGACCGGCTTAAGGAAACCTATAAACAATTGGAGCTGATTATATGATGTATTTGGTACAGCCAGGCATTATTTCTTCTCAGCTTAAAGATATGGTAAAGGCGGCAACTGGAGACTTGTCATACTGTTTAATTGAAAACCATCATGAGCTTCCAGATTTAAAAAACAAAAAAGTACTCTTTGCAGTTGAGGTGGATGCTGCTGGTGTAAATATTCCTTTGTTTGAAATTTTATCATCCCTTGCTACTAGAGAGGCTTACCCTCTGGAGGGTTCTACCGCAGCGATATTAGTCCACAGCAATGGCCAGCTATATACTAAAAGTATTGCTGCCCACTTAGTTTTTGTTGCTAATCAGCTGGGATGCAGCTTTATAGGTCAACCATTAGTCGAAGCTACTGATGATTTGAGTAATTTTCTTACATGGAAAAAGATTATTAATTTACCACTAAGAGAAATATCTCTCCAGATATCACAGCAACTAGGCTCACGGTTAAGAAATGAAAATAGAGAAATTATTGAGAATCCTAAAATTGTTGTACTCCATTCCAGCTCCCGTACAACCTCCAATACCCTAACCCTATGGCGAATGGTGAGTACTCATCTTCATGGTTTTCAAATAGATGAACTCCCCATAGAAAATGGCTCAGTTTACGATTGCTATGGCTGCTCCTTTAAAACCTGTCTCTCCTTTGGTCAAAAAAATAGCTGCTATTATGGTGGTGTTATGACTAAAACCATTTTACCAGCCATAGAAGAAGCAGATGGGGTTGTATGGATATGTCCTAATTATAACGATGCTATTTCCTCTAACCTCATGGCGGTTATAAATAGATTAACAGCTCTATATAGAAAAATCAGCTTTAATAATAAAACAATTTTTTCTATTATTGTATCTGGAAATTCTGGTAGCGATTCTGTAGCTAAACAGCTAATTGATGCTCTAAATATTAATAAGGGCTTTTATCTTCCTCCCCGATTTGCAATGATGGAAACAGCAAATGATCCAGGGGCTATTATGGAGGTGGCTAATATAGAATCAAAAGCTCAAGCTTTTGCTGAACACATGATTAGAGAAATGGGAAAAAGCTAATGAGAAATGTTGAATGTTAAATGTTAAATGTTGAATGAAAATATGGAAAAATCATTTAGTCCAATATTTATAAATTGCAGCTTTCGAGGGTGGAAAAAGCTTTAATTCCTTTATTTCATCAGCATCAAACCACCCTAATTCTTTCATTTCTTTGGGTTCAGCCCTAGGTTCACCGAAATAATCCTCACATAAATAAATAGAGGGTACCACAATTAGCTTTTCACCTTTAACTAATGCCTCTTCTTCAACAAAACCTAGAAAAGTTAACTCTTTAGGTATTATATTAAACTCCTCATTAAGCTCCCGTTTGGCTGCCTCATAATGGGTTTCTTCATGCTCAAGCTTTCCACCAGCTAATCCCCAGCCTTGACCATCAGTCCTTAATCCTAAAAGTAATTTGTTATCCTTCACCACTATAATACCACAGCAGCCTGTTAGTTTTTCCAATGATTGCACCCCTTTTTCAAAGTAAATTAGTAATTAATAATAGATAATGACAATCTGGTGGACAGGGTCGTCCACCCCTACAGCATTTAACATAGATTTATTTAGAAATTTCGTGACGCAAATTTCTTCATCAATTCACCATTCATTATTTTTCATTTAACATTTTTCACTTAACTCTTCATTCTTCATTCTTAACTCTTAACTCTTAACTCTTAACTTTATTGGTTTATACTTCTTTGCAACAGCCTCTGCTGCCTTTATGCCATCCACAGCTGCCGATACAATACCACCTGCGTAGCCTGCCCCTTCCCCGGCAGGGTAGAGTCCATCTATATTGCTTATAAGTCCTTCATTTCTTATAATTCTTACTGGAGATGAGCTTCTGGTTTCTACCCCTGTCATAACAGCATCCTCAAGGGCAAAGCCCTTTAACTTTTTATCTAATCCTATGATTGCCTCCTTCATGGCAGAAATAACATACTGAGGAAGGCATTCTCTTAAATCTGTTGGGGTAACTCCGGGAGTATAGGAGGGTTTTACATTGCCCAGTTGCTTAGATGGACAATCCTTTAGAAAATCACCCACCAATTGAACTGGTGCATGATAGTTGCTTCCTCCCAATTGAAATGCTCTTTCTTCCCATCTTTGCTGATAATAAACCCCCGCCAAGGGATGACTGCTTTCATAATCCTCTGGGGCTACACCCACTAGAAGGGCACTATTGGCATTATCTTTGTCCCTTGCATGATAGCTCATGCCATTGGTAACCAGCCTGCCCTCTTCTGAGGCAGCTGCAACCACCTCACCACCTGGACACATGCAAAAGGTATAGGCAGATCTTCCGTTGGAGCAATGATAGGATAGCTTATAATCTGCTGCTCCAAGCTTTGGGTGGGTGGCATACTGGCCATATTGACTATTGTTAACTAATTGCTGAGGATGTTCAATTCTAACACCAATGGAAAATGGCTTTTGCTGTAGCTCTATCCCTCTATCATACAGCATTTCAAAGGTGTCTCTGGCGCTATGTCCTATAGCAAGTATAACTATTTCAGTATCTATTTTTTCACTGCCGTTTATATAGATTCCTTCCACCTTACCCTGATTGATTATGATATCAGTAACCTTACTGTTGAAACGAACCTCTCCACCTAAATCTATTATTTTATTACGTATCTTCTTCACTATTTTTCTAAGTTTATCTGTTCCCACGTGGGGTTTGTAGTGGTACAGTATTTCGTCTGGAGCTCCAGTTGAAATGAATTCTTTGAGAACCTTTCTACAGCGTAAATCCTTGATTTGTGTTGTTAGCTTTCCATCAGAAAATGTTCCAGCGCCGCCCTCTCCAAATTGTACATTGGATTCAGCCTTCAGCTTCCCTTCTTTCCAAAATTCCATTACATCCTTACTTCTTTCATCAACGTCCTTTCCCCGCTCCAAAACAATTGGACAATACCCCATTTCAGCAAGGATTAATCCAGCAAACAATCCAGCTGGTCCTGTACCCACAACTACAGGGGGCATTGCTAATGAAGCTTTACCTACCTCTACAAACCTATATTCCATATCTGGGGTTGGGGAAACATGTTGTCCTTTATATTTCTTTAAAAATTCCTTTTCCTTTTTAAGCTCTACATCCAATGTATATACAAAGGCTATTTGGTCTTTTTTTCGAGCGTCAAGTGATTTCTTATAAATCCAGAAGTTAACAAGCTCTTCCTCTTTAATCTTTAATTTCCTCAAAATTTCAGTTTTTAATTTGTCTTCATCTGCATCAATTGATACCTTAATTTCTGCAACCCGTATCATAAATTTTTCTCCCTTCATCTATTGCTCAAGGCTGCATCTTCTCCAGCTATATACCCAGAAGACCACGCCCATTGGAGGTTAAAGCCTCCACAATCGCCATCAATATCTAATAATTCTCCGACAACATATAAACCCTTAACTAATTTAGATTCTAATGTCTTGGAATCTACCTGTTCAACATCTATGCCACCCGCAGTCACCTGAGCATGCTTCCAGTCTTGAGTGCCTATAGCTTTAAGCTTCCAATTTTTCAGCAAATATGCTATTGCTTCAATTTCCTTTATATTTACCTGCGAGGAGATTTTTTGAATATTATCTATACCTGCTTCCTTAAGTATTACAGGAATAAGTCTTTTATTAATAAGTCCTACAAAATTAAATTGTAAAGATTTTTGAGGCTGATATGCCAGCCTTAGCTGCAATAATTCCTCCAAGTCTTTTGTTAAAAGCTGAGGAAAAAGGTCTAATATTATGTATGGAATATTTTTCTTTATTAGCTCCTCAGAAACACCTCTACTCAACTGTAGTATTGGAGGACCAGATATTCCGTATTCAGTAAATAAAATTTCTCCACCCTCAACCCGTATAAGTTTGTCACCCTCCATAAGTGAGGCTTCACCTATAAATTTCACACCCTTTAATTGCTTGAGAAATGTAGCTTGAAGCTTCAATTGGACTAATGCAGGAATCGGTTCAATCAAACGATGTCCAAGGTCCTTTAAAAGCTTATACCCACCACCGTTTGATCCCAGTTGTGGGCTTGCCATACCACCTGTAGCTACAATAACCTTATCTCCCTTAATTTTACTTCCATCCTTAATAGTTATCTCAAAGCTCTGATTTTTTATTTTGATTTCTACAACTTCTTTTTCACATTCTTCCTTTACCCCTAGCTGCTGAAGCTCATACCTTAGTACATCCAATACACTGGTGGCTTGATCAGAGTATGGATATACCTTTCCCCCTTCTTCTGTTTTGCATTTAATTCCTAAAAAATCAAAGAAGTTCATAGTTTGCTCTACATCAAATTGCCCCAATGCACCAAAGGCAAATTTGGGATTTTTCCCGTGGAATCGTCTGATATCCATATGTATATTTGTTAAGTTGCATCTTCCATTGCCTGTTGCAAGGATTTTTTTACCAACTCTATTTAAGCCTTCAAGAATAATTACCTCTACTCCATTTTTAGCGGCTGCTACTGCTGCCATTAAACCAGCAGCTCCACCTCCGATTATTAGTATTCTTCGTCCCTTTTTCATAATAAAGCTCCTTATTAATAAATTATAAAGTATCATATGAAAGCTATACTCTTAATACTTTAACCCATTTTACCGAAGCTATTCAGTCACTATCCTCCGGCCCTCATAAACTGCTTTCTAAGGTTAGCCACAACCTCTAATAATATGTCTTCATCACCATAGAAATGCAGCTCAACTTCCACTAATTTTATAGACCCAACATTACAGTAGCTAGAAAGCATTTTTACATTCCAATTTTGTGAATGAAATATATATTCTTCTTTTTCTACACAGCCTTTTTCTTCAAAATAGTCCTTAAATTCGTCTGGGGATATCCCCCGCATTGTCAGTTGCATAGTTGATCTCATTATTTACCTCCATAAACATCCTTTACCCCCTTAATTTAATATTAATACATACCTTTGTCAATGGCTTTATAAATTGCAGATAATAAAATAATAAGAGAGCAAGTATTAGTTGCTCTCCCTTAAGTATAAGAATTTTAATTGACATGCAGCACTTCTACCTCTCCACTAAATATGGTTAAGCGATTTGTTCCATTCCCGAATTGAAGTTCTCCTAATACTTGATTATGGGTGTCGCTTTTTTCCGTTTGCCAATTTGCATTTCCTCTTAGCCAGTCCCTCCCATTTACTAAAGCTTCAATCGACAGATCCAGCTGATTGGTTGTCCTAACTATAATTCTTCCTTGTGTATCAATAGCCCATTTCCCATCAATTATACCTGCATCAATATCTATTTGTGGCCGATAACCTCTGCCTCTATTTATTTCAACATCAACATTTGATGGTAGGCATAGTGTATAGCTAAAGAAGCTTACACCCCCATTAAAATCTGTCATACCAGCCATTTCATTGAAGGAAACATAGAGGGTATCACCTACCTGATTAGTTACTAATTCTGATTTATTTATTATATCATCAGCCATATCCTTTGATAATGTATAAACCTCACCCTGCCCCCATAAAATCACTCGATTTTCTTCGCCACTTTTTATCTGTACATTATAACGTGGTGATTCTAAAACAATTTTTTTCACTTCGGAATCTACTTGCACCTCTTGTCTATTCATTTCTACCATATAGTTTCTACTGGATACCATTTCTGTAAGCTTAGGAACAATACCTATTGTAGTTAATGTATAGACAAGTGTACTGAAAATAAATATAAATATTATCAAAACTATACTGAAGACATCGTATTTTATTACAGGCCCATCTTCCTTTGATAAAAATAGATATGTTAATATTTCTAGTCCAAGTATTATTAGAATAATAGGCCACCATTTTAATAAATTGGAGGCAATATCATTGCCACCCACCATTGAAATTATTAAAATTATGCCTAAAGCAATAAGGATAATTCCCATAGAAAATGTACCTACTCTCCATTGTCGCATGACTCATTGCCTCCCTTGCTACTGTTCTTACTTCCAAGGAGTAGTTTTATACCTCCTAAAATAAATAGTATAGCAAGAACCGCTGTTTCTAGATATCTAGCAATCCCCCAGGAAATGTATGTTGATACCAATGGTAAAGCTACTCGTTGAAATATTAAAACGCAGCCGATAAAGATTAATCCATAAGCCAAAAGCTTATTCTTATTCCATGAGGTTGTTACCTCCCCCTTTAGCCATGAAAATAATAAAATGTCTCCATCAATTCTTTTTTCTGGATCTGATAATTTATGTAGAGCATCAAAAAAGCTATAAAACCAGATAATAGGTACTGCAAACATGAATATACTTATTCTTATAAAGTCTGTTAAAAACATTGGTAAAAAGAAGAGAGTCATTAATTCTATTCCTTGCCGCTGTAAACCCATATACATGTGGGCTACCCCAGGAAGAAAGGATAAAAATACACCAAAGGTTTTATTTATTTTCATTTTTTCACTCCTTTAATTTATCGTTTATATTATCAATGATATCTAAGGTACTGTTCATAAGCCTAGTTGACCATCCATTGGAGGCCGTAGTTTCTATTTTTTTTGTTGAATAAACAAAGCTGGACATAATTTTAGGCATGCCACTACCGATCAAGTCAAAGGCGCCACTGGCCATTAATGCTAGGGTTAAGCCGGCAGCTATTGTATAATTTCTTAAGAACTTTTTTCTTTCATATTTTTTAACGTTTTCATATTTGCTTCCAATGGCCTTTTTAATTACAATATCTGTGAATTCAGGTGAGATATCTTGTTGGTAATCATCTCGAGAGCTTAATTCCTCTAGATATATTTCTAAACAACTATCACAGACTAATAAGTGCTCCTCCATATTTTGTCTTTCTTCGTCACTATTTAAATTCAAAGTATAATCTCTCCAGTGCTGTTGTTGGTAATGCTCCAATTTATCCACCCTCCTTCCAATTGTCTCTCAAAAGTTTTTTTGCTCTATACAGCCTAGATTCAACTGTCCTTATACTTATGCCTTCCTCTTCAGCAATTTCCTTATAGTTCATAGATTGAATATAGTATTTGTGAAGAATATTCCCATATTTATGTGGAATTCTACTACAGATATCTTTAAGTCTTTTTATTTCTTCCCTTCTTACAACTTCATCCTCTATGGTATGTATTGTTTCATTTAGATTTTTTTGCACTTGCTGATATTTTATTTGACCTGTCAATTCTTTATTCTTCTTCCTATTCCAGTCTATTGCTTTATTGACTGCAATTCTTCCAAGCCAAGTCTTTAACCCTTGATTTTTATATGTGGCAAGGGAGCTATATGCTTGAATAAAGGCTTCCTGCGATAGATTCTCTGTTTCTTCTGGGTTTCTAGTGATATTATAAATGATTGCAAATACATATTTCTTATACTTTTCTACAATTTGTCGAAATGCTTGATGCTCTCCCTGTAAAACACTTTTTACAATTTGGTCATCCAATTTCTAAGCTCCCCTCCCTTCTGCCTTATATAATAGACGAATTTAGTTCAAAAAACCCTGCATTTTTTTTAAAATTTTTTAGAGGATTTATCATAATGAATGTAATCATAATGATAAATCCTCATTTATAGGCCCTATAATATAAATCTTGTTTTACTACCTGTCCTACTGGGTTGAACCTCTAGTCTGACCCCAATTCTTTCCTTCAGCTCCGGTACATGTGATATAATTCCTACTAGTCTTCCTGAATTTTGCAATTCCATTAATGCTCCAATGGCTCCGTCAAGGGACTCCGAGTCAAGGGTACCAAAGCCTTCATCTATAAAGATTGTATCAAGGCTAATGCCTCCAGTATAGGACTGAACTACATCCGATAACCCCAATGCCAGTGCCAAGGATGCTTTAAAACCTTCTCCCCCCGATAGAGTCTTTACATGCCGAGTCTTTCCTGTATAATGGTCATAAACCTCCAGCTCCAACCCACTTTGGGCATTACTTCTGGCCCGCTGATCAGTTCTATTTAGCTCGTATCTCCCTGAGGTCATAGGGACTAATCGATTGTTGGCAGCTGATAAAACATTCTCTAAGAAAGCTGCCAGAACATATCTCTCAAAGGTTAGTCCCTCTGTATTATTGCCTTTTGCTATTTCTGACAAATGTCCTATATAGCTATAGTCTTGCTCTACCCCTAAAATTAGCTTCTCAAATTCTTCTATATCCTTTGATATTTGATTATTTCTCTCAATTTTAGCATAAAGCTTTGTTCTGCTGGAGTTCATTTCCTCTAATTCCTCTTTTAGTACATTATATTCTTTGTCTAAATTGTCAAGCTCTACTAAGGTTAGTCCTGCAGTCTCCATTGTTATTTGAATATATCGATCAGAGATAGATTTTAATCTTTCCTGGTAGCTTTGAATTTCCTCCTCTAAAGCTTCTATTTCATCCTTTGTTGATTTATACTTCTGATACTCTGCTTTATCAATGAAGCCAGCCTTCATAACCTCCATATCAAATTTTTCTTTAGCATCATTTAGAAATGATAATGCCTCTTTAAAGGCACTTTCCACCGCTGTTTTTTCAGCTATTACCCTCTCCATCTTTAGCTTTGAATCATGATATTTATTTTCTAACTCCTCCAGTAGCTTTACACGTTTATAGTAGGTGCTGGAAACTTCATCAATTTTAGCCAATAAAATTTCCTGTATCAGAAGCTCCTTAGGTATTTCCTGTGTAATGGCTTCTAATAAAGCCCTTTCTCTATTAAAGGTATTTGAAGCAACCGAATACTGATTTTCTGTATTTTCTAAGCTTTTTTCGGTTACTGATGCTTCTTTATTTACTTCTTCATTCCTTATCTCTAATTCCTTCATCTTATTTTTTTCTTTCTCAAGCTGTCTCACTTCTAGAGATAATTTATCTTGCTCTATTTGCTGAGTAAGTACTTTTTCTTGTAAAAATATCTCCAGTGGCCTACCTTCACCCTCAACAGGTTCATCCTCTAGTAGAACCTTTAATTCTCCTTTTAAATTATTTATAATTGCTATTTGAACCTCTTTTCTTCCTGATGCTTTCGTATAGTCTTCGGTACGCATTTTATATTGCTTCTCCAATTGACTCAGCTGATCTCTTTTCTCCTTTAGCTCCTCCGAGGATGGTATGCCCTCTTGTAGTTGAGCTAAGCTAGGATGCTGCTGGGAGCCACAAACCGGACACAAATCACCTTGTTGCAAGTCCTTAGCAAGGAGTCCAGCCTGACCCTTGTACCATTCTTCTTGCATTTCATTATAGGTACTTTCTGCTATTTCAAGATATTCTTCAACCCTTTTACTTTCTTCCTGTGCTACTAAGTATTCTTTTTCTATCTCTTCTAGCTTCTGGTTTTCCTGCAAGGTTTGCTTTAATTTCTTTAAGACAAGCTGTAGGCTATCCAGTTTATTTTTCATTATTATATAGCAGTTTTGAGCTTTTCGTGAGGTTTCTAGCTCTTCGGCGATTATCTTGGCCTCTGCCTTTAAAGCTATCAATTTATCAGTAAGCCTCTTCTTTTCCTTTGCTAGCCTATTGAATTCATCTTCATATTTAAGCATACTATTTTTTTTAACGAGGTAGCTTTCAACTCTTTTCTTATACTCATTTAACTGCAATAGACGATTATTTAGCTCCAGTCGCTCTACCTCCTTATCCTTCTCTAGATAATAATTTTTTGCCGCCCCTTCTAGAGTATTACTACAAAGCTTTACCTTCCCACTAACCTCTTGAAGCTTCTGTTTTTTATTAAGAACTAGCCTCTCCTTTTCAAGATAGCCTTCCTCAAGCCATAAAATTTCTGCTGCTTTTTTATTACTTTGAAGCATGTTTTTCTTTATAAAAATACTGTCCCTTTGGTTATCTAATTGTTTTTTTTCATATTCTAGCTTTAGCCTCTCTTGAAGCTTTCTATTATTATCTTCAGCTTTAATTCTTTCCTTTTGCTTTTCACCTAATAGCTTGTCCTTACCCTCAATATCCTTCAACATCTGCAATATTTTCTCTTCATCTTTTTGAATTTCCTTACATAATTCTATTTTTAATTCTGATCTATTAATATCTACTGCTCCTATCAATTCCAATAACTCTATATTACTGTCAGCTTCAATTTTTTTGATTATGTCTAGTAACCTATTTTTAAGATGGAGAGCCTCAGTTTTTAAGCTTTTTGCTTTTTCATTTAATTTTACCTCCACCAGCTTATAAATTTCTGTATTAAAGATTTTTTGCATTATTTTTTCCCGCTCTTTACTATCGGATGTTAATAGTCTGCGGAAATCCCCCTGAGGAATCATCATTATTTGTCGAAACTGATCACAGGTAATTCCCATAATTTCATTCATCTTTTCATTTACATTTTTAACTCCGGTTATAACTTGGCTATCTTCTTCCCATATTTTTAGCTCTGCCTCCGGTAAATGTTCAGTTATACCTTCTCCTCTACTTTTTCTCTTTTCCTGTCGTGGAGTTCTTTTTATTGTATATCGTTTATTTCTTAACTGAAATTCTAATTCAACATAGGTTAATTTATCTATATCAGCCCACTGACTTCTAAGATTCTCACCATCCCGCTCTTGACCACTTGCTTCACCATAAATCCCATAGCTAATACCATCGAATATAGTTGTTTTACCGCTACCTGTTGGGCCAGTAATTAGGAAAATGTTACGACCCTCTAGCTTTGTAAAATCGATTATTTCTGTATCTGCATATGGCCCAAAGGCTGTCATGGTCAGCTTAATTGGTCGCATTCTATTTCCCCCTTTCTTCCTTTTCAATATCCGAAAGTACATCTATCAATATTTCTTTATAGTCATCCTTAAAGCTGTCTCCTTCCATAGCTTCATAAAACTCTCTAAAAAGCTCCAGCTTACTTTTCCTATGATAGTCTGAACCCATCTTTCCATTGGTTTGTCTTATTCCCTTCAGTTGACTTCTTTCTAATCTTAAAACGTTGGGATATACCCCCCTTAGCTTACCTATAGCATCTAGCAGTTCTCCTTCATCTAATAATGTTACCATTACATAATCATCAATATTAGTATCTTTATAAATTGCTGGGTCAGTTAACTGCAGAAGCTTTCCCTGGATCTTTCTCATATCACGCTTAGGGGTTAAGGATACTTTCCTTATTTCAGTCCCTCCGGCCTTGTCCATTTCAACTACTGTAACAGATTTCTTTTGTCGAGCTTCAGAAAATGAGTATTTTAACAGTGACCCTGGGTACCTGATTTTATCAACAGCTACTTTTTGCGGACTATGGAGATGCCCCAAAGCCGTATAATTGAAATCCATGAAAGCCGTTACATCAATATACTCACTCCCACCAATAGATAGGGGCCGTTCTGATTCACTGGTTTCTAATGATTCTCCACCAATTACAAATCCATGGGCTATAATTACATTTCTTTGTCCTGGGTTCATGTCGGATTTAACCTGATTTATTATTGCCTTCATGGCTGAGTCGTGGTTATTAATTGTCGAATCATCCATAAGTTCTCGAACAATTGCCGGATCGGCATAGGGAATGGGGTGAAAATTCACTGGTCCAAACTCATCCTCTAACACTACTGACTTAATATTTTTTGTTAGCTTGCCTTCAATGTATAATCCTTTATTTCTTAATATTTTACTACCAAAGCCCAATCTATCGGGGCTATCATGATTTCCTGATATGGCAATAATTGGAGTGTTAAGTTCTATTAAAATGGTTGAAAAGACTTCATCCAAAAGCTCTACTGCCTCCACCGGTGGTACCGAACGATCATAAATATCTCCAGCAATTATTATTGCATGTGGTTTTTCTTCAGCCACTACACGAATAAAATCTTGAAGGATAAATCGTTGATCCTCTGTCATATGTATTTGATGGACCAGCTTTCCAATATGCCAGTCTCCTGTATGTATAAATTTCATTTTTGTTCCCTCCTAAACCTTCTATCTTACTATACATAGTATATTGTACCATGAATTCACCCACTGATTTCTATAGTTGGAATAAAAGAAATAATATCTTAATTATATAATCATAATGAAGGGAATACTAAGACTGAATCTTAATGGGTGTAGAAAAAACTATATCTAATCGGAGGGAATTTAGAAATGGGAAAGGCCTCATATATGAAGCTTCTAGAAAATAATACATTTAAGAAAAGGGTGGATAAACTAAAAAGCATGCTTAATAATTGTGTGTTATGTCCCCACCAATGTAGTGTAGATAGAATTAAGGGTGAGGCTGGCTTTTGTAAAACCTTAACTCACCCAGTGGTTTCTGGAGCTGAAGCCCATTATGGTGAAGAAAAAGAACTGGTGGGACGTCATGGCTCTGGGACAATTTTCTTTTCCCATTGTAACCTAAAATGTGTTTTCTGTCAGAATTACGAAATTAGTCATTGTGGTGAAGGTAATGAAATCAGTGTGGAGCAACTGGCGGAGGTAATGCTATATCTTCAAAAAAGAAAATGTCATAATATCAACTTAGTATCTCCAGGCCATATAATCCCTCAAATAGTAGAAGCTATATATTTAGCTGCTAATGAAGGCCTTACTTTACCTATTGTATATAATACAAATGGTTATGACCTTACAGATACCTTAATGCTTTTAGAAGATATTATTGACATATATATGCCTGATTTAAAATTTTCAGATGATACTCTAGCTGAAAAATACCTAGGTGTAAAGCAATACTATTCTATTGCCACAGCTGCAATTAAAGAAATGTTTCATCAGGTTGGCAACCTTAAAACAGATGGAAACAATATTGCCTATAGAGGACTAATGATTCGTCATTTAGTAATGCCGGAAAATATTGCAAGTACTGATAAAATTATGGGATTTATAGCTAACCATATATCTAAGGATACTTATATAAATGTTATGTCTCAATATTATCCTGCCTATAGATCCCATGATTATAAAGAGTTATCACAAAATATTACTAGGCAGGATTTCCAACAGGCTCTTAAATCTGCTAAAGAGGCTGGTCTGACAAATTCAAGGGGGTTTTAGAGATTAAATTCTCTAACCAGACTGTTAATTGCTTTATAATTTTCTTGCTCTTTAATATAAAATGTTATATTTGTATCAGTTGATGTTATAGTTTTATAATTTATATCATTATCTCTAAGTGTTTTAAATATTTTGGTGAAAACTTCCGCTTGATTTTTCAGCCCATCTCCAACGACTGATAACTGGGTTAAATTACTATTACTTTTAATCTTCAATCCCTTGAGCCTCTTTTTTAGTTTATCCTCTACCTTTTCAATGATTGATGTATATTCCTTTGTAGATGTTAGAAACACACTAATTTTTTCATCATCCTCTAATACTGTATGGACTGAAATCAGCTCTACTCCCATTCCTTCAAAACCATCTATTACATTCAATACTTCGTCTGCTGTTATATTGCTTAATTTAATACTAATCAGGTCTTGCCTCAAGGCTATTCCTACTATACTATTTTCCTCCACTAAATCTCGCCTCCTTATAAAAGTTCCAACTTCTGTTCCATCACTTTTTGCTATATAAATAGGTACGTCAAATTTTTTTGCCAGCGCCGCTGCTCTTTTATCTAATACCTTGGCACCTAGTTTAGCCATTTCTATCATTTCATCATAGCTAATAACCTCATGCTTTCTAGCAGACGGGAAGATGTTAGGGTCAATTGTATATACACCATTCACATCAGTATATATTTCGCAGGGACAACTAAATTTTGCAGCAAGGGCTACAGCAGTTGTATCAGACCCACCCCTACCCAGGGTTGTTAAGTCACCTAAATCATTTATACCTTGGAATCCCGCTACTACAACAATTTTATACTGTTGTAGTAGTTCATAAATTTTGTCATAGTTTATCTCAAAAATCCTACTATTACAGTTATCACCTACAGTATTAATACCTGCTTGAAATCCTGTTAATGATATTGCGCTATGACCATATTCCTGAATCGCCATTGTGAGTAATGCAATAGACTGCTGTTCACCAGTTGTTAATAAAGCATCTATTTCTCTTTTTGATGGATTGTTGGATATTTGCTTAGTAATATCCAACAGTTTATTTGTAGTGTTACCCATGGCTGATACTACAACAATAATGAGCTTACCTGTCTCTCTACTACTTATTATCTTTTTTGCGATTTCTTTAATTCGATCTATTGAACCTACTGATGTTCCACCATATTTTTGAACAACAATTTCTGGCATTTTAGCATTATATACATTACTCATCGATTCTTGCATAGAAGCATCCCTCAACATATTTATTTAATGATTTTTCAAATTTCTGTATTTCATTAGGAGTAGTCTCTTTAGTTAGTAATGTAAGTTCTCCTTTAGAGCTATTGATTTTAGTATCAATTAAGTTCTCATCAATATACTTTAATGCTTCCTCATCAGTAACTTCACCGAGAAGGTTTATGCGAATATAATATCTTCCTGATAGCTGGCATGAAGTAGTATTAGTAGCTAGATCATTATTATCACAAATCTCTTTTGGATATGCACAGGTAATAATATCTAAAATATCACTTAAAACAGCTCCTGCTGTAGGAAATTTACCTGCTCCCTGGCCGTAAAACTGTAGCTCCCCTAATGGTGCTCCATTAAGTGCTATCAGGTTAAATGCACCATTTACACCAGCAAGCATAGATTTTTCTTTTATTAAAACTGGTTCAACAGAAGCAGCTATTTGATTGGCTCTTTTGATGGCTTTTCCTAATAGTTTGACTGTAAAACCCATTTCTTTAAAATTATCTATGTCACCTTTACTAATGGAGCTAATACCACGAGAATAGATGCTATCATCATTTATACTATTATTAAAGGCAATAGATGAAAGTATGGCTAACTTGCGGGCAGTGTCGTAGCCTTCAACATCATCAGTGGGGTCAGCCTCTGCATAGCCTAGGCTTTGAGCCAGTGATAGGGATTCATCAAAGCTCATGCTTTCATCTATCATTTTAGATAGAATAAAGTTCGATGTGCCATTTATAATGCCCTTTATTTCATCTACTTGGCTCATGTTCTTATACTGTCTTAAGGGTTTGATTATTGGAATTCCACCACCAACACTGGCTTCGTAGAGTAATGCACTATTGCTTGTTTTTGATAATGAGGTGAGCTCCTTCATATGCTTTGCTATAACTGCCTTGTTTGCCGTAACCACATGCTTACCATTATTCAATGCATATTTTATGTATGTATAGGCATCAGTTACACCACCAATAACCTCAACAATAATGTTAATGGTTGGATCGTCTAATATTTCATAGGGATTTAGAGTTAATATCCCCTTCTCCAATTCAACCTCTCTAATCTTACTAACATTATTAACTAGTATTTTAGATATCTCAACCTCTTCACCAATTAAAGCCTTTAGATCATTTCTATTTTCACTAATTAACTGATAGACACCAGTACCCACAGTCCCTAACCCTAACAATCCAATTTTAATCATTTCAAATCCTCCTTCAATAGATTAATATTTTTGCAGCCTTCATTACTAATTCTCTACATTAAAAAAACTACTTCATAGAAAATAAGAAGTAGTTTTATAGACGACAAATTCCTTCATCGACATAACCTACATCTTATCTCTCAGCTTTTACGCTGCAGGAATTGGCACATTTCCAACTACTGTAATATAGTTGGCTGTTGCCGGGCTTCATTGGGCCAGTCCCTCCACCTCTCTTGATAAGAATGCTAATATGAATTTTGAAAAATAAAAAAACCTTCTAAGCACACCGCTAAGAAGGTTATATTGGCTTATTTGCCTCCTTATCGATGTTAGCAGAACCACCTTGCTTTTTAAGTAGGTTGGCGCAGGGTCAACGAGCTAACTCTCTACCCTAACTCTTGATAAGATATAATTATTTGATGATTATTATTATTCTACTCAAACTAAAATAATACTTAAAAAATATATTAATCTATATATATAATTTTGTCAACAAAAAATTATTTATTTCAAATAGCAAAAACAAATAAACCCAGCAATGTTCATAACAAAATGCTGGGTTTTTGAAGCACAAAATGTTAGTTTTGTAATTAATGATGCTTCATGAATGTAGCACAATCTGTTTCTTCTGTATTACTTGCATTTCTCGGCTGAACTTCGATTCTTTCAGCAGCACAGTGGTCACCAGACATATAATAATGACAAGTATTTACCACACACTTAATACCTTGATTAGGATGATCCATTTTATTAACTCTCATCAAATATCCTCCCTATCAAATTTATTTTTTAACGATTATATTATTTGTACTATTAGGGAAAAATATTCACTGAAAAATAGAAAGTTTGAAATAAATATCAAGGTGACGTTTTAATAAATCTTCCAGTTTATTTTATTTCAAGTATTTTTGCGCCTCTTCTTTATTGCTGTTAATTCCTTATCTATTTCTAACATCAAAATATCTTCATCAAGGGAAAGAATTTCACATGCTTTTCCAACCATTTCTTCTATTAGCTCCATTTTCAATGTTGTCCATGGTGGATCATAGGTAGCTATAAAGGCACAAAGCTTACCAATATCTTCTTCTTTTTTTCCTTCACAACAATTTTCAAAGTCTACACCGACTAAAGAATCACCAAATATGAAATTTCGTAAGTGTATATCCTTTAGAATTAAGTTTTTTCCTCTAATAATCTTTGTATACTGATAAAAGTTTTTTAACCAAAATAATAAATCCCCTGTCAAATACTTCTTAACCTTATACTGCATCAACCTTCCTTCTTCACTGTTCACTTCTGATTCATACAATACATCGGCTAATGTTTTTCCCTCAATATATTCCATTATAATACATTTTTCTTCTACACGAAATACCCGTGGAACAGACAACCCATACCTGTGGAGTTCTGTTAAAAGATGCACTTCATTTTCAAAATTTAAATGTGATTGCAAGTATTTTTTCACAATTAAACCTTTATTAAAATTTGTATTATCTTCAATGCAAGTAACTTTATACACTTCATTTTTTTTACTTTGAAATTTTTTATCAACAGTATAACAAGTAATATTTGTGCTTTTTTCAAAAGCTTCGTGGGGGAACATCACTACTCTCCTATCTTTACAATTATCTTATGATCCTTTTGATATCCCTGTAGCTCTTTGACAACTCCAATAACAGAGTTATAAAGAATATTTTGAACAAATGGTACCATTGGAATATCATTGTCGTTAATGGTTAGCTTTATATTACTTTGAGAAATTGAGCAATCCTCTCGCTTTGCTTCTCCTCTTATTATTTTTTCTGTCAACTCATTACAACTATATCCACATGAACTACAGCATTCCTCAAGAAATTGAGGTAATTTTTCGAATACCTTTTCCTCAATTAAGTCAACCAGTTTTTCAATATCTGTTATGGAACTTATTATAGGAATACCTTTATACTCATTAATTTCATTTGAAACCCTTCCAGATATTGCAAATACGGTTCGATCTAATCTTTCCTCTATTTCTTCTATGTTGTGGGCAGTTATTATTTTGGGAACATTACTATCTGTAACTCCCTCTAAAACAACATAATCATGCTGATAAAACTTTAAGATTTCTTCCACCGAAAGCCTTCTGGGAAATAAAATATCCGTCTCATAATAGCCTCTAGCAGTTACCAGTTCTGCCCCTGCCCTTTTATGTCTAGATGTATTACTACCTTCATCATCTATAGCAAATTCTTCATAATGGATTTCCTTTACACTTCCAACCGAATACCTTCTTTTTTTTAGTTCTTTAATTATATTTTCAATTGTTGTTGTTTTTCCAGACTGAGTGATACCAAAAACAGAGAATACCTTCATTTTTATCCTCCTTTATGTATTAATATAGGTAAACTTTTATAATGGCAAATGCACCAAGTAAAAAAACAGCTATTATAAGATAATCAGCCTTGACCATTTTCAGCTTCTTAAAGCTTGCTCTTGTTGGATAAATACCAAAGCCTTTACTTTCCATTGCTACTGAAAGTTGTTTAGACTTCATAAGTGTACTTGCCACAACAGGCATCAAAACATATGAATATATCTTGATTCTCTTACGAATTGGTATTCTATCCAATTCTATTCCCCTCAGCTGTATAGCTGTAACAGTATCCTTTATTTCTTCAATAAAAAGCGGAAGAAATCTTATTGCTATGGAAACCATAAATGCTATCTCGTATGGTATTTTCCATTGTATTAATCCTTGTACTATTTCACGGGGACTAGAAGTAGATACTATTGAAGCAGATATTACTATAATGCACATCCGTAGGCCCAACTGAAGCCCTTTAGTTATTCCCTCCACAGTGAATATAGTAACATTCGCAACTCTAATAATAGGTGTTCCAGAGGAGAATACGCTTTGTATTACAATGATTGCTATAAAAACCCAAATTAGTTTTTTTAGTTTTTTTACAAGCATTAAGGGATTATTGCCTAAAGCATAAGTTATAGTAAAGGTTATTAATAGAATCCCTAAAAGTAAGGTTATGTCTCTAATAAAAACAGCTAAGCTAGAAATTATAATAACAGCTGTTAATTTTGTTCGAGGGTCTATTTTATTTTCTCTTATCTGCAATTACATTCCCCCCCACTATGTCAATAATTCGAGTTGATAAATTTTGAATAAATTCATCATCATGACTAATTACTGCCATTCCAACTCCCCTTTTGGATAGTTCCTTTAAAATGCTAGATAATTGTCCTTTTCTTTCAATATCGAGTCCAGTAGTTGGTTCATCTAGGATAAGAAATGAGGGTTCATTAATAAGTATACCCGCTAAAGCTAGCCGTTGTTTCTCTCCTTGACTTAAGGTGAAGGGAAACTGGTTTCGAAGATGACTTAGCTGAAATATTTCCATCATTTCCTGAGCCTTCATTGTTACCTGTTGTTTTTCTACACCTTTAAATATTAAAGAGAAGGTAATATCTTCTTCGACGGTGGGTGCAAATATTTGCCTCTCTGGATTTTGAAACAAATAACCTATCTTTTTTCCAACAGCACCTAGCTTTAGATCTTTGCTATTTGTTCCATCAATAAGGATATCACCCCTTGATGGTTTAAAAATACCTGCCATAAGCTTGCCAAGAGTAGTTTTGCCCCCACCATTTGGTCCAGTAAATGCAGTAAAATCCTCCTTAAATAATTCCAGTGATATATTTTTTATTATATCTTGATTATCTTTATAACCAAAACAAACATTACTTAACTTTATAAATCCCAGAAGTATCACCTCATTATAAGCTTCCTTTAAATTCTTGGAGTTTTCCATTCTTTAATACCATTACTCTATCGGTAATATCTAAATTAGTCATATCATGTTCTATCATAATTATGGTTTTGCCTTGTTTTTTTAAGGCTTCAATTTTATTTTTTATCGATGTTCTACCAGCCTTATCAACCTGCGCCATTGCCTCATCAAAAATAAAGATTTCTGGCTCCAGGCTTAGTACAGATGCTAAAGCCACAAGTTGTTTTTGACCTCCAGACAGATGATTTGGATTACTAAGTCTATAATTCTCCATACCTACAACCTTTAGAGCATCATCTATTCTTTGAATAATCACATCAGTTTCTAAGCATAAATTTTCAGGACCAAAGGCAACTTCATCTTCAACTGTGGGAGAAAATAGTTGAGTATCAGGATCCTGAAATACAATCCCTATTTTTTTAATAATATCTACTCTTTTTAAATCTTTAAGTGATCTTCCATCTAAAAGAATATCACCTCTTAGATCACCCTTATATGAATTGTGTAGTATACCACTTATGCAATGACATAGGGTGCTTTTACCATTACCACTTAAGCCAACAATTGCTAGAATCTCTCCCTTTTTCACCTTCAGATTAATCCCCTTCAGTGTTTCTTCCTCTTTATTTAAATATCTGAAGTGTAGGTCCCTAACCTCTATTGAGTATATCACTGCAATTCTACCTCTACTACAAATTTAGCCCATCTTTGACTAAAGGGATCTTTTCTAATTATTACCTGATATGGACCACTACCTCCTTCTTCTTTAGTTCCAAGGGGTTCTCCATTTCTTTCGTAAGCGATATATACATTATCATCATCTAGAACCTCCTCCACCGTAAGAGCCACAGTATATCCATCAACAGACCTTACAATTACTTGTTTTTTCTCTTCAAAGCTTACATTTGCAGAATTAAGAATAGCCTTCAGGGGCACACCCTTATACTGATGCTCAACAGGATCCTTCCCACTGCTTTTAAGGTTTGCTACAAATGTCTCTTCTCCAAGTAACTGAATCAGTGTAAAATCAAGTTTCATACCTTCATTGCCAGCTTCCTTTATAGATAGCTCTGCATTTTCTATCATTACTGCCTTGTCCTTAATAGTTCCTCGATTAATATATGCAGTTAAGGCTATTAGCCCTATCAAAAAAAGAATGGTAATTAAGACCTTTTTATTCATTTCCTAATCCTCCTTCAATAATTAAATAGGGTACAACCATATCTTTTACCATAAATGCTCCATGGCTACCTCCTTCTTCTGTCGAATGCATACCATGGTCCGATGTAATAATTACTTTACCCTGCCAGCTATTAACTATATCTTCTACATATTTATCTATAGTCATAATAATATTCATTGTTTCTGGATGAATATCTCCATTGCTATGACCATATATATCTATGGCTTTAAAATGTATCAACATTAAATCGTAACCTTTATTTATTTCACTTAACGCCCTTTCATAAACCTCATCATCAGCTATACTGTTATTATTTGTATCCATATTCAAAATTGGATTTATTTCTGTATTTAGCACATTCAATGTTCCTTGAATTAAAGCTGCTCTTTTATCTAACTCCAAGGCAGCTCCAAATATGGTCGGTACCTTAAGCTCTCTTTGATTCCTTGAATAAACACCATTTAATGCTGGTGGCTCACCTGTTATCATTGCAGCAAACCCTGCATTGGTGACGGGTCTATAAACAGATGTAGCTTTTTCAGCCTTTGGTAGAGATTTGAAGAAGGGTGCATAACCATTATCCATTGCCTCAATATATTGATGGTAACCAAGGCCATCAATATAGAATATTAAAACTTTTTCACCTCGATTTATATAGTGTAAAGCATCATGATAGGTATCCATAATACTTACCAATGGAGGATCTATAAATATACCCTTTATATCACTGATTTTTTCTTTGCTGCCAACATCAACATAATTCATTTTGTTTTCCTTAAGCTCAATGTACCCATTGATGTCTACATAGCCATAGTCTCCCTTTGCTCCCATTGTCAGTAGCCTTGAATTTTGAGATAGGTCTACTAAATCCTTTATTCTTTTTATTTTTTTTGTTGTATATACTGATGAGTCATATCTGTTTCCATTTTTTTCAACTGTTGATGTTCCTTCAAAATTATGTAAAACATCATATCCTTGTAGATATAACTGACCCACAGTAATATTTAGAATATTTCCATCAACATTTATTATATTTAACCCATCCTTCCAATTACTCTCTGTCGAAACCACAACTATTTCCTTCACCATTTTTATATTACTACTGATTGGGTGACTTTTATTTACAAACTCCCAGCCGTATATATCTGAAAAGGTAATTGAACAATCATCTATTTTATCAATTTTAGATATAAGACCATCACCACCAACCAATAATACCTCAAAATCTTCTACAATAGGCACTGCTGCCTCAATGATATGCTCTAAGCTAAAAAAGTCCATTGTTATACCTCTATGCTCCATTTTATGTAGAGGAAAATCATGCTTATCATCTATAGTAATAACCTGTTTCACATCTCCAACAACCATAAAGGTTGGGAAGTAACCTTGAGCTTTACTTGAACCTTCTACATTTTTTCCCAAGAATAACCCAATAAATAAACTCACCACCAATAACATTGCTATTCCTAGTTGATTTTTAAAATTCATTTTGTCACTCCTCATTTATTTTACCTCAACCATGAAACCGCTAAAATACCATATAAAATTTATAATTCACGATTAATAACATTGAATTTTTTAAACTGCTTTATAATATTGAAGGCAATTATGCCCCCAATTCCCCCTGAAAGAGCTGCACTGCTTAAGCTCAATATTAAAGGTACTAATGGTAGCTGAAAAAAAACAATGTTTACTAGAAATGTACCACTTATATTGGCGGCGATTCCAGCGAGAAAACAACAACCCAAGCAGCATCCCCTATGTCTTGTTATTAATAAAACTAAATCTACTGCAACTCCTGGTAATAAATATGTTATTAGGCTTAAAATACCATGGGTTCCAAAAACACCTATAGCCACCACCATGATTGCCTGTACAAGCGCAATCAAAGTGGCGGTTCCCCTTTTCCCTACCAGACCTGCTCCCAAAACCAACCAAAGCATATAGAAACCACCTGCAATAACACCACCTGGTATATACAGTGGCCCTGTAATAATATGGGCTAATGGAACGACTACAGGTTTAATGGCAATTCCCAGTGAAGCCATCATAGCAATTACTACCAAATCAAATACTGAAAATCTACTTAAAAATCTTTCCTTTGGCATTTTATACCTCCGTATTAATATTACTCCATAGCTTCAATTGAAAGTAATCCTTTAATTCTAGTATTCTTTGGTAGTCCATCAAATAGAGTTCTTAATTCTCCTTCTTTTCCTATATATACTATTCCCTTTTCAAGATCTGCAGCCTCTACCTCTACACTATATCCGTCTATAGCTGTGAATATATAGATACTTCCTTCCTTTAATCTCATTTCGTCTGCTATTACTTTTATTGATATTCCCTCTTGATCTTCAACAGCAACTGCCTGAAAAACTGATTCACCACTAATTAGGCTGCAAAATCCATATTTTCCTTGGGAGAAATGCAAAATATTTTTAACATACATTCCCTTTGGAATATCAGGTGATAAAAACATTGGGTTATCTTCGCCAGTTATCTTTATATAACCATCTTTAAAAATTGTTAATGTTTCATTTTTCTCTAGTCCATCTGCTGCCTTTATATATACATCTGCATCTTCGTTGCCAGCAAACTCTTCTATTAAATCCTTAGCCTTAACAGCATAGTCAACACTATCATAATAGGTATATTCTTCTTGTGGAATAAGGGTAGTGGCTGCTTCAAGAAACACAACTGATTCAACTGTAGATTTTTCAATAGCTTCAAGCACTTCAATGGCACTTAAATTCCTAACCCAATACATTGCTCGTTCTTCTGGAACAATTACTCTAATTGGTTGACTTTTTTCATCTAAAGGCTCCCCATCTATTTCATAGGCAAGTATAATATCTCTTGCATTTACCACCTCTTTAGGAACCTCCATTGAATAACCATCACCTGCTACCAATCTTATTGCCTCTAGGCTTTTCTGAGAATGACCTAAGTCCTTAAGAACATCCTCCAATAGACATCCTGTAGCTTTAAATTGATTTTCATTTCCGCTGGAATTAACTGAAACTACTTCCTTAGTGACTTTATTATAGCCCTTTAGCTTTTTAACCGTAATTTCAATATCTTCAGCCCCTAAGCCCGCTATTATAATTATTTCGTTTCCTGCCGCTTCGGCACCATTGGAGTCTCCATCTGTTGGAGTAGAAACATCAGTACATCCTGTTAATAATAACCCTAGTATTATAGCAATACATATAAGTGTGCTCAGTTTTTTCATTGTAATTCCCCCTCTTTTATCATTTGGAAATTTTCTATGCAGCTATTAACAGCATTAATTACTGCCTCACTGGTTACTGTAGCACCAGTAATAATTGATACTTCTTCTGGATTTTTTGTAGCAATTTTGGCAGCCACCAACTGTTTATTGGTTTTTTTACCAATGAACCTGTCAAGAAACCAAGATTCTGTTACATATCCACCATAGGAAGCCGTTTCAGTATGCTCTAGGACCATAACCTTGGCTAATGAATTGTTTGTAACACTAATTACCACTAGCAAATGAATCGTGTCTTTATATCCTTCTCCTTCAGCCAGTTGAATTATTACTTCCTCTCCTGTACTTCTTTTCACATGGTATACATAAGTAATATTGTCGGTTTTATATTTTGCTAAATTGTAAGCTTCATCTCCCTCCATTAGTTCTTCTTGAATTATAGCTGGTACCTTTCCACTATAAGTGCTAGTACATCCAATCAAAAATATTGTTGTAAGAAATATAATAGTATAGTATAAAGATTTGATAAGTCGATACCCCCTTTTCAATTATGTATTTTTAATATGCTTTCCTAAAATAATTATTTAGCTCTTTGATATAAAGCAAGAAAAAAACAACAAAAAATAACTCCTTATAAAAAGGAGTCATTATCGTTAAAAAAAACGCCTAAGGGGCGTCTTCACATGCACTGACATCATTTGATATGATGTTATGGATGTACGACTCCTTTCCACAATGGGAGGCATAAAGGTTTCCCGATATACCCTATAGGCTTATCCTCCATAAAAACTTAAGTTTTGTTAGGAGTAATAAACTCGGAGATAATATTTAATTAAAGTTATATTATAAGTACATGATACATAATTAACCAATGGCTTGTCAATACTTTAACAAAATTAGAATTGTAATTAATATCCGCTTAGTATTTTTATAAGATTACCCTACAACTAAGTTTTTTCCAGAATTTTTAGCTGAGTATAGATTTTGATCAGCCCTATGTAAAAATGTGTCCACATCATCATTATATGTTAGTTCCACTACACCAAAGCTACAGCTAATATGCTCAACTTCATCAACCGGATTATCGAAAACAATAAGTCTTAATCTTTCTGTTATGTCAACAGCTTGCTCCACCTGTGTGTTTGGCATCAGAATTACAAATTCCTCTCCACCCCAACGGGCAAAAACATCTGTTTGTCTTAGATTTTTCAGTACAATATTGGTTATAGAAACTAAAACCTTATCTCCAATTAAATGTCCATACTTATCGTTGGTTTTTTTAAAATCGTCTATATCAAACATTACTAGCGACAATGGAGTATTATATCTATTGGAAATTTGGACCCATCTTTTTATCTCGTCATTAAATTTGGCTTTATTGTATATACCAGTTAATGCATCTGTCTCTGACATTTTTATTAGTGCTTTGCTATTTACATATTGTATTCTTCTTGATTCATTTATTTTATATGATGAAATACCAGTAAGAATAATCACCAGGGTTATATAAACAATGGATGCAGAGTATTCAGAAAAACTTATATCTCTAATTGTTATCTTAGAGAGTATGAAAAAGCTAATGCTTATAAATACTGATGCAAAAACCATATATTTGTACTTATTTGGTACTAAAAAAATAGATAATATAATAATTATTAGGCCCATTGATTGTATGAGGAAGTTGGGAGATTCATATTTATAAAACACAAAAAGAAATGATATTCCAATAATCATCTCGTAAATTGTAAACCAATAGGTCAATGATTGATAGTTTTCAACCAGCTTTACTCTTAAATAAAGAATTAGTACTAATACTAAAAAAGATACTCTATTTATTAAGATACTTTGTAGGGTTTTACTATCCTTAATTAAAAAATAATCAGGTATAATAAATAACAGGTACAATACTCCTAAAGCCAATAATATAGGTTTAATATACTTTATTGCGTTGGTCATTTCATAGTTTAAATATTCATCTTCTAGCACCTTATCTTTAAACTCACCAAAACATATAGAAGTGGTTTGTTTTTCTTCAGTATTCATCTTCCATCCTCCATAAAAGAAAACCAGAGAAACTCTGGTTTTTATATCTTTTATCTAGTATGTATTTTAGTCTAGATAATATTTAATAGTTTCTCCATTTTTACTATTCCAACAATAAGAATTGGTTCATAGTCATCTTTTCCACATTATAACATAATAAAACACCTAAACTAATATATATTTTCTTATACAACTATAAAAGATATTTATATGAGAGAAGTTACTTATCTATATATTTCTTTAATGTCTATTTCGTATAAATCCTTAGGTGACCCATCAAAAACTATTTTCCCTTTATTAATTCCAATAATTCTTTTAGAATATGCTCTTGCCAACTCTACTGTGTGGAGATTCATAACCATTGTTATACCTTGATTTTTATTAATATCCCATAATAGCTTCATTACCTCTTCTGCAGTTACTGGGTCTAAACTAGACACAGGCTCATCTCCCAAAAGCATTTTGGGTTGCTGTAAAAGGGCTCTAGCAATACCTACTCTCTGCTGTTGACCTCCACTTAAGGTTTTAACCTGCCTATTTGTAAAATTTATAAGTCCTACCTTTTCTAAAGCTGCTTCAGCCTCCATAATTTCATTGGACTTAAATTTCTTAAAAATAATCTTATTTGCAGAAAAGTAACCAAACCTTCCTGCTAAAACATTGGTTATTACATCCATTCTAGGGATTAGATTGTACTGTTGAAAAATCATAGCTATTTTTCTTCTATATAACCTAAGGTCTTCACCTTTAAGCTTTGTTATTTCCTTTTCTTCAAAGTATATATTTCCATCTGTTGGGTCTATTAGTCTATTGATACATCGAATAAGGGTAGATTTTCCTGAGCCACTTAAACCCAGTACAGAAATAAACTCTCCTTCTTTAATATCTAAATTAACCTTATCTAATGCATAGGCTTCGCCTTTATTATACTGTTTACTTAAATTCTCTAGCTTTAACTGCATTTCTATATCACCCTTCTTCGAATGATTCCACCAAAATAATCAATAACTATAACCATAGTCATAATAACTAAACAATCTACTGCCACCTTGTTATATTGAAACATTCTAAAATGAATGCTTAAGAGCTGACCTACCCCGCCTGCACCAACTAACCCCAATACCAAAGAGGCCCTAACGCTGACCTCAAGGCGATAAAATGCATTTGATAATACGTGGGGAATTACTTGAGGCACAATACCATAAAGTATAACTATTATTTTTTTTGCTCCTGTTGATGCAACTGCTTCCTGTGGGCCTATATCGGCGGATTCTATGATTTCAGAAAAGAGCTTTCCCATTACCCCTATGTTATGGATCATTAGGGCTAAAACACCTGCAAAAGGCCCCAAGCTTACTGTAGGCACGAAAATTAATGCGAATACAATTTCTGGTATTGATCTTATAAAGCTCAAAACACTTCTTAAAAATGTATATATTGACCAGTGGGGCGAAGTGTTTTTTGCCCCTAGAAAGCTAATTGGTATAGCTAATATTAAGGCTAAAAAGGTTCCCATAATTGCAATTTGTACTGTAATAACAGATTCTTTTAAAGCCATAGGTAGTACTGACCAATCTGGATTCAAAAAGCTCTTTTGAATAAAGTTCAATGTATTTCCAAAATCTCTAAATAATAAAGGATTAAATTTAGTACCGTTGGCACTCCATAAAAACAAAATAAGAAGACCTATCGTTAGATAGACCCTCTTACTTTTATCCGAAAGCTTTAGTTTACTATTTTCATGTGAAAGCTTAAGCATAATCTCTACAACCTTCCATCAGCCTTTGCTGCCTGTCTCACTGGCTCATAATCTTTATCATCTGCTTTTATAAAGCCGTTTGCGCCAAATACATCTAAGATTTCCTGATCTGTTACCTTTAAGAATGCTTCTTGAAAAGCCTCCTTAAGCTCATTTGGTGTTCCCTTTTTAACTGCCCATGGATATTGAAACAAGGGCTCAGATTGCCATATAACTTTTAGTTTGGTTTCATCAACAACTCCATTTTTCTTCATTACTTCAAAAATAGCACTATCTACAGCTCCAACGTCCACTTTCTTTTCCTGCACCGCCAGTGCAGCAGCATCATGACCGCCAGTATAAAATATCTCTTTAAAATCTGTATCCATCTGATCTCTAAATACGCCCTTTTCCTTTAAGGCTAAGGTAGGAATTAAAGAGCCAGAGGTGGAATTAACATCGCCAAAGGCAAATTGATACTGACCAACATCAGTAATCATGTCCTCTAAGGTGTTAATTGGTGAATCTACATGGGCTATCATATATGAATAATAGAAGGGCTCTCCATTTACTAGCAGAGTCATAATAGCTTCTGCACCACCTCTATCATTGGCTATGATATATGTTAGAGGTCCAAAATATGCCATGTCTACTTGTCCATAATTCATAGCCTCAACCACACCATTGTAATCGGGATATACTTCGACAATTACCTGTGTACCAAGCTCCTTAGAGAAGTGTTCACCTAGCTTATCCATTGCATTTTTCATGTCCCCTTGATTTTGTGTTGGAATTGCCCCAATAATAATTTTTTCTGGAATATACCAATTTTCATCCTGGTCTAACAATGCAGTTTGTTCATCCACTGCCTTTGGTTTAGTACAAGCTGCCAAGGATACCACCAGCATAATGATTAATGTTAAAGCTAAAAGCTTCTTCATGTCCTAACCTCCTAATGTTGAAATTTATGTTTATGTATTTTTTATTATCACAATGTAATTTTAATTAATAATAGTTATAGATGCAATCTATTTAACCAACTATTGAAATAATTGATATTACATGATACTTCTATTAGTAATTCCTATACAAAATCGATCAAAAAATAAATAGAACTGCTGTTCAGCCAGTTCTATTAAGACTAGTATCAATTTTTTACTAGTAACTAATTTGTATCAAAGGGCCAACTATTAATTCCCCCGAGGTCATACACATTTTTATATCCCATGCTTAATAAGGTATTTGCTGCAGTTTTACTTCTGTTTCCTGACCTACAATAAACAATAATCTTTTGATTTTTATTTGGGAGCTTTATTTCCACCTGCTCCGCCAAAACATTCAGTGGTATTAACAAGCTGCCTTCAATATGTTTTTCTTGATACTCTTCTTTACTTCTGACATCTAGTAGAATTACTTCTTCATTTTGTGAAAGCATTGCCTGTGCATCTGTAGGATTAATTGTTCGATACCCCGCCTGTTTTTTTGAATTATTATAAAAAAACAAACCTATTATTACAATAAGTAATATAATAGTCCATTTGTTCAAGGTCTCATCTCCTTTCCATTCAAGACACAAAAACCCATACTAATTATAAAAACTTATAAAATCTATAATTATTTTTTTCTATATCTTAACATAAAATACCCTTACTATGCATAGATAAACATTTGGTAATTAATAAAACATTACAAAAGGAGGTATCTGAAATTCTACCTCCCACTTGATTCATAAGTAAATACTATAGAAGTATTTTTCTATTTGCTAAGTATATCATAAACCTCTTCCATAGGAATTGGCTTACTAAATAGATATCCTTGACCTCCTTCACAATGATGTTTTCTTAAATAATCTAACTGTTCTTTTGTTTCTATACCCTCTGCAACCACTTTGTAGTTTAAATCTTGAGCCATAGATAAAATCGACTTAATAATAACTGCATCCCTAGTATTGTCTTCTATACTTTTTACAAAATTTCTGTCCAACTTTATTATGTCAATTGGTAAATTCTTTAAGTAGGTGAGTGATGAATACCCTGTGCCGAAATCATCCAAGGCAATTTTCAATCCTCTAGTCTTTAACACCTTTAATCTCTCTATTGCAGAATTAACATCAGCAATAATTGCAGTTTCTGTTATCTCGATAGTTATTTTTGAATAGTCAATATTAAAGGAAGAGAATAATTTATCTAATTCCATAAAGTTAACATCACTAGTTAAGGTTTTACTAGACAGATTTATGGAGATTTCCATATCTATAAAGCCGCGTTCCTCTAACTCTTTTTTCTGTATTAATGCTGTTTTTATTACCCACCGTTCAATATTGAATATTTGTCCAGTTTCTTCTGATAAAGGTATAAATTCGTCAGGGGAAATAAAGCCCTTTTCGGGTTGAAACCATCTTATTAATGCTTCCATACCATAGATTTTTTCTGTATCTAACCTGAATTTTGGTTGATAATATAATCTAAACTCATTATTTTCTATAGCATACTGTAGCTGATTGGCTATTTGTACATGCTTTATGTTATTACTCTGCATTTCATTATTATAAAAAGCTACACTATTTTTACAGGTTTTCTTTGCTTCATACATGGCTATATCAGCATTTTTAAAAAGCTGGGTTGCATCCGCTCCATCCTGTGGATATATGGCGATTCCAATACTCAAAGAAATAAAGAAGTGGTAATTATGTATTGACCAGGTGGTTCCGATTCTAGTTTTAATAGATTCTATTTTATTCAATATATCAAATGTTTCTTTTTCTCTAAATAATATTGCAAATTCATCTCCACCAAAACGAGCAACAATACTAGAATGGCTTATCTCTTCTTCAAGACATATCCCAATATATTTTAAGAATTCATTTCCTACATGATGTCCCAGAGTGTCATTAATATATTTGAAATTATCACAGTCAATATAGGCTATCATAAATTTCGTATTTTTTTGATTGATAAGCTTATTGATTTCCTTTTCAAATAAAAGGCGATTAGGTAAACCAGTTAAGGAATCATAGTAAGCCAACCGTCTGAATCTTTCTTCATCAGCCTTTCTTTCTGTAATATTTGTACCTACAGATATTATTTCGTAATCCTTTAAATCTGAAATATTAAGTACATTGCTATTCCATAAAATATCAAGTATTTTACCGTCTTTAGTTATAAATTGACTTTCATGATTTTTTAATTCTTTATCCCTTTTAATACGTTTAATTATACTCTCCATTTTAAATCTATTTTCCTCAGGAATATATATATCTAACCAGCATTTATTAAAAACCTCTTCCTCTGTATAACCGAATAATTCCTGCGCGAATGGGTTAATGCTTTTTATTCTTCCCTCATTATCCCATATGGCAATAATAACTGGGGCATCCTTAATAATATTTTCTGTAAAGTTCTTTTGATACCTTAACTCTTCTTCGATTGCGATTAGTTCTTCAAATGTAGTACTTAATTCCTCATATGATGTAAATATCACCTTTAAAGCTTTTTGAATTAAGCTCATTCGGCTTCTAACTAGCCAATAGATAAGAAGTGTAGTTATTATTACATACATCCATCCCTTGTATGTCTGTATTTGCCTATATAGTACAGGATCCTTAATTAGAAAATTTAAGAGGGTATCGGAAAGGAGTATCCATACCAAGCCGAAGAAGCTATAGATTATGGCAATGTAGAAGGATTCTTCTCTGGGGTTCATACGATTAGGCTTTTCAATATAATAAGCTATATCTTTATTTCGTTTTTCTAAAATGCTGGCTAAAGGTTTATACATCACCATTACCATCCTCAAATAGAATTTTTCATACTTAAGATATTTTATTCGTTACATTGATTATATAGTAAATTAATATACTAATTTGTCGAATTTTGTTACTTGCAATGAAAGTAGATATCATAAATTGGAGCTATTCCACTAACCAATACAGCTAAGCGACACCCCTCTGTCAACTATAATGATCCAATAAAAAATTGTAGTAATTTATAATGATAGCTCTATGAACACCTTCCCCTTCTATAGAATAAAATGGTTTATAATTGTTATCTTCAAAATATTATTTCGAAGGGAGAGAGGATTAATGGGAATAGTTAGTGATTTGATAGCCGATAGATTTAGAGATCACAGCTTTGATATTGCAAAACAAGATTATAAATTTATGCGTATAAAGACAGCAAAGGATGAGATAAGAAAAAAGTATCCAGACATTGAGCTTATTGACATGGGAATTGGTGAACCAGATTTACAGGCTGATGAAGAGGTTATAGATATCCTATGCCAGGAGGCAGGGAAGCTGGAAAATAGGTGTTATGCAGATAATGGTATCCTGGAATTTCAGAAGGCAGCAGCTCATTACCTTGATGAAGTATTTGGAGTAAAGGACCTTAACCCTCACAATGAAATACTTCATGGAGTTGGAGCTAAATCTATTCTTTCAATGATTCCCTTATGCTTTATTAATCCAGGAGATATTACACTAACCACCCTGCCTAGCTACCCAATTATTGCCACCCATACTAAATACCTGGGAGGAGTTGTCTATGGCCTTCCATTAACAAAAGCCAATAGCTTTTATCCTGAGTTTTCGAATATTCTAAATGTAATTTTATACCGATCAAAGCTCTTATATATTAATTATCCCAATAACCCCACTGGACAGGTAGCTACTGAAGAATTCTACAAAAGAGTTGTTGATTTCGCCCATAAAAATAATGTTGTTGTTATTGCTGATTCCACTTATTCCACTATTGTTTTCGATGATGAAAAGCCCTTGAGCTTTCTATCAATTGATGGAGCTAAAGAGGTAGGAATAGAAATACATTCTCTTTCTAAGGCCTTTAATATGACTGGGTGGCGGATAGCTTTTGCAGCTGGCAATTCCGAAATAATTAACATTCTAAGCACAGTGAAGGCTAACTCTGATTCAGGACAATTCAGAGCTATTCAAAAGGCAGGTGCTTATGCCTTAAAGCATCCTGAAATTTCTTCTAATAATTGCAAACGTTATTCCAGAAGGTTTGATTTGCTCATTGCTGCTTTAAATGAGGTTGGTTTTAATATAGAGAAGCCCCGTGCGACATTTTACTGTTATGTACCAATTCCTAAGGGAACTAAAGATGGGCTAGAATTTAAGGATGCAGAGGAATTCTCCATTTATCTGTTGAAGCATGCACAAATATGTACAGTTCCATGGAATACACCCGAGCCATATGTGAGACTATCTGTTACCTTTGAGGCTCAGGATTTTAATGATGAGGTTCGAATTATTAACGAATTTAAGGAACGATTATCGAAGCTACAGTTGGTCTTTTAGTTCGCCTTAAAAGTAACTGCCTATAACTAAAGCATTTCATGCTTTTAAAACAATGAAAAGATGCTTTTAACTTTCTTTTTATATAAAAGAGCGTCTACGACGCTTGAGGTTGATTACAAACCACCAGATTTTATCTAATCTGGTGGTTAAATTCTTTGTAAATTGATTTAAATGAAATTTTTAATTGTTTCTGCTACTAAACTATCAAAAACCCAAGATTATTCCTGGACTTTTGATAGCTTAGTGGCTATTTTTTTGATATTTTGTGCAGTAGCAGTCATTAAACACTGCATCTGAACTAAATGGAGTCCACGATAGTGGGCATACCTAAGGCCGTGCAATTCCTTTGCGTCAGCAAAGATTCTTTCCACGGTTTCTTTTCTGCGTTTATAGTAACGCTTACCTTTTTCAGTTTTCATAAATCTTCTAGCCTTATCGGCTAAGTCTTC
>NZ_FMUS01000034.1 GCF_900101495.1 Alkaliphilus peptidifermentans DSM 18978
TACTAAGACTGCTACAGAGGGAAACCGACAACAGATATTCTACTAAAACATTGGTAAATGCCATGAATAGTATTTCTGGGACTTACGTAGACAAGAATTATTACATGTTTGACTATTACGATGAAGTTGTTGAAAATTTAGGAAAAGCAACTAACATAGATTTCTCGAAGAGATTTATGACCTTAGGAGAAATTAAAAACATCATATCTCAAACCAAAAAATAATCTGTAGAACAACAGACTAGTGAGTAAGTTAAAAAGCCCGTAATCTTTGAAATACAAAGGTTATAGGCTTTTATTTTCCCTCCAAGGTGTAAAACTCAAGATATGAAACCATTATTCATGTCAAGGCGTAGATAGCATTTTTTTCAAATAATAGTTACATCTATTAAGGCTGTTGAATTAAATAATAGAGTATTTCTATAACCTCTTCTGGAACATAGGTTTTTGAATCCTTTAGTTCTATTTTACCCTGTAAATGATGCTGGTATTCGTTAATTACCATTAATGTTGTATTTACATGCAGTAATATTCTAGTATCTGCAACCTCTACTATAATAATTGGATTTTGTGGGTCTGTATCATCCCAGCTTACTGTGGCTCCCAATAGCTCTAAGTATTCTCTTGCTGGAAGATAGTTAATTTGTTGTTGACCTAAAATATTGGTTATATTATCAAATAGATTTTCATTTTCCATTATCTTAGTCTCAAAACCAACTACAACATACTGGCTATGTTGTAATAGGTCTTCAACTAGCTCCGCAAAATTTCTAATATCTTCAGCAGTAGTGCTTAGAATTTCTTCTTTTATTATTTTTATATAATCATCTGTAATTTGCATCATATAATATTTATCCTCCATTGCCCCTCTTTCATGGGGGCTAAGGAGTGGATCATACTGTGCAATCGTTCCGATAATATAATTAAGCATTTCTTCTTCATCTGCATTAAACGAACGCAAATAACCTGGTATGCTTTCATAAACAGCTAAGGTTTCACTTATATTAGGATCCCTAAATGAGTAGAATACCATATCTCCTCTATTAGATAGCTGCATACCTCCACCATATGCCCCTCCTAATACCCTTAATTGATTCCATAAGTATTCTGTATTTAATATTCGTGCAAGAACATCCATTTTACCACTATATTCATAGCCTAGATCGATATAGTTATTTCCCTTAGCTACATACTGTATTTTTTCTGCATTCACAATTCCTTCGTTGCCACTAGGAATTTCAAATACATATGTATTAAAAGGATTTTCAACTTCCTTTAAAGATAAAGATGCTTTAAAGGGAATAAAGGCCTTTTTGAATGAATCATAAGCTTCTTCCTCTATAGTAACACCAACGATTAAATTCTCCTTTTGAAATACTAGCTGGTTTACTTCCTTTAAACTATCAATTACATACTCCGGATTATTTTCCAACATTTCTTCCACATGTATTAAAAAATAATAATAGTCAATTCCACTTACATTTGCGTAATATTGAGCAGATTTCGAATATCTGCGGGCCAATTGTGTTTGAGCAATGGAGATTCCATTACTATTTAAATTGTTTTCAACATCAGTCTTCAATTGGGTTACTAGCTGCTTTAATCTATTAACATCCTCAAAATTACTATTATGTATAATTTCCTGCAAAATTTCAAATCCATCCTCCAGCCTATCTGTAACAGTATACATGAAAACCCTTAGTTTCGGATGAATTTTATGTTGATCTTCAATATCTGTTACAAGGTCTATACTAAAACTTAATCCTCCAAGGCTATTGAAAATTTCATTAGTTAGCTGTTGATATGTATAATTATTTGTATCAATTCTTGCCAGCAATTGAGTTAGTAATGCTATATATGGAAGCTGTTCCTGGGGTACCTTAGTTGAATCAAAATACATATTTGCATAGGCAATTTTATTGGTGTATATTGGATGACTTAGTATAGTTACATCGTTTAATATTTCCACCTTTGATCCAATGGCTTCTCTTTCTTGATATAAGTCTTCAAGTGTTAAGGTTGGCAATGTCTTTAATGCCTCTTCAGTATTTGGCGCTTCTCTCCATCTCCTTAATGCTACAGTTTCTTCCACTAGTGATTGGATCTCTTCATGAGATAACTTCTCTTTAATTTGGTTTAACTCAGCCTTTAGCTTTTGTCCCTTTGCAACTTCCAACCCTGGTACTGGATTTAATGTAACTACAGAGCTATGGGTATTGTTCAGTAAGTATTTCTGAACTAAATCTTCAAAATAGTTATCATCTATTTTATTCTTTATAGTGGCTAACTCGTTATCATATGATAGATAAAGAGTAGGCTCATGATCATACAGCCACGCTAAAAAAACAGAATCGTGATATCCAAAGCCTCTATTTGCAATTGAATTTTCGGTTCTCATGGATATTTCGATTGTATTGAATATAGAATTTATAAGCTCACGATCAATACCATTGTCTACAATTCCCTTTAATGACTCAGTAACTATAGTCTCAAATTCTTTCGTTTTTTCATCATTAGCGTTATTAACTATTATGCTAAAGCTAGGCTGTAGCTTCATAGTGTAAAACATTCCAAAGACATTGGCTCCCACTTCTTTTTCTAAAAGCATGTTGCGCAAAGGTGAAGATTCAGTATCCATGAGAATTGAAGAAAGTATTGAGAATCCAAGCATAGTTTCCTTATTCATGACTTCATCAATTGCATAATTCAAACTTATGTATGACTTGTTGCTTGGATCTGCATTTTCTGGTAATCCGTATTCACCAACACTATATACTCTTTCTTGGAATGGTTTTTGCTTTGCGATAGTAGATTCTATTTCTTTCTTTTCGAACTTAGATAAATATTCATCATTAATGAACCTTAAGGTGGCATCTAAATCTAAATTTCCATACAAATAGATATAGCTATTTGAAGGGTGATAATAGGTATTGTGGTACTCTATCAAGGATTCATAGGTTAGCTGTGGAATCACATCGGGATCCCCGCCTGAATCAAATGCATATGGAGTTTCAGGGAAAAGTGATCTTTGAACTTCTTTTATCAAAACACTAATAGGATTTGAATAGGCACCCTTCATTTCGTTATATACAACGCCATTATAGTTTAGCTCTGCATCGGGGCTAACTAGTTCCAGATGCCAGCCCTCCTGCATAAAGATCATTTCTTCTTGTAGTACACTTGGATAAAACACTGCATCCAAATATACTTCCATCAAATTTTTAAAATCTTTATCATTCCTGCTTGCTACTGGATAAGAAGTTCGATCTGGATAGGTTAATGCATTTAGAAATGTGTTTAGTGAACGTTTATTCATTTCTATGAAGGGTGATTTTACAGGAAACTTCTCTGAACCATTCAATACTGAATGCTCTAATATATGAGGAATCCCGGTATCATCAAAAGGCGGTGTTCTAAAGCTAATACTAAACACCTTGTTGCTATCATCGTTTTCTAAGTGAATAAGCTTTGCTCCACTTTGAATGTGTTCAAAAACCCTTACTACCGAATAGATTTCTTCTACAACTGTTTCTTCCACCAATTGAAAACCATGAAGCATTGTATAATCTTGTTTCTCATTTGCCCAAGCTTGTACTGGTGAAAATAGTATAGTAAATAATAGTAGACAAACTATACTGACGCTAATCTTTTTTGATGCATTAAACATTTGTATCCCCCTTTTTACCTATATAATTTATAATTCCCCATCTTCACCTTGTAGTTTCTTACTCCGTTACTATTTTACTGCTACATAAAATATCCTTGCTATAAGGCAATATATGGGTTAAATACAATTAGTTTATACTAATCCACTTTTATTTTCAAGAACTTAGATAAATATTTAACAAATTTTTAAGATCTGAATATAACTGATTCCTTATTAAACATATATTTGGTTAGAAGGAGAGCAAGTACAACTAAAACTAATGATATACCAAAGGTAGTAATAATATGTAAAGGATTAATTATATCTACTAAAACTTCCTTCATCAATAATATGCTGTTTAGCAAAGGTACAAAAAACATTACATCTGACAAGGTTCGTACATCCATAAACATAGTTAAATACGCAGGAGCCATTAGTAATATGGTAATAGGACTAAGGTATGTTCCTGCCTCCTTATAGGATTTTGCAAAAACACTTATGGACAACATAATACCTGATAGAATCATTGCAATCGATAGAGATGTTCCAATTAGTATAATCATAGATATAGGTGAAATTCTTACACCAATTGGTAGCATATCAGGTGAAATAGTTGCTGCTGCAAATATTCCAATGAGGGAGGTAACCACACCTATTATTGATGCTAAAAGAATGGTTAAATATTTTCCAGCTAATATTGAGAGTCTATCTGCGCTGGTGGAAAGCAACGGTTCTAACGACATTCTTTCCTTTTCTCCAGCTCCTAAGTCAATAGCAGCTGGCATTCCTCCAATTACTGGATACATCATTAATAAAAATGGTAATAGGAAGGAAATAAGCATCAATTCCATACCCCCTGTTGACTCTTTCCCTTCTGGAACAAAGGCCTGAATTGTGATGGCTGTTGGCTGAAGTCTATCGGGATTAATATCCAAATCCTTTAGTCTTTCCAAGCGTACCATTTCACTAAAATCATAAATGACCCTCTCCACTATAGATACAGACATGCTAGATTCACTACTTACCTCATCAAAAATGATTTTTACTTCACCAGGGATCTGTTGATGAAGCTTTTCTTGAAAATTTTCCTCTATTTCAATAATTGCTTTTATTTTTCCCGCTTGAAGAGCTGCTATTGGCTCTACTTCGTTAATTACCTTCAAGCCAGATGCGCTTCTTATGTGGTCAGCCAGCTCCGTTGCTTCTCCTAAAGCTATCACTACACTGATATCCTCCTGAAGATTTCTTTCCAGCTTACTCCTTCCCATATCCATGAATAAAAACATTAATGGGAAAACCATAACTGGAATTAGTACACTGGCAATCCAGGTTCTTTTATCTCTGAAAATATCCTTAAGCTCCTTCTTAAACACAACCCATACATGTCTAAAATTCATTTTTCTCACCCACCAATTCAACAAATATGTCTTCCATTTCCATATTGTATTTTTCTTTTAATTCATTTAAAGTACCTGTTTCAATAATAGTACCTTTATGTATAATAGCTACCCTATCACACAGCTTTTCTACTTCTGCCATTGAATGGCTGGAGAATATAACTGTTTTACCTTCTTCTTTACAGGTTTCAATAAACTTATGAATTAGTCTGGCGGCGGTTACATCTAATCCCGAGGTAGGCTCATCAAAAAGCATTATAGGCGGATTATGAATAATTGATCTGGCTATTGCCACCTTTTGCTTCATTCCTTTAGAAAACTTACCAGCCTTTCTGTCTATATATTCTTCCATATTCAATAAATCTACCAAATAATCTATCCTTTCTTCTATTTCCTTTCTCCTCATATCGCTTAATTCGCCATAATAATATATATTTTCCCTAGCTGTCAACCGATCGTAGATTCCACTTTCGCCACCAAACAAGATCCCGATCTGACTTCTTACAGACCCTGGGGCGCTTAATAAATTCACATCATTTATAATTACTTCTCCTTTATCGGCCCTTAGCATTGTTGCCAATATCCTTAATGTAGTAGTTTTACCTGCCCCATTTTCGCCAAGGAGTCCCAATACTTCTCCTTTATTTACATAAAAATCTAACCCCTTTAAAGCTTCAACATCCTTAAAGGATTTCCATAAACCCTTTACCTGTATCATTATCGACCCTCCAAATTTGTTTTATAAATAATTGATGAGATCGCTTGTGCTGCAATCCCTTCTCCTTTACCAGCAAAGCCCAGTCCTTCAGTGGTTGTTGCCTTCACATTTACCTGCTCAACCTGTAAATGCAACGTTGTTGCAATATTTATTCTCATCTCCTTAATATATGGAGCCATTTTAGGTTTTTCTGCGATGATGGTTGCATCAACATTATTCACAACATAATTTTGATCAGCTAATAACCTATATACCTCTGCCAAAAGCATCATACTATCTGCTCCTCGATATTCTTCGTCTGAGTCTGGAAAATGCTTTCCTATGTCACCTAAAGCTGCGGCCCCCAATAAGCTATCCTTAATGGCATGAAGTAATACATCTGCATCAGAATGTCCAAGAAGACCTTTATCATAGGGTATCTCTACTCCTCCTAGAATAAGTTTTCTACCCTCCACCAATCTATGTACATCATATCCTAAGCCTACTCTAAACATTAGACTCCCCCTTTTCCTTCTTAATCATTTCTTCAGCAACAAACAAATCCTCAGGTGTTGTAATTTTTATATTTCTATAGCTTCCCATAATTATTTTAACTGTATATCCCGCCCTTTCAAATAACATGGCATCATCAGTTATTTCTTTATCCGCTTCAGATAATGTTTGATATATCTCCTTTATTAAAGAAGCCTTAAAGGCTTGTGGTGTTTGTATAGACCAAAGCTTACTCCTATCTACGGTTTTTTCAACCTCCATATTACTATTAACCACCTTTATAGTATCTTTAACCGGAACCGCAACAATTGCGCCACCAACCTCTTCAGCACCAGTAATAGTCATTTCTATCATTTCTTCGGATAAAAATGGTCTAGCACCATCCTGTATTATAACAATACTACAATCCTTTGGTAGTTTAGCAATACCATTGGCAACAGAATTTACCCTTTCTTTGCCTCCTTCAATAATTGAAATAACTTTTGCTAAATCATACTTATTTACTATTTTTTCGCGACAATAATCTATTTCGCCTTTTCCTACCACTAGAATAATTCCATCAATAGATATACTCTTTTGTAAAACCTCTAGAGTATATGCAACAATAGGCTTATTATTTATTTTAATATATTGCTTATTTATTTCCCTTCCAACTCTACGTCCTTTACCAGCTGCCACAACAATTGCATAGTTTTTCAAATGTTTCATAAATATTCTCCTTAAATTAACTTTATTTAAAATGTATATTTATAAATATCTGTCAGTACCTGTTAATAAATTAATGTAATTTATATACATATAAATTATATAATATGTTTCCCTTATATGCTACATCAATCAAATTAGATTATTTCATAAACCCCTTCAATAAAAAAATCCTTCTAATTTAAGAAGGATTTTCTAGCTATATTTGTAATTTTATGATGCCGATTTATCAATCATTGATTTTGGTTTAGCAAAAATCATTCTGCCTGCAGCAGTTTGTAATACACTGGTTACTAATACATCTATATTTTTACCAATGAATTTTTTGCCACTTTCTACAACAATCATTGTGCCATCATCTAAATAGGCCAAGCCTTGTCCCGATTCTTTACCATCCTTTATTACTTGAACAAGCATTTCTTCACCAGGCAAAACAATAGGCTTTACTGCGTTGGCTAATTCATTTATATTTAGTACTGGAACTCCTTGAAATTCTGCAACTTTATTTAGATTAAAGTCATTGGTTAAAACCTTGCCGTCTAATACCTGCGCTAGTCTTAGTAGCTTAGTATCAACTTCTGATAAATCATCGAAGTCCTTTTCATTAATCTTTACTTCTATATCCAATTCTTTTTGAATTTTATTTAATATATCAAGTCCTCTACGACCTCTATTTCGCTTTAATGAATCTGATGAATCTGCTATATGCCTTAGCTCCTCCAAAACAAATCCTGGTATAACCAAAGGACCCTCTACAAATCCTGTTTTACATATATCAGCAATTCTTCCATCAATAATCACGCTGGTGTCTAGTATTTTAGGAGATACCTTCGATTCTTTTTTCGAACTTCTTTCTCTAATATTACTACTATTCTTTTTAAATATTGCCTGTAGACTCGTTAGCTCATCAGTCTTTTTAGTGGCAATTGTCACTCCCAAATATGACATAAATATATAAATAGCTGCCGATAAAATTCCCCCTACAAAGGGTATTGGAATAATATTATTAAGAAGCCCACTAATTAAATAGGCTATAATTAGTCCGGCAATTAATCCTACAGAACCTAGGACTATATTAACTATAGGGACATTAGCCAACTCTCTTTCAATCCAGTTTGCTAAATTTCTGCCTTGATTAATTAACCAAGGTGATAGAATAAATAAAATACCACCACTTAATAAAGATGTAATTATTATTGCAGAAACATAAGTTATAAAGCTATTATGGATAGCCTCCGGTGCTAATGCATTTGTAATATACACAAATATTGCTAAACCTAGCAAAGCACCCAGGGCAGCCAGCATTCCTCTTATGATACGATTGATCATTCAATCATCACCTCCTATCCATCATTATGCCCATTTTAATGGATTTAAAAACATTTTCAGTTTTTTATATTTTTTACCACTATTTAATTTTGGTAGAATAAAGCAAAAAAGTCAATAGTAAATCCTAAATACGAAACTTAAGTCTTACAAAATATTTATAGGATTAATTATTGATTTTTACTTAATAGAATTCTCTATCAAAATCTTAACTTCCTCCTCAACAAGTCCTGTTGCAAGGATTACTTCACTTAACAGTATTTGTCTAGCATTATTGAGTATCTTTCTTTCACCAGTAGAAAGAGATTTTTCTCTATCCCTTAATACTAAATTCCGGACCACCTCGGCCACCTCATAAATATCTCCTGTTTTTAATCTATCCATATTAGCACGATATCTTCGATTCCAATTTTGAGGCATCTTTGTTTCATTTGCCTCTAATACCCCAATTACCTTTTCTACTTCATCATTTGGTATTACAGGACGAATACCAATGCCATCAATAGTATCCAGCGGAATCATTACCCGCATATCATCCAACGGCATCTTCATTATATAGTATTTGCGTCTTACACCTAGAATCTCTTTTTCTTCTATTTCTTCAATTATTCCAGCACCGTGCATTGGATAAACTATTTTGTCTCCTATATTATACATTGGAAACCCTCCTAAAACTAGCTTTATGAAATATAGTATACACCAGTTTCAAGAAATTGTCAAACAAATTAATTATTTTATCACATACTGTTTTTCTTGTCAATTTTTTTATGTAAAATTGCTCAATAATTTTTTTGTTTATTAACAAACATGTTAACATCACTTTTTTATAATCGTTATAGCATTTTTTTACATATCAGTAATTTTTTCCTATTCAATGGTTTTAAGTATACTATATAAATTATATTATTTCAATAAATTTACCATAAGTTTTCTTTTAGTATGTGTTTGTCTTCGTATATCAGCATTCTACTGACTTTGAAGTGATAAATGTCAAAAAAACCAATTTCCTCTAATTGACAAGGGAATTGAGATACACTTATAATAAATATATGGATAAAATTATCAAACCTCAAGGAGATGGCTTTATGAAGAATTTTTCAATAAATGAATTTCAATCACAAGTTGATGATGTATTGGTCCGCCATAGAAGTGTACTAGATATTCTTACTAAGCTGCAGGAAAGTTCATCTAAGGTTAATCGTGCTGTAGCAAAATCAGCTACTTACTGCGGATGTATAGAAATTCATGCAGAAAAGCAGGAAGTTCCAGAGGATATTTCTTATTCCGACATAAAGAATTACATGAAGAATCATGTTAAGGGTGAACTATGTGATATTTGCAGAGAAAAAATAGAAGCAGAGCTTTCTGCCAATATGTTTTATTTTACAACTCTATGTAATCTATTTGATATTAACATTGAAGAGTTAATTACTACCCACTATGAACAGTTGAAAACCCTTGGAAAGTATGGATTATTATAGTCGGTTTTCTAACAGGCTTAAGTCAGAGCAAGGTATATGATTTAATAGTTTATTGGATTTTAAAAGAGTCATTAGTACCTTGATATGCTCCCCTTGTGGTAGACAGTTTAAATAATAAAACTGTTTACTATAAGGGGAGCATATCACTCTAGTACTTATGACTCTTTTTTAATTACCAATATTGTTAATAAGCTATATATGTCTACCTAGCATTATTTGCTCCTGCAATCTCCTTAAGCCTTCCTTGATAGCTCTAGCTCTAACTTCCCCTATTCCTTCTACGTCATCCAGTTTTTCTATGGAAGCCTTCAATATATTTTGAAAACCTTTAAATTCCTTTGCAAGATTATCAATTACCGTAGTCGGTAGCCTTGGAATCTTGTTTAGTATTCTATATCCCTTTGGCGAAACTGCTATATCTAAAGCACCTACATTATTATCATACCCCAGTGCCTTAGCAATGTTAGGGAGATCTAATAGTTCTTCCGAAGAAAAGCTTTTAATTAGTTTAGCAATTCCATCTGAATTTAAATCTTTATTGGCATTATAATCATAGAATAAGTACTTTCCATCTTCATTAACATTTGCGATAAGCTCCTCCAGCTGCATGCTGACTAGACGCCCCTCATTTCCAAGCTCCCATATGAATTTTTCTATTTCTACAGCTATTCTCATTACCATTTCTGTCCTTTGCAAAACTGTAACAACATCATAAACTGTAACTAAATCCTCATATTCCAATGCGCTTAAGTGATTCATTCCTTGATCCAATACAACCTTGTACTTTTCCAAGGTTTGAATAGCTTGATTTGCCTTAGTTAATACTCTCCCCGTATCTTGAACGATGTATTTATAGTAGCCTTGATAAAGGGTTATTATATTCCGTCTCTGGGAAATGGATATAACAACTTCTCCTGTTTCCTTCGCCACCCTTTCAGCTATTCTATGTCTTATACCAGTTTCCGTAGTAATAATTGAAGGATCTGGTATGAGCTGTGCATTAGCATATAGAATTTTTTTAGCATCACTACTTAAAATAATAGACCCATCCATCTTACCAAGTTCATACAAATACGCAGGTGAAAATTCTACATTTATGGCAAATCCGCCATCAACCAACTTCATGACAGCATCATTATCACCTATTACTATCAGAGCCCCCATCTTCCCCTTCAAAATATTCTCTAGCCCTTCCCTCAATGGTGTCCCTGGAGATAAAAGCTTAATTGTATCCAACAACTGTTTTTGCTTTTTTTCATCTTCCTTCAAATTTACGTCCCTCCTAACTAGGTATAATATTTTATTTTGCCCATAAAATGGCATAATAGCAGTTTTATATTAATATTTTTAGTTATTCTCTATGTATTTTAAGGCAGAATACAGATTATCTACTCCATTAAGCTTTATCTTATTTATACCTTCAATCTTCGATCGATTCCTTGTGGGAAACACGCATACCTGGAAGCCCATTTTTTCTCCCTCTTTAATCATTTTCTCCAATTGAGGGACTGTTCTTATATCAGCTGTTAAGCTAATTTCTCCAATAGCTATTAGCTTTTTTGTAGGAATTGGTATACCCTTAAAGCTGGAGTAAATAGCCATAGCTATTCCTAAGTCGCCAAAGGTTCCTTCTAATTTAATTCCTCCAACAACGTTAATATATATATCATAATTAATGAGAGGTAACCCCATTTTCTTTTCAAGCACAGCAATTATTAGATTAAGTCTATTAATATCTACACCAACAGCAGTTCTTCTCGGAAAACCTGTGTTTGTTGCTGTTACCAAAGCTTGAAGCTCAACTAAAATAGGTCTGGTTCCTTCAACCGTCGCTACAACAATGGCTCCATCCGACTCTTCCGTCATGGAGTCTAAAAGCATGGCAGAAGGGTTAGATACTTCTACTAATCCTTCCTCCTTCATTTCAAAAACTCCGATCTCACTTGTAGTTCCAAAACGGTTTTTTAATGCCCTTAAAATACGAAACTCCTGTGTACGTTCCCCTTCAAAATGAAGAACAGTATCCACCATATGCTCCAAAACCCTTGGTCCAGCAAGTTCTCCCTGCTTAGTTACATGGGCCACTAGAAAAATCGGTACATTTGATGATTTCCCTATTCTCATTAAATTATTAACACATTCCTTTACCTGCGATACACTACCTGGCGCTGAAGATAGTTCCTCCTTATAAAGGGTTTGAACTGAATCGATTATAATGAAAACAGGTGATAATTCATTTATATATCCTTCTATAACATTAATATTGGTTTCAGATACGACATAAAGCTTTTCTGATATGGAATTAAGTCTATCTGCTCTCATTTTAATCTGCTCTTCAGATTCTTCACCAGAAACATAAAGAACAGTTCCATATTTTGCTGCAATACCACTCCCAGCCTGTAATATCAAAGTAGATTTTCCAATTCCTGGTTCTCCTGATATTAAAGTTAGAGCCCCCTTAACAAGCCCCCCTCCTAAAACACGATTCAGCTCATCGATGGTGGTGTCATATCTTTGATAGCTACCAGACTTTACCTTTCCTATCGGTTGAGGCTTAGATTGGCTTATTATAGAGGGGGATCTTTTAAACTCGGCTTTACCCGTCACCATTTCCTCCTCCATAGTATTCCATTGATTACAGCCGTTACACCTACCCATCCATTTGGGACTTTCAAATCCACATTCCTGACATACAAACTTACTTTTAATTTTAGCCATCATATCACCTGCTTTATGGTATTCTTCTACTATTTTATCATAATTCTTGCTAAATCATATGTAAATATCTAAAATCCTATATCTTCTTCAACTATTACTACAGTCATTCGGTTTTTATCAACTTGCCCCTCAATAATTAGTATATTGTTACATACTCTATCATCAGAACGGCAGTCAACACATTTATTTGCTTCAACGCATGGAGGGTTTAGTCCAGCACGCTTAGCATTCTGTGGAGCAGCAACGTTTCTCGCTCTATAAATGGCCTCTTCAAGACTATTCTCTATTTTATTTGTACCAATTATAATTATAACCCTATCAGGACCATATATCATTGCAGCTGCCCTATTTCCACTGTGATCAATATTGACTATTGCTCCATCTAAGGAAATACCATTGGTTCCAGTTAAATACCAATCACTAAGAAGTGCTTTTTTCTTTATAGTTTTAGCTTCTTCTCTAGTCTTTGATAAGGTTTTGTCGTATACAACATGTCCCTTCTCTAATAGAATTGTACTAATGTTCATTTTCTTTAATGTTTGTGAGTTTCCAACACCAATAATTACTCCCTTAGGTATTGAGTCCACCAACCATTCTTTTGCATCCTCTAAGGATTCAAAATACTCTCCACTAATATTTCTTTTTTTCAGGTTATCGATTAAGATTTCAACTCTTTTATCCATTTGTTATCCCCCTCTATAATATAAATTATTAAGCTAAGTTATCCTTCAATCTCTCAAGTATCCCAATTAATAATTCCCTTTCATCTTGAGATACATCACAGTAAACAGTGTTCAGTAGCTTTTTAGATACTGCATCAAATTTCCCTTTTGCATTAACCCCTTTAACAGTTAATAAAATGTGTGTTACTCTACCATCCTCTATATCCTTAACCTTTTCTACATAGCCATATAGCATGAGCTTGTTAACCAGTTCAGTGACCGTTGATTTATCCCGTTCTATTGCTGTCGCAATTTCCTTCATAGTTAGCTTGCCATTATTTTTATATAGTGCAGAAAGAAGTGCTCCGTGGGAGGCCACCATGCCTTCGAGACCTTGATTCTGCAGCTCCTTTTCAATCAGTTTATTAGCCCTTTCTCTAATTCTACTTATTAGTGTAATTACATGGGTAGTTTTCATATTTATCTATACCTCCTTCATCTTACTTTTATTAGTATTATAATCCAAGAAATAGTTTGACGTCAAACTATTTCTTGGAATAAAACTGGGTAGTAAACTACCCAGTGCTCATTTATATGCTTCGTATAGTCAGCTCTTCCCCTTCTACATCAATTTCCACGCGACTTCCTTCCTTAACATTTTCTTTGAGGATCTCCTCTGATAATCGATCCTCCACTAGCTTTTGAAGTGCTCTTTTTAATGGTCTTGCCCCAAATTGTGGATCATATCCCTTATCAGCAATGAATTCTTTTGCATTTTCCTTTATATCGAGCTTGATATTGAGTCCTTTAAGACGCTGGTTTAAATCATTTAGAAGCAAGTCTATAATTTTGCCTATATCGCCACGATCTAAGGAATGAAAAACAATGATGTCGTCTATTCGATTCAAAAACTCTGGTCTAAAGGTTTTTCTCAACTCATCCATAACATTTTCTTTCATTTTTTGGTACTCGTTTTCCACCTTATCCTCTTCTCTTGTTGCAACAAAGCCTAAGGTCCGCTGCTTTCTTATTGTATGGGCTCCAACATTGGAGGTCATTATAACAACTGTGTTTTTAAAGTCAACAGTTTTCCCTTGGGCATCTGTTAATCTGCCATCTTCAAGAATTTGTAGTAGTATATTAAAGACATCAGGATGGGCTTTTTCTATTTCATCAAATAGTATTACCGAATAGGGCTTTCGTCTAATTTTTTCGGTCAATTGACCACCTTCATCATAGCCTACATAGCCAGGAGGAGACCCCACTAACCTTGAAACAGTATGTTTTTCCATATATTCAGACATATCTATTCTTATCATAGCATTTTCATCACCAAACATTGCTTCAGCTAAAGCCTTGGATAGCTCTGTCTTTCCCACTCCGGTTGGGCCAAGGAATATGAATGAACCTATAGGTCGTTTGGGGTCTTTTAACCCTACTCTAGCTCTTCTAATGGCCTTTGCTATTGAGTTTACAGCTTCCCTTTGTCCAATAACTCTTTCATGTAATATTTCTTCTAGCTGAAGTAGACGTTGTGATTCTTCCTGTTGCAGCTTATTTACAGGAATACCAGTCCAGCTTGATACTATAGCTGCTACATCCTCTACCTCCACTGTTGGATGATTCGATTGATTGGTATTTTGCCAGCTATTTTTTATTAGTTGTAACTCTTCAATAACGTTTTTTTCTTCATCTCTAATCGTTGCCGCCCGCTCAAAATCCTGAAGGCTTATTGCCTCTTCCTTTTCTTTTGCTAATTTCTCCAGCTTTTCTTCCAAGTCCTTTAGATTTGGCGGTGCAGTGACTGTTTTTAATCTTATTTTAGAAGCTGCTTCATCTATTAAGTCTATTGCCTTATCTGGTAAAAACCTATCAGAAATATATCTATGGGATAGTTCTGCAGCTGCCTTTAGTGCTTCGTCAGTTATCTTTACCCTATGATGAGCTTCATATTTATCCCTCAGTCCCTCTAATATACTTATTGCATCTTCTACTGAGGGTTCTTCGATGGTTATAGGCTGAAATCTTCGTTCTAGGGCTGAATCTTTTTCTATATGTTTACGATACTCGTCTAGAGTAGTCGCTCCTATTGCTTGCATTTCACCTCGGGCAAGGGCTGGCTTAATTATATTGGAAGCATCAATGGCACCCTCAGCAGCCCCAGCACCAATTATCGTATGAATCTCGTCAATAAATAGAATTACATCCCCAGATTGTCTAACCTCCTCCATTACTTTCTTTAGTCTGTCTTCAAATTCACCACGATATTTTGCTCCTGCCACCATTGAAGGTAAATCGATAGTTACCACTCGTTTTGTCCTTAAGCTTTCCGGAACAGTACCTTCGATAATCTGCTGGGCCAACCCCTCAGCTATAGCTGTTTTTCCTACACCTGGTTCGCCAATCAAGCATGGATTATTTTTTGTTCTTCTACTTAACACCTGAATAACCCGCTCTATTTCTTTGCTACGTCCGATTACTGGGTCCAGCTTTCCTTCCAATGCCATTTGATTTAAATCACGACTAAATTTATCTAATGTAGGTGTATTGGCAGCTTTAGCACTATTTGGTTTTTGTGCAGCTTTACCTACTCCATTGTCCAACATTATAAGTACTTCTTCTCTAACTTTTTGAAGATTTAAACCCTGCTCATTTAGAATTTTACTGGCCACTCCTTCGCCTTCACGAATAAGTCCTAAAAGCAGATGTTCTGTACCAACATAATTGTGACCTAAGCTACGGGCTTCGGCGAAGCTTAATTCAAAAATTCTTTTTGTTCTTGGAGTGAAGCCTAGCAATTCTCCTTTTTTTTCACTATAGCCTACAGTAGTTAGTACTCTTTCCTTTATTTGAAGTAGATTTACTCCCATATTTTTCATTACCTGAGCAGCTATGCCTTCGCCTTCTTGAATCAACCCAAGTAATAGATGCTCTGTACCAACATAGTTATGACCCATCTCCTGAGCAAACTGTTGAGATAATACAATAGATTTCTGTGCCTTCTCTGTAAATTTTCCAAATGTTGACATAACAACACCTCCATAATTAAATATTCATTCGTATTATTTCTGCCCTTTTTATGTCACGATCTTCCTCAGTTAGTTCTGCTTTATAGTGTTTTTGTAAAAATCCCAATTGAATCATCGCCATTAACTGATTTAATTTCTCTAGGCTTGCTTCTTCAATTAATCCTAATACTACCCCCAATTTCACATCAGAAATAAGCTTCATTGCTTCCGTTAAATTTATTCTTCTAGCATTCTTTAATATACCAAATGAACGATAAACCTTGTCTTCAATATCTATCTTTTTTTCCTTTAAAAGACTGGCTCTAATAAACCTTTCCTTTTGAATTATTTGCATTCCCACATTTGTTAGATTTTTTAGGATTTCTTCTTCAGTAATTCCTAATGTCACTTGATTGGATACCTGGAAAATATTTCCAAGGAACTCTGATCCCTCGCCATAAATCCCTCGTACCGCAATGCCAATTTGGCTAGAGGCATGAAGTATACTGTTAATATGTCCTGTTATATTTAGGGCTGGTAGATGCATCATAATTGAAGCTCGAATACCGGTTCCAAGATTAGTGGGACATGAGGTTAAGTAGCCTAAATTCTCATCGAATGCATATTTTATTTTTTCCTCTATTAAATCATCAATCTTATCTGCCAAATTCCATGAATTTTCTAATTGGAAGCCTGGTAGAAGGCATTGTATTCTGATGTGGTCTTCCTCATTAATTAATATGGCTATGGATTCATCTTCATTTATTAGTAAACTACCAGTTGTTGTGTTACGTGCCATGGCTGGACTTATTATATGCTTTTCAACGTAATTTAATCTATTTACTTTATCAACATGCTTCATTTCAACTAATTCAAAATTATTAATCAGAGTTTCATTTCCTTCAATTACAGCACTATAGACCTTATTCATTATATCCTTTCCCACCTCTTCATTTAACATATGGGGAAAAGGGAATCCATCTAGATTTCTGGCAACCCTTATTCTACTACTTATAACTATATCAGCCTCTGGACCAGCTTCATTTAACCATTTTGCCATCTATATATCCCTCCTATGGCTATATTTTCATCATAAAAAGCTTCATTTTAAACATTAGTTCTTACCCAATGCTTAAAGATATTTTAAAATAGATAAACTTCTACTGGAAATTACCCTTTGTTTATCTCTTCCTCTAAGGCTCTTATTTCATCTCTATAGTTAACTGCTTTTTCAAAAGCTTCCTCCGCAATAGCCTCCTGTAGCTTTTGTTTTAATTGACTTACTTTTCTTTTCAAATGAATTGCTCCACCTGTTCGCTTAGGTACCTTTCCAACATGCTTTGAATTGCCATGAATTCTACGAAGTAACGGATTTAGTTTTTCCTTGAAAACCTGATGACACTCGTCACATCCTAGCCTACCACTTTCCTTAAATTTATTGTATGTGGTTCCACAATGATTACATTGAATAATTGCATTATAATTGGCCTTTAAATTAGAGTTGAAATTGGCATCTAGTATGCTTGTTAAGAAGCTAGGTATAGAAAATTCGTTGACAACCTCACTACTTTCCCTAGCCTTTGCACAAACGTCACATAAGTGAAGCTCCTCTTTATAGCCATGAATCATTTTAGTCATATGAACAACAGCATCTCTCTTTTTACAATCGTCACAAATCATACTGACACCTCCTATAGTAGTAATACTGCAAGCATATTTTTTAATATACCAGCACGAATTTGATCTTTTATATTTATGGGTGATATGATCGCATTGTCATCAATGGCAGCTTCAATGATTTTTGCTTCTTTATTGGTAATAATATTACGTTCTTTAAGGGTGTAAATTACTCTTGCTGCTTGACTTTTAGAAACGTTATCTCCCAGCTCTCTAGTAATAATATGAAATAAATGCTGACTTTGATTCACCATTAGTCTTGTTATTTTTACATATCCCCCACCACCACGATAGCTTTCGGTTGTGTAGCCCTGCTTAAGAGTAAACCTTGTCATTAAAACATAGTTAATTTGCGAAGGAGAACAATCGAAGTACTTAGCTAACTCATTTCGTTGGATTTCTACAGAACCACTATTGGTTTCTTTAAATAGCTCCTTTAAAAAAATTTCAATTAAATCACTTACTCGTGCCATAACAACACCTCTTTGATCTTCTTTGACCTTCTTTGACCTTTATTATAAAACATACTATGGAAATTATCAAAATCCGTTTTATTTAAATAATTCCACAAAAATAGCAAAAATAAACATATATAAGAAACTATATTCTTCTTATGCTTATTTTTGCTGTTTTATTTCATTTTTCTCCTGGTATCTCTTAACAACCCAATATTGAATAGGAGTTGGCAGCAACTTTCCAATTAACAAAAAGAAGCATGTGCTAAGCACATGCTTTAGAGGTTTTATTCTTTAGCCGCCTGAGCAGCTTCCACTACTTTTTCACTGATATTTTGAGGTACTTCTTCATATCTTACAAATTCCATTGTGAACATACCTCTTGCTTGGGTCATTGAACGAAGGTCATTAGCGTACTTAAACATTTCGGATTGTGGCACCTCCGCCATTACCATTTGTTGGCCATTCTGCTGTGGCTCCATTCCAATAATTCGTCCACGTCTTTTGTTTAAATCCCCCATAACATCACCCATATAGTCATCTGGAACAAATACCTTCACTTGAACTATTGGCTCTAATAGTACAGGTTTTGCCTGCTCAACACCTTTTTTAAAGGCTAGTGAGGCTGCTATTTTAAATGCCATTTCTGAAGAATCTACATCATGATAAGATCCATCATATAATATAGCTTTAAGGTTAACCACTGGGTACCCGGCTAAAGCTCCCGATTCTAAGCATTCTCTTATTCCCTTTTCAACTGCTGGTATATATGACTTTGGTACCGAACCACCAAAAATTTGCTCTTCAAACTCAAATTCCTTATCAGAAGGCTCAAATCGCATTTTTACATCTCCATATTGTCCGTGTCCGCCAGATTGCTTTTTATGTTTTCCTTGAACGTCCGACTTTCCTCTTATCGTTTCTCTATATGGTACTCTTACGTCACTTAATTCTACATCTGTACCGAACTTATTTTTTAGCTTACTGGTAATTACTTTAATATGAAGTTCACCCTGCCCTTTGATAATCGTTTGCTTAGTTTCCTTATTTCTTTCATATGCAAAGGATGGATCTTCTTCAACAAGCTTATTAAGGCCAGCACTTATTTTTTCTTCATCCCCCTTAGCCTTTGGCTCTACAGCTAAATATAGCTGTGGCTCGATAAACTCAATACCACTATAGACTATAGGCTTATTAATGTCGCATAGGGTATCTCCAGTATTTGTATGCTGTAACTTTGCAACAGCAGCTATATCACCAGCTAACACTTCCCCTACTTCTATCTGATTTTTGCCTCTTAATAGGAAAGGATTACCGAGTCTTTCTTTTTCATCTTTATTGGCATTTAACACTTCCATGTCAGAGGTAAGTTTGCCGGATATAATCTTTAATAAGGATATTTTACCAACATAGGGGTCGACAATTGTTTTAAACACCTGTGCAGAGAAAGGTTGATTTGGCTCAAATGTCCTTTCTTCTTCTTTATTATTATTTGGATTTAATCCCTTTTTAGCTGGCATATCCTTAGGTGAAGGTGAGTAGTCAATAATCATATCCATTAGGGTATGAATACCTATGTTTTTGTTTGCACAGCCGCATATTACTGGTACAATTTCTCCTGCAATAATACCTTTTCTTAATCCGTCTAATATTTCCTTCTCGGTGAATTCCTCACCTGAGAAATATTTCTCCATAAGCGCTTCATCACTTTCAGCCACAGACTCCATCAATAGCTCCCTCATTGAATCGGCTTGATCCTTTAGCTCATCTGGAATTGGCTTTTCGATACAATCTTTTCCAGTATATTCTCTTGCCATCATTTTTGCTATGTTAACATTTCCCTTAAAGCCTTCCTTTTCTCCTACAGGAATCTGGAAGGGTGCAATTTTTTTACCAAACATCTCTCTTAAGTCATTAAGTACCTTCTCAAAATCGGCATTTTCTCTATCCATTTTATTAATAAATATAAATGTTGGTATTTTTTTATCCATAGCATAGGCCCATGCCTTTTCAGTACCAACCTCAATACCACTGGTTGCATCGACAGATATGATCATTCCACCGGCAACTTTTATTGCACTCTGTACTTCACCAATGAAGTCAAAATATCCAGGGGTGTCTAGAAAATTAATTTTATATCCATTCCACTCAACAGGAATAATTGATGTACTGATAGAAATCTTTCGTGCAATTTCCTCTTTATCAAAATCAGAAACTGTGTTTCCATCCTCAGTTTTTCCCATTCTATTTGTTACCTTTGTTGTATAAAGTGCCGCTTCTGTTATTGCTGTTTTACCGCTTCCACCATGGCCTAATAGTGCAATGTTTCTAATTCCATCAGCTTCGTATTTTTTCATTACTTTTCCCCCTCATACTGTAAAGTAAGAATTTTTTGATTACATACAATATTCTATATGTTTTCATAAATCCCTCTTTAGTTTATAAATTTTTTATGAATAAACTCTTTTATATTGATACGTATATTAGACTATTTTTTCTTGAATATTATCTGCTATTTATACCAAAATTAAACATTTTTTTATAAAAGCCTTAATCTTCTTTTTTATAATTATGGTATATTTAAAATATTATTCCTTAAAATATTAAGATATATATTATGTCCCATTCGCAAAACTGATGTGCTATAATAGATTTGTAAAGTTTAAAATTTTTGTGTAAATGGAGGAGGATTTATTAAATGACTTTAAAATTTAGACCAGAAATAAAGGATTTGGTACCCTATAAACCAGGGAAACCTATTGAAGATGTAAAAAAAGAGTATGGCTTAACGGAGGTTATTAAGCTAGCTTCTAATGAGAATCCTCTTGGCTCATCACCTAAGGCTAAAGAAGCAGTAGTAAAATCTGTTGAGGAATTACACCTTTATCCAGATGGTAATAGTACTGACTTAAAAGAAGCGATTGCAAATTTTTTCGGCGTTAAAGCTACGCAGGTGCTTCCAAGCAGTGGTTCTGATGAAATGGTAGACCAAATATCCAAGACCTTCATCAACCATGGAGATGAAATCATTATTGCAGATGTTACCTTCCCTAGATATCTATCCACAGCCATTATGATGGGTGGTACTCCTGTAGTTGTACCATTGAAGGATTTTACATATGACCTCGAAGGAATGAAGAAGGCAATAACAGAAAAAACTAAGTTGATTTGGCTATGTAATCCAAATAACCCTACAGGTACAATGTTTACTGAAAAAGAATTATTAGATTTCTTAAATGCTGTTCCTAAAAACATAATTGTTCTATATGATGAAGCCTATAATGAGTATGTTACCCGCGATGATTATCCTAAAAATAGTATTCCTTTATTGGATAAATACCCAAATGTTATAATCATGAGGACCTTCTCAAAAATATATGGACTTGCTGCCCTAAGGGTAGGTTACACCATTGCATCTGAAGAAATTATTGAAAACATCAATAAAATAAGAGGGCCATTTAACGTAAATACTTCAGCACAAATGGCTGCCATTGCTGCCTTAGAGGATCAAGACTTCCTTAAGGAAAGCTACCGTGTAAATAAGGAAGGTAAGGAATACTTATATAAAGCATTTGATGATATGGGTATATGGTATGCACCATCTGAAACAAACCATATTTTTCTTGATGCTAAGAAGGATTGCCAAGAGGTCTTTACAGAGCTTCAAAAGAGGGGCATGATAATACGACCTATGTATAAAACCTATATTCGTGTATCCATAGGGACTATGGATCAAAACAAGAAATTTATAGAACTACTTAAGGAAGTTTTAGCTTAATAGTAAATACAAGAAGGCAGAGATGCCTTCTTTTTTTCGTAAAGAACTATGACATGTACTTCATAATATTGTTTGTTTAATATCTAGCAATTACAAAAACTTAAAAAAACATTTTAGACCTTATTCTTTTGATATAATACATTAATAAAGAAGAAACTAAATAATATAAGGATAAAAACCTTCAGAAAATAAGGAGAATGTATAATGTCAACTTTTATAATTGGTCATAGAAATCCAGACACCGACTCCGTGGCTTCTGCCATTGGCCTATCTTATCTTAAAAATCAGCTAATGGAAGATACCATACCCTGTGTTATTGGTAATTTGAATAAAGAGTCGGAGTTTGTACTAAATTATTTTAACATGCCTAACCCTAAACTAATTGAGGATGTTAAAACCCAGGTGAAGGATTTAAAGCATGATGTAATAGAGGGACTTCCACCAAGTTCATCGATTCTGCATGCCTATAAGCTAATGGAGGAGGAAAAATTAGAAACCCTCCCAATATTAGATGCCAAGGGTAAGCTTTTAGGAATTGTCAGTATGAAGGATATAGCAATGGGCTTAATTAAGGGAGATTTTTATAGGTTAAATACTTCCCTTCAAAACCTTGTCGATGACTTAAATGGACAGGTCTTGTCTGGTGGTATTGATGAAATAGAAGGTAACCTTTCAGTGATTGCCTATTATTATAAGACCATCGAAGGTATTTTAAAGAATAATGATATCATCATAGTAGGAGACCGATATGACATTATAGAATATGCTGTGGAGTCGAAGGTAAAGCTTATCATAATAACTGGAAGTAGTCCTATTCCAGCTAAATATATAGATATGGCTATAAAAAACAATGTCACCATGCTTTTGGTGCCACATGATACCTATTTTGTAAGTAAAATTGTTAATCAATGTAATTATATTTCTACAATTATGCGTAATAAAGACATTATAGAGTTTAATCAAAATGACTATCTAGATGAGGTGAAGGAGGAAATGGGAAGTACCCATTTTAGAAATTATCCTGTTGTTGATGATAGCAATACTTTTATCGGATTTATTAACCGTAGACATATGATGAATTCTGGTAGAAAAAATGTAATCCTTGTAGATCATAATGAATACTCCCAAAGCGTAAATGGGTTAAGGGAGGCTGAAATATTGGAAATAATTGATCATCATAAGCTAGGGGATATATCAACATCTATGCCAATTGCCTTCAGAAATAGTCCAGTCGGTAGTACTTGTACAATTATTTATCAGATGTTTAAGGAGTACAATATTGAGGTACCCTACCCAGTGGCTGGTATTTTGGTTGCTGGTATTATTTCAGATACCTTATACTTGAAATCTCCAACCACTACAGAGGTTGATAGGCTGGCTGTAACGGAGTTGAATATGGTACTTAATATGGATTTAGACACATTTGCTATGGATATGTTTAAGGCGGGTACTTCTTTAGAGGGTGAATCGGTTGAAGAGATCTTTTTTAAAGACTTTAAGGAGTTTAAGCTGGAGAGTTGTAAAATTGGCATAAGCCAGGTTTTTACTTTGGATATAGATGATGTTCTAAATCGCAAGGAAGAATTTAATAGCTTTATATATAAGGTTTATTCTGATAAAGGCCATGACCTTACTCTGCTTCTTATTACTGATATATTAAATAAGGGCTCATACCTGTTATATCATTCAAGTAACCAACATCTGGTGCCAATGGCCTTCAATATTCAATCAAAGGAGATACCATTTGTAGAGGGGCTAGTCTCGAGGAAAAAGCAGGTGCTTCCTCAGCTTCAAGAGGCACTTTATCAGCTAAGGTGAAGGACGTCATTCAACAATGGCTCCTTTACTCAATGTTCTTTATATAAAAAATTGCCAGCTGTGTTCGATCTCTTAATCTCAGCTTTTCAAGAAGATTTGTAACGTAATTTCTGGCGGTGCCTTCACTTAAATATAATTTAGCTGCTATTTCTCTATTGGATAATCCTTCACCTACAAGCTTCATTATTTCCATTTCTCGCTCTGTGAAGTCCCCCTTACATGCTTGCTTTGGTTTTTCATTGCTAATAATGGTTTTTAGGGTAGTGGCTACCTCCTTTTCAAATACTACATTGCCCTTCATTACCATTTTTAAGCTTTCTATTATACTATCGGAGGACTGGCTTTTTAAAATATATCCTTCAGCACCATTCTTCAATGCTTCTTTTATATATTCATCATCCATAAAGGTTGTTAAAATTATAATTTTTATATTATTATAACGATTTTTAATTTCCTTAGTTGCCAGAACTCCATCCATTACTGGCATTCTGATGTCCATTAAAATAAGATCTACATTATTATCGCTACAAATATTTAATGCTTCTTGTCCATTGGAAGCAACTGCTACAACATGGAAATCTTCTTCAAGCTCTAGAATTATTTTCAGACTGTCTCTGATTAAAGCATCGTCATCAACAATTAACACCTTCAAAGATTTCACCTCCCATTTCTACTGGTATTACACATACTATCATAAATCCATCTTGTCCATTAATGGAGATACTACCTCCTACGTTTTTAATTCTATCTCGCATACCACCAAGCCCCATGTTTTCTTTGATTTTACTACAACCAACACCATTATCCTTTATCAATAACCTTGTATACATATCATTGGTTTCTATAGTAATATTCACCTTTGTCGCCTTAGAGTGCTTTGTAATGTTAGTAAGAGACTCCTTGATATTTGAAGCAATAATTTCCATATGACTTGAGGGTAGTTTATTAAAGTCACCTGAAAATCTGATATCAACTGGACAATATTGAAAATGATTTATTATACTCTCTATATATTCAATACCAATATTATCTTTAGGCTTTATATTATGTACTGTTTCCCTTAAATGCACTAGAGTCTCTGCTAGGCCACCAACTGACTTCTTCAATAGATCTAGAGCTTTCTCATTATTTTTGTTAAATAATTTTTCAGTAGCCTGTAGCTGCAGTAATATGCCAGCAATATTATGACCTATACTGTCATGAATCTCCCTTGCAATCCTATTTCTTTCTTTTATCTCTGTTAAGTGGGCTATATCTTTACTTGACTCCAGTAGCTTTATCCGTGTTTGATCAAGCTCGTATCTAGCCTTTCTTTCCATATCAAAGGATTGCTTTAAAATCTTCTCCTTCTCCCATAAGCCATGACTGATATATGAGAAAAAACAGCTTAAAAAAATAAGAAAGAGGAAATTAATCATGCTATCTAAGGTTAAGTTTAAGTATCCAATTAGTAAAATAGGTACAATTCCAATATAGAAGCCCATTTCAATTAAGTCGAAGGCTATAATACCGAATAAAAAAACAAATGTAGTATTATATCCTATAGCAATGTATATAAGGATGGCTTCCATTGCTACTAGCCAAATTGAGTTGAAATACTTTACTCTAAATATACTTGAAGCTAGGAACAGGAGAAGAAAAATCAGTTCAGCAATTGAAATAGAGCTACTTAAAAGCAATTGTATTAATACAAAGGTTAAAAAGCTGATTTTAAAAAGTATTTTCATGGTCTTCTCACCATCCTACCTTATTATAGAAATTATACTCTTATCATTACTCCTCAAGCTGAATATTTTCAAAAGTAAATATTAAATATTTGCATTATTTTTATCTTTACATTGTATAAACTTAGTTAGTCCGAAAGAAATTATTATCCATACTACTGTGTAATTTAAGAAAATATCTCTATAGGCATTAGGATGTAGTTCTATAAACAACCCATTAACCCAAACTAAAGAAAATACAGCAGTCATAGTAATTATATAATGTATTATATGTACCAAATACAGAGGTTTTTTATTAAACCAATCATAAACGTACAACGATCCTATTGCTATAGCTGTTATTATAAATCTCATTATTAAGTGTGTATGAGTATCATAAAGGCGTCCATTTGCAATGCTATATATGCTACTTATTAATGTTAATACAGTAAAGGTTATCCCTATAGCTCTTATTTTATCTTTTATAACCAATTTGTTACCTCCTTTTTTAAATGGCTAAATGAAAATGTCCTATAGACATTTACCTTGTTGAAAATTCCAACAATATACAGACTGTAGGACACTCTACCTATAACTATTATACTATATAATGAATATTATAAATAAATAATTGGTTAAATAGTTAATTTTTTTGACTAATCGGCAATTTCTGATTTTTTCCACGTTCCTAATAGGAAGAAAACTAGACTGAATAACAAAAGTATACCTAATTCAGTAGTAATTGCTCTAATGGATTTACCAAACAGAATTTTTTCAAGACTAATAAGTACCCATGTAGTTGGTACAAGATTAGAAATCTTTATCAACAATTCTGGCATCATGCTCCTTGGCCAAAAGCTTCCCCCCAACATAACCATTGGCATAATCAATAATGGAGATAGTGAGGAAATTTGCCTGGAATTCTTAGATAGACTTGTCAATGCTATGGCAAAGGCTATACAAACAACTGAAAATACAAATAAAACTATTAATATATTAATGAGGGATGGACCCATATTCATTTTAAAAAGGTATTTCATTAAAAGAAACACTGAGATTATTTGTAACTGTAATAGGAATAAAAAGCTAATGATATTTTGAAACATATAACTCTTAAGCTTAACTGGTGCAGATATTATTCTATAAAAGGTTTTATTCTCTCTGTCCTCCATAATTATACTGGCTGCTGATGTTGAAAAAAACATCATACTCATAACAAGGAACCCCATACCTGCTAGCGTTGTACCCGCTGACTTATCTACATCATAAAGGATCTCTGAGACAATAAATGAACCATCTAAATAATCATTAATTCCCCTTTTAAAAGTATTATAGTCTCCTCCTGATGATGCTGCAATATGCTTTGCTGATGCTAAAAAATTTTCTATATATATCATAACAGGAACAGTAACATCTGTTTCATTAATACTATAACCCTCTATTTGGGGGTTTTTCATGTCAATAGTATCCTTAGTAAATCCCGCTGGTATTACAAGCCCTAAATGTATTTTTCCACTTAATAATTGATCTTGTATCTCTTCTTTATTTATAAATTTGATGGTACCTTTGTTGTTCAAGCTATCTATAAAGCTTTGTGTTAATTCTGTATTGTCATTGTCAACAATACCAATTGCCATATTAAATTGCACACCAAAAACCATCATCATTAATGTAATAAATCCGATTGGCACCAACAGCATTGTTATTACTTGGCCTTTATCCTTTAATATTCTCTTTATAGTATAAAAGAAAACTGTCATTGTATCTGCCTCCTTCCTGCAATAGCTGAGGCCATAAAGGTAAATAACCCCATACCCCATATAATCATAATGAATAATTGTGTTTCCCCAGATCCACCTTCAAAAACTTGATTAAAGATAGCTCTTTGAGCAAGGTAATTTGGTGATAAAAACTTTATTTTGTCTAGCATACCGCCTATATTATCAATAGGTATATAACCACCTGCAATAAATGTGAAGAAGGGTACAAGTATATTCATTATAGACGATGCCTTCCGTCTGCTGGAGCATACCATACAAAGCATTACTCCGATACCTGTTGAAAGCATCGTTAGGGAAAAGCATATAAACAATACTAGCCATAAATTGTTTCCCCAGTTTACATTAAATACATACCTTGTAAAGAGTATTAGCATTAATGACTGTGTAAACAATGTAATTACAACTCCCAGAGTTTTTCCAACATACATTTCATAAGCTTTAGTAGGCGAAGCCTTAATTCTTCCACCAATACTATCAAAGTAGTCCTTACCGATTTCATGTATTCCATAGCTGGCTCCATACATAATAGTCATTGCCAGCATTGTTACACTATAGTAGTCCATTGCAGTTGGTACCCTACCCGATGAGCTAATGGGCCTTCTATTTATACTTTTTTCTCTAATAAATTGTGAATTAAAACTACCTAAGCTTGCTGTAGCTTCAATAGCATTCGCTGCATTTACAAAGCCTTCTACTACACTATTTACTATAATTGCTCCAAAGCTACTATAATTACTCCTAATAACTTTAATGTCGCCTTTTTCATTTTTTTGTAAGCCTTCAGTATATGCTTCATCTATGAATATCATTGCTGCTACTTCTCTAGTCTTTATCATTTCTAATCCTTCGTCATAGGTATTAACATATTTTACTATTAATAGATCTTCAATCTCTTCTAGCTTTAAAAAGCCATCAAAGCTTTCTGAGGCAGTCCCTGCGTCTAAGTTTAGGTATGCAACATTTGTTTTACCGATGGTGGAAGGATTAAACATTGTTGAAAGAGCTGTACCCAAAATCAATATCAATACTATAGGAAACAGTAGCATTTGTATTAGGCCCCTCTTATCTCTTATAAATCTTACCATTGTATAATATAAAATATAAATAATATTCACACCAATTGCCTCCTTAATCCCTTAATGATCTACCGGTTAATGTTAAGAACACACCTTCAAGGGTGGGCTTTTCAATATTTACTCCATGAATTTCAACACCCATTTTTACTATTTCATCTATTATTTTACTTAAGTTGTTGGCATTCTTTTTTGATATAATCAGCAATTTTTTACCGTCCAAGCTACATTCCTTTACATCCTCCATTTTCTTTAAGCCTTCAACAAGATTATAGTTAACTGATGATACTTCAATATTTAATCTCTCCTCAAATGAAATCATGGCCTTAAGCTCTTCCTTAGTGCCTCTAGCAATAATCTTACCATGATCTACTATGGTTATATTACTACAAATTGCTTCAACCTCTTCCATGTAATGGGAGGTATATATTATAGTTGACCCCATTTGGTTCAGCTTAAGTACCGATTCTAATATCATTTTACGTGATTGGGGATCAATCCCTACTGTAGGTTCATCCATTATTATCAGCTTTGGATGATGCATAATTGCACAAGCAATATTTAACCTTCTTTTCATTCCTCCAGAAAACTTCTTAGGTAAATCTTTTCTCCTGTCCCATAGTCCTGTAAAGCTCAGAGCTTCTTCTATTCTTTCCTTTAGAAGATTACCCCTTAACCCATATAGCCTACCGAAGTATGCGATATTTTCATAGGCAGTAAGATCTTCATATATGGCCAAGTCTTGAGGAACAATTCCAATCTCTTTTTTTATCTCATACTCATGCTTTTTCAGATCTTTTCCGAAGATCTCAATACTTCCATCATCATATCTTGTAAGTCCTAGTATTGTATTAATCAAGGTTGTTTTACCTGCACCATTGGGGCCCAATAAACCATAAACTTCTCCTTCTTTAATAAATAGATTAACATTATCTACTGCCAAAACCTCGTTATAGCGTTTCACTAGGTTATTAATCTTTAAGATCATTGCATTACCTCCTGATTTTACTAATATATTTATATAATAGTATCTATCAGCTCACAATAATAGTGCTTATAATAACAAAAGCATATGACAAATGTCATATGCTCAGACTGATGAAAAACCCCCATCTTCTTCGTTGCTGTAAAAACCCAGCACCCTTACGTATTGCGTATACGCTGCAGTCGCTAGGTTTTCTTGCGCCTCGAATCTGTGGCTTTTTCATCAGTCTGGATATTGTTGACTTTTTCAACAACCTCAGCATATGACAAATGCCATATGCTGCATCATAACGAAGCTTTTTAACTTTTTTATTTCTGTTGCATATATAATGTATTGGGATAAAATCCAAGCTTCTTATAAAACCATATTGTAGATTCATTCTCTTGTGATACCGTTACACCAATTTCTTTACAATTCTTTTCCTTTAACCATTCTAAATGATTGATTGACAGTTTCTTACCGATGCCTTTCCCTCTATTAGCTTCTTCCACATGAAGTGTCTGTATCTCTCCTTTTCCATCCATGATAGTAGATATACAATAGCCAATATACTCATGGTTGTTTTTGGCTACAGTTATTTTCATATTATCCCTATTAAATCCATTAAAACCCTTTATTCTCTCATCAAATCTAATAAAACGGTATAATTCCTTAAAGTGCTCTGATGTTTTCTCATGATACAGTCGGTTTTTCTCCCAAAGGTCTTTGATGATTTCAATTTCATCATAGGAAATATCAAACATTTCACACATTGTTATCTACCTCGCTATTATTTTATTTGAACTGTAATGAATGAAAATTTAAATTTGATCAAAACTATATCCAAATACAATTAAGTACCCATTATAATAGCCTTGAGTTTATTATCACTAATTTTTTCTGCTAGCATTTCTACTATGATCTCTTGAGGATTTTCAAATATATATTCCCCTTTGCTTTCCCTTTCCCAGGTCTCGCTGGTACCCCACAAATATACTCCCCAGTTATTCGATATACTTTTTGCCTCCCCTATTGCTGTTATCATTAGCTTGTTTTGCAAGGTTTTCATAGCTTTTTTCAATTCAGTTACTTCAATTGGAAGTCCAAGTCTTATAAACTTCATATCAACTGGTTCATTTAACTGGATAAACTCATACACATATCTTTCATTGTCTTTCATTTTACTTAATCCTTGACAAGCCCTAATAGCATAATAAAGCTTTGGTGATATAAAAGTACTTTTATCCTCAATCAGCTTAGTCAGAAAAACCTTCCTTGTATTTATTAAATAAATTGCTTCCTGCCAACCTCCGCCGTATTCACATATACTGGGGTATTTCTGGTTTTCATTCAGCATAATAAATCCATTGTTATTAAGAAGCTGTTGAACTTGCTGTAGGAATTGATCCATAGTTTCACCAACCTATTTTTATAGACTTACCATGCTCCTTAAATCTTAATAAATCTCAAAATCCATATTTATAAGGCCATGATAATAATTTCCTCTCTTTGGCACAAACCTTACTAAGGCGTAATCTGGGTCGGTGCAGCCAAGGGGATAATATCGTTCCATTCCATCCTGCCAAAATTCTTTCCGCTTATTGTCATCATAAGAAACTTCTGCCTTGCCTGTTAACATTAATCCCTCAAATGATTTCTCGTCATAAAAATACAGACTAGCATTTGGGTTTTCTAAAATCTGTTTTACTCTCTTTGATGAAGTATTGGAGCAAAACCAAAACTCTTTGAGGCCATCTGAAGCCGTTTTTATCATTGCCTTAATCTGTGGCAAGCCATTTTGATCAACCGTACCCAAAACTCCTGTAAAGCTGCGTCCTACCAATGACATAGATTTTTCTCTTAATAAGTTATTATCCACTTGATATTCCTCCAATCATAGTTAATAATTTTATATATTTTATATGCTAATTTAAACAGCACCGTCCTTTGCACTCCTTTCAGTTTGTATAAAGATGAAATTTAATATACATAATTTCTTTTTTTAATAAATTTGAAACTTATTTTTTTATTCTGCACATGTAGTATAAATCCTTTTATTCTTATAAAGAAAAATCCACTCTTACGAGTGGAAATAGTTTCTTAACATCTTTTATTCTTGTATATCGGCATTTTCTGCTTCTTTTTTCCGATACCCCTTCAATACTTCATTCAAATCTATACCAGTTAGAGCATTTACTGTTTCAGGTAGTTGAGCCATAATGTCAGTTACATACCCAGTTACTTTGCCTGCTCCTTTTGCTCCATTGTTATTACCACCACTATCTACAATAACAATTTTTTCTGTTTTAGCTAGAGGCTCCGCTACTGCCTTTGCAATTTGCGGTAATTTTTCTATAATCATTTGTGTTACTGCTGCTTCATTGTACATTTTGAAGGCTTCAGCCTTTTTCATCATAGCTTCTGCTTCAGCATTACCCTTTTCTTTAATAATTTCAGCTTCAGCTTTACCCTCTTCCCTAACAGCCTTTGCCTTTGCCAATCCCTCAAGCTCTATTGACCTAGCCCGTGCTTCGGCATCTTGGATTTCTTTAAACTTATTAGCTTCAGCTTCCTTTTCAAATTTATATTTCTGTGCATCTGCATCCTTTCTAATGGAGGCTTCAAGCTCTTTCTCTCTTTTAATAGCATCTCTTTCTGCTAATTCGATTTGTTTTTCTCTTCTTAAAAGCTCTACTGCCATTTCTGTTTCTGTTACTTCCTTTTTAACCTTGTTTTGCTCAATTTCATAGGCAAGGTCAGCTTTAGCCTTTTCAGTTTCTTTATCTTTACGATAGGCCTGTACTTTCAGATCTTTATCCTTTTCTGATTCAGCAATCTGAGTTTCAGCAGTTAATCTTGCTTGCTCTCCTAGTCTGTTGGCTTCGGCAGTTTTAATCTTTGCGTCTCTTTTTGACTCAGCCTCTGCAATTTCAGCATCCTTTTTAACCTCTGCAATTCTCTTTTTACCTAAGGCTTCAAGATAACCATTATCGTCCTTTATGTCTCTAATTGTAAATGCCTTTATTTCAAGTCCCATATCAGCCAAATCTGAAGCGGCAACGCTTTGAACATTAGAAGCAAATTTTTCTCTATCTTTATATATATCCTCTACAGTTAACTTTGAAATAATTTCACGAAGCTTTCCTTCAAGTACATGCTTTGCTGTATCACGGATAACTTCAATTGTTCCCTGCTCTGTTCCAGTATTAAACTGTTCTATAGCTGACAGAATGCTTTCCATATCTGATTTAACTTTAATTACTGCAACACCGTCTGCTTTAATTTCAACTCCCTGCTCTGTCAATGCACCATCGGTTCTTACTTCAAGCTTAATATTCTCTAGTGAAATTCTATCTATTCTCTCCAGTAAAGGTACTACGAATCCTCCACCACCTGAGATTACTCGTTTCCGTAAGCCTGTTACAACTATCGCCTTATCCTGCGGTGATTTTTTCCACATTAATACTATACTCAAGGATAATATTATAATGGCTAAAACTATTAAAGCTGGTATTATCATAAAATCTCCCTCCTATATGTGTTGTTATTTATTTCTCAAAAAAGCCAGCTCTATTTTGCACCTCCTTCATAGTCAAAATTATAAGTGTATTATTTTTTTTCTACATAAAAGATATGTTTCTCAATTTTTTTTATTATAACTATTTCACCCTCCGTTATAATACCATCGTCATCCAGGGCCTTTGCAGGTGCAGTATAGGTATTTTTATGTATAACATACCTTATCTTACCCATTTCGTTATGGGGTATGGTTAATATTACCCTGGCCTCATGCCCTATTAAAGATTTATTTGAATGGGCTACTGTTTGTCTTTTATGTAATGGAACTATAATAAGCTTATACATTAATATAGATACAAAAAAAGCAAAAATTGTTCCAATAAGTAGAGCTAAAATATCACTATATCCTTTATTTATAACCATTAACCCTACGCCACCAAAAACTGTGACAAAAGCAGCAATAATTGTTGGCTTCAATGGTGATACAGTGCCAACTCCTTTGCTAACACCTTCAAATTCAATATCGGTATCTAAGTCTAGGTCAATATCAATATCTAGGTCAGTTTCAACTCCTAAGTCTGTTTCTCCACCAAATATTAAACCCAATATAAATGATACAACTGTAAACAGTAATCCAGTCTTAAAGCATATGTCAAACAACTTCTCCAACCAAAACCCTCCTTCTCATTAAGTTACTCCATAATCTATAGTTTATATCATAATATTATTCTATTTTACATTATTCATCAAAAGTTGATTATATCCTTCAATATTTTTACATTTTGTTATACTTTAAAATATATTATATGAAATGCAGAAATATGAGAGTTTTTCAAATGCTCCCATTAGTTATTAATATCTATTAACATATATGTCTAACGTCTCATACTATAAATTGAAACCAATAGAGTTACCGGTTCTTCTTAATATAAAGGAGGAGTGAAGATGAATTCAAATAATCCTTATGGAGGTAATCATGCTTACTTAGATACTTCTGTTGGCCTGCAGACTATGGTGTGGCATAACTGGTATTACTGGATGAACAGAATGAACAGTGGTGGTAGCTACTGGTTCTATCCGAAGGGACGTAGCATGACATATGCAAAAATTAAAGGTGGTCCCCTTGCACCCCACATAAATGGCATGGTCTATTTTATTGATGTACCTGGTGGTACAGAGGTATGTATAAACGTAAGTGGCCTTCCTCCCTATCAACCTGCTACAAAGGATAAAGATCCCATTGGCCCCCATGGGTTTCATATTCATGAAGTTGGTATCTGTGAGGTTGGGGACCCTAAAGAGCCCTTCCAATCAGCTGGAGAGCATTGGAATCCTGATAATCAGCCACATGGAAATCATGCGAGCGATTTTCCTGTAATTTTTTCTAATAATGGATCTGCGAGAATGTGTTTTTTCACTAATAGATTTAAGCCCTGGGATGTTATTGGCAAGTCAGTTCTCATTCATGAGAGTCCTGATGATTATCGTACTCAACCAGCAGGAGATGCAGGGCGCCGGTTGGCCTGTGGCGTTATACAATAGTAAATAAGCTATTTATATCTGTCCCACTAAACACATGACTTATTAAATGTTTTAAATGAATCAAACACAGTTTTATATTAATTCATTATTAAAATAAGGTCTAAAGTATTTTACTTTTGACCTTTTTCTTTTTGTAATTTATTCTTTTATCCAACTTTTGTTTTCTGAAGCGTAGAGGCTAGTCTCAAATTTCCATGTTTTTTTAGAAAAAGAAATTGGGTATTTGCCATCTCTCTTAATCATTTAGCTAATAGCAATAATGTAATGCCTATAGCTGATTTAAGTGTTAAAGAAAGTGTGTCTATAAATATCATATATTCGTAATAAACTAACTCATCAGCTAACATTTTTGTAAACAATAATCCGATAATATTGAATACCAATCCAATTATGATACCAAAACTGATAATTCTTCTGATAGTTTTACTTAGCTTTCGCATCTTCTTTAGCATTATTAGGGTAGCCAAAATGAATGCATTGATAGTAACAAGCATTACAATGGCTTCAATGAAGATTTGGCGTGGTTCACTTACGTGATGAGTTATTCTTTGAATATCTCTTAATATATCATTACTTAGTCCTGCAAACAAATCTCCAACTATGTATATAAGTGTTATAAATACTGAAATTATAGTAATAATTTGGCTTTTTTGTTTAGTCATAGTACCACCTATGTTTAAATTTCTTTTAATCCAGTTGATTAATAAACCTTAATTATTATCAATAGGATTGAGCTCATTATCTCGATTTTCTCATATTGACTAATTGGATAAATCTTTCCTGAGTAGGTAAGCCGTTTAGTTTATCTTTTTGGGGAAAGCCCTTATCAAATTCTTTTGAAGCTATTTCATCAATTTCATACACCGAATCCTCATAAAAACGTCCTCCGCAATCTGATAGCGCCCCTTGATATAGTTCAAGTGCTTGAAGCGGAACAGCATACATATTGTCAGGTGTTCTGATATCATATTTTTCAGCCTCAATAAAGCCAAATTTGCTGTAATAACTTGGGTCACCATATATTAAGACTGCTCTGAATCCCAGTTCTTTCGCATTTTCTATCGTATGTTCAATTAGCATACGCCCTACACCTTTGCCTTGATACTCTGGGATAACAGAAAGTGGTCCAAAGGTTATGACATCAATGCATTCACCATTATCTCCAATTATTTTAGATCTTGTATATACTATGTTTCCAACAACATTTCCGTCAATTTCTGCAACAAAATCCAATTCACTTATAAATGAATCGGACTTTCTCATTATATGTAATAAATAATGCTCATCGCATCCTGGAACATGATGATTCCAAAACGCTTCCCTTGTTAGTTCTTCAACCATCCGATAATCAGAAGATGTTTCATTTCTCAATTTAATATTTACCATTTTATTAACCACCTCATAGTAAAAATAGTAATCGTTACCTTATTAAGGAACACGACCTAGCTTCACACCCAGTGAGAAGGTGTGGTGCTTCTTTTTTATTAAATGCTCCTTGGCGAAGCTTCGTTCCCGGAAAGGGATGTGGAATTTACAATGTTTTCCTCATTTATTTTTCCTGACTATTTAAATTATTTTCTACTTCTACATATTTATCCTTTAATTTTAATTTGAAGTAAAATAAAGGTATCTAAGTTAGTATATGGGGTTAATATTATACCAGCGTAGATACCTTACTGTTTATTGTTTATTTTCTAATTTATGATATAAAATTATAGATACTGATTTAATAAATGGTATAATAAAAATCAATACTATACCATTTAAAGTTGTTATTACAAAATTATTTAAGGGTGATAATGTATACATCGCACCATATACGTGTCTGTATAAGATATAAGGCAATGAAAATATTGATCCTAGCATTACATTTAAGATAAAAACTTTTAATAAGTGTCCCTTTACAAGCTCCTTACTTGCGTCAAAGTAATATATCCTATCTGTTAAAACTTTAAATAATGGAGCATACCCGTAGACACTACTTATATAAGCCCATGCTATTGCTGAAATTAGTGTAAGGGTCCATTTAACTATAACATTATTTATGAATAAAAATGAAAGAGTACCAATTACAATGGGAATTAGTAACATTATACCTAATACTATGCTAATCCCAATATAGCCCCATGTTTTAGACTTAGCTTTACTGTAAGAATCTTTAAAGTTGGTAATAGAATTATTATATTTTTCTGTAATACTAATAAAGAATGCCACATCTATTCTTGATACAAAATAGATTGATACCAACATTATAGGAAAAACTAATAAGCTTATGAATATATCATGTTCCCTACTTACAATATCTCCAACAAAATTTAACATAACAGAAATATATTCTATAAGAAAGCTATACATAGGATACAGTATGAAAAGATTAAAATTATTTTTATATAATTGTAATGCTTCCTTGATGATTTGCCAAATTCTTATTTGTGAACTCATATTCTCTCCATAATTTTTAGACATGTAGATTCCTCCTTAATTTAGATTGATGAAGCTAGAACTTAATTTTGATTTTTTCCTATATAAATATGATTGTATTTTTTGGTATTATGTTCCATGTTTTTATTTTATTATATTATGGTCCCTTTGTTTCTTCTATAAATTTATACAAACTTTGATTTTTGTAAACAAGGTTTTGTAAACAAGAAGATATTGTTATATTATTATTTAACTCCTAGTATTCTTTATCATTATGTTAAATAATGCTATAATAGCAATTAATAAAAAATTAAAGGAGGTGGAGTTATTTATTTATCAAAAACTAGTAAAATCAGTAAATTTACTTATTTCTTTATGTTGATTATTTTAACTACTACAATCTCTTTGTCTAGTTGTTCTATAAGTGTTAAAGAAAAAAATGAAATACTAGACCTCTCAGAAATTCTATATGTTTTTGAAGAATTAGAACTTCATCTTAAACCACAAATCGAAGATAATTCATATCCTTATATTAATGAGATCAAACCTAATAAATTTGAGTTGCTAGATGGTGCTATATTTATTTACGTCTTTAAAGATAAAGATTTAGCTTTAGATCACGATAAAATACACAAAGATTTTAATCAATTAGTATTAAATCAAAAGTTATATTTGTACCAAATAAGAAACATTGTAATTATTTATTGTCCTCAAAATGAAGATCCACAAAAATTGATAGATGAAATGGATAATAAAATAAGAGAAATAGTTGAATATTTTTCCAAATAATGAAAAAATAGCTCAAGAGCAAAATTATAGCCAAACATAATTTTTAAATACCCATTTATTTTGATTTTTATATCTACTAGATATGTAGATAATTTTATCATCAATAATTTCTATAAAAAAAAAACCGGAGATGTATTTTTGTCTTCTTTTGACGAAAGAGTTACAACAAGATGGGAATTTTAGAAGGAGTATACTTGCCACTATTACACCAATAATAATCCAAACATATTTTTCGAAAAATATTTCATAGTATAGTCCTCTTTATTTTGAATATTTACTATGTAATAACATATTTGTTATAAATAATCGTGAATAATCGCAGTAACGGTTCTTTTGATTGCTAGTATAATTATGTATTTTTTATTTGATATTAGTGTTTGTGAAACTCCCATAATCCTCATTCTCTGGGTAAGCTCTTTATTTGTGCTATATTTATTCCTTTGCTTTTATCCCTGGCAACTCGTGGCATGTTTATTGCTCCTTTTTACTTTTTCTCTTATTATACTTTATCATAAGCAACTAATCATCAGAACCGTCCCTTTGATTATGTGGTCCCTTTGATTATGTGGACCTGGGGGGTGTTTGGCGATAAAGCTTTAACCATAACTCTACTAGATAGACTCACTCCTTATTCCTATGTAATTCCCTTTGTTGGTGAGTCTTACAGATTCAAAGAAAGCAATCAAAAAATTAAACTAGTCAAATCAAAAAACTAAAAAACTGCCTTGAGGTGGTCATTTTTTGATTATCACAGTGGTAAACTTTTTGATTGACACTACTACCATCTCCTTTTATATTTATTATACAGTTTTTATACTGTAGATAAATAGCAGCAATTTGTTAATTTTACCTAGTGTGGCAGATCTCTTCTTCCATTAAGCAAAAAAAATGAGTTAAAATGCCAATTACACTAAAACGAACAGTGCGGTAGATAATATTATTTTTGTTATCAATAGGATTGTTAATTAATACATGGATATAATTTGTATTCTTCTTGTGGAATGACAGGATTTGATTATCGCCAAATTGTAACAAATTTACAAAAAATATAAAATTAAACATAAATTACAAAAAACGACATATATTTTCATTTAATTATGGTATAATTTGTATTGGGTGGCCATCCTAAATTTAGAACGCTAATTACCAAAACGAGAGATAATCGCATGAAAAAAAGTAAAGTAATTAACATTGTAGTATTAAGTATGCTTGTTATTCTTATTTTAACTCCATTAGGTTATGCACAAGATTTTGAATTAGAGACACGGACAATAAATGAATACGAAGCTTTAAAGTCACTAAGTGATATGGATTTGGACGAATTAGTGATTCAAGGTTATTCAGAAGATGAAATTTACATGATAGAAAATTACAAAGATTTCTATACAAATAAAATTAAAGAATTAAAAAGTCTAGATATTAAAACTCTAAAATTAATGGATTATACAGAAGAACAAATAAAAGCAATTAAAAACTTCGATGGTAGTGAAGAAATGTTAATTTTAGCAGCATCTACACTTACTGTAGATTCAGGTGTTGTTTCTTATAGTTATGATAGTTCTAATAATAAAACTAACGCACAAGTAGTATTGTCATTTCGCTGGAATGGACAACCATCATGGGGATTTACTGATATTTTTGCTTTTGTTTGGAATGCTGACTTTATATTAAATCAAAGTTCATCAATCATGACTCTTGAATACAGAAATGTACACTACGATAATAAAGTTGAAACCACAGCAAGCCCAGAGTTAAATGGATTGAATTCAGCGTGTTTTAAATTTCCTCAAAATGTAACAGCTAGTGTTCCAGGTCAAGGAGTATTAGGTCATTGGTTACGAGCGGGGGGAGCTACTTTGAATCTTAGTCAGACAGGCCGTGTAGAGCAGTTTAAAATATTCTCGGCCTATGGATATAATACAGTTGCATGGTCGCCATCTTATACGTATCCTGGTGGTCTATCTATTAAGTTCTCACTGAGAGTGATAGAATTAGATAACGATTTAGCAGATGCAAATCTATAGTTAGCACGAAGGGAACGACCATTCCCTTCGTATTTAATATAATACATAAAGGTCTTTAGTAGCAAATGTTCATACAATACTAGAAATATGATAGTTACTTTTCGATTTTTTATAAGTATTCAAAGCTATGGTAATCAGAAAAGGAGGGCAAAAGAATGGGTATAATTATATCGATTGGAATGAATTTAATATGGCTTACTCCCATTGTTTTTGTTACTAGTTTAATAGGAGCTATAAAAGCTATCAAAGAGGAGAGGAAAACTACTCCTTATACTATTACATGTTCTATCAGTTTTATGTTAATAGTAGTATCATTATTTTTCAGTAACTAGACATATTACGGTATTGGATTGAACCTCTATTTTTAAAAAAATTAATATATTTTGTACTTTTATAGTTTCAGTTTCTAGATTTAGTCTATAGAGATAATTTATTAATCAGGATATAATCTTCATATATATGAACTGATAATGCATCATATTAAAATCTATTAGTTATTGTGAGTATGATAAAGTATATAAATAATAGACTATTTAAATATACTCAATAATCATAAGGCTTAAAGTATTTTTCAATTGGCATAATTATTTCTTTTATAAAATATTAGCCATCATAGTATAATTCATCTACCCCTACCCCGACGATCATGGATTTCACCCATGAATCAATAAATACAGCTCTCTTAATACTATCAGTTCCATGCTTAAGTCTGAGTCCATCGATTACACAATCTAGGGCTCTTTTTTATCTAATCTAGGATCATCGAAAAAGGAACACTGAAAAAACTCATTACTGGAAAGCTCAGAAACTCTGACCCCTAAAAAAACGCAGGGACGGTTCTTTTGTTTCATTATGCCCTATTTACCAAACTTAAGGAAATACCAAGTATCCTTGATATCTGTCTTTGGGTCAAACCTTCAATTTTCTTCACCTTTGCCACTATCTCATCTCTTTGAGCTTTAGAAAGAGCTTTTACTTGTGCTATTTCATACCCTGCAATCATCTTACCAATTTCAACTCTGGCCTCTTCATCACTGTAATCCTTTTTATCAGTATCATCAAGAAAGCTATCTCTATTTTCTTCTTCATTATATTCAATAAACCTTCTTAGGGCTGTGGTTAAATCCTCTGAGAATAAACATAATATATACTCCATGTCCAAAAGTTCTACTGGATAAGGCTTCTTTCTATAGTAGCTCTGGCAGCTACTCCACTTCCACTCTCCAGGAGTTTTAGCTATGCCTGCTTTTACAGGATTTTGATGTATGTATCTTACGACAGCTAAGAGATATTCATCGCTCTCAACCTTCTCACTTTTGTATCGATCTTGAAAAAGATGTCCTGTAGTTTTGTACTTTCGGTTATAATACCACACATAACTAACCCCTATTCTTTTCATGAACCGAGGCAATTCTTCTTTTCCCTCACCTATAAGTAAATGGACATGATTACCCATAAGACACCATCCATATACTTTTATATCACTTTTCTGCTTATATTTTGCCAGAGTTTCTATAAATCTTTGGCAATCTTCATCATCATGAAATATCTCCTGTCTATTTGTCCCCCGTAGCATTATATGATAAATGCCACTTTCACTCTTTTCTCTTGCTTGTCTTGGCATAGCACACCTCACGTAACCAATTTTGGTTTATTATACCATATAAAATAAAAAGAAACAAGAGAACCGTCCCTTTGTTTCTCAATGACAAATTTATGTATATGGTAATATATAGTTAGAAAAAAATAAAGGAGGTTTATTTATGAAGCATGTAATTTTTAGTTTCTGGTTTATGATCATCCATACAATTTCTTACACCTTAGCGGGGATGTTTGCATTGAAAATAAGTAAAGATATTTACGATGGAAAAAGTAGAGTGCTTGATTACTTGAAGGATATGGGAAATACTAAAGAAAGAAAATATGTAGAAATTTGGTTCTTACCTGCACAATTATTAAGGGGATTAATTCTATCTTTTGTTCTATATCCAATTCTAGGACCATTAGGTGAGCTTAGTTTTTTAATACGCTTGTTTTTCTTAGCAGGATTAATGTTTATATATACCCACATAGGCTCTGCAGCTCCTTGCCCTGATAATATTGAAGGTTTTGTGTATTTGAAAGACAAATACTTTAACATTACTTCATTTTTTAAGTTTCAGCTTGAAATGATTATTTATACCGGAATTTTTTCAACCACATGTAGCTTTTTTCTATTTTAATTATATTTACCAGCATACAAATTAGTTTATTGCACATTATATATTTAACCAATTTCACAAAGGGGAGGTATATAAATGTCTAAAAAGAAATTAGTTGTGCCAAATGCGAGAAAAGCCTTAGAGGATTATAAGATTGAAATTGCAAAGGAATTTGGTGTTGATGACCCTAGAACACTAGCTTCTAAGCATACCGGGTACATCGTTAGGAACCTAGTTGAAATGGGTGAACGACAGTTAATTAATAAAAATAAAAATTAAAAAGATAAAGGAGCTAATTTTCTACAACATTTAAGTCTTTTGAAAATAGCTCCTTACTTTATTAATTATTAATTACTGATCCCTTTAATAATGTCTTTTAATATAATAGGGTATGTTCACTCTCTATTTTGAGACACTCTAAGAGACCTTTAGAAAAAACATCTGGGTCTGTAAATAGCCCTTCATGATCACAATCCACTTCGATAATTGGATATTCCCCCAGTGATTTGAACATTCCCACAAATGCTCCTGGTGGAACCGATACATCTTTAGTGCAATATAATAAGACCTTTGGTATATCTAAAGCTTCAAAATCCATCGCATTAATAGGTGTTTCCATTATTATTAATGGCTGTGTAACAAGAATATCCATTAGTGCATTATATCTCTCTTCACTAGCTTCAGTAGCTAACATTCCCCTAACAAAGCCTGGATCGATGGGAATAGCTCCCGTACCACTTTTATCCGCTTCTAATCTCATAGCATTTTTGATTTCATCCGGTACAAAATCAAACTGTGATTTACCATGGGGTAATATCCATGCATTATTGAATATTATTTTTTCCACTTTATCCTTTGCTTTAGGAATAGCCATTTGCATGATATGACCTGCGCTTGAATGTCCAACAACAATTACTTTTTCTTTTTGGTCATTTAAAACCTGTGCAACATACTCTACATAATCTTCATAAGTAACATCCTTACTGTCCTTTTCACCATTACCCGGCAGTGTTATTGCCTGGACTTCGTAGCCCTCTGCTTCTAATAAATCTACAACTTCCTTCCAGCATATTTCATTATGCCATGCCCCATGAATTAAAATAATCTTACTCATTTATCATTCCTCCTTTTTAATTTGATTACTAATGAATAAGTGACCTTCCTTAATCAAATTGCACATTACAGCAGTGGATCTTCCTTCTTTGTGAAAATATTTTTTTGCTAAATCTGCTGTGGATTTTACTAAGTTCTTGATAAACTGTTTTTCATTCCTTTCAGAAATCCACAAAATAATGATTAGCTGATCTGCATTACTGCCCATAAAAGCATCTGTTTCATCATAATAATCCACAATTATATTAATTCTTTCTACTTCAATGTCCATCTGCTGTGCCAGCTTATGAGCAAAGCCTTTAATATCCAGTTGAACACCTTCTCTTCTTAATCGGATATTAATACAAGGCATATAATCACCTCCATCAATATCTATTGCAATTCTCTTGCCATTCTTTTCTTATGGATGTAATAAGTGATATCAATGGGTTCAAATTTCATAGAATAAAAAAACTGTAAATAAAATTTACAAAATGAAAATTTGTAAATTTTATTTACAGTTTAGTCGATTTGAATTTCTGATTTTCTTATAAAGGGTGGGGCGGGATATCCCCAGGCGTTTGGCAGTATTGGTTAGATTGTTGCCTTCTTCCAAAAGTACCCTTTCTAATATAACCTCTTCTGCAATCTCCAATAGGGTTTTGTCCTTGGGTAATGGTTTATCAAAAACCTGGTTAAAATCTTTTTTTAGCTTAGCTATTGTATAGCTTTCTTTAATAATGGGTGGCAAAACCTTTTTATCAATTAATCCATTTTCTGATAGTACCAATGACCTCTCAATAATATTCAATAATTCTCTAACATTTCCTGGCCAATTATAGGACTCTAGATATTGTACATATTCTTCTTCTACAGCATTAATATTAATCTGGTTTTTATATGAAAATGCTTTTATATAGTAATCTAGTATAGGCTTTATATCTTCCCTCCTATCCCTTAAGGGAGGTATATTTAGTTGAATAACATTGATTCGATAGTATAAATCCTCTCTAAAGTTGCCTTTCTTTATTTCTTCCTCTAAATCTTTTTTAGATGCTGCAATCAACCTTATATCAATTGAAATTGGTTTTAATCCTCCAACTCTGGTAATTGATGCTGAAGAAAGTGCTCTTAAAATCTTCACTTGCACCGATAATGGCATGCTTTCTACTTCATCAAGAAATAATGTGCCACCTGAAGCATATTCCAATAAACCTTCTTTACCTTTTTTAGCTGCTCCAGTAAATGACCCTATCTCATAACCAAACAATTCACTTTCTATCAAATCTCTAGGAATAGCACCACAATTAATTGCTACAAAGTGTTGCCTATTCCGTTTACTTTCACTATGAATGGCTTGGGCAAAGACTTCCTTTCCGCTTCCACTTTCCCCATAAATTAATACCGAAGCGTCTACAGCTGCTGCTCTTTTGGAGGTTTTTATTGTCTGGTAAATACATTCTGATTGCCCTAAAATATCTTTAAAGGTGAAGTATCTTTCCTTTTGATCTTTCACTTTATTATCCTTCTGTTGTTCTTGACTTTTTGTAGCGACCTCTCTTTTCAGTATTAATGACTCATAAAGTCTTGCTAAGCTATAAACTACGTTTAAGGTATCGTTGTTAACGGATGTATGTACAAAGGAAGCGTTAACTGTTCCTGCGATAGAATTATCTTCATTATAGAAGGGTGCAGCTACACAGCTAAATTGATGAAAGATGTATTTATAATGATCAGGGCCTATTACCATGAAGGGTTTGTTTTCTAATATAGCCAGGCAGGTGGAGTTTGTACCAATTACCTCCTCAGAGGCGTCAACAAAATATCCAATTTGGGGATACAAATCATCATAAATATCATCGTAATTTACTATGTATTTAAGCTTTGCTTTTTTATCATATATACTGATATTAAGCTCTAAGTTTTCTACTATATTACAAAATTCTTTATAGGGAGCTTCTTTGTATTCCGGTAGATATTTTAGAACATATCTATTTTTTTCTTTTGGCTGCATTAAAATATTTCCATCAAAATCGTATAGGGAAACATTGTTGATTTTACAACGTCGCCATGAATTTAATATATCCTTCTTTATAAGCTTGTGATTAAAATCCATTCCTTGTACAAAAGATTCCCATATATTTTTATATTCCTCCATGCCTTCACCCCTTTACCCCATTTACTTTAATTATATATATATTTGTACATTGTGTAAATTTTTTTACAATCCAACAGCTTTTTAAAGAACAACAGTACAGCATCAATGAAATTACTTTTACATATCATAGCAGTTAATACTATTTATATCATTACATAAAACATTAATCTTGAGGTAATAATTTTGATATTACATTTTTTTTCATACTCAATATATTATTATACTATCCTTTGCTTATACTATATTTGGTGGACAATCGTATATTTAAAAATCTGATGCAAGGAGGATGACAGATGCTATTAAACTATATTATAGGCTTTATTGTACCATGGATAATCTCAATAAAGTATATAATGAAAAACTTAAATATTTTTATTGTTATTGCCCCCATTGGAACTGTATTTGCTTATACTATAAATACTTGGGCCTATCATTCTCATTACTGGAAAGTGTCTCCCGAAAGGTTTAATTATTACTCCACACTACCTTATGACCTTGGTTTATATCCTGTTTATGCATGCCTTATGATTGTCTTTATAAAGAATAAAAAAGCTAATCCATATTTTATTGTATTAATAGCCAGTATAATTATAACCTTCTTAGAGTATATTGCACTTATGATGGATATAGTTATTTATACTAATGGCTGGAACATCTTTTTCACATTTATCTCTTATTTACTACCATTGCTGCTTGTATACTGGTATTACCTATTGGCTATACACCGTAATATCTTAAAGAATATATAATCTCTTTATCCACTAGTATATATTCTAAAATATTAAAGCCCTTACCATTGATTTATGGTAAGGGCCAGCCTTATCTTATAGGACATGCACCTGATGCACAGCCGTCGTCTTCAATTTCTACTTCTATTTCCTGTTTTTCGTATTTACTAATCAATGATGGAACAAAGGGCTTCATTAACTGTACTCTACGATTATATTCATCTTCATCAATGGACTCATAAGGTAATAATTTATAAAAATTATCATCTAGTGAAATAAAGGATAGTGCAACAATATCATCCCAATTATTCCACACCCATTCTTCAACCTCTTGCCATTCATGATTCCTAACATGAATTGTAATAGAACAATTGTGATCTACATAGTTTTTCATAAATGACTTATAGTTTTCCAGCTGTTCTATAGCAGTAACATCATATTTCGTTTTTCCAGATGGAGCCTTAACTGGGAATTCAACCACCTTAGTAACACAGGTTTCCCAATCCTGTCCAACCTCTGGGTATACCGGATAACCAAGCTCTTCGCATACCTTTACTAACGGATCATGGGCACTTACCCTAATTCTTCTTATATAATATGGTGAATGGGAATAGTGAACTCCACTGGAGACTGTTGGTAGCTGACTTAATGTACCCTCTGGCTTTACTGTTGTAACTAATAGAGGGGCATTTTCTCCAATTTCTCCTGCATATGCCTTAACCTCTTCATGGGCTACTTCCCTTAGCCTTTTTAGTAGCTGAGCCTCTTCTTTTTTTGATAGTCCCACTGCATTGATCATATCCTGCCAGCCAGTCAAGGAGCAACCTACCAGCTTATCCCTCTTCTGAACATCATCCCACTCAGGAATCTCCAATTCAACACAAGTCATTCTATAGCCTGCCCGTACTGATAACCGCTGAGCTTCCATCAGCCCATCCATATCCAGTGTTCCATCTGGTTTAACAAAGGCATATACATTAATTGTTGTTAAATTACACAAGCCCTTTGAATCCAGGAGAATTTCACCACATGGATTAACTCCATTCATATTTTCTCTTCTCTTGGATGCGGCTTCTGCATTTACCCAGCCTGGCTCTCCAGAGTATCTCATCCTTTCTATTTGCCAGTGTAGCTGTTCTCTAGTGGGTCTTGTTGTATAATAAATAGAATTGTTACTCATCTGTCTATGAATAATATCTTTATCTACAATCCATTGTCCATCTATTTGTTTATATAGATTTGACTTAGCTTCAATACACTCATTATCTTCTTGATCAATTAGAATCATTTCAGCAGTACGTCTAACTCCTCCAACAACTACATTCTCCCCTATAATGTTAGCAATATCCAAACAATCTATAGGCTTAAGCTTAACCCGTTTAGCTCCATTAATAAAGCCTCTTTTTTGTATTACTTTACTTATCTTATGAAACATATTCTTTAAGCTGCTATGTCCACTTGCAGTTCCTCCAAAGGATTTTAGTTTTTCTCCCTTTGGCCTAACATGATCATAATTTACTATAATTGTTTTTACGTTTCTGTATTCATTACTATATATTATCTTGAAAAAGAAGTCTAATGCCTGTACCCAGCCCTCTTTACTATCCCCTACTGTTATTTTAACAGTATTGTTATAGAAGAATTCTAAGCTTGTACTGTCTTCCCTTTCAGTTGTAGCAATTGGTGTATAATCTTTATGGATTATTTCATAATCAGTACGTACTTTAGGTACCTTTGCTACATCCTTTAGTAAAACCCTTGCACCTACTCCAGAGCCTATCATTAAGAGGTAAAATAAATCACGATACGATTCAAAGCTATCTATAGTTAAGAAGGAACAATTATAATTTGACATAGGATAATTCTTAGCAACAGGCGTATCTCCAACCCAAAAGGTTCTTCCTGATAAAAATTGCTTTAAATTATAGATGTTATCAAAGAGCTTTTCAGCCTCTTCTCTTGTAGTAGCAACAAGGCTACAGTTATATTCTACTGCCCTCCTTATTGTTTCCCACCAGTACTCACGCCTACGTTCATCAGATAACCATCTTGAATAGGTGCGATAGTATACAAAATCACCTAACTGACTCATTGGTGATGGCCTATGTTTATATCTACTTATAAATTCATCGGATACTAGCTGAGCTTCCTTTTTCTTTCTTGTACTACGAATTCTATCCCTCTCACTTCTATATATAATATATTTTTTAGCTACATCCTTTCGTTGACTTGTCATTAGCATATCTTCTACAACATCTTGTATATCCTCAACATTTATAGGTGTATTTTTATCTTTCATTTCATCTAGAATTTTCGCTGTAATTTCTCTACTCAAATTTCTATCAATACCGTTTTTCGTTTCTGCCATAGCCTTTTCGATTGCATTGGTGATCTTCATGCTATCAAAATCAACCATAGTCCCATCACGTTTAATAACCTTAAGCATATAAATCCTCCCTCTCCTTTAGATGATAAAAGTCTTCTCTTATGTAAATTCTAATAAAATATAAAGAATTGTACTATTGCTACACTAAATATACCCCTTAATTAAGCAAATGAAACAAAGCCAAAACAACTATATTTTGTGTGCATAGATTTTCCATGTACAATATATTGTACCAAAGGCAGTGGTCAAAGTCAATAATCGAATGACACAATAAACTCATAAATCTATATATAATTGAAATAAAAATTCAAAAAAAAATTGAATAATTAAATAGTAACAGGAGAAAAGTGCATAGTGATTTAATGAAAAAATCATGAAAGAAAGTTGTAGTGCTAATTATTTACAAATAAAAGTACTATGGCCCATTGATACCATAGTACAGTGTTTTTTATTTGATTTCTATTTTATGTCTTTTAATTACTAATTTCACACTACTTATTACGATTAACTTTAATTCTTTAGTGCATCCCATGTATATCTATTCCCAGCATTCCATAGGACCCATTCCTCTAGACCTGCATCATAGGTGGCTTTAATTTGCGCCTTTATCTGTTCTTTCCCATATACTTGATAATAACCTTGTCCAAGGTAGCTAGCAGTAAAATCCTGAAGCCATGGTCTTAACACTGCCTTTGGTCTATCGGTATCGATAGCTTCAATTCTTTCTCTCGCAGTATTCATACTTGTGTATACTATAGTGTATGGATCAAAATCTGGTTTTGGTACACCATAGGTTCCCAATGCATAATGAGAAGGGTAAACCATTGGTAATAGAACATCGGTGGCCAATGCAACTGTTTCAAGATGCTGCCCTAGTCTCATATCATCCGAAACAGTTGTTACAAGGCCAAATATATCTGCAGATATATAGACTCCATAGTCCTTGAGTTCTTCTCTTGCATATTCTAGAAATGCTGCAATGGTTTCTGCCATTGTTTCATTTTTACCTGCTTCGCCGTAATCAATAATTGCTCTATTACCATCTGTAGGAAAGCGTACATAGTCAAATTGTATATCTTTAAAACCCATTTCAGCAGCTTCCTTTGCTATATCAACAACATAATCCCATGACTCTGGGTTATATGGATTTAGCCAGGCATCTCCTTTTCTATCTCTCCAAACCTGCCCTGTATTAGTCTTTATTGCTAAATCTGGCCTAGCGGCAGTAATTTGTTTATCTTTAAAGGTAACAATTCGCGCAATGGGATATATATCATGCTCTCTTAATGTGTCCATAATAGCAGGGAAATCCCGTACCTTAACGATTTTATCTGCACCAGCTTCTTTAACTAGTGGAATACTGGATCTATATGTCATAGTACCATGGTCATCCTTTACATCAATAACCCAGGCATTTATTACAGATTCATCAGTTAGTTCTAACATTCTATTGAATCGTTCGGTTAATCCAACACTATGTCCTGTCATGAAAATGCCTTTTACCTTGCGATATTCTTTGTAGGGACTCCAACTAACATCAGGTTGAATAAAATATTGATCGCTATCTAATAATATATCTCTCATATCATAGTCAGCCCAAACCTGATTATCATCAAAAATATGTTCTGTTATTTCTTGTATTTGTTCATTATTAACACTTAAGTATATGGCTGTACCCAAAATAGCTATAACCATAACGATCATCAGTAATATTTTCTTGGATTTATTCATGTTGTCCCTCCTTGTAAATAGTCTTTTTCATTATATCATAGGGTCTGACAATTCACATCTGTTTTTTAGATGGAAATTCCCGCCTTTTGTCGCAAATTGACTTTTAAGATCAATTAATATTTCCTAAGCAGTGTGACCCAGCTTCGCTGGGCGCATCACGACAGAAAAAAAACCAGCATGCATATGCTGGGCTTAAAGACTCACAGTATAGAGAATACTAACTATTTTCAAGGTATTGTAATATTTCTTCAATAGTATCCTTTACATATTCACCTTTTCTATATTTTCTTTTTGCTATAATAATTTCAACTTGATTTCCTTTGTCCACTACGTCCTTAACAGCCTTTGGAGTCTCAATGAAGGCTCCCAAAACCTTGAATTCTTCATTTAATATAAGAAATGTTGGGATTTTAACCTTACCACCTACTTTATATTGACTTAAATACTCCTCATTACCGTCCCTCGGCAGTATACTAAAATGAATATTAGGATTTATATCCTTTATTTTTTGTAAGGCCGGAACGTTGATCATACAGTCTGGGCACCATATTTCAGCAAATACAAGTACATTGAAGGGTTTATGTATGGATTTTATCCTATCCTTAAGATTTTCATCCAGTTGAATTCCTTCATATATTTCTACAGTCTTTTCCCTGTTAATGTCCTTATCTTGGTCAATAAATTCTTCGAAGGAGCAGCCATTATTCATAAGTTCGCTAAAAGTCATCTAATATCCCCCCTAAACCTTTTATCCTATTATATCATAATTCATAAATATATATTATTCCCAATTCAGTTATGTAAATATTACCACTTAAAATATATTATATGGTTTGTCTTAATATAACCTAATATCAAAAATAAACTAGTAAAGCTTCCCGCCAAGTTCATATTAGTTGAAGCTGCCCTATTTATAGGCATAAAAAAAACTCCCTTTACTTAAGGAAGTTTTTTTAAAACCGCAACGTCCTACTCTCCCAGGCAGCTTCCCGCCAAGTACCATCAGCGCTGAAGGGCTTAACTTCTGTGTTCGGGATGGGAACAGGTGTGACCCCTTCGCTATTGTCACGATATTTGTTAATCCTTGCGGATTAAATTTAAAATTGAAAGTTGAAGATTGATTTTAGAGCCTTAAAAGATTTAATCTATTAATTTTCCATTTTCAATTTTTCATTTTCAATTTGTTTTGAGGTGCGTTAGCACCGAGAATACTATTGTACCCTCAAAACTATACAATGTTAAAGAGTAAATACTAAGAAAATATTTTGTTGTTTTTT
>NZ_FMUS01000027.1 GCF_900101495.1 Alkaliphilus peptidifermentans DSM 18978
CATAAGGGATGCCCCTTTAGGGTTTTATGAGGTATTAGCAACGGTTTCCCGTTGTTGTCCCTCTGTACAGGGTAGGTTGCCCACGCGTTACTCACCCGTCCGCCGCTAAGTTTATTAAATTCCATCCGAAAACTTCCTTTAATAAACTCCGCTCGACTTGCATGTGTTAGGCACGCCGCCAGCGTTCATCCTGAGCCAGGATCAAACTCTTAATCAAAATTTCTGGGTACATCTTTTTAAAAGATGTGTTTTTTTTGCTGGCTTAATATCTATACTGTTTAGTTTTCAAAGACCTATTTTTAGGGCTTACACCCTATTCGCCATCAAGTGGCGACTTAAATACTATAACATTTTGCATATCTTTTGTCAACAGTTTTTCACTTATTATATCTTCCAGTTTATTCTACTATTACTCAATCCACATTTGATAAACCAGTTAATTATTCGCCTACTGTTTCGGCGACAAAAACTAATATATCACATATCAAATTGATTGTCAAAGGCTTATGCCTATGTATTATTTTCCATTTATCAGCAACTCAAATATATTATTTCTTTTACTACCTTATATTATCCTAATATAACTGAAAATTTACTTTTTCGTCCCATAAAAATATGCTCCTCCTTATAGTAAGCAGTTTTATTATTTAAACTGTCTACCACAAGGGGAGCATATCATTATTATGGCTCTAGTATTGATTATTCTATAGGCTTCATAGTTGGGAATAATATAATATCTCTAATAGATGGTGAATCAGTAAGTAGCATAATCATTCTATCTATCCCTATTCCTAATCCTCCTGTAGGTGGTAGCCCTACCTCTAATGCATTAACGAAATCTAGATCCATTGGATGCGCTTCATCATCACCCGCTTCCTTCTGGCGTAGTTGTTCCTCAAAGCGTTCCTTCTGATCTATTGGGTCATTTAACTCAGAGAATGCATTGGCTATTTCCCATGTATTTGCAAAAGCTTCAAATCGATTAGTTATTAGAGGATTATCTGGGTTCCTTTTAGCTAATGGTGATATTTCCACTGGGTGATGTAAAACAAAGGTTGGTTGAATTAAGTCCTTTTCACAAAATTCCTCAAAGGCTAAGGCCACCAAATGACCTCTTGTCATACGATTTTCCACATCTAAGTGTAGCTTTTCTTTAGCAATTTTTCTTGCTTCCTCATCTGTAGCCACTTCATAGAAGTTTATTCCTGTCTTCTCTTCAACTAAATCATGCATGGATGCTCTTTTCCAAGGTGGCTTAAAATCAATTTCAACACCTTGATAATTTATTACTGTTGTGCCATGTACCTTTTCTGCACAGTAGGCAACAAGATTCTCTGTAATTTCCATCATGTCATGATAGTCATTGTATGCAGCATATAATTCCATATTAGTAAATTCGGGATTATGTTTTATTGAAATGCCCTCATTCCTGAACATTTTACCCATTTCATATACCTTATCAAAGCCCCCAACAATCAATCTTTTAAGATATAGCTCGTTGGCTATTCTAAGCTGCATATCAAGGTCTAAGGTGTTATGATGGGTGATAAATGGTCTTGCTGCAGCACCACCAGCAATAGTTGTTAAAATAGGAGTTTCTACCTCTAGGTATCCTTTATCATCTAAGAATTCCCTAACAGCTTTAATTATTTTGTTTCTTTTTAGAAAGGTTTCCTTTACCTCAGGATTAACAATCAAGTCAACGTATCTTTGTCTATATCGAAGGTCTTGATCCTTTAATCCATGCCATTTTTCTGGAAGTATTTGAAGGGATTTAGAAAGGAGACGTACTGTTGTTGCCTTTATAGAGATTTCTCCCTTATTTGTTTTAAATACTTCTCCATTTATTTCAACTATATCTCCAATATCATAGGCTACAAACAATTCATAATCCTCAGTACCTATACGGTCTTCTCTAACATATGATTGAATTCGACCTTCATTATCTTGTACATTAACAAAGCTTGCTTTTCCGTGACCACGCTTTGCCATTAGTCGCCCCGCAATAGTAACACTTTTACCCTCCAAGCTATCAAAGTTATCAATTATTTCTTTACTTAAGTGGGTTACGTGGACTTTCTCAACTTTAAAGGGATCCTTCCCTATGTCCTGAAGATGCTTAAGTTTTTCCCTCCTAATTATCAAGAGTTCATTCAAATTTTGCTCTTCATTAGTCATCAATAATTCCCCCTACTGCCTTTTTATTTCAAGAATCTTATACTGGGTTGTTCCATCTGGGATTTGTACTTCTACAACGTCTCCTACTTTCTTTCCTAATAACGCCTTACCAACTGGAGATTCATTAGATATTCTTAATTCATAAGGATCTGCTTCTGCTGATCCAACTATCATATATTCAACTTCTTCATCGAATTCAATATCTTTTACTTCTACTATAGAACCAATACTTACAACATCGGTTGATATGTCATCTTCATCAATTACTCTAGCTTTTTTCAACATTGTTTCCAGTTTAGCAATTCGTTCCTCAACTTGTGCTTGTTCGTTCTTTGCCTCATCATATTCAGAGTTTTCACTGATATCCCCGAAAGCAATAGCTTGTTTAATTCTTTCTGCTACTTCCTTTCTTCTAACAGTTTTTAATTGTTCTAGTTCATCTTCAATCTTTTTTAAACCATTTGCGGTTAAAACAACTTCTTTATCCATAGCTTTGACCCTCTCCTTCGCCCTATTTTAATTAATAATACTATTTAAAATTGATTCTTAAATGATATGTTATATATATGTATGATGTTAGATAATATATGTGCTTGTAATTTTTTTATTCTCATATTCATATGGAAATTTATCCTAAAACTGCTTATACAACATAAGAAGCACTGATTCTGGCAGTGCTTACCATCCCAATATATTGTAGATATTATAAGATAGGCTAAATAAAATGTCAAGTCAAATAATTACTATAATCCTTCGTAAGGTTTGCTAAATTGTTCTATGTTCAGAGTTTAAAGCCTCTATTCTAGGCTGCAAATTTATTTCTTCCAATATCTCTTTATAGTTATCAATAGAATAACTACGACCCATGGTTTTTAATAGGACCAACAATAATGCCTCCATAACATTTGTACCAAAGGACCTACCCTCTAGCTTAGGAGTAGTTGTAACTAAAAGCTCTGCTCCCTTTGATTTTAGCTCTACCGCATCTTCCTCTGTGACTGTATTAGTTATTATTGTTTTTCCATTTAACCTTTGAGGCATATATCTTTTTATATAATGAAAGTCTCCAGCAATTATATCAACCTTATCATAATACTGGCTTATTTTATTAACTTTAGAGTGATTTTGCTTTTCACCAGTTGGATATAGCAAATTGAAGGGTAATTGACAAGCAATTGGTGCTATTACATGGGCAATTTTCTGCAAGGCACTTAATGAATATAGTGGTATATTAATGCCTAAAGAAAATATTAAGTCTCCTACTATAATTTCTCCTCCATTTTCCACGATTGTCTCTGCCATTCCAAACCTGTCCATAGCCGATGGTATCAATATCTTTGAATTGTTAAAGCTTACAATACCATTAATACTAAGATATTGTATGACTTTTCTTTCTAATGTATCCTTTAGCCCTGATCCATCAACTATAGGTGTTTTTTTTGCAGCATTTTTCAATTTGCATGCATCTTTTATTATATACCTGTTCTTCCCTGCCCAGAGATACAGGTCAATTCCACCCATACCAAAGGCATCTACCTTTCCGTCTAATTTTTCTATTAAAGAAACAGCCTTACTCAAACTCCCATCGGTGCCAAGTCTCTCTATAACAAATTTTTCACCCAGAAGCTCTATCTCTGTATAGTGGTTTCTTTTAGAGCTACCAATACTTACACCAACTATTCTTCTCATCTTCTTTCCTCCCAAAGGCATAGATTATTAACTCTATTATTGACCTATTTATTTTACCTATACCGAGGGTTTAAAGGTTATTATTTTTATGGAAGCTTATGTAAATAATCTAAAAGTGTAGCCTCCATCAGCTGACAGCTATCTATATGATTTACAGCATTCCTCAATTGAGCACTATTTTTAAAGCCTTTCATATACCAAGCTATATGCTTTCTCATTTCTCTGATGCCTACATATTCACCCTTTATTTCTACCACAAGTCTCATATGCTTAAGGGCTACATCGATATGTTGTTGTAGTGTAGCTTCAGGTAATACTTTGCCTGTATTTAAATAATGGTTTATTCTCTCAAATATCCAAGGATTCCCTTGAGCACCACGACCTATCATTATGCCATCGCATCCACTATAATCAAATAGTCTTATTGCATCTTCAACACTAAAAACATCTCCATTACCTATCACAGGTATTTTAACTGCTTCTTTTACTTTCTTTATAATATCCCAATCAGCTTTTCCACTATAATATTGTTCTCTTGTTCTACCATGTACTGCTATTGCTGTAGCACCATTTGCCTCTAAAATTTTAGCCATTTCTACTGCATTTACACTATTGTCATCCCACCCCTTACGGATTTTAACAGTGACTGGCTTGATTGATTCTTCTACAACTCGCTTTACAATTTCACCCGCTAGATTAGGATTTTTCATTAAAGCGCTACCATCTCCGTTTTTAACAATTTTAGGTGTAGGGCATCCCATATTTATATCTAAAATAAGATTTTCTCTATCATTTAAGCTATAGGCTGCTTTAGCCATAATATCCGGCTCAGACCCAAATATTTGTATCGCTACAGGCTTTTCTTTATCTTCAATATGTAATAGGTCTTCAGTTTTTAAATCTCCATAATAGAGTCCCCTAGAGCTTACCATTTCTGTATATACCATTCCACAGCCCAAATCTTTACAGATTAACCTAAAGGGAAGGTCAGTCACCCCCGCCATAGGAGCTAAAAATATATTGCTTTCTAGTAATGCTTGTCCTATTTTCATTTTGCCACCTCATCAATGATTCAATTATGACTCTTATTATTTGTTTTATATTATATTTTATCATAGTCTCTGTTAAATTCTATAGTTGATACTACTTCATTACCTAAGGGTGTTTGGAAAAGTATCCAGACAACAGAAGATTTTTCGCTTGGTTGCACAAGAAAACCCAGCGGAGGCAGCGTATAAGTAATACGTAAGGGTGCTGGGTTTTACATTAACAAAGAAAGATGGGGAATTTTCTACAGTCTGATGCCTCAATTACTCCTGACCATCTATGTATTTTATTCTTTCTTCTTTATTTCTATCATAAATAATTCTAAGTCCATCGAGAGTAAGTAATTTATCTATTATGTGAATATAGTTTGTTTCGCTAGCAATAAGACTGGCAAGCCCACCAGTAGCTACTACCTTTACATCTTCTCCCCCAAGCTCTTGAATCATTTTTCTAACGATGTATTCCACCAATCCAACATAACCGTAGATTACTCCAGATTGAATACTATTGTTTGTATTTTTACATATAACTTTTCCTGGTTTAATAAGCTCTACTCTGGGAAGCTTTGCTGCCCGTTGAAACAATGCATCACTGGAAATTTTTATTCCTGGAGCAATAGTTCCTCCTAAGTAGTCTCCTTTTTGGGAGATGGCACAAAAAGTCGTTGCTGTTCCAAAATCAACAATGATTAAGGGCCCGCTATATTTTTCATATGCTGCCACTGCGTTTACAATTCTATCTGCACCCACCTGTTTTGGATTATCGATTTTAATATTCATTCCTGTCTTTATACCTGGTCCTACAACTAGCGGTGCTACATTAAATAATTTTCTAATTGCATGTTCCAGGGAATACATGATATTAGGAACTACTGACGAAATAATAACATCCTTTATTGATTTCATGTCTAGGTTGCTAAGCTGAAATAGATAATGAATCATTATACCATATTCATCTGATGTTTTATCTTTATCAGTGGCAATTCTCCAAGAATCGATCAATTCCGTACCCTTATATACACCAATAACAATATTGGTATTTCCTACGTCAAAGACTAAGATCATTTTTACACCTTCTTATCATCTGTATATTATTTTTTATTAATCTGAGATTTATTTAATAGTTTAACTATAGTATAAACAATAATTGCTGAAACAACCATCTCAGCGGTTCCATTAACTGCTGCAACTCCTATCACCACAGAAAAAGGTAAATATCCAAGTAGGTAAACCATTGATAGCACTCCAATTGTATTGGTTGCTGTTCCTACAATTGCTGCTGCTACTGTGCTTTTTGTAATACGAAATGTCCAATAGGTGGTTAACCCTATAAATAATCTTGGCAGTATAGACACAAATGGGTCAGCCATAAAGGCAGGAGTAGCCCTTATAAAACTGGTTATTCCAAATATGAGACCAACAAATATGCCTATCTCTGGACCTGCTAAAATCGCTGCGATAATTACCGGAATATGCATTGTTGTCGCACTCAAGCCTGCTAAAAATGGAAGAGGGATGTAACCCAAAAATGGTGTTACACTAAGAACAACAGATAATGCACTTAACATACCAGCAATTGCTAACTTTTTTGTTGAAATTCTCTTTTCCACAAAAACACCTCCGTTCCAGCTCATTAAGATGCCGGACTTATTTTTTTTTAAAAAAGTAATATTGTCTGACTCAAATTGATGCCAGCTATTTTCCGTAATCATTTTAACAGTTTATTTTGTGTTATGCAACTATTATATTAATTATATTGACTAACATATGTCAATATTTAGCATCCCTTCACAATAGCTGACATAGTTTCTTGATGTATGCTTTTTTAATTAACTACTTAATAGCAGCAATTTTCATGCCATATTTACTATTTATTGCTTTTAAAAAACATTTAATTAGAATAGCCCTCAATATTCATTGAGGGCGCAGACTGATGAAAAACCCCCATCTTCTTCGTTGCTGCAAAAACCCAGCACCCTTACGTATTACGTATACGCTGCGGTCGCTAGGTTTTCTTGCGCCTCGAATCTGTGACTTTTTCATCAGTCTGGATATTGTTGACTTTTTCAACAACCTCAGCCCTCAATATTCATTGAGGGCGGGTGGATTATTATTATTTCTTTAAGGACTTAAGTTCCTCAATTAAAGCGGGTATTACCTTATGCACATCACCAACTATTCCAACATCAGCCACCTCAAAAATAGGTGCTTCAGTATTTTTATTGATGGCAATAATTAATTCTGATTCTTCCATACCTGCAACATGTTGAATAGCCCCTGATATACCACAAGCAAAATATAGATTAGGACGTACTGTTTTACCGGTTTGTCCTACTTGATAATCTCTATCAATCCAGCCTGCATCTACTACAGCTCTAGAGCCAGACACCATACCTCCCAGTTCTGATGCCAATTGGTTAAGAATTTCAAATCCATCGATTTTCCCCAACCCTCTACCACCAGAAATCAAGACGTTTGCCTCTTCTATTTTAACTTTTTGCTTCTTTTCCTTTACAATCTCAAGTATTTCAACATTTATATCTTCTTTTACTAGGGATGGTTTTATATTTATTATTTCTCCTTTTCTTGTTGTATCTATATCCAGCTCAACCATTACTCCTGGTCTTACAGTAGACATTTGAGGACGAAAATCTGGGCATATAATTGTTGCCATTATATTTCCCCCAAAGGCCGGCCTTGTCATAAGTAGGTTTTGTGTTTCGTCTTCTATTTCTAGAGAAGTACAGTCGGCAGTTAGACCTGTATGAACCCTAGCAGATACCCTTGGTGCAAGATCTCTTCCAATGGCCGTTGCCCCAATTAGAATAATCTCTGGCCTTCTTTCCTCAATTAAACAAGACATCACCTTTGTATAGGGCTCTGTTATATAAACATTCAATAGAGAATCTTCTACTACAATAACTTCATCTGCACCACGATATATTAACTCCTGAGCAGCTTGAGCTACATTTTCTCCCATTAAGAGTGCTGTAAGCTTAGTACTTAATTGGTCTGCCAATTGTCGTCCTTTTCCTAGAAGCTCTAGTGATACTTTTTGAACCTCCCCTTCTCTCTGTTCAATAAATACCCATACACCTTTATTTATTAAATTATTCAACAGGGATTCCTCCTATCATATAATGTATTTTTCTCTTAATTTATCAATTATTATTTTTGCAGCTTCCTTTGAGTCTACATCATAAAGCTTACCAGCTGTCTTAGCACCCTTAGTAAAGGATTTCTTTACCTTTGTTGGTGAACCTGTAAGTCCTAAGTTCCCATGATCAACCTCTATATCCTTTAGGCTCCATACTTCTATTTCCTTTTCTCTATAGGCATCCAATACTCCACCAACACTCATATATCTAGCTTCATTCATTTCCTTTAGGGTTGTAATTAAGCAAGGAGTTTTTACCCTTATAAGGTGATATCCATCCTCGAAAACTCTCTTTAAGATAAGAGCGTCTCCATCCCGTTTCAAGTCTTCTACATAGGATACCTGAGGTAGATTCAAATGCTCTGCAATTTGTGGACCCACCTGAGCTGTATCGCCATCAATCGCCTGTCTTCCAGCAATTATTAAATCATACTCTAGTTTTTGTATAGCAGCCGCCAAGGTGCAGGAGGTTGCCCATGTGTCAGATCCAGCGAAGGCTCGATCAGTTAATAGTATAGCATGATCTGCTCCCATTGCCAGTGCTTCCCGTAGAGCTGCATCTGCTTGGGGTGGCCCCATTGTTAAGACTGTAACTTCAGCGTTAATTTCATCCTTTAATCTTAAAGCTGCCTCTAAACCACTTTTATCGTCTGGATTTATTATACTTGGTACTCCTTCACGAATCAGAGTTCCAGTTTTAGGGTCTAATCGAACCTCCGTGGTGTCTGGCACCTGTTTAATGCAAACAATAATTTTCATATAGATATCCCCCTTATTTCAACAGATTAGCTGCTATTACCATTTTTTGCACTTCAGATGTTCCTTCGTATATTTCTGTAATTTTTGCATCCCTCATCATTCTTTCAACTGGATACTCCCTTGTATAACCATAGCCACCATGTAGCTGCACTGCCTTTGTTGTAACCTCCATAGCTGTTTCAGAAGCATATAGCTTAGCCATTGCAGCTTCGTTTGCATAGGGTAGATTGCTTTCCTTTAGGTAGGCAGCCTTATAAACCAACATACGGGCTGCTTCAATTTTTGTTTTCATTTCTGCCAATTGGAACTGTGTATTCTGGAAATATGACAAGGGCTTTCCAAACTGTCTTCTTTCTTTAACATAATTGACCGTTTCATCCAATGCTCCTTGGGCTATTCCTAAGGCTTGGGCTGCAATTCCAATTCTACCTCCATCAAGGGTTTTCATGGCAATTGAGAATCCTTTACCTTCCTTGCCAATAAGATTCTCTTTTGGAATTATACAGTTTTCAAATATTAATTCACAGGTGGATGAGCCTCGTATTCCCATTTTTGCTTCCTTCTTGCCAATTGTGAATCCAGGTGTGTCAGCTTCAACTATGAAGGCTGAAATGCCTCTTGTTCCTTGGCTTTTATCTGTCATTGCCATAATAACGTATATATCAGCTATCCCAGCATTGGTAATGAATATTTTTGACCCATTAATAATATAGTTATCTCCATCTTTTACTGCAACGGTTTGCTGCGCTGCAGCATCAGTTCCTGCATTGGCTTCTGTTAGAGCAAAGGCTCCTAGTTTTTCTCCACTTGCCAAGGGAACTAAATATTTTAACTTCTGCTCCTCTGAACCAAATTCAAAAATAGGTGCTCCACAAAGGGAAGTGTGGGCAGATACAACTACTCCAGTAGTTGCGCATGCTTTAGATAAAGTTTCTACTGCCAGAATATAGGATAAAATATCCCCTCCAGCTCCACCGTACTTCTTTGGAAAAGGAATACCCATAAATCCATATCTTTTTAGTTTTTCTAATGTATTTACAGGAAAGGTTTCTGTTTCATCAATTTCTTCTGCCCATGGCTTTACTTCCTTTTCTGTAAATTCTTCATAGAGCTTTATTAGCATCTGATGCTCCTTTAATAGATTAAAATTCATTCTGTAACCTCCTATGCTCATTCATTTTTTATTTTGGGGGTATAACTGTTGCTATCCCCGAGAGAACCATTTCATTTCTTTGATTTCGACAAGTGGTACTTAGCTTAATGCGGTTCTTTTCTTCTATTATCTCTATCACCTCAACCTCTGCAGTGATGGTATCTAAAAACCTGACTGGAGCAGTAAACTTTAGCTCCTGACTTAAGTATATAGTTCCTGGACCTGGTAGTTGTGTGCCCAATACTGTTGATATTAGTCCAGCCGTCAGCATGCCATGGACTATTCTGTCTTTGAAGATACTGTCCTTACTATAGCTTGCATTAATATGGGCGGGATTAAAATCACCAGTTATTCCTGCATATAAATAAACATCTGTTTCTGATAAGGTTTTTTGAAACATTGCAGTATCGCCAATTTTTAAATCCTTTATGGTTTTCCCCTTCATATAAAATCCTCCTATCGATGACATACATCTTATTAATTCGCAAGTTCTATACCAAAATCCTTTTATTTGATATTTTTTTAACATTAATTTTTTCATGTCCTAATCTGAACGACTCCAAACTCGCCATTTTCTAATACTATTTATTAAATATTATAAAGATATTAAAAGGTAAAAGGATTTTTATGTTAATATTTTAACTTTTAAAGGCTTATATAAACCACAGTAATCTGTACATTTTTTGAACAGTTTACTGTGGTTTATCCTTCTAATTAAGCGACATATGGGTTTATGTCTGAAATATATACACTGTCCAAATACTTTACAGTGCTTTTCTCTATAATACTACTCCTCCATCTACACTCAGAACTGTTCCTGTAATGAATTTTGCTTCATCTGATGCTAAAAATGCATAGGCATTTGCAATATCCTCTGGCATACCCAGTAATCTAATGGGGGATTTATCCTTCATTAATTCCAGCACCTTTTCAGGCATTTTTTCTGTCATCGGTGTTAAGATAAATCCGGGGGCTACTGCGTTAACACGTATTCCTTTTCTGCCTAATTCCTTTGCCCACGTCTTAGTCATACCTATTACACCAAATTTTGTTGCAGCATAGTTGGTTTGACCAAAATTTCCATATACTCCAACAACTGAAGATGCATTAAGGATAACACCTCTGCCCTTTTCAGCCATTACAGCAGACACGATTTGTGTGCAATTGTAGACCCCTTTTAGATTTACGGCAATAACCTTATCAAAATCTTCTTCTGGCATTTTTAATAGCTGATTATCTGCTGTAATACCAGCGTTGTTAACTAATACATCAATTCTACCCCATTTACTTATAATATCATCCACCATTACTTGAATTTGGTCACGGTTGACCACGTTTACATCATAGGCTAAAACCTCTCCACCTATTTCTTTAATTTCTGCTACAACTTCATCCATTGATTCTAATCTGATATTTGCAACAACCACCTTTGCACCCTCTTGAGCAAACTTAATTGCAGTTGCCTTTCCAATTCCTCGAGCTGCCCCAGTAACAATAACAACTTTGTCTTTTAATTTCATAGTTTTCCCTCCTAAAAAATTTTACCTATCTTGGTTAAGTTTTTTAATAAATTCGTTAACATATTCTATACAAGACCTATGCTTGCAAAGATAATTGCAACTATAACTGACACTATAGGTATTGCTGTACCAACCATAAAGATGTCTTTGTAGGAATCCTTGTGGGTCATTGCACAAACTGCCAATAGTGTTAATACTGCACCGTTATGAGGTAATGTATCTAAGCCTCCACTGGATAAGGATGCAACACGGTGAAACGCTTCAAGGGGTATATTTGCTGTAGCAGCTAACTCAACATATTTGTCCCCTAATGCTGCTAATGCAATCCCCAGACCGCCAGATGCTGAGCCTGTTGCTCCTGCAAGGATATTTACAGCAACGGCTTCTGATATAAGGGGATTACCCTTAATCCCAAGCACCATCTCTGTTAAGGTTTCGAAGCCTGGTACTGCCCTAACGACAGCTCCAAATCCTACGGCAGCACTTGTATTGATAATAGCTAATACTGATCCGGCTGCTCCTGCATTTATCGTCTCGATTAATTTAGGTAATCTTTTTATATTTATTAGTATTGCAGCAAAAATACCTACTACTAAAGGTGGTATTACCTGTTGTGCTGCTGGCAATTCTTTAGTGAAAACATTTAAGATAATAATAACTAGGAATAATGGTATTGATGATAAAAGTGGGTTTGGTAATGTAGCTACATCAACTTCACTTACTTTAGTATCTGGCTCAGTAAATACATCCCCTGCAACGGTTAATTTTTTCTGTCTGTATGTTAGCCAAGCCAATCCCCCACCACACATTACAATTGCTGCGGCAATGCCCATGATAGGAGCAGCAGCTGGTGTGGTACCGAAATATTGCATTGGAATTAAGTTTTGAATTTGTGGTGTTCCTGGTAAGGCTGTCATTGTAAAGGTAAAAGAACCTAAAGCAATGGCACCTGGAATTAATTTTCTGGAGATATTTGCTTCTCTATAAAGGGCAACAGCTAAAGGATATATAGCAAAAACTACTACAAATAACGATACACCACCATAGGTTAATATGGCACATGCTGCAACCACAGCTGCAATGGCGAACTTTGTACCAATTAATTTAGTAATCCAATAGGCCACAGAACGTGCTGCCCCAGATTCGTCCATAACCTTACCAAATATAGCCCCCAGTAGGAATGCAGGAAACCATGCTTGTGCAAATCCTACAAGCCCAGCCATATAGGTTCCTGTATAGGCTGGCAAAAGCTCTAGTCCTCCTGAGAATGCAACCACCAGGGCTGCAATTGGAGCCACCCAAATAATAGACATTCCTCGGTAAGCCAAATACATTAATAGTACTAATCCAATAATAATTCCTAACATTTATTCTCCCTCCACTCTTTAAATTGTTAATCCTATTTTTTCAGGTTTAAAAATTCTCGTGTCCATTACCTTGAGTTCTGGGCTGATTGCTGGTTGGAATTCCATTTGATTCAAGATGTCTTTTTTCAAATCTACTCCAGGCGCAATTTCTATCAACACAATTCCACCATTTTCCAATTTAAATACTGCTCTTTCTGTAATATAGATTACTGTTTGTTCTGTTTCATTTGCATAATCTCCACTGAAGGTAATATGCTCCACCTGTTTAATAAACTTTTTAACTTTTCCTTCTTGATTGATTTTAAGCTGACCAGCTTCAATAGCAATATTTAAGCCACCTGCTGTAAAGGTGCCGCAGAATATAACTTTTTTTGCATTTTGAGTGATATTAATAAATCCACCAGCACCTGCTATTTTAGGTCCAAATTTGCTTACGTTTATATTTCCAACTCTGTCACATTCTGCTAATCCTAAGAAGGCTACATCTAAGCCACCTCCATCATAGAAGTCAAATTGATAGGGCTGATCAATAATTGCTTCTGGATTAATGGCAGCTCCAAAGCTTAAACCACCTGCTGGAATACCACCAATTGGACCAGGCTCGACGGTTAACACCATTTCATTCCCAATTCCTTCTTCATTGGCTACGATTGCAACGCCCTCTGGCATACCAATACCTAAATTTACTATTGCGCTTGGTACTAATTCCATAGCTGCTCGTCTGGCTATTACCTTCCTCTCATCCAATTTCATTGGTTTAACTGAATCCATGGGGACTTTTGTTGCACCAGTATAGCTGGAATTATATGCTTCTGCAAAGGTTTGCATGTGGTTATTCATATCCTGAGCCTCAACAATTGTATCAACATATATGCCAGGAATTTTCACAAGCTTTGGATCTAATGTCCCGGTTTTAACTATCTTTTCAACTTGGACAATCACCTTGCCTCCAGAATTTTTACATGCTTGAGCGATAGATAATACTTCTAGGGAGCCTGCCTCCTTTTCCATGGTTACGTTTCCATTTTCATCTGCATAGGTTCCTCTAATTAGAGCAAAATCGATGGCAAATGACTTATAAATTAAATACTCTTTTCCTAATACTTCAATTAGTTCAACCAGGTCTTCTTTTGTCTTCTTATTCAGCTTTCCACCATCGATCCTTGGATCGACAAAGGTCTTTAGCCCTACCTTTGTGATGGTACCTGGTTTTTTAGCTGCAATATCTCTAAAAAGATGAGAAATTGAACCTTGAGGAAAATTATACGCTTCAATTTTATTTTCGAAGGCTAACTTTTGTATTTTAGGAACTAGCCCCCAGTGTCCTCCAATTACTCTTTTCAATAGTCCCTCGTGGCCTAAATGATTTAAGCCCCGCTCCTTACCATCACCTTGCCCGGCTGCGTACACCAATGTCAGGTTCTTTGGTTCATTTGTTTCTGTAAATCTTTTTTCTAGTGCAATTTCTAGTTCCTCAGGTACAGCATTACCAACGAAGCCCCCCGTTGCCAGTGTACTGTCTGATTTAATCAATTTTACTGCTTCATCTGCAGTCATAAACTTAGGTGCCAAAATAAAATCCTCCTCTCATAAATATTGATAATATATATTGCAACCCTTATGCCAACTTCACCAATGGCTAGATTCCAATATATTATCCTAATTTACAATGAAAAGGAGGATGGTTTTTAAGGATAACGTTCAGATTATGAACATTATTGTTCTAAACAAATAGATTTGCCGCTGTTATTTTTTTGACTATTCTGAAATAACAGTGCCTATGCTTTATTAGTAATGATTATTTTCTAAAGTGTTCAGTAATTGTTCACTGTTCATTTTATTTACACTTCCAGTCCATACTTCTTCATTTTTTCGTAGAGACTTGTTCGACTTATTCCCAATTTCCTTGCAGTCTTATACTTATTATTTTCTGTTTCCTTCAAGGCATTCTTTATTGCTTTTTTTTCTACTTCCTCAATAATTTCCTTTAAGCTTCCTTCCTGATAATAATTACTGCCTTTATCCCTAATTTCTCCCCTAATATGATAAGGTAAATGCTCTACCATAATTGTTGCCTCTTTTTCAATAAAATTAAGGGCTCTTTCAATAACATTTGCTAATTCTCTAATATTACCCGGCCAGTTATATCTAACAAGGGCATTCATGGCTTCGGTGGAAACCTCTGTAACATGACAGTTCATCTCCTTAGAGAGCTTTTTTATTAAATACTGTGTTAATAAGCGAATGTCATCCTTGCGCTCTCTTAAGGGTGGTATTCTTATATTTACTACATTTAATCTATAATATAAATCCTCTCTAAATTGCTTTTTCATAACCATTTCAGCAAGATCTCTATTGGTTGCTGCTATTATTCTAACATCTATCTTATAGCTCTTAATTCCACCTATTCTTTCAACTTCTCTTTCTTGGATAACCCTTAGTATTTTGACCTGCATGTTATAGGGTAAATCTCCAATTTCATCTAAAAATATAGTGCTTTTATTAGCGAGTTCGAATTTTCCAGGCTTTCCACTTTTCTTAGCACCAGTAAAGGCCCCTGACTCATAGCCAAATAACTCAGATTCAAGTAATTCTGCAGGAATAGCACCACAATTGATTTTTATTAAGGGATAATCAGCCCTTGAGCTGGCGTTATGAATAGCATGGGCAAACAATTCCTTTCCCGTTCCGCTCTCTCCTAAAAGCATTACATTGGATTTTGTAGCAGCCACCTTACCAGCTAATTCCTTGGCTCTAATTATCTTATCACTGTAGCCAACAATATTACTGAAGGTGTAGTCTCCCCCCAGTGCCTTCTTAAGTTCTTCCTTATAAAATTCAATTTGATTTTCCATTCTTAATATTTTTTTTACGTATACATCAAGCTCCACCAAATTTTTAAATATTACGGTTCCTACAGCACCAATTATCCTTCCTTTTTGAAAAATTGGTATCCTGTCTGCTATCATCTGATTTCCTTTAATATTCTGTATATCACCTATTTCTTTATGACCTGTCTTTACAACAATATGCATTCTAGTATTTTCAATTACTTCTGTAACATGCTTCCCTATTGCTTCTTCTTGGGATATTCCTATAAACTGACAATAGCATCTATTTATCATAACTATATAACCCTCGTCATCTACAACAACAACCCAATTATATACATTGTCAAATATATACTTATATAAATTTAATAAAAATTCCTTTCCTTCAAAAGGCTGTCCACTATCTATACTGCCATTCAATTGATTAAAGGCAAAATACTTTGCTTTTTTGTCTAAAGAAATGAGAAACACCTCCTTTTCTTTAACACTGAACTATTTAAAAGCAGCAAAACACCCTAGGGTATTTTGCTGCCTTCTTTACTATCTCTTTACAATAACTGCAGTACCCATTCCACCACCGATGCATAATGTAGCTAATCCGTAGGTGGATTCCCTCTTCATCATCTCATAAAGGAGTGTTACTAGAATTCTTGCTCCACTGGCCCCAACTGGATGTCCTAAAGCAATGGCTCCACCATTAACATTTACTTTTTCGGAATCCCAATTTAATTCCTTTTTTACAGCTAGAGCTTGGGCAGCAAAAGCTTCATTTGCTTCAATTAAGTCCATATCTTCAAGGGTTAATCCTGCCTTTGATAAGGCTTTTTGGCTGGAAGGTACTGGTCCAATACCCATGATTGAAGGCTCAACACCTGCATTTGCATAGGATGCGATGGTTGCCATGGGGGTTATCCCCAGTTCATCTGCCTTTTCCCTAGACATAATTACCAGTGCCGCAGCCCCATCGTTGATTCCTGATGCATTTGCCGCTGTAACCGTTCCATCTTTTTTAAAGGCTGGTCTAATCTTGCCCAGCTTATCTATAGTAACACCAGCCTTTGGATATTCATCAGTATCAACAACAATTGGATCTCCCTTTCTCTGTGGAATTTCTACAGATACAATTTCATCTTTAAATCTGCCTTCAGTAATGGCTTTTTCTGCCTTGTTTTGACTTAATACCGCAAAGTGATCCTGTTCTTCTTTAGTGATTCCATATTTTTCTGCAAGGTTTTCTGCAGTAATTCCCATATGATAATCCTCGAAGGCATCTGTTAATGCATCGTGCACCATGGAATCAATAATTTGATCATGTCCCATTTTAACTCCCCAACGGGCTTTCTTCAAAATATAGGGAGCTTGGCTCATGTTTTCTGTTCCTCCCACAACTACAATATCATTATCTCCAGCAATAATGGTTTGAGCTGCCATTGAAACAGTTCTTAGTCCTGAACCACAAAGCATATTAATAGTTGTAGCTGGGACTCCAACAGGAATTCCTGCTTTAATAGAAGCTTGTCTTGCAACACCCTGTCCAAGTCCTGCCTGTAAAATACAACCCATGTATACTTCATCTACCTGCTCTGGACTAACACCGCTCCGATTTAATGCTTCTTTAATTACAATTGCCCCCAACTCAACAGCCGAAACGTTTGCCAATACTCCTCCAAAACTTCCTATTGGGGTTCTAACAGCACTAGTAATAACTATTTCTTTCATACGAATTCCTCCTTTTATTTATTACTAAATATTATTGCAAGAATTATACCATTTTAAAAGAATGTAAACGGTTTAGAATTAAGAGTTATGAGTTAAAATATAAAACTAATGTTGAATGTTAAATGTTGAATGCTGAATGTTGTTGAAATTTACCAGAGGCAAATTTTTTTCTCTTTTCTTTTTTTGCTCTTCCCTCTTAATTCTTGACTCTTCCTGTTTTATTGGTTTTCTACTTTCCATTTTAGTTTTTAACTGTTTTAATTATTCATTACTCATTACTCATTATTAATTATTCATTGCCTTTAAACATATCCGTTTTTTCCCCTTATAGAAACCTCTCCTGATATAATTTTAGATTTACTTCCATCCTCATAAATCACCTCTAATAATCCATCCTCTGTTATGTCTAATGCCTTTGCCTTTATCTTTTTACCACCTTGATGTATTATTATTTCCCTTCCAATTAATGCAGAGTTCATTCGACAAATATCAATGGATTTCTTTAAAGTACCTTCTGTAATAAAATCGTTGTATAGCTGGTCGAACTTATTTATTATTTCACATAGGAGCTTTTTACGATGAATCTTCTCACCCTTTTCTAAATACAATGAAGTTGCTATATTGCTAAGTGATTCATCAAATCTGCTGTTATTAACATTAATACCAGGGCCTACTATTAGGTAATGGATCTGATTTATTTCAGCTACCATTTCAGTTAGTATTCCACAAACCTTCCTGCCACCAACAACTACATCATTTGGCCATTTTATTAAAGCATTAAGACCTGTAATGCTTCTTATGCCTTCACATACGGCTGCTGCAGCAATTTGTGTTAGTTTACTTCCCTCTTCAGGTGGAATATGAGGCTTTAAAATTACTGACATCCATATTCCTTCACCTTTAGGAGATGTCCAGTCTTTTCCCATTCTCCCTTTGCCACCCAACTGCTCTTCACTGACAATTATTGTACCGGACGGCATTTTTTCAGCAATTTCTTTGGCATAAGTATTGGTTGAGTCTATACTTTGGAAATGAATAATCTTTTTACCAATTTCAGATGTATTAAGATTAGCTTGAATTTCTGCTGGAAGAAGCATATCGTCATTTTCTTTTAGTAGATAACCCCTTCGATTGGCTGTTTCTATGATATATCCATCCTTTTTCAGGGCATTTATCTGTTTCCAAATTGCAGTTCGAGATACATTGCATTTTTCTGCTAATGATTCACCAGATATATATGCTCCTTGCTGACTAATTAATTCCTGTAAAATTTTATTTTTCAATTCATCATCTCCTTATGATAAGGAATATATTTCTTTAGCTAATTATATTTTATCCTATTTTTTACAGAATGAACAATATTATATTAAGTGATGAGGTTAAAACCTCATAACAGACTGATGAAAAACCCCCATCTTCCTCGTTGCTTCTAAAACCCAGCACCCTTACGTATTACGTATACGCTGCAGTCGCTAGGTTTTCTTGCGCCTCGAATCTGTGGCTTTTTCATCAGTCTGCATTTTGATGACTTTGTCTACAACCTGTGTTGAGGTTAAAACCTCATAATTACATCGTGATTCTTAATACAAAAGCCCCAAAGGGTAGACTATCATGGGTCTACCCTTCGGGACTCTAATCTATTTATAATTTTGTTCTCGTATATACTACCAGCTTAAAATAGTGATAATAATACTCCCGCTGCAACGGCTGATCCAATTACACCTGCAACATTTGGCCCCATTGCATGCATAAGAAGGAAGTTGCTTGGGTTTTCTTTTTGTCCAACTGTTTGGGAAACCCTCGCTGCCATAGGTACTGCAGATACCCCAGCTGATCCTATTAATGGGTTAATTGCATTGCCTCCCATCAGCTTGTTCATAATTTTTGCTAGAATTACTCCTGTTGCTGTACCAACGGCAAAGGCAATTACTCCCAGTACAATTATTTGTATTGTTTCAAGCTTTAAGAAGTGCTCTGCTTTGGCTGTTGCTCCAACACTTACTCCAAGTAGTATGGTTACTATATTAATTAATTCGTTTTGAGCTGTCTTTGATAGTCGATCTGTTACTAACGATTCCTTAAGAAGATTACCAAACATCAATAAACCAACTAAGGCTGTTGCTGATGGTAATAATAAAGATACCACTATAGTAACTAGTATTGGGAAGATTATTTTCTCTTCTTTTGAAACTGGTCTTAGCTGCTCCATCTTTATCATACGTTCTTGCTTTGAGGTTAATGCCTTCATAATTGGTGGCTGTATAATAGGCACCAGTGCCATATATGAGTATGCTGCCACAGCTATTGGTCCCAATAGATGGGGTGCTAATCTTGATGTTAGGAATATGGCTGTTGGTCCATCTGCTCCTCCAATAATTCCTATTGATGATGCTTCTTGGGCATTAAATCCCATAAGTATTGCTCCTGTGAAGGTAAAAAAGATTCCAAATTGTGCTGCGGCTCCTAGGAATAGGCTCTTAGGATTTGCTATTAGTGGTCCAAAGTCTGTCATGGCTCCTACCCCTAAAAATATCAGTGGTGGGAAGATTCCTAGTTTATTGCCCATATAAAAATAGTTTAATAGCCCACCTGGGGTTTCTGTATATACTTGTGCTGGTATTCCATCCACCAGCATTTGTGTAGTTGGATTTTTAAGCATTTCTGCTGTAGCTCCGGCTGTTTCTGGGCTTAAGGCCTTGATTACTATGTCTCCTATATCCATTAATCCTGAAAAGGGTAAATTTGTTAGTAGCATTCCAAATGCAATTGGAACTAATAATAGTGGTTCGAACTTCTTGCCAATAGCAAGATAGAGTAATATACAGGAAATTGTTAGCATTACTAGGTGCTGCCAAGTAAGATTTGCATAGCCTGTATTTCCCCAAAATTCCATCAACACTTCAAACATCTTGTGCATCTCCTTTCAATTGATTTTATATGGGGACTATTATTTTAGTGATACTAAAATATCTCCTCCATTTACCGATGCACCTTCCGACACATGAATTGTAGCCACTACTCCAGCTGAAGGAGCCACAATTTCATTTTCCATTTTCATTGCCTCTAAAATAATCAATACTTGTCCTTCTTGAACCTCTTCACCTTCTTTAACCAATACCTTCCATATATTCCCCGGCATTGGAGAGTCTACATTTGTAGCTCCAGCTGGTGCAGCTGCTGCTGATTTTGGAGCAGGCTTTGCTGCTGGTTTTGCTGCTGGTTTTGCCACCGGAGCAGGAGCTGAAGTTACTGCTGGTCTTGGGGCTGGTGAAGCACCATCTTTAATTTCTTCTACCTCTACTTCGTAGCTAACTCCATTTACAGTTATATTAAACTTTTTCATGATTATTTTCCTCCTTATATCGCTTTTCGATGTTTTAATAATAATGATCTTATGGCTTATATATTATTTAGCTGTTGCATTCTACCTAGCTTTCCCCATGCAGGTGTTACATCATTTGTCCGAACAATATTTCTAACTACTATGTTATGGGTAGAGGTTTGTAGACTAGCCGCTACTGCTGCTGTTATAACTGCAACCAGCTCTGTATCATCTATAGTATCTTCTTCAATAGTTTCCACTACCACTGGTTGTGTTTCTATTGCTTGTGTCTGCTGCTTAGCTTTAACTGGCTTATTCACTAGCTTATCCATTATTCTAATGATGAAATATAGCATCATTAGTGCAATGAAAACGATAAATACTCCCAGTAAAGTCACTTGAAGGCTGGCTAATAGTTTTTCCCCCAAGGTCATATTATCTACACCATTGCTTAATTTTTCTAGAACATTCATTTAATTATCACCTCTTTATAGTTTCTTAGCCTATAGTGGCACGTTACCATGCTTTTTAGGAGGTCTTGTTTCCTGCTTGCTGGCCAGCATATTTAAGGCATCTACAAGTCTTGGTCTTGTTGAAGATGGTTCAATTACATCATCTACAAAGCCTCTTTCTGCTGCTTTATATGGTGTAGCAAATTCTGATTTGTAATCTGCTATTTTCTCTGCCCTTGTAGTCTGTGGATCATCGGAATTACTAATGTCATTTTTGAATATGATATTAGCTGCCCCTTCGGGGCCCATTACTGCAATTTCGGCAGTTGGCCAAGCTAATACTATGTCAGAGCCTAGTTCTTTATTACACATGCCTATATATGCTCCACCGTATGCCTTTCGTACAATCAATGTAATTTTTGGCACTGTTGCTTCACTGTAGGCATATAGCATCTTTGCTCCATGTCTAATGATTCCACCATATTCTTGGGTAGTCCCGGGTAGGAAGCCTGGAACATCCACGATATTTAATACTGGTATGTTGAAGCAGTCACAGGTTCTAATGAATCTACCAGCTTTATCAGAAGCATTAATATCTAAGCAGCCTGCCAATACTTTTGGTTGGTTTGCAATTACTCCTACTGTTTGTCCATTTATTCTAATATAACCTGTTATCATATTTTGTGCATAGTATTGTTGCACTTCCATGAAATCTCCATCATCGGCAATATGTTGAATGATATTTTTCATATCATAGGGCTTATTTGGATTTTCAGGTACTATTTCATCTAGCTCAGGTAGAATCTTATTAATATCATCGTCAGTTTCAAAGATTGGTGAGGTTTCCATATTGTTTGATGGCAGGAAGCTTATTAGTCTTCTTATTTCTGCAATACACGCCTCATCATTTGCAGATACAAAATGAGCAACACCACTGATTTTATTATGGGTCATTGCTCCCCCCAGTTCTTCGGCACTTACCTCTTCACCTGTAACCGTTTTAATAACCTGAGGTCCTGTTATAAACATTTGGCTAGTTTTATCCACCATAAATATAAAATCAGTTAATGCAGGAGAGTAAACTGCGCCACCTGCACATGGTCCCATAATGGCAGTTATCTGAGGTATTACCCCTGAAGAAATTGTATTACGATAGAATATATGTCCATAGCCTGATAAAGCATCTACGCCTTCTTGAATTCTAGCTCCGCCAGAGTCATTTAACCCAATAATAGGCGCACCCATCTTTAAAGCCATGTCTTGAACCTTGCAAATCTTTTTAGCGTGCATTTCCCCCAAAGATCCACCAACTACTGTGAAATCTTGAGCGTATGCATAAACTAATCGTCCATCAACCTGTCCGTATCCAGTAACAACTCCTTCTCCTGGAGCGTCTACTTTTTCCATACCAAAATTTACACAACGATGTTTAATAAATGCATCTAGCTCAACGAAGGTCCCTTCGTCGAATAAAAGACTAATTCTTTCTCTTGCTGTTAATTTACCCTTTTCATGTTGACTGGCAATTCTTTTTTCTCCACCACCCAACAGTATCTTTTCTTTCCGCTGGCGAAGATCTTCCAATTTGTTTATGGTCATGCTTAACCCTCCTAATGTAAAAATACTAAAGTACTCATCTTATATTTTATTGGCTAGACTGAAGGAAAAACCTATCAGTCAAAGAGAATTAGTCCTCTCTTTCGCTTAGTTCTACCAGTATTCCATTAGTGCTTTTGGGATGGCAAAAAGCTATTTTAGCTCCACCTGCACCATATCGAGGTTTCTCATCGATCATCCTCATGCCCTTTTCCTTCATTTCTTCAATAGCCTTTTCAATATTATCAACTCTGAAGGCAAGGTGTTGAATCCCTTCACCCTTTTTCTCAATAAATTTAGCTATAGGCCCTTCCTCATCTGTTGATTCAAGTAATTCCACCTCAGTATCTCCAACAGGTAGGAAAGCTACTCTTACCTTCTGTTCTTCTACTACTTCTGTACCAGCACATTCTAAACCAAGAATTTCTTGATAGAATTTTAAAGCTTCATCTAGATTTTTAACAGCTATTCCAATATGATCTAGCTTTTTAACTTCCATCGTAAACCTGCCTCCTTATTTATAAATTTATCATTTTCTTTATCAATTTATCACTGGCTGTATAGGGATCCAGCTGACGAAGAGCAACCGCTTCAGCCATTTTATGTATCTCTAGCTGATTTCCATCCCCTATAACTCGCTTCATTAAACTATTTTGAATTAAATCTATTATTTCAGTTTCACTATTTTTTCTTCTCTTTTTTATTAACATCCCTGAGTTTTCTAGATAGCTACGGTGTTTATGGAGCATCTCTAACAGCTGATCTACACCTTTATTTTCTGTAGCCACCACCTGTAATACCGGAGGCCTCCAGTCGCTATGATTAAAATCTAACATCATCTCAATTTCAACCTTAGTGCGATCTGCTCCCTCCCTATCTGATTTATTAATGGCAAACAAATCTCCAATTTCCATAATCCCAGCCTTGATGGCCTGTATATCGTCTCCTAGTCCCGGCACCATTACCATTAGTACAGTGTCTGCAGCCTTAACAATATCTACCTCTGATTGACCAACTCCAACTGTTTCTATGAATATGTAATCGAAGCCGTAAATATCCAATACCTTTACAGCCCCTAAGGTTGCTTTAGAAAGCCCCCCTAAGTGACCACGGGTTCCCATACTGCGAATAAATACTCCAGAATCAGTATACAAATCTGTCATTCTAACCCTGTCCCCTAATATAGAACCTCCTGTAAAGGGGCTGGTGGGATCAACCGCTATAATTCCTACAGTCTTCCCATTTTTCCGAATCTCCTTTGCAAGCTTATCAGTTAGGGTGCTTTTACCTGCTCCAGGAGGTCCTGTTATTCCAATTACATGAGCTCTCCCAGTATGTTTATAAAGCATCGAGAGTATACTTATTGCTTCGGAATCATTGCTTTCTATCATAGTAATTAATCTTGCAGCTGCTCTCTTATCTTTATTCATAAGTCCTTCAGCTAGGTTCATTGCTCCACCACCTGTCAATCATTTAGATAGGGAAAAAGAGCATTCTCTTTGTTCCCCATCTATACATTTATTATAATTCTCTTTTAAGGTTTTCCTTTATGAAATCAATTGTTACTTGAGTTGGTGTACCAGGAGTAAATATTCCAGCTAAGCCACTTTCTTTTAGTCCTTGAATATCTTCATCAGGAATAACTCCACCCCCAATTACCAGCATATCATCATATACTTCTTCACTCTTTAATAGATCTACCACTTTAGGAAGTAGGTGGTTGTGAGCACCTGATAATATACTCAATGCAACAACATCTACATCCTCTTGAATAGCAGCTTGAACAATTTGTTCTGGTGTTTGTCGAAGACCTGTATAAATAACCTCCATACCGGCATCTCTTAAAGCTCTAGCAATTACCTTTGCACCTCGATCGTGTCCATCTAGACCGGGCTTAGCAACTAATACACGAATTGGTCTGGCCATAATTAATCCTCCCTCACTATTCATATCATATGATTAAAGAATAACACTTTGTTGATATTCACCAAATACTTCCCTTAAAACACCACAAATTTCACCTAATGTTGCATATTCCTTAACAGCATCAATAATATATGGCATTAGGTTTTCAGTTCCTTCTGCAGCCACTTTTAATTTAGCTAGCTTTTCTTCAACTACAGTGTTGTTTCTTTCAGCTTTTATGTTTCGAATTTTTTGTTTTTGTAGCTCTCCTACTGTAGGATCAACCCTAAGTAATCCCTTTGGCGCTTCTTCCTTTATTTGGAATTTGTTCATGCCGACAACGATACGTTCATTACTTTCAACCTGTTTTTGGTATTCATAGGAGCTATCCATAATTTCTTTTTGTATATAACCCTTCTCAATAGCTTCAGGGGCACCACCCAATAGGTCTATCTTTTCTATGTAGGCCATTGCTCCTGCTTCAATGGAGTTGGTCAAGCTTTCAACATAATAAGATCCTGCTAATGGATCTATTGTTTCTGCAACACCACTTTCGTGGGCTACAATTTGTTGTGTTCTTAGAGCTACCCTTACAGAATCCTCTGTAGGTAAAGCTAAAGCCTCATCCTTCGAGTTTGTATGTAATGATTGTGTGCCTCCAAGAACTGCTGCTAATGTCTGTATAGCTACCCTAACAATATTATTTTCAGGTTGTTGAGCTGTAAGGGTAGAGCCTCCTGTTTGTGTATGGAATTTTAGCTGCATTGACTTGGGACTTTTAGCATCAAATCTTTCCTTCATAATCTTTGCCCATAGCCTTCTAGCGGCTCTAAACTTTGCTACTTCCTCAAGTAAATCATTATGAGCATTAAAGAAGAAGGATAATCTTGGAGCAAAGGTATCTACATCCAGTCCAGCCTTTACTGCAGCTTCAACATATGCAATACCATTAGCTAGCGTAAATGCTACCTCTTGTATTGCTGAGGAACCTGCTTCTCTGATGTGATATCCTGAAATACTAATTGTATTCCAATTTGGAACATCTTTAGAGCAGAATTCGAAAATATCAGTAATTAATCTCATTGATGGAGCTGTTGGAAAAATGTATGTACCTCTTGCAATATACTCCTTTAGTATATCATTTTGAATTGTTCCTCTTAGTTGATCAGAGGACACACCCTGTTTCTCTCCAACTGCAATGTACATTGCTAGCAAAACCGAAGCTGGTGCATTTATGGTCATAGATGTACTTACCTTATCAAGTGGTATACCATCAAATAAAATTTCCATATCCTTAAGGGAGTCTATGGCAACCCCAACCTTACCTACTTCACCTTCTGATAATTGATGATCGGAGTCATAACCAATTTGTGTTGGCAAGTCAAAAGCTACTGATAATCCTGTCTGTCCTTGCTCCAACAGATATTTATACCTCTTATTAGATTCTTCTGCTGTTGCAAATCCAGCATATTGTCGCATAGTCCAGAATTTACCCCTATACATGGTTGGCTGTACACCTCTTGTAAATGGGTACTCCCCTGGAAAACCAAGGTCTCTTTCGTAATCTAAATCGCCTACCTCTTCAGGGCTATATAATCGATCTACCTTTTCATTTGAACCTGTAACAAATTGCTGTTTTCTTTCAGGAAATTTACTTAATGTCTTTTCTACTTTACCTTCATTCCAGTCAGATTTGCTTTTTTTTAGCTGTTCTAACTTGCCCTTTTCAAACATTATACTTCCTCCTTCTAAAAATATAAATTTGTTTTTGAAGTATACACAATGAATCCTTCAGTTTAAATATTTTTATAATGCCTTACTATATTGCTAAGTTATTTCATTCTAATAATGTCTACATATAATGATGAATATTTCGATAATGTTAATTTATGCAAGTTTTATTTCATCGCTTGCAATCACTGAAATTTCTATTGCATCTCACTAAAGTTATTCTACAGCTTTTTGTCAAATCCTGCAACAACTATTGATAAAAATAGTTGGTATTTTTTTCTTAGGTATTATCTATGATGATTTAAATTTGGTTTATTTTTCCCTGTAATCATTTGTATCATTCTACCAATTCCAATCCTAATATATATTCTATTAATAGAACACTCTTTATATAAGATAACCTCAAAAGAATAATAGCATTTCATGCTTTAAAATAATGAGAAATGCGGAAGTTCAGAACCAACTATCCTTACAACGAAAAAAGATATGTCCTTCCTATAGAATGACATATCTAACCTTCTATTATCTATGGTGGAAGCAAAAGGGAATTTTGCTTCAAAGATAAACCAGTTAAACTTCATGGCTTTTCAGTTACTTATTCTTCAATATCATTATTTTCGAGGATTTGGATGTATTTGGTGTAACATTTTCTAACTGATGAAATTAATGATTTCTTAACAGATCCATAGTATCTATTTTTAAATTCTTCCTCAATAGCTTCAATATTCTTTAGATTTTTACCAACTAGAAGCTCCCTAACATGCTCCTTTGCAACGCTTGTTACCACTGAACAGTCGGCGTCTAGAATTTCTCCGGTATTTTTATCCAAAATAATACCTAAGGCTATTACTTTATATAGCTCTTCTGCAGTGGTTCCAGTAGGAAGCTTAGCATACCCACTTATGAATATTTTATAGGGTTCCATTCATTTATCAATTCCTTTTTTGTGAGCTAGTATTGGTACCTAATACTATTTTATTGTTTTATCAGAAAAATTTCAAGGTAATTATTTTTTTTCTAAAATTTTTCTCTGTTTATATAACTACTAGGTCCAGTTTCATATAGGTTAACACCCCGATTATCTATAGCAACAATAACAGGCAAATCTATAATCTTTAATTTTCTTACAGCCTCAGTCCCTAGTTCTGGAAATGCTATAACCTCGGATTCGATAATAGACTTACTTATTAATGCACCTGCACCGCCTATTGCAGCAAAATAAATTCCTCCACATTTTTTTATAGCTTCAACAACAGTGGCATCCCTATTGCCTTTGCCGATCATTCCCAAAAGACCCTTTTCAAGCAATAAAGGTGCAATACCATCCATTCTAGTACTGGTGGTGGGGCCGGCAGATCCAATAATCTTCCCAGGTGGAGCTGGTGTTGGTCCAACATAGTATATGATTTCACCCTCAAGATTAAATGGAAGCTCTTTATTATTGATGATTAGCTCTTGTAGCCTCATATGAGCAGCGTCTCTGGCTGTATAGATGATTCCACTAATTAAAACCTTATCTCCAGCCCTTAAACCACTGATTATATCCTTATTTAAAGGGGTGGATATTCTCATGATGTTCATAGTATCCTCCTCCACCTAGAATAATATATCTTTATGTCTAGATGCATGGCAATTGATATTTACAGCCACAGGCAAGCCTGCTATATGTGTGGGATAGGTTTCTATTTGAAGGGCAAGGGCTGTTGTCTTGCCACCAAAGCCTTGAGGTCCAATTCCCAACTGATTCACAGCTTCTAATAATTCACCCTCTAATTCTGCTAAATATGGATCCTTGTTTCTTTCCATTAGGTCTCTTAGAAGGGCTTTTTTTGCAAGAAGTGCTGCTTTATCAAAGGATCCACCGATACCTACTCCTACAATAATTGGTGGACAGCAGTTACCTCCAGCCTTTTGGATGGTTTCAAGAACAAATTCCTTCACTCCCTCTACACCCTCAGATGGCTTTAGCATTTTAACACTACTCATATTTTCACTTCCGAAACCTTTTGCAGCTAAAATTATTTTAAGTGTTTCACCCTCTACAACATCATAATATATAATAGCTGGAGTATTACTATTTGTATTTTTACGTCTTAATGGGCAACCCACTACAGATTTTCTTAAATGTCCATCTTGGTACCCTTTTTCGACGCCTTCATTTATGGCATCCGATAAGCTTCCTCCTTCAATAATCACCGATTGACCTAATTCTACAAAGGCTATAATCATACCTGTATCTTGACAAAGGGGGATCAACTCCTCTTTAGCAACCTCTTGATTAAGTAAAAGATCCTTTAAAATTTCCTTCGCAAGATTTGAATCTTCTTCCTCAACTGCCTTATCCAATAGAATCTTCAATTTTTCATCCATATATATATTCATTTCTATACATTTCTCCATTACCACTTTTACAATTTCATCGTAAAATACCCTCTTCAATGTTCCACCTGCCTAGTCTAAAATTTTTAAATTAAAGCACCTTGAAATCTCAAGGTGCTTTAATGTTATTCCTCCTTAGGAGGCTCTTCTTCTTTATTATCCTCATTATCTTGGGCTTTATCTTGTGATTCAAACTCAACAACTGGATTTTCTTCTTCTTTTTTCTCTATTGGGGTCTCTTCTGCTTTATCCCCATTAGCCTTCTTATTCTTTTCTACAAGCTCCTTGTATCTCTCATCAATGGTATCAATAGTATCTTCATCTACAATTATAAGCTCTCCATTGAATATCTTTTCAAATATATCTGCATCTAATGTTTCCATCTTTAACAAGGCCTTGGCAATTATATGGAGCTTATCCATATTTTCACTCAGTAGTCTTTCTGTTGTTTCATAAGCATGATCAATCATTCTTTTTATTTCTCTATCGATTTCTGCTGCCACCTCTTCTGAGTAGTTTCTTCTAGAGGTGATATCTCTACCTAAAAATACTTCTTCTTCGCCACCCAATGCCATAGGTCCAATAACATCACTCATACCATATTGAGTAATCATTGCTCTTGCTATTTGAGTTACTCTTTGAATATCATTGGAAGCGCCAGTACTGATATCATCCAGCACAAGCTTTTCTGCAACCCTTCCACCCAACAAATGTACAATATGAGCTTCCATTTCTGACTTCGTATTATAATATTTATCTTCCTTCGGTAATATCATTGTAAAGCCACCAGCTCTACCCCTAGGTATAATAGTGACCTGATGTACAGGATCAATATTATGCATCAGTGTAGCAACAACTGCATGACCAGCTTCATGGTAGGCAGTAAGCTTTCTATCCTTTTCACTAATAACACGGCTTTTCTTTTCAACACCAGCAATAACCTTTGTAATGGCTTCTTCAATAGTTGCCATTCTAATCTTCTTTTCATTCTTTCGTGCTGTCAGTAGAGCAGCCTCATTCATAAGGTTCTCTATATCAGCAGGCGTAAAACCTGGTGTTCTTCTTGCTAACACTCTTAAATCAACATCTTCAGCCAATGGCTTACCTTTAGCATGAACATTAAGAATTGCCTCTCTACCTTTAATATCTGGTATACCTACCGCCACTTGACGGTCGAAACGGCCAGGTCTTAAAAGAGCAGGGTCTAAAATATCAGGTCTATTGGTTGCAGCTACTATAATGATTCCTTCATTTATACCAAAGCCATCCATTTCTACAAGCAGCTGATTTAAGGTTTGCTCTCTTTCATCATGGCCACCACCTAGGCCAGCTCCTCTTTTTCTACCTACTGCATCTATCTCATCTATAAAAATAATACAGGGTGCGCTCTTCTTGGCCTGTTCAAAAAGATCACGTACTCTTGAAGCTCCAACTCCAACAAACATTTCAACAAAGTCTGATCCACTGATGCTGAAGAATGGTACTCCAGCTTCACCTGCAACCGCCTTAGTTAAATAGGTTTTACCTGTTCCTGGAGGTCCTATCATAAGAATTCCCTTAGGAATTCTTGCTCCCAGCTCAATGTACTTTCTAGGATTTTTCAAGAAATCTACAAGCTCCTGCAGCTCTTCCTTTTCCTCATCAAGACCTGCTACCTCATCAAATGTAACACGTTTTTTCTCATCCTCTTTGTGGAGCTTTGCTCTACTCTTACCAAAGGACATGACTCTATTGCCGCCTCCTTGGGATTGTTGCATAAACACAAACCAAAATACCACAAAGATTAATACCAAGAAAATGGAAGGTAATAGATCAATAAACCACGGTGTCCCCGGCGGTGGATCTCCCGATAATTCTAACCCGTATTCTTCTATTGCAATATTTAAAACATCTGTAAAGCGTTCTACACTATAAACAATAGGAATATAGGATTTGAAGGCAACTTCCTCATTGTTCTGAATTATAATACCTTCTAAAGAACGCTCCACATTATGAATTTGTTTCACATTTCCATCAACAATTTCTTTGTATAGTTTTGAAAATTCTATATCTGGTTGTTGTGGTTGTCTTCCAAACTGTTGGACAATAATCAGCAACACAATAAAGATTAGTATATAGAAGCTAGCTCCCCGGAAAAATTTCCTCAACAAAAGTCCTCCTCTCATAAATGCTTAAGTATTAGTCTTACTGCATTTTAATATTTTACCACACTATCCATTTAAAAACAACTTAATACATTATGTAGAATTAAGCATTATTAACTTGTTCAAATTCTATTATTAATATTCTTTCTGTTGCCTTTGTTACTTTAAATAAATCACTAATTCTATATCCTATTACCCAAATAATTTCATCCTCATCACATAAAAGAGGAATTCTATCTCTATTATAGCGTTCAACCTTATAATCTATGAATAAGTCCTTTAATTTCTTAGTTCCATTCATTCCTAAAGGCCAAAAACGATCCCCGTCTCTACGATTTCTTACTATTAACTTACCTTTAATCTTATCCCAATCAAAAGCCTTCTTGTATATATCTTTTGGAATATCCAGCAGTTGATCTCTCTTTATGATGTAATATCCAATTCGACCATCAATTTCTGGTATATCAGTAAAGGTATCATCCTTTAAAAAATATGAGAAGGATAATTTATTTCCCTCCTTTTCAGTTGTAAATACAAGCTTCTCGTAATTTGTAAATACTGTAATTCCCATGGGTAATTCAACCCGTTTACCAGTAACATCTTTTTGAATTAGCTCTGTCAAGCTTTGTATATGCTTATATTCAAGTACTTCCCTTTTCCCAACCAGATCCTCTGCTGCTAGCCTTAAAATTCTAGTAAGTAATGATGGATGCAATTTATTAATACCATGAATGGGGAAGGTTAAACGATTTACTTTATCTTTTTTGATCAACAAATTATAAATATCATTTGCCTGAAGATCAATAAAATCGCTATCCATTTTTAATAACTCAGCAGTCTTTGCTAGGGTTTCAGTAATATTGGGATTATATTCTTCTAATGATGGTATTAATTCTAGACGTATTTTATTTCTATGGTATATTGGTTGTAAATTCGTATGATCTATTCTTGGTGCAAGACCATGAATTTTACAATATTCTTCAATATCATTTCTATTTACATCCAGTAATGGTCGAATTATTTTATCCCGTCTGTGATGTATAGCTGTAAGTCCCTGTATACCAGTTCCTCTAAGCATTCTCATGAGTAATGTTTCAGCTTGATCGTTCAAATTATGAGCAACAGAAATTTTATGAGCTCCAACCTTTTCGGAAACCTCATCAAAGAATTGATATCTTAAAATTCTTCCAGCTTCTTCAAGAGTATATCCATGTTCCTTAGCATGTTGAGTTACGTCTATACTCTTTATGAAACACATGATTTTTAAGTCTTCACAGAGCTTTGCTACATATTGGGCATCTTTTTGTGCCTCAATACCTCTAAAATTGTGGTTTAAGTGAGCTCCATATAGTTTTATATCATACGTTTCTTTTAATTCATTAAGTATATGAAGTAAGCAAACTGAATCGGGACCACCTGAAACTGCAACAACTATTTTATCTCCTATTTCGATTAATTGATGTTTATCAATGGTTTTTTTAATTTTGTCTAAATCTATCATATGTTATCCCTCATTCTTTTATTAAGTAATTTCTCCATTTTTTGAAATATTCCTCTTAATAAATTATAACAAACTCTATAATTTATCAATAATAAATATAACTGCTATTAAAAGAAAGGTACTTAAAAGAAAGACCCCACTGGCGATAAAGGTTATGTTAATAAATTTACTCCTTTTTAGCTCCTTTTCCATTCTACTGCGGTTACCCTCTACTCTGTATAGTGCTCTGATGCTTTTTTTCATTCCCTCAATGCTAAGGTTTTGGCTTTTATAGGAATTAATTAAGAAGCTCTTTAACTCTACACTTATTCTTTTATCATTTATTTTCGAAACCACCTTCTTTATTCCGTTAAGGGGATCAATTTTTTCACCAATAATCAGTCGAGTTAAAATCATCAGTATTGTAAATAAGTCATAGGAAGCTTCTGCTTTTCTTTCACCACAACGCCATGCAGCACGATCATATGCAGGTGTATATTCCTTGATGTTTCCCCCTATTTCTACAACACCGCCAAGATCGATAAGCCTTATTTTTTTATTTTTTTCATCCATCATTAAATTTTCAAGCTTTAAATCCCCTAATATATATCCTAAGTTATGGACTTCCTCAATCTCTTCCAATAGAATCATAATAATTCCCAATATAGTATCAACAGGCAACGGTGACCTTAAGAGATAGTCCTTTAAGTTAACTCCTGGTATATACTCTAAGATTAAATAATTCCATATTTCATTTTTTATTATTAAATCATCTATATCATGTACATCGACGACGAAATCCATATAATGTAGTTTTTTTAATAATTGATACTCCCGATTTATGGATAGGCTATCTTGACTTATTTTCATAGCATAAAGCTTCTGATCCTCCATATTCCTTACCAAAAAAACCTTAGCAGTTCCGCCACTTCCCAACTGCCTTAAGGGTTTATATTTTTTGCTACTCCATTTCCCTACTATCGGTTTTTGTAACGCCAACATTGGAGCTTCCACCTTTATCACTTCCTTATTGAATAATTAAGGCAGGGATACGGTATATCCCTGCCTGTGATTGTAGACAAAATATACAATATTCAGACTGGTTGAAAGTTTCATTAACTCACCAAATTTAAAAATTTATTTCACCTAATCTATATTATTTAACTATCATATAGTTGCTTCTAGCTCCATTGTTTCATGAATTTCACCATCTAATGTTTTTTTAAGGAATGACTCCATATGTTTGACAGAAAAATTAATTGCTGCTGCAGTTGGAGTACCTCCGTTAGGTTTCATTTGATAAAGGCTTCGTTCCATATCCTCTGATTCATCGTTAAAATCGTATAAAACGCTACACTCTTCACCTTTAATACCTGGGTATCCCATTACAGCTAAGTGGAGATTTCCTCTCCTATTTTTGAGAGAATCCATTAAATCTAAAATACTATTTCGAGCTGAGTGAATTTTGTTTCCCATACTACCACTGCAATCCATTAATATGCAACAGCATACTGAAACATCATCCGAATATTCATCTATATAGTTAAGGATTTTACTTCTTGATTCTGGAGGCATTTGATTAATATCATTACCAATAAGCTCTCTTAACTGTTTATTAACTGCCTCTTGAATTGTATTGGAAACAGTCTTATAGCTTAAACTATGTATGGTATGAGAAAGCTGCTCCAAATAGGTATACTCATATTTGCCTCCCCCCGCTGCTGCTATGTTTGCAACCTCTTCATAGGGTTTTTCCTTCTGACACTTATTATCAATGATACCAATTGTGCTAACTATTATATTTTTATTATAGGCTGCCTTAGCTGCCGCTACAGGATCACCCCCGATATTTGATTCTCCATCGGTTACTACTATAATTTGCTTCACCATAGCTATTCCATTTTCCATTAATATCACCTCAAGCTTTTTTTGTAATTATTGACACAATATACTTTTTTATACTTGTTAGGTGTAATGTGGTTGTGGCATTCTTCTAATTAATTATATGCAGACAAGCTGTAGGAAATGCATTAAAAGAGCTTAGTAATAAACTTTCATAAATTCATAAACAAGTAAAAGAATCTAGACTTATAGATGTTAGAGTGGCATAAAAAAATAAAGAAAGGATTAACCAAAAACAGTTAATCCTTTCTTTTACTTATTAAAATTCCTTATTTTCTTTAGCTCATTCGTCTTTGGTTCTGAGCGGGTTTACGTAGTTTTGAAAATATCAGGGTTTATACAACCTCACCACCCTTATTAAAAAGGGAGGCAGTTTTCTATTTAAACTAAATTTCTCTTTACCATCTCATTAACTACAAAGGTGGCTACATCTTCGGCATAGCTGCCACTTCCAAAGCCTGCATCATAGCCTAGCTCCTTTGCCAACTCATGGCTAAGCCTTGGTCCACCACAGGCCAAAACTATTTTATCTCTGATTCCTTCTGCTTCTAATAGCTCAACCAACTGTGTTAGATTGGGGATATGAACATCCTTTTGGGTAACCACCTGAGATACTAAAATGGCATCTGCCTTAAGTTCAATTGCCTTTGCCACCAATTCTTCATTTGGTACCTGACTTCCTAAATTATATGCTTCAATGCCCTTATATCGCTCTAATCCGTAGTGACCATCAAAGCCCTTCATATTGATAATGGCATCAATTCCAACTGTATGGGCATCGGTTCCTGTACAGGCTCCTAAAATAACAACATCTCTAGATATATTGTTTTCTATAAACTCCTCTACTTCCTCCATAGAAAGGGTATCAACTTCCATTTTTATAACTTCAATTGCAGAATAATCCACTGTATGCTGACACTTTCCATAAAGTATAAAGTAGGTGAAGCCAGCTCCCATATCTTTTGAACAAACCACATTTGGCTCATCAAGCCCCATTTTGTGGGCCAATCGACGGGCTGCCTCCTTCCCTTCTTCACTGTAGGGAACAGGAAGGGTAAAACTCAGCTGAACCATTCCATCATTCAAGGTATCTCCATATGGCTTTACTCTTGTATAATCTATCTTTTCTATTGACATTTTTCTCCCTCCCTCAGCATCATTTCAATAAATGGATTAAAATATCCCTTTTCTACTCTTATAACTCCATCTAGTCCTTTACCACCAGTTCGTGAGCGTTTTACACCACCAAATTTTCCTTCTTCTATTGTTTTAAATAGGCCATCCTGTTGTATCTGATTTAATAATTGTCCTGCTTCTTTTAATACATCATGTGCCCTTTTTTGTATAGTACCACCATCTTTAAAGACTATTTCATCACCTAGGTCTTGACAGTTATTAAATATATATTTTGCATTCTCGATTGCCAGTGCTCTATCTTGAAGATGTGGAGTATGGATTGCCTCTGTCAGCATTCCCAAAAGTTGAATTCCTTGTCCTGTCCATATGGAAATTAGATTGAAAAGTGCATCCTGTACATGCCCCTTAAAAATATTACCTGTCATAAATTTTGTTGGTGGCATGTATTTTAAAGGTGCTTTAGGGAATATTTCTCTAGCCATTTGTGCCTGTGCCAGTTCTAATAAAAAGCCATTTTTTAAATCTGGGTTCATTTCAAATGCATGGCCTAAACCCATTTGCTCTTCAGGAATACCAGCCTTTAAAGCAAATTGTTCATTGATAAACTGGGATGCTAAAACAGTATGGGCTTCTTCAACTGCATCTGCTGTGGTTAGGTAGTTATCCTCTCCAGTGTTAATGATAATACCAGCATAACCATTGATTATTCTTGAGAAATACTGATCTACAAGAGTTCTCTGCATATTTATATCCCTAAATAGAATTCCATAAAGGGCATCATTAAGCATAACATCTAGACGCTCCATTGCTCCCATTGCAGCGATTTCTGGCATACATAGGCCAGAGCAGTAATTACACAGCCTAATATATCTACCAACCTCTTCTCCTACTTCATCTAGTGCTTTTCTCATGATTCTAAAGTTTTCTTGAGTAGCAAAGGTTCCACCAAAGCCTTCTGTTGTTGCTCCGTATGGTACGTAATCCAATAGGCTTTGTGCTGTTGATCGAATAACTGCAATAATATCTGCACCTTGTCGTGCTGCAGCCTGGGCTTGGAGTGCATCTTCATATATATTACCTGTTGCAACAATAACATATAGATACGGCTTTTCACCTTCTCCAATGTTTTTTATATAATCACTACGTTTTTGACGATTTGCTCCAATTGCTTCTACAGTTTTACGTGCCTTATCTTCGATTGCTTCTTTTATTTTGTTGATATCTTGCGGGGGAAGCTTAGTTAATTCCAAATCTCCACCAGCCACCTCCTGGGCTATTTCCTGTGGACCCTTTCCTGTATGAACCATTGCATTCCCTATCCAATAGGCAATTCCTTGTCCTATCCCTCTACCCTTCATGATATGATCTACAACGATGTTTGGAAGTGGATATTCACCATCAACTACTCCATCAATCCCCAGTAGCCTAGCTATAGTCCTTTCCACTGCAACAGTTGTGTGTTCATCAATAAAGCTCTGTACATCTTCAGCAATGCTCTTAGCAGCATTTCTAGCCATTTCAATAGATTCTACATCTAAATTTAATTTGCTAGTCATCCCTTTCCCTCCTAATAAATAATTTATATTAACTTAATTCTTCTTCATTAGTGTTTTTACTACTTCCTTCTATAGCCTTTTCAGCCTCTTTAATTATATCCTCACGAAGCCCCATAAGCTGAGCAATAAATATTGCATCCTTTGGTACTTCCTTGCTTCCTTTGACTGCTATTAGTCTATAATCCATATGCTTTTCTAGAAAGCCTTCAACATACTTGCCTTCCTTATACATGTTGTCATTTAATTCTATTTCATCTCTTTTTAAGCCCATAACCTGTAGATGTGTAATTCCTTCTATTTCGCATAACCCGTCAAAATGACTTGTTATAACTGATATGGAGTTTTGAGTCTTTAGATATTCAATAATTCCCTTTGAAATACCATAGCCCTCCTTGGGATTTGTTCCTCTAGCAAGTTCATCCATTAAGATGAGTCCGCCTTCACCTGCTCTAGCCAAAACCTTATTAAGAGTCCTTATTTCAGCTCCAAAGCTTGATAATCCAGCCTCGATAGACTGATGATCACCTATTGACAAATGAAGGAAATCAACAGGGCCTATAACAGCCTCCTTTGCTGGAACATACAAACCCATTTGTGCCATTATCATAATTAAAGCAATAAGCTTTAAAGTAACAGTTTTTCCACCCATATTAGCACCAGTAATCAATGTAACCCCTTGTGATAGCTTAATATCAATGGGTGTATACTCACTTCCTTTTCCACGCAACAAATCTTCAACGATTACATGTCGGCCTTCCTTTATTTCTATGAAGTGCCCCTTTACCAATCTAGGCTTAACTCCATTTATTTTCATATTAAAAATGTACTTGCCAATTAATAGGTCAAGCTGACCAATAGCCCTTGTATTATCGATAATGTCTTTAATATATTTTTTAATTTCCTCAGTAAGCTCTTCTCTTACTTGAAATTCTAAATCTTCTTCTACCAGCTTTATTTCTTCTAGTTCTACAATTAGTTCTTCAATGTATTGAGTTTTCTTTATTCTAAAGCTATAGTTATTTATCCCCTCATTCGAAAGATATACTTCTTGACGATTAGTTAATCGCTGGAGTAGCTCATTATCCTCTTTATATACTGATATTTCACCATTTGATTTTAGCTTTATTCCCAGCTCCTTTGATATTTTTTCTTTAATACTTTTGTCCTCAAAATTAATGTCTGCCTCTAACTTTTTTCTCAATAAACGAATTTCCTTTAATTGAGGCTTGTAGCTGTCATAAAGATAAAAGGTTTTCATTCCAATATCATCTGGATCTAATAGGGTAAGCAGCCTTGACATAGTTTTTAAATTTATTATTTTTAAATTTTTTAACATGCTTTTGCTTATAATAGCTTTTAACTGTATTACATCAAAAATTTGTCCTTTAATTTCAAAAAGTTCAACCTCATCCAGCACTTCTCCCCTTTGTATTCTTACAAAGGTTCCACTTAAGTCTTTATATTGCATTAAATTCTTCTTCAGATCAGATAATAGCAATTTATTTGAATCCATAACTTCCTTAAAAAAAGTAAAATCATCTAAAGTATTACTCAATTTTTCATAATCCTTAGCACTGATTGGTGAAAGAGCTTTTTTTGCACCTCTTCCATAGGGAGAAATTACCGGTAGCTTATGTAACAACTCATCTAAACCGACTGACTTTATGAGGGTAGAATCTATAAAATAGTTTTTCATTTTAATTATCCTCCATCATTACATCCACTACCGGCAAAGGAAACATTGTCTCCTTCATCATCTTTAAGAATTCCTGGGGTTCAAAACCATATCCATATGGAGAAGTGGGATTTATAGTAACAGCTAAAGTATTTATTTTGTTCAAAACTCTAACCTTTAGTCCTCTTTTCTTCATCAAACGCCATTCCCTCGGGCTTATGAAAATTTTGGTGGCATCCTCTACAACAAAGATAACTTCTTTATAAAAATATGATGCAGCCATAATATCCTGTAGGGTCTTTCCAACTAAGGAGCCACTTATTATAACATAGCTTGTGCCCTCATTAATATATCCGCCGATTATTCTCCCATTACTTAAGGATGTTGGTATATCCATAAGGGTAGTTTCGCCCTGTTTATCTATTATTGCATACTTTTTTTCTTCAAATATACTATTTACCAGATGTCTAATACCCTTATCTATTTCTTCAAGGTTAAATAGATTTACCTGATGTTGGGTTTCCTCAACCGCCCTATTAATGTCTCTACTTATTACTGCTCCAGCCGCCAATATGGTGGCATCAGTAATTGAAGGTGCGGCTACAGTTCTTCTGTTTATGGCCCCATCAACAATTACAAGCTTAGCACCATAATATCTCATTTTAGAAGCTACATCTTTAATCTGACTATTTGTATCAGGCCCAGCAATTTCCACAAAGCCATTATTTAGAGCCCTTGCTATTACCACTGTACCTAAAGGTGTATTGAAATTTGTAACCTCTAATATTTCCAGTTTAACCTCGCTGTTGAGCAAGGTTTCCTTTGCTGTAGCTACAATGGTGCCTTCATAAACAAAAACTGTAGGCTTTTCTGTTAAAGTAATAATATCTATTTTTTCACCATCTCTACCAGTAGAGGTTAACCCTATTGGAGTATTAGATTCTGCCGCTTCCTCAATTAGCCTGTTTAATGTAACAGTTTTACCTGAATTTTTAGCCATTCCAACTACTGAAATAGTTTGAAGACCCTCATCCAAATGTGTAAGCAGTAGCATCATGAACCCCTCCAATTCAAATACAGGAGGACTTATGCTACGTCCCCCTGTTTTCCATTACTATAACGCTAATTATTTTTTACTTCTATTATGTCGCTCTAAATTAGATGGCTCCATCCCTATGCGATTTCCCTGTAGAAGCCCAGCAACCCCCTGAAGTTCATGGGTTTTTTTGCCGCTACAGACATCACATTGACAGCTTTCCTTGTAATGAGCAGGTTCAGTATAGGTGGTTATAACACCTTCATAGTTTCTAAGAACAACTTTATTTGCTGATTGGGAAATTAAGTAATTAGGCATCACTGGTATCTTTCCACCACCACCGGGTGCATCTACAACAAAGGTAGGAACGGCATAACCTGAGGTATGACCCCTTAATCCTTCAATTATTTCTATACCCTTTGCTACAGGAGTTCTGAAGTGCTCGATTCCCATTGATAAATCACACTGATATATATAATAGGGGCGAACTCTATTTTTTACCAAACCATGAATAAGCTCCCTCATAATATGAACGCAATCATTTACTCCCCTTAGTAATACAGATTGATTTCCCAATGGTACACCAGCATTTGCCAATAGCTCTAAAGCTTTTTTAGCTTCTTTTGTCAGCTCTTTAGGATGATTAAAATGAGTGTTTAACCAAACTGGATGATATTTTTTAAGCATATTTACAAATTCTGGGGTAATACGCTGAGGCATAACTACTGGAGTTCTTGAGCCTAGTCTGATAATATCTACATGCTCAATTGCCCTTAGCTTACTGATGATATACTCAAGCTTTTCATCGGATATTAAAAGACAGTCTCCCCCAGAAAGCAATACATCCCTAACCTGTGGAGTTTTTGAAATATAGTCGATGGCTGCATCTATACGATCCATTGGTAATCCACTATCCTGTTGCCCTGCAAATCTTCTTCTTGTACAATGTCTACAATACATGGAGCACATATCTGTAACCAGCAATAATACTCTATCAGGGTAGCGGTGGGTTAGACCGGGCACTGGAGAATCGGCATCCTCATGTAAAGGGTCCTCCATATCAGCATCGCTTTTATTTATCTCAGAGGTAAGAGGTATTGCCTGCTTTCTTACTGGACAGGCTGGATCCTTCTCATCCATTATGGTGATATAGTATGGTGTAATAGCCATTCTTAATGTCTCTAAGCACTCGTTAATTCCCTTTTCTTCTTCTGTAGTAAGATGTATAACCTTTTTTAAATCCTCTACATTGGTAATACGATTAGCCACTTGCCAATGCCAATCATTCCATTGTTCTTCAGTTACATCCTTCCAAATTTCAATTTCTCTATAATTGCGCATCAAATCGCTCCTTCCAAATTTATGCATAAAGCTCTTCATATACCTTTCTTAGAGCTTCACTTTCCCTCATAATTTGTAATGCTATCTCTGCATGACCTCTTGTGTATCCATTTCCAATAATCATGGTATTATCTCTTCCAACTCCTTCTGCTCCCAAGGCCGCCTTAGTAAAGCTGGTAGCCATACTGAAGAAGTAGATTAATCCATCATTTTTGGCTGCTAAAATACTTGCCATTTCTGTATTTGCCACATTTACACAGTTAATTACAATGTCAGCCATTTCACCATTTGTTGCTTCCTTAACCTTTTCCATTACTTCAACAGCATTGGTTGCGTCAGCAGTTATATATGCATCTGCAAGATTTAATTTTCGTGGAAGTTCAATAGATTTTTCTTTTGGTCCAATGCAAATAACCTGACCTGTTATTCCGGCTCTTTTCTTTGCTTCATAAAGGCATAGCATTCCAGATTTTCCTCCACCACCAATGACTACTACCTTGTGTCCTGGTTGTACTAGCTTTGCTGTTTGTGCCGGTGCCCCTGCTACATCCAAAACAGATAATGCAAGGTTTTCTGGCAAATCCTTTGGAATAATACTATATATTCCACTTTCAAATAATATCGCCTTACCCTTAATATCTACTTGGTCTATATTTTTTCTCATTTGTAGAATTTCGTCTATTCTTAAAGGAGTTAATGACAAGGAAACTAGGGTTGCTATTTTGTCCCCTACCTTTAAATTAGTTTTTCCTTCTAAGGAATTTCCAATTTTCTCTACATTTCCAATTAGCATTCCACCTGAACCTGTTACAGGGTTTTGATGCTTTCCTCGTGTATTAACAATATTCATCATTATTTCTTTAATCTTTTCTTCATTATCCCCAGCCTCCTGCTTAATTTGTGTAAAGCTGGCGGAGTCAATGTTTAATGTGTGAACATCGATTAATATCTCGTTATCATATATCTCCATATTATTATCGATTTTCAGTGCTGGTTGCGGCAGTACACCTTTAGGCTCAATTACTCGATGAGTACCGTATGGACATCCTTTTTTCACCTTAGTTCCTCCTTATTTATATATTGTTTTCCAATATTGCTTATTTTAGAAAATATTTCACTAAATTGAGTTTGCAATAACTATGCCAATTCTATTGACTATTAAGCCAGCCTTTTTAGAGCCTTTGTTTTCAACTGTTCTATCGCCTTTATTCATACATAATTAAATTTCTCTTAATCAACAAAATAAATTCCATAAAAAAATTGCCGATTTTCTGGCAATTTTCTATTTTTTAAATAAATTCTACTACAATATCATCTATTTTTATAAGAATTCTGTATCAATCAAATTTAGAAATATTATACTTTTTGATTTTATACTGTAATGTCTGCCTTGGTATTTGAAGTATCTTTGCAGCACTGGTTACATTTCCCCTAACTTCCTTAAGAGCATTTTTTATGGAGTCTTCCTCAGCTATTTCTAAGCTTTTTCTAAGGGAAAGCTGATTTCTGCCACTGTTAACTATTTCTTGATTCCGTTGTAAATGGTAGGGTAAATCTCCTTCTTCAATAATATGTCCTTCCAACACGTTCATTGCACCTTCAATAACGTGCTTTAGCTCTCTAATATTGCCTGGCCAATAATATGAATAAAATATATCCATTACTAGAGGGCTAACTCCTTTTACATTTTTTCTTAATTTATTATTAAAAAGCCTTATAAAAAATTCAACCAAGAGTGGTATATCTGCCTTTCTTTCCTTAAGATCAGGAACCCTTAAGGACACCACATTTAATCTATAAAAGAGATCGCTTCTCAACAGGTTTCCGTCTAAAGCTTCTATAGGGTTCATATTCATGGCAGCAATAATTCGAACATCTACTTCTCTGGTTCGAATATCCCCAACTCTGCGTATATATCCTTCCTCTAAAACTCTAAGTAGTTTAGCCTGTAGGTCTATTGGCATAGAATTTATTTCATCTAAGAATAAAGTACCCCCATCAGAAAGCTCGAATAACCCTGGTCGATTATCTGCACCTGTAAAGGTTCCTTTTACAGTACCAAATAGAATGCTCTCCAGCAGGGTTGCTGGTATAGCCGCACAGTTTTGAGTTATAAAGGGTTTGTTACGTCTACTGCTGGCGTTATGAATTGATTGCACCACCAGCTCTTTTCCTGTACCTGTATTACCATAAACCATAATAGAGGATAGACTGTCTGCTGCTTTTAATGCCTTTGATTTTAGCTTCTGGACCTCTTGGCTTTGGCCTAGTATATCCATAAAGTTATACTTGGCAGTACCCTTAAGCTCTTTTTGCTTGCTATCTTCTTCCTTGTAGAGTTGTTTTTGTAGGTCCACCACCCGTTCTGATAATTCTCTAACTGCAGTTATATCTCTTGATATTTCTATAGCTCCCAATATTTTGCTTCCATCGGCTATCGGCAGGGAGGAGTTAATAGTTGTAATCTTAAATCCCTTGTAGTTTACAAAGGTTTGCTGAATATCTAATATAGGTTTACCAGTTTTAATTACTTGAATTAATGTACTGGTTTCCTCAGTTAAGGAAGGATAAACCTCTAAAATAGTTCGTCCAATAGCTACACTTCTATTAACATTATCAAGCTTTGCTGCAGCTGGGTTACAATAGATGATACTCCCTTTTTGATCAATTATTTGAACACCCTCATCAATATGATCTAGCAGCATTTCAATATATCTTTGTGAAAATATTTTATTCATTCCATATAGCCCACTTTCCAGCTTTCGAAGCCCATTTTTCGGCACATCCAATTATATTGTATCCTATAATTCAATTAATTTCAAATAATTAAAATGCCAAATAATAAAGTGGTCGGAATAAATCTGAGATTTGATTTTTGTGAAACATTATTCCTTAGGAGGCCTTGGTCCATAATATTGATAATAGGTACACTCGATCCTGCCATTATAAAGCTTTCTCTTTTTATCAGCTTTTTTCCCAAATAACTCCTGAAAATCCGGATGAGAGGTGATTATATATTTAGACCAGGTTTCCATTCCTTTAAAGACTTTACCCATTTCTTTATATAGACCTTCTACCTCTTTTAACTCTCCAATACGTTCTCCATAGGGTGGATTTGTAATAATACAACCGTATTGAAATCTAGAAGCAAGTTCACCCACACCAAGCTTTTGTATATGTATATCATCCTCTAACCCTGCTTCACCTATATGATATCGTGCCAGCTTCAAAACTTCTCCATCAATATCTGAGCCATAAATTCTAAGGGGTCGATCAAATTGTGCTAAATCGTGTGCTTCTTTTCTGGCTTCCCACCAAAGGTTTTTAGGTATTATAGTCCAGTCCTCTGATACAAAATTACGATTCATTCCTGGTGCAATGTTCTTTCCAATTAAACCTGCTTCTATGGGTATAGTACCAGAGCCACAAAGGGGATCAATTAAAACTCTGTCTGGATTCCAGTAGCTTAATAATATTAGTCCTGCAGCTAGAGTTTCTTTTAATGGGGCTCTATTGGACAAGGTACGGTAGCCTCTTTTATGGAGTCCTGCACCACTGGTATCAATAGTTAATGTTGCTATATCCTTTAGCAATGCAACCTCTATTTTATATTTCCCACCACTTTCATTAAACCATTCACGGTTATATCTTTCCTTCATTTTTTCAACAACAGCCTTCTTTACAATAGCCTGACAGTCAGATACACTAAATAGCTTAGACCGAATTGATTTACCTTCTACAGGAAACTCTGCATCCTCTGGAATCCACTGATGCCATGGTAATGCTTTAGTATTTTGAAAGAGCTCTTCAAATGTTGTAGCTTTAAATTCACCAATCTTTATTAACACCCTGTCGGCCGTCCGGAGCCACAGGTTACACCTACATATTCCCGCTAAGTCGGCGGTAAAAGTTACTCTTCCATTCTCTACTGCAACATCCTCATAGCCTAAATCTTTTACTTCTCTAGCAACCACTGCCTCTAAGCCAAAGGCTGCTGTTGCAATCAATTGTATCTTATCCATAAAGCTTCCTCCCTCATTAATTTATTCTTCCAATGCTTTTCTATTGACACTTAAAGCAATTTCTATAGTTTTTTTATGCCCTATTATGTATTATCTACTCTTTTTCTGTTATTTTTTGTTGGTTATTTTTTCTTTTTATTCCTTATAGTGTAATATATAATAGAATATATAGATTTTCCAAGGAGGCTGATTATGAAAAAACATAAAAAAGCGATTTTCTTCCTTACTTTAATTCTATTATTTATTATTAGCCTATATTGTATTTATTACGATAGAAGAAAAGAATCTCAAGATTTAATTTTACTTCTTCTACAATAGTTTGAAACGTTATTAAAGGGTGTCGATAGGCACCCTTGACTGATAAGAAAGTCATTTCTTCGTTACTCAGATTTTTCTGTTTTTCTTATTTGGTTTATAATTAATTTTTTCCGCTTCCTTTACAATCCACTTCCACATAAATAGCCCCCAAAGAAAGCCACCCGCACCAAAAATCAACATAGCAGTCATGGTTTCTAGTGAGAATAAACCGCTTCTAATTTCAGAAAATGAGAAGCCCCTATTAATGATGGTAATTAGTATTCTATAAATTATAGCAGTGGAAATTCCCCAGTTTAAGACTCCATGAAAAAAATGTAGTTTTTCATTCCACCCCGATAGGCCTTCAGAATTTTTTCTCTCTTTTGATTATCCATTTAATATCCTCCTATCACCTTTCTATCTTGATTACCATTATAACAGATTTGATACATTGCTAAAATATAGAGAATAGTGTTAAGCCTAGTGGTTTTTTATTGTTTTTTTCAAAACCAGGAGGATTTCATTAATTTTTTGCTAATATATAGTTTAGATATTTCTAATAATCAAAGGAACAATAACATTCAGCTTGAATCAATCACTGGTGTATTTGAAATAGGTTAATATTAAATTATAAATAGATACTTAGAGTTATAAAAATTATTGAAATGACAATAACGCAACAAATGAGCCAGGATTTTATTCTGACTCATTTGTATAAATAAAGCTGAATTTTCCAGTATTATCTATAATTAAAATTTAACAGGTACTTTTAAATGTAATATATATTCGCCATCCTTTGCACTATACTCGCCTATTTCAATACTTCCTTCGTCACCATCGGGTGATGGATATTGAATCTCCTCATCAAACTCTCCCCACTGAGGGCCTCCAGCGCTTGCCTGCAGAACCTCCTCATGAATTATATTCTCTTCATTATCTGTAATTCTAACAATAAAAGAGCCTTCGAAGGCTATAACCTTGCCTGCTACTCTTACAGGATTATCAATTTGTTGTTCTTCCTCTGGAGCATCAAGTTTTGCAAATATGAGCTTATCCTCCATAGGTAAAGACTCATTTTCTACCGTTATTACTTCATACTTACTTGCCTCCTGAGTAAAAATCTTAACGATAATTGAAGGATAGGTAATTGCCTGCGTTACTACTGTGCCTTCTTCCGGCTCAACTATATCAATAGTCAAGGTACGGGGATAATCTTCTTCATTATAATTGACAACTTTAATACCATATCCTCCAGTAGGTTTTTCACCAGCATTTATAAGAATTAATGTGCCGTCTGGATGCTGGTAAACATATGCCCCTATTTCATTTCTAAACTTATCAAACCATTCTTGAGCTTCCTGTGGAATTGCATCTTCATCTAATATTACCAGCCTCTGATCCATTTGCTGACGAATGAAATTTAGTAGTCTTTGGGATCTAATTTTGTACTCTTCTCCATTTGGACCAATAGTAAAGAGATTCTCCTGATCTTCGTTAAAATACATTGTTATCATTTGACTTTCTTCTAATTCACGGTTTAGGTATACTGTCATTCCTTGAGTCGTGTCCTCAATATCTTGTGGTGAAGCTTTCCCAACAAACTCTACCTCTCTTATATGCTGCGCTGTATTCTTCAGGACCTCTTCATCCTCTATGGGCAGGGTTTTTTCCTGCTGCCAGAAAAATTCTACAAAAGCAATATCTTGATGTTGTAGTTCTTCATATGGATATTGTACCTCTTCAACATCTTCTGCAGGAGGGTTGGGGGCCTCTTCCCTCTGACAACCAAATAGCACTAAAACCATAATAACTAAGCTTATTAATAATTTATATTTTCCCATGTTTACCTCCTGACATATCACTATATATTTAAATCTCTTTACATTATCATTTTTATCTATATTACTTTGTTTTAAACATAAAAAAAATGAACTGTAATGGAAGGTGGGAATAGACCCTAAGTCAAGCTCTGGAAAGCTATAATGAAATAACTAAAAAGAACAATAACACATTCCCTATAAATGCTTAGGATTGGATATTGTTCTATATGTGATTCTACATTGTTAAATATCTTTAACCTTTATCTTCTTAAAAAGCCACCATTTCCTTTATTTTTAATTGCAATAACCTCTGCAATTATGGCAAGGGCAATTTCTTCTGGAGTATCTGCCTTTATATCTAAGCCAATGGGACAATGTATCTTTTGTAGGAGATCTTCTGAGAATCCTTGATTTCTCATGTATTTCATCATTTCTTCCTTCTTTCTTTGACTTCCCATAAGTCCAATATAAGCCGCTTGACTACTAATTACATTTTCCAAAACAATTTGATCTGTAGCATGTCCCTTTGTAACGATAACCACATATGTATAGTCATCTATCTCAATTTCCTGTAACGCCTCTTTATAAGAACCCTTAACTATACGTTTCACTTCAGGAAATCGCTCTTCTGTAGCAATATGACCTCTTTCCTCCAGTAATATTACTTCTATTTTTAATAATGATGCTATTTTAGCTATTTCAAAGCCCACATGTCCGCCACCACAAAGAAGAAGCCTTGTTTTGGGAAGAAACACCTCTAAAAACACCTTCATACTCCCTCCGCACTGCATTCCAATGCCCTTTTCACCAGGAGATAGATTGTACTCTAATGTAGTGCTTTCCTTGGTCATAAAAGCTTTTTGTGCTTCTTCCAGAACCTTCGCTTCCACCAGACCGCCACCTACAGTACCATAGAGCTCATTTTCCTTTGTATATATTAACTTAAAGCCTGTTTTGCCAGGTGATGATCCTTTTGCTTCAATTACGGTTGCCATTACAAAGGCTTTACGCATTTTTATTAGTTCAAGTAGTTTTTCCATAATAATCACATCGTTTCCTCCCTTATTAATCCTTATATATTATTATTTCTATTAAAGTAGTTAAAAGTCCTCTAAGGAGAGAAAGCTTCAGCAGATTTTTTTATATTACCCTTGATGCAGTTGTTATCTCTTTATCGGTTAGTTCTTTATATGTTTTAAAGTTAAGTGTAAATAGTACCTGAATTAACATTAGTATCCCACATCCTATCATTAGAATATAGGCTCCTACCTTATCTGCCAGCAGACCTGTAAACACCATTGATAGCAGTAGGATTATATTACCTATTGCCATATCTATACTAAATACCCGCCCCAGCTTTGAGGCTTCAACATTTTTTTGCAAATAAACTCCGTATGCAATGTTAACCATAGACAAGAATATACCACATATGAATACAAAAGCTATCATTAGTAATAGATAATTAAGCATAGCAAATGATATGTAGCTTATACCAAAGCCTCCGATTCCCAAAACAATCATTGTTACTTCATTTAATTTATTATCTAATGCACCAATTAAAAGTGCTCCAGATAGTAGTCCTAAGCTAAATACTGCTGTAATAAAACCATATGTCTCAGGGGAAAACCCTAGACTTTGTATATGTGCAATATTTAAAATTGGTATTGCCCCAAAGGGAAGTGATGCAATTGCAAAAAAAATGATAATAAAGCTAATAAGTTTACTCTTAGATATATAATTAAAGCCCTCAACTAAATCTTCTTTAAAGGAATTTGATTTAATACATTCACTTTTCTCTTCTTTAGGAATTGTGATAAACATTTCAAACAGTGCTGAAATTAGAAATGATATTCCATTTACTATAAAAACTATATATGTTCCGAAAAGACCAACAAGTACACCCCCTATTGCAGGACCTATAAGGGTAGCCAATTGGTTTACAGATGTGGTCATTGAATTTGCAGTCATTAAATCCTCTTTATTGACAAGCTTAGGTACTAAGCTCCTAATGGCAGGCGAAAAGAAAACATCAAAAATTCCTTGTGTCAATACGATTAAATATATAATATTAATATTCCCTGTAAAAACAAGCAAGATAGATAATATTCCCCGTATAATATCCGATGAAATAATAATCATTTTTTTGTTCCATCTATCAACCCACACCCCAGCCAATGGCCCAATAATTATGGAAGGCAGCTTCAAAAATATCAATAGCATACTGAGCTTTAATATTTCCCCCGTTGCATTAAGCACCAACCATGTTAACCCAATATAATTAATAAAGGATCCTATTTCCGAAACACCTTGTCCCCAAAACAAAAGGCTAAAATTCTTATTTCTTAACATTTTGATATATTTACTCATAAAATTAAATATACCCTCCCCCATTTTTCTATTTCTTATTATATATGGTAATAATTTCAATAAGCTACATAAACATTATATCAGAAACTATTCTATAGCTTGTCGTTATTTGTATTTTATAAAAAAATTTTTTTGACAATACTCCAAGTGTTTTATTTCTTTAAATGACTTTAGGCTATAGTAGATATTCTACCATAGCCTCAGACTGTTGACTTTGTCATTAGCCACAAAATCAAAAATTTTGTCTATCTTATTAAAAACATATGGTTAATTGGTTTTTTGATTCTACCAAACCTGAAATAGCCAACTCATAATGAATCTCAATTTTCCCCTGTTTCAATTGATTACTAATATCCACCTCAAGCTTATTGGTATATAGTTCCATTTCAAAATTCCCATAAAGTGTTTTATAGGCACTGTTATATCTTTTCCCCATTTCAAATACCATAGTGGAATCATTATTCCCATATCTTTTTAAGAAAATCTTATTTTCACCTTCGATTTTTATAGTGGTGGTTGTACCCTCCATTCCTGAGATCTCCGATTCCTCATAAACAATGAAAAGATAATTGTTTTTTTTGTATATTATCCCTTCAGTTACTAATTCAATTTTATTTTCTTCACCTTTGCTATCTTTTTGTACTCCTGAAACTCTTATAAGTATCTCTTCCTTCATAATATCAACCTTTTCTTCTATTAATTTCTTTCGTTAAATCTTTCTATTGCGAGATCAATTAATCGATTAATTAACTCCTCATATGATATCCCAGTGGCTTCCCACATTTTAGGGTACATGCTTATTTTGGTGAAACCAGGCATAGTATTTATTTCGTTAATTAATATTTTGTTTGTATCCTTTTCAACAAAAAAATCTACCCTTGCTAAGCCATTACAGTCAATTAATTTATAGACCCTAACAGCCAGTTTTCTCACTTCCGCTATCATTTCCTCTGGTAAATCCGCTGGAATTATAAATTGTGTTGTTCCATCAAAATACTTATCTTGATAATCATAGAATTCATGGGATGGAATTATCTCTGCCGGCAAGGAGGCTATCGGGTCATCATTTCCTAATACAGAGCATTCGATCTCTCTGGCATTAATACTCTCTTCAATAACAATTTTTCTATCATATTGTGCAGCGATTTCCATTGCCGCTATTAATTGCTCTCTATTTTTAGCTTTTGAAATTCCCACACTTGAGCCTAAGTTGGCAGGCTTCACAAATACTGGATAATTAATCCTTGCCTCAATGGCTTCAATTTCTCCAATAGGATTTTGCTTATATTTTTTTCTGTATATAACTTCAAAATCTGCCTGAGGGATATTTTCTGCTTTAAAAATAGTTTTAGCAATGGCCTTATCCATAGCCAGAGCTGAGGCCAATACACCTGCTCCTACATAGGGAATATTCATGATTTCCAGTAATCCTTGTATTGTACCATCTTCACCATAGGGTCCATGTAATGCCGGAAAAACTACATCTACATTTTCAATACTATCGCCAAGAACTATTGATCTGCCACTGGAGTCCTTTGGTATTAAAGATACCTGTGAATCTATACCATCATCACCCAATAGCTTATTAGTAATACCTTCCCATTCTCCAGACTCAATTTCATTTATAGTTGTGTTGCATTTTTTCCATGTACCATCCTTAGTTATTCCTACTGGAATAATATTGTACTTTTCTTTATTGATTGCCCTCAATATTGAAGCAGCAGACATCAATGAAACTTCGTGCTCTCCTGATTTTCCACCAAATAATACCATAACATTTATTTTTTTCATTTTTCCACCTACTTTCATTACTATTAATATTCTACTCTTGTTTAAACTATTATTCAACTTTTAATACATTTAAAGAGGGTCTTTGATTAAATTATATTGGTATAGGAAATACATATTTTTTAATAAAGTTAACATTAAATTGATTTTTTGTTATCTTTTTAGTATATTAAGTGTATGAATTATTGTTAAGATATGGAGGGGATTGATCTTGGAGTTGTTAAGCGTTGGAGAAAAAATAAAAAAATTACGTAAGGATTTAGGTCTCAAGCAGGAAGAACTAACAGATGCCCAAGTCACTAGAAGCTTAATCAGTATGATTGAAAGTGGCAAAAGATCTCTCAGCCCCCAAACTGCTGCTATTATTGCTAAAAAGCTTAATTACTATTATAAGAACCTAGGAAAGAAAATAACTACAGAGTATCTTTTAGAATCAAAGGAGGCTCAGGTTCAAAATATTATTCAAGAGCAATTGGATAATATAAGTTTACTACTAAATAGTAAAAAGAATTTAGAGCATAATCATATACATGGAATTTTCAATCGGATGATGGACCTAGCTACTAACTGGTCTTTAAAATCAGATTTTTCTAAGGTATTATTTTACAGAGGTAATTTTCATTATCATATAAGAAAGTACAATTTAGCCCTTATGGATTATTTTAGTGCTTTAGAATTCACTTTAGAATCCCGTAATTATGAAAAGGCTGCTGATATATATATGGGAATTGGTAACTGTTATCTTAGCAAGCTTTTTTTAGAGGAGGCTAAGCTTTATTATAATAAAGCCCAAACCATTTCAGTAGAAAATACAACCATTAACCATGATCAAATTAGGCTTGAAGCCACTATGAATCTTATTATTTGTTATAAAAAATTAAAGCAATATGATTTAGCCCTTCAACAGCTATATATCTTTAAGGAGCTCAAAGGCTTAGATGATGCATCCATAGATCAGGCCACTTTAATGGAGGCAGATACCTATAGGGATATTGGTAATTTTGAGAAGGCCTTCAAGCTGTACGAACGTCTAATTAGTAGATGTGATGGTTTATCAGCTACTAAGAGGGCTCATCTATACAATAGTATATCCATCGCTTATCGTCTAATGGGAAAAATTGATGAAGCAATTGAATACATAAATAAATCCTATGAACTAAAGGATGAAATAGATGACTGCCCCCATTTATTCTTGTTGGAGCTGGCTCAATGCTATAGAAGGTTAAACATTACAGAAAAAGCTATTGAAATATTAAAGGAAGCCCATAATATATCAAAGCAGCTTTCTGATAATAATTCTGAGTTTCAAATATTACTGTGCTATGGGGATATATACCAGTATCTTCAAGAATATACCTTAGTAGAGGAATATCTTAAAAAAGCTGAGTCGCTATTAAATGAAGATACTACTAAAGCCAAGTATTATGACGTATATTCTAAGCTGGCAGCCTTATATTGCACCTTAAGTAACCAACAGAAGTGTATTTACTACATAAATAAATTATCGGAAATATAAAAAGAACCTATATGATGGACTCTAATCTTACAAGTGTCCATCATATAGGTTCAAATTTAAATTTTCTGCCTGTCTTTTTATAATTTTGCCCACTTAACTATTTGATTTCTAGAAGATTTAAACAAATCCCATAGCTTTGACCTTAATTGAAGGGGCAACTCATTTTCATCTATATCAGATATAATCATTTGGTATTCTTCCTCAGTCAAAACTTCCTTTAGTTGATTCTTTGTTTCTTCATCAATCAAGCTATTTTTCACATCTATAAAGCATAGGGGTGGAAACATAACACACCACCAGTTTTGTCCCTTTCCTTCTCCGATTTCAACCTTCAACGCCTCATAGCTGCCAGCAGCTAAAACAATGTCACCATATTTTCTTGTGGGGAAAACCTGCTGACCAAGGCTAACTTTAACAGGAAAGTCCTTCTCATTTCTTTTTAGCTCTTCTCTGGCAATCTCTTGAATTTTTAAAAGGTTATTGGCAATAATCTCTCTGCTTTCCTCAATAGTGGCCACCCCTTCTAAATCCTTTGCCATTTGAGTAATTATTTGATTTTTAACCTTAAGCTTTAAAAGCTGGTCCTCAGATGAATCACTATTGGCTAGAACATGAAATCTTATTAAGCTTTTATTGGCATAGCTGGCTTCTTGGTATACAGGCTCTACTTTCCCAATGGAAAGTATACTACCTAATATAAATATGGATGTAATTAACAATATAATTTTTTTCTTTTTCATAGAAATTCCCCCTGCTTCTCCATTAGTTTGTTATACTTTCATTATGTACAAGTATGGGAAAATTTATACAATATAGGGGTTATTTATTATCTTGATAGTCCCACCCGTCGGATGAAAATATCCACCTCTACCTCCACCTCTACTAAAGGAAATATGTCGTCCCAGTCTTCCCGAACTTCTCTCCAAAGGCCTGGCTTATACTTCTTAAGGTATTCATCGAACCCCAGCACATCCACTTGATATTCATTTTGAAAAACATCTATAGTTTCAACCAATAATTCCTTAATGTCCTGACCTATGCCCTCTTGAACCTTTTCTACAAAACTGGGATCCAATACATCATCTTCAGGATTAAAATATAGACCTTCGATATCCCCCTCGCCTGTTACAGAAATAATTATTTTAATATTTTCATTATTCTCCTGAAGCTCCATGGAGGTGCTTAAATCAGTTATGCTATAGGGAATAATATAATAGTCCATATGATGGTTTAACCCCAATTGCGTTAAATTATCTGTAATTATCATATAGGCTATAGATTCCATTTCTCCAATCCAGCCCACCATTTTGTAATTCTTTATTACTGCACCTCCACCTACTTTAATTTCATCCTCTGAATATACTAATCTAGGGATAAGTGCATTGCTGTTTCGATGGAGGGATATTAAAATTTCTCCGACATCTGCAATGGGAGCTCTATTTGTTCGAGCTTGATCCTTAAAGAGATCATTGATAAATTGTCCAGTCATTGGCTCCAGCTTAGGCTGTACCTCTAGGGCCTCCTTAGCCATTCCATCCACCACCGCCAATGAAATTCTTCTGCTAATGAGGGCGTCCTTTTCTATTCGATCCAAAACTTCTCTAAGTAGCATTGGGTTTTGGGCCAGCTCCTCTCCTATCAAAAGAGTCTTTAAATGACCAAGGAATAACTGATCGTCAGACCTAGCCACCATTTGATTTCTGGCAAGGAAGGCACTATGGGCAACGCTACTCATGCTTACATTCTCAACCTCTATCTCCCCTCCTCCACCAGCCAAGGCCTTTGGTGCCACAAATGTTGCTAATATTGCGGGGCGATGATGCTCAGGGTAATATTGTCTTTCCTCATCTATATTCCCATCGTCCTCCTCTGGGTGATAAACATCAACCCCTATGGCCAGTATGAAGGTTCTATCATCTATTTCAACACTATCCCAGCAGGCAGTTAAGGAAATAGAAAAAATTAATAAACTAAGTAAGAGTATTTTTTTACGCATTGGTATTCCCCTCCTTCTTAAGCTTTTTTCTAATTAATAATGATATTAAAATTAAGGCAGGAAAAATGAAGGCTACTATGGTTGCTGCATATTTAGTAAATATGTCCAGTATTTCATAGGCCTCTGCCAAGCTATCTCCAATTAAGGACGCTAAATACACTAAAGGAATTAGTGGTAGGGCAAAAAAGTTAAATTCTTTAGTTTTAATTAGGTCTGACAGTAAAACCACCTTTGCTAAATATAGGGGGGCTATGGACATGAATACAATAAATACCCATAGGGCCATGACAAAGGCTTCTACATTTTCTATAAATAAACCGGGAAATTCAATTGTTTTAAAGAGGGTTAGGGTGGGCCATATTAAGTGTACTGTTTGTTCCGTTCCAAAGGTTAGCATTGTTGCAAGGTTTAGTACTGAATATATAAGGAGAATAAACAATACAGCCCCTCCAGAGGATTTAGTTAGTTTTTCAGGCTTATTTACATAGGTGCCAAATATTAGTACAAATTCAAAGCCCAAAAAGCTAAATAAAACCAAGGGTATAGCCTCCACTATTTGTTTAAGCGACACTTGAAATACCGGTAATAGATTTTTTAAATCACCACTTCTAATGGTTAAGGCAAATAGTACCAATGATAAAATTGAAATGGTGGGTAATAATAGGTCTGCCATCCTTGCCAATGGTTCAATTCCTTGCCGAACAAGATATACAGTCACCAATAATACACTAACTATAATAACCTCCAGCGGTGTTCTGAATAATAAAAACATCTTTACAACCTCTGCAAAAATCCTAACTAAAAATCCATTTAGCATTATTAGGAAAAGTACTAAAAATACAATGTAAATATACGCCACAGGCTTTGATAGAGTTGCAGTAATTATCTCCATATAATTTTTGCCGGGTAAGGATTTAACTATATAGGCCTGGGCAATGGCTATTAGGGAAATCAATAGCCCTCCAACCAATAGAATAATCCAACCATCTGCCCCTGCTGCCTCTGCTAAGCTCCGCGGCAAGGTTAATACACCTGTCCCCAGCATTATTAAAATTAAAATATTTGCGATTTGTGAAGGGGATATCTTATCATTATTACGAAACATTATTTGTCCTCCTTCTCATAGCGGAATTCTTCACGCTTATCATCCAATCTATTTTTTTGTTTTTTATTGCCTACTGTTTCTCGGTTGTTCATGCTGGGCATGGGTGCCCTTACAAAGGTGTCCTTCATATCACCTATATCATCCACAAAGTTAACAAAGGGATGTAGGTAGGGTATACCAAAGCTCTTTAAGCTACATAAGTGACTTAACAAAAGTAAAATAGCCAATATAACTCCATAGAGACCTAAAAAACCTGCTGCAAAAATAAACAAAAACCTTAGTAGCCTAAAGCCAATTGCAACATTATAGCTGGGAATTGCAAAGGAGGCAATTGCTGTTATGGCAACAATAATTACCATTAATGGAGCAACTATACCTGCCTCAACAGCTGCCTGTCCGATTACTAACCCCCCAACAATTCCGATGGTGGCTCCAATTGGACCCGGGAGCCTTACCCCGGCTTCCCTCAATAACTCAATTGTGGTTTCCATTATTAGAGCCTCTACTATTGCAGGGAAGGGTACCCCCTTACGGTTTGCAGCCAAGGCCAAGGTTAGCTTTGTGGGAATCATTTGGGGATGAAAGGATGTAATTGCAACATATAATGAGGGCAGGATTAGAGAAACGAACGCTGCAAAATACCTAAGTAATCGTACTGCAGTTGCTATATTCCAGCGCTCATAATAGTCCTCTGATGATTGTAGCATTGAGTTTAGTGTCGTTGGAACTATTAATGCAAAGGGGCTGTTATCTGCAATTATAACTATTCTACCTTCATACAGTGCGGCTGCTGTTACATCGGGTCTTTCAGTATTTTGTACCTGGGGAAAGGGCGAAAACCAATTGTCTTCAATCAATTGTTCTACATATCCACTATCTAAAATTGCATCCATATCAATTTTTTCTATACGGCTTTCTACTTCCTTGAGTATTCTTTTATCAACAATATCATCGATATATAAAATAGCTAAATCGGTTTTTGACCGAACTCCCACCTGCTGAGTTTTAAGCTTAAGCTTTGGGTCTCTTATTCTTCTTCTTATTAGGGCAGTATTCACCCTAAAGGTTTCTACAAAGCCGTCCCTAGGCCCCCGAATTACTGTTTCTGTGACGGGCTCAGATACTCCTCTTGCCTGCCAGCCCTTTGAGGCGATAATTATTATTTTGTCGTACTCATCCAATAAAAGAACCGTCTCACCACTGAGTATGTTATCTATTCCCTCTTCAATTGTTTCTACTTCCTTCATTTCACTTACGGCAAGGGTATGGTCCTTTAAGTGACTTGCCAATTGCTTTTTAACGTTTTCTGCCTTTGGTGGTGTTGTTCGAATAGATACCATTATATTATCAAGGATAAAATCATTTAGTAAAAACTTATCCGCCATTCCATCAACGTAGATAAGGGCAGCCTTTATTTTACTATCCACCCCCACTTCAATTTCACGATAAACAATATCATCACAATCCTCAAATATATCCTTTATGGCCTTCAGATTTGTATCAATGTTCTTATGGGGTGAAGTTCCTTCCTGTTGTTTTTTCTCTCCTTTGTTGCCCAAGAGCTTTTTCCATAAACCCATGTTTGGTCTCTCCTCCCTTTAAAAAATTGCAAAAATGATATAGCTTCCTATTCCTAATACAACATAAATATATCCTAATGCTTTTGATATTTTTTCTTCCTTTTTTAGTTGCCTTTTCTTCAATAGGGTTCCATCGACGATTATTAAAAATATACCTATGACCACCACCAGCATTAACATATATGCACTATAGGCACTTTTTATCTTTTCAAATATAGCCATTAAATCCAAATTATCACCTACTTAAGTTTTATCCTATATAATTTTCGCAAGTTTTAGGTTTTATATACTAACATTGGTAAAGATGTGAAAATAAAAAAATTCAAGGAAATTTTCCTTGAACTTTCATTTGTAATCTTTTTTCAGTTTTAATTATTAACTCTTAACTCCATTCAACTTCCACCAATTATCTTCCACATATAATTTTCCATTTTCAATTTTCAATTTTTTTGCACTAAACTCTTAACTCTAACTTTACAGATATTCTTCAAAAAGTGCTTTATCTTGATAATGATCTAAGTCATTGCATATTTCTGGGAAATTACATATATATGCTCTACCTGTAATTTTAAAACGATTTTTTATCATTTTTTCTATATCTGTTATTTTTAATTGTTTAAATATAAGCTTAATTACAAATGGTACTCCTAGAACCCTACACATTCTAATAGGATTTTTTCGATGCCTTACTAATGTTTCTGTAACCTCTTTAATAGAACCCATTATTGAAGGCTTAAGCATTACTATATTACCCCCAGTAAAGGCACCCTCCTTAAGGTGGGCATAGGTTCTTTTGAGATTAGGATAAGATGTTTGGTTAAGTGCTTTGTTGACTATGGGATAAAAAATGTCATTATCTACTTCTAACCCCACTTCAATAAATTTATTAATAATGTCTACATTTATTAAGGGTACATCGCAGGTTGCCACTATAACTCTATCTTCTCCTTGGCTATAGGCCATACCATTGATTAAATTCTCCATAAAGGTATTACTACTTCTAATAATAGCCTCCGCTTCGGCTCCGATTATGGACTCTAGCTCATCTACTTCACCTACAACATATATCTTATCAATATACTTTGATTCTTTTAAAGCATTTACTACAAACTTAATCATGGGAATTCCCTTTAATGGTATGATGGCTTTATTCTTCATTAACTCTTCTGCTACAGCATCATTCCCAGCCAAAACAATGGCATGCATTAATCTTCCTCCCTGTTTATATACTAAATATTTTCATGCCCTTTACCCTTAAGTACGGACTCCATCATGTGACTACCAGCATTTTCTATATGCTTAGCAGCAACTTCATATGCCTTTTCGGCATCTCGCTGTGATATTGTCTCTAGTATTGCCTGATGTTCTTCAACCAATTCCTTTGCCTTATTATATTCTGATATATAGGTGACTCGAAATCGATATATTTGTTCCCTTAAGCCTTGGGCTATTTGAACCAATTTCTCATTTCTTGCTGAGTTAAAAATTCGTTCATGGAATTCAATATCTTTTTCTATCATTCCTTCAACATCATCCTGTTGATAGCTTCTCTTAAACTGGTATGAAATCATTTCTAGCTCGTCCAGCTCTTCGTCGGTCATTCTCTCTGCTGCAAGGGAGGCGGCTAAACCCTCCAATACAGCTCTTATTTCCAGTACCTCCATAATATCCTTTATAGAAACATCTGCTACATATGCCCCCTTTCTAGGGACCATAATAACCAATCCTTCTAGCTCTAGCTTTCTGATGGCTTCCCTCACTGGTGTTCTACTAACTCCCAATTGCTCAGCCAATTGTATCTCCATCATTCTTTGTCCAGGTTCAAGCTTCCCTTCAAGAATTGCCTCCCTAAGGTTTTCAAAAACTATTTCTCTTAACGGCTTGAAGCTTTCAATCTTTAAATTCTGTAAATTACTCATCTTCATTCCTCCTATAAAAGCTTTGTACAATATATGTCTGCTTATATAATAAAGAAAGATGCTCGTAGGCAGACTTTGCCCGCTGATAATTTTTAAAAATACCAAATACTGTTGGTCCACTACCCGACATCATACTTCCAATTGCATTATACTCCATCATTTTCTTTTTAATCTCTGTAATAATAGGATAGTTTTCTTCTGTTACAGTTTCTAATACATTCTTCATGTTTTGAGCAAGGGTTGCAATATCTCCTGATTCCACCGCTTTTAATAATAAAGGTGTATTGGGTCGCTTAGATTCTATATTTAATAGGTTTAATTGTCCATATACTTCAGCTGTAGAAACAGAAATTGATGGCTTTGAAATAACTACCCACACATTTTTCAAACCTATTATTGGTGTAAGTCTTTGGCCTATTCCCTCTGCCAGGGCAGCCCCTCCAAGGATACAAAAGGGTACATCTGCACCAATCTTTACACCCAGCTCCATTAGTTCATTTTGTGATAGCTTTAGGTTCCATAAGCGGTTTAACCCCAATATAACGGCAGCAGCATTAGAGCTACCACCCGCCAAGCCAGCTGCAACCGGGATCCTTTTTTCAATATGTATGTCTATTCCCTTATTAATACCAAGTGTATCCCTAAGCAGAGAAGCTCCTTTAAAGGCAATATTTCCTGAATCCTTTGGTATATATCCACAGCTGGTATATATTTTAATTTCATTATCTTCTCTATTTATTAAGGTAACCCTATCAAAAAGATCTATTTGATGCATTATCATTTCAACTTCATGATAGCCATCTGGTCTTTTTCTCAAAACATCAAGGGATAGGTTTATTTTTGCTCTGGATTTTAATTGAATTTTATTCATCCCTGCCCTCTCCTTCATTATTCCCTTGCTATATATATTATATGTTTTTTTCAAATTTCCTGCATACAGTTATTGTGTCATAATTTTTGTATCAAAAATAATACTATCAGAATAACTGCTGGTTTGTCTACTAATTCCTATAGCTAATAATATTTAACCATAAGTATATAAGTATTAGTTTGTATTTCAAAAAAAAACCGCCCTAAGGCGGTTCGGTCCCTTTTAGAACTTAAATTGATGCACTTTTTCTATTAAAATATAATCACCGGGTTTTATGGTGGAGACATCTTCAATATTATTTGTTTCAATTATCTGTTTTACTGTTGTATTATATTTTTTAGCTACCTTCCATAGTGTATCTCCAGGCTGCATAAAGTATATGGTTATACTGGGTCGGCTGGCTAAATCTATGCTTTCTTCCATTTCAATTATTTCGTTAACTATGTCAACCTTCTTGGTCAAGTAACCTTCACAGGTGGCTCCAATATTAACCTTTATATCAACCTGTTGCCCATTAATTAGTTCATAATTTATTTCTTCTATGAAGAGCTCAACCTTAGCCTCCATCCCTTCCTGTAAGCCTTCAATATCGACATAATGCCTAAAGGGGATTTCCTGCATAAAGCTATAGATTGGCTGATGCCCTTCGTCGGATAAATATATTACTGTTACCTCCATAATTCCTTCAATTACAGTTTTGTCCTCCATCAGCTGGTAGTCTGTTAATACTGGCTTTGATACCACTGAGAATAGCTTAGCCATTTCCGGATGACTTCCGGGAAGGTCTATGGTCTCCCTCAGCATAAGGTGAGAGCGATTCATACCAATGTTCTCTTTAAATTCTATAGTTTCTTTACTAACTTTTATTTTTTTACTTGGCGAAAAAGCATCAATAACTATTTCACGTCTACTGGTATCCATGACCTTAGCTCCGACTCTTGTTATTGCTTCGATTTCCAGTATTTTTGATTCCCCTTGTATATTTTCTTTGACCTCTGTATAAAGCTCTGTGACATCTAACTTTAATTTATACTTCATTTCAGGGTGTGCATCTGGCATCTCTACAAAATGGGTAAATGGGATTTCCTGACTAAAAATGTTTAAGCTGGCCTCTTCATCATCAGCTATATAGAGAAGTTCAACCTTTACTATACCACCTACTATAACCTTACCCTCAGTAATTTTTGTTTCCCTTTCCAGTGCTGTTGCATTCCATTTAAGGATTTCCTTAATAGATGGCATAGATTCTTCGACTTCATATGTATCCTTAACTAATGCCTCTGAAAAATAGTCTCCCATAACCTCAGTATAGTGTATAGTATCCTTTAACACTTGAATATCTTCTAATCCCGTAATATCCTTGGTAATTTCCTTCTGGCTTGTGGATTTACCAATGGCCATTAGATTAATAACAACTTTAACTCCTATTTTTCTTTCATTGTTGATTGTAAAATCGATATGCTCAATATCTGCTTCTACATCTGGGCTAGCGCTAGAGGTGATACCTTCAATCTCAATGCTTTGTTTAAACCCTGTGCTACTATCTATACTATAGAGTGGTTCTTCTCCTTTTTCTGCAACGTATAAGATTTTAAACTTAATATTTCCTTCAACTGTAATTTTCCCCTCACTAGCTTCTACTTTTGCAACCTGTATAACTCCATCTACTGATATGATCCTAGTAATGTCCGGCTTTATATCTGGGACCAGTATATCGCCTTCAATAATTGCCTGAGCAGTGTCCTGACCTATTATCTGATCAGTTGTCAGTGAATCCTTTAACAACTCTACTGGCATTTTATTTCCTCCCTCCAAAATGTTTTAATTTAATTAATATATCATATTAATCTTTTATAAAAATATGAACAGCTTACCTTTAGTTCGTCCAGTTCCAATTTCTATATATATATATGTACTGCAAATAAAAAAAAGAAGTGAAAATCTAAAAGATTTTCACTTCTTATTATGAAATTTCAGCTTAGTAGTAGTAATATGTCGCTCCAAAGTTTTTGAAGGTTCGATAAATTCCTATAGCAACTTCTATTAATGTAACTGTTTTATTTGGGCTGTAGTTTTCGCCACTTCCCTTTACGATATCTAATCCATAAGCCAGTGCAACATATCCCATTAAATCTGGATTAATATCTCCTGAGTCCTTAACTGGTACAACAAAAATGTCTTTAGCCTTGGCTATGTTTTCGAGCTGTGCCATCTTCATAAGCATTTCTGCTAATTCTTCTCTTGTCACTGTTTCATCTAGATTTAAAGCTTCTTCCTTATTTTCTAGCAAGCCATAAATGATGGCTCCTTGTATATATTGATAATATTCATCACTTTCATCAATATCAGTAAAATTAAGATCTCCAGCATCCTCAATCATATATGGACCGAACCCTCTTGCATTTACCATCATCTTGAGGATTTCTTTCTTAGGAATAGCGCTATCTAATTGGAAATTATCTAGGTCAATGATTCCTGCATCGATCATAATTTTAAGTTCTTTTTCAGCTTCATGGCCTTTAATTATACTATCTATGTTTTCCTGCTTAGACTTCTGCTCCTTCATAGACTCGCCATTCCAGTCTAGATATTCTCCTGTTTTTGCGTCTATATTTCTATAGAATCCATAGTTGTCTTTCCCTAAGTTTACATAAACAAGTTTCATCTCAGGTGCCATTCTCCAATCATGAGAATAAATTTGAGTAAACTGCAATTGCAATACAGAATCATCGATATATTTAGCTAAAACTGTATCTTCTGACAGTAAACCCTCTGCCTTAGGGAATTCAGCTTCATGCCAGTTCATATAAACACTTTGAAGCTGTCCTGTTGATTTGTTTAATGATACTGAAATACTATTATGAGGATATTCAATGCCATTAACTAATCTGTTAAAGTTGAAATAATACTCTTGATTATATCCGTAATCATATAATGTCATTTCTGTCTTTACATCCTTTAATTTATCAGGGTATAAAGATTTCATAATTTCTATTGCTTTTGCGTATGCATCTTCCTGTGATATACCTCCAAAGGCTGTCTCTTCAGGCATGTCATACATATCCCATCTCATATAGTTATAATAATATAGGTTTAGAATATCGCCTGTTATTGCATCAATTGAGATGTAACCATACATATGTTCGTTTTCCTCAAGGGTAAAGTCCACATTCCAGATCTTACGATCATTATATGAGGAATATCGGGTATTTTGTATTTTAGATTCCTGTTGGAAGAACTCTTTTACAACTGTTTGAACCATTTGTGTAACTTCATTTTTATCCAGCTCTTTAGCTCTTTTTTCTTTTTCTAAGCCTTGAAATTCAGCCTTTTGACTTGGAGTAACATCAATTTTACGAACTTCTTCAACGGTTTCTCCTTGATGATTAATGATATTGCCTGTTATGGCATCTATCATATGTCCACCCTCTAAAACCGGAGTATAAACTAGCTTGATTTCAGATGGTTTATCATCATAATAGCGAAAATTTGATCTTACAGGTAAATAAGATAGCTGTAGTGTCAACTCATCGCCGAATATACTTCTAGCTTCATCTTCAGAGATAATATCCTTCATATTTGGGAATTTTATATCTGACCAATTGTAGCTATAGGAAACTACTTTACCATTTCCACTATCTACACCAATATTAATGCCATTACCTGAAACTACGATACCATTTTCTTTTCTTACATAATTATATCTGTATTGGGTCGGGTTTAAGCCACTGCCATAGTAGTAAGTACTATATATAGGCTCTTCCTGTAGCTCTAGCTTTCCTATTAAATCTCCGTTAACCTTTTTTAGAAAATCATAAGCAACACTTTGTAGCTCATCCTTTGTATACTGTGTCACTCTATTTTGCTCTTCTCTGTTGTGGTCCCACTTATAGATTGAAGTAAGATCCCCTGTTTCATCATCGATGGATACATCAAGACTCATACTGGTATTTCTATTGTACTTGTAGGCATACATGCTCCACACGAATTTACCAGGGTTATTCCAATCCTCACGATATTCTACACTTACTTGAAACTCATCATCTAAGTCAATGTCGAATATGCTGCTAACATGGAATTTCATTATTCCCTCAGCAGCTGACTGGGAAAGATTTGAATTGGTTGGTGCTTGCATACCATAATCGAATGGCATATAGTCTTCATAATAAGCCTCTTTTTCGTCAACAACTATAACCTCTACCGCTTCATCAAAGGCAGCAGCAAAGCCAAGGCTTGATAGCAACATGGCAAATACCAATAAAATACTAAAAGCTTTTTTTAATTTCATAGAATCACTCCTTTTTATAATATTAACAATTTTTATATATTCCTATTTTTTTCATATAATTACATATTGGTTAAAATGTAATGATATTGTAAAATAGGAAAAATATAACCCTACACATTATAGACGAGTTATTTGCAAAAAAGTTTCCTTTGTAATCAAAATGTAATATATTTTTTTGACATTAATGGAACCTTTTAAAAATAATAAAAGGGCAGAAAATCTGCCCCTAGCTTGTGAACCAATTTATAAATACTATGCAGTTATAATTGTTCCTGTTTTACCTTCTATACCCTCCATTGCCTTTTCAAGGGATGTAATTAGGGCTGTTCTACCTGCCTTTGATTCAACAAATTTTACTGCAGCGTTAACCTTAGGTAGCATTGACCCAGGTGCAAAATGTCCCTCTTCAATGTATTGCTTTGCTTCTGCGATAGTTATTCTGTCTAACTCTTTTTGATTTGGGGTGTTAAAATTAATAGCTACCTTCTCAACTGCTGTTAAAATAATTAGATAGTCTGCATCTAATATTTCTGCAATTTTTTCAGATGCGAAATCCTTATCAATAACTGCTGGAACTCCATGTAATTGACCATTACGATTAACTACTGGAACACCGCCGCCTCCCACTGTGATAACAACATGCCCTGCATCTACTATGCTTTTTATAATTGGAGCTTCTACAACATCAACAGGCATTGGTGAAGCTACAACTCTTCTCCATCCTCTACCTGAATCCTCCTTCATTGTATACCCTTTTTCTTTAATTAATGCTTTTGCCTCTTCCTCTGTAAAAAATGAACCAACCGGCTTTGTAGGATTTTTAAAGCCTTCATCCTCTTCATCTACAACTACCTGCGTAATAATTGATGCAACAGACTTATCTACTTTTCTGTCAAACATTTCTTGACGGATTGCCTGCTGAAGGTGGTAACCAATATAACCTTGACTCATTGCTCCACACTCTGGAAAAGGCATTAGTGGTAAGGATGGATTGCTTTGAGCAGCCGTTTCATAAGTTGCAACAAGCTGTCCAACCTGTGGTCCATTACCATGGGCTAAAATCACTTCATGTCCACCCTCAATCAAATCCACAATTGATTTTGCGGTTTCCTTAGCTGTCTTTATTTGGGCTTCAGCACTAATTTCTTTAGGATTAGCTTGAAGAGCATTACCACCTAAAGCTAAGACAATTCTACTTTTTTGCTTAACCATTTATATCTCCCCTTATATATTATTATAATTATATTAGATTACTTAAGTCTATTTTTGCCCATATCAAAAAGACATGGAATTCTATAGATTTATATAAGTAATTCCATATCTTTTTGCCTGTTGGAGGCCCAGCTTACAAGGCTGTAATTCCAACTGTCTTGACTTAATATTTATGACTATATTGTAGCCACCATAACTGCCTTTATAGTATGCATTCTGTTTTCTGCTTCATCGAAAACAACTGAATGCTTACTTCTGAAAACCTCATCTGTAACTTCCATTTCCTTTATTCCATACTTTTCAAAGACTTCTACCCCAACTTTAGTTTCTTGATCATGGAAGGCAGGTAAACAATGCATAAACTTAACATCTGAATTTCCTGTTAATTTAATCATATCCATGTTCACTTGATATGGTTTAAGCTGATTAATTCTTGCTTCAAATTGATCCTCTTCACCCATTGAAACCCAAACATCTGTATATATTACATCTGCATCCTTTACTCCTTCAGCAACATCATCAGTTAGAGTAATTTTTGCTCCTGTTTCTTTTGCAACTTCATTCATTTCATTTACCAAATCTTCTGATGGGAATAATTCCTTCGGAGCAACTGCTCTAAAATCCATACCCATTTTTGCTGCACCAATAAGTAGAGAATTACCCATGTTATTTCTTGCATCTCCTACATATGCAAACTTAACCTTGTTGAGTGGCTTGCTAACATGCTCAATAATTGTAAGTAAGTCAGCTAGTATTTGAGTTGGATGATAAAGGTCAGTTAACCCATTCCATACTGGCACTCCAGAATGTTTAGCTAGTATTTCTACTGTTTCTTGCTTAAATCCTCTAAACTCAATACCATCATAATATCTGCCTAATACCTTAGCAGTATCTTCAAGGGACTCTTTTTTACCCATTTGTGAATCACTTGCACCTAAAAAGGTAACATGTCCACCCTCGTCTAATGCTGCAACCTCAAAAGCGCATCGTGTTCTTGTTGAGGCTTTTTCAAATAGAAGAACAATGTTTTTACCTTCTAGTAAATTACCTTTTATCCCCATTCGCTTTTTTGCCTTTAGATCCTTAGATAAATCAAGTAAATATTTAATTTCCTGTGGTGTAAAATCCTTTAACGTTAATAAGCTTTTACCTTTTAAATTCACTGGCATTGATAAATCCTCCTTTATTATTAATTTATAATTATTATGCTAAGTTTTTATATTTATATTATAAAGCTTCCCTAATTAATGGCATTGACATACATCTTGGGCCACCTCTGCCTCTTACCAGCTCAGAACCTTCGATTTCTATTACTTCAATACCATGGTTTCTCAATGTTTCATTTGTAGCTTCATTCCTGTTGTAGGTTAAAACCCTTCCAGGCCCTAGGGCTAGGGTGTTTGTGCTATCATTCCATTGTTCTCTTGCGGCAGTGATTTCATCGCCTCCACCACTTTGAATCAATTGAACATCCGGAAGATTTAAGACTGTCTTTAATGCACCCTTTAAACTCTCCATTGGCCTTACCTTAGGTGTATTCTTACCTTCAGTTAACTCATATGCCTGTAACAAACCTTCTACTCCAGGATAAATAGTAAATTTATCGTGATCAACCATTGTAAAAACCGTATCCAAGTGCATATATGCCCTTGTGAAAGGAATTTGAATGGCTAATACCTTTTTGATGTTGGAATTTTGAAAGAGTCTCTGTGATAATATTTCAATTCCTCTTGCAGAGGTTCTTTCACTACATCCAATTGCAACAACTGAATCACTTAAAACCAATACATCTCCACCTTCAATGCTATATGTTTCTTTATAGTCATACCATAGAGGAGTTTCATCTTTTTTAAACAGTGGGTGAAATCTATAAATATACTCTAAAAACATAGTTTCTCTATTTCTAGCTGGTGTCTTCATTTTATTAATGGAGAGGCCATTACCTATTACGACTCCAGGGTCTCTTGTGAAATATAGGTTAGGCAGAGGATTAATATAAAAGGGATACTGTTCTTTTATATAATCAACTAAATGATATTCTTTTATTAAATTTGGTAAGTCTTTTTTTTCTAATCCTGCTATTGCAATTTCTACTATTTCATTCGGTTGCAGGGCTAGAAGATATTCCTCTAATAACTTCTCAAGCTCTAGACTATCTATATGGGAGTTTTTTATAAGGTCCGATACAAATAAATTAAGAGTGTGCTTGTCCTTCAATAGCTCCTCCAATAATTCTTCGTAGTAATAAACCTTACATCCTTTATCTTCCATTACCTTTGCAAATCCATCATGCTCCCAGCGCATTCTTTTTAACCATGGAATATCGTCAAACAATAATTCATGAAGATAATCGGGTGTTAAACGCTCTAACTCTCTACCTGGCCTATGAAGCAATACTGCTTTTAAATTACCAATCTCAGATGTAACATTTAAAAATCCATCTTTCATCTTTGTTAGTAGCCCCCTTCATTACATTCATCAGTATGCTTTTATTACTTCTACTTAAAATAATGATAGAATGTTCAATTTGTTCTAATAATAGTATATATATATTATATACATAAATCAAGTGGCTAATTTTCTTGGTTTTATCTATTTTTATGCATCCATTGTATATTTTTGAATCATTATACATTGTCATTATTGTTTAATTTCTCCATTATGTCCTATGACATAGTAAATCCTTAGGATATTCTAAGTTTAACTATCATTAAGTTGGTTCTAATTTGAATAATCATAATCTGTAGTTAATAAAAGAATATAAAAAAAAACCACCATTTGGTGGATTTGTTTTTTGTTATGTTAACTCACTTTAATACGTTGATTATCTTTACATATTGTTATTTCAACAGTTTCCGTCAGAATATCTGAATAGCTATATGAAACTCTTCTAACTGAATCATAACCTCCATCTATCCTTACAACAAAAATATTAGGGTAGGTGTTTTCCAGTACGCCTTCTCTAATGGTAGTCTTTTTTCTACCCTTATTTGCCTTAAGTGTAACCTTTTGCCCTACAAACCCTTCTATATTACTTCTGATTTCATTCAGCGTGGTCCTAGTTGCCAAAAAATCACCTTCTTTCACTTTTTAACTTCTTAATAATACCATACCCCAAGATATTTGTCAAATTCATAAATTTATATTATACAATTAATAGCCTATAGTGTCAAATACTTTTTTACTGAAAATATTGCTATTTACTACATTACGCTTAATTATTTTAATGGAATATTATTTCCTACCTCATAATAAAATAGAATTGCTTCAATCATAGCGGTAACAATTCTATCAATATAATGCTCATCCAATAACTTTTTTTCTTCAATAGGATTTGATAAATACCCTATCTCTACGTGTATACCACTAACATTGGTGTCTCTGAGTAAATAAAAATCAGCAGTTTTCAAACCTCTGTCTATGGTTTCTATTGCTGTTGTAATTTTCTTCATTATTATTTTCCCAAGTCTTTCGGCTTCCTTATCACCACGGAAAAAATATATTTCAGTACCAGACACCGAAGAATTTTTTATATAATTTTGGTGAATTGTAATAAAGAAATCAGGTTTGTTTTTATTTATTAATTCAGCCCGTTGACTTAACGGAACAAATATATCTTCTGTACGGGTCATATATACAATTGCTCCCTTTTTTCGCAGCTCTCTTTCTAAATTAATAGCAATTGATAAGTTAATGTCCTTTTCACGTGTTCCATTTATACTGCTATTATCTTCGCTACTCTCACCACCATGGGCCGCATCAATCACTATTACTTTGCCCTTTAACGGATATTTCATACATTGATTTTCATTTTTTTTTATTGTAACACCTGTGTAATAGTAATTAAGAATTTCTTCAGCTCTCCTACCTTCATGGGCAAGCATATTTGCTCCATATTGACATAGTCCTACACCATCTCCCTTTCCCATGGTAAAAAACCTAATGAATTTGGGCTTCCAGCTAAATCGGGTGGATTCCAATCCTAGCAGTTTCATTATTTCTTTCCCTTCAAACTCTTTACCTGCTACTTTTAGTCTTACTACTCTACCTTCTTCATCTCTAATAATATCGTCAAACATATCTTCAATAGCCATGTTTTTAATAGGACTAGCCTTTGAAAACCTTATATTTAACTTAGCTTCAATATCTTCTACGGAAATATCCTTGTAATTATGAATCAATGGGCTTTCTTGACAATAGTTACACAAGACCTTTCTCAAATACAAAACCACATTTCCGTCAACATTTTCGCTATTTTCGGTTGCACCACCACATACGTCATGAAATCTTGCGTCAATTGGTTTATCCTTAAAGGTTATTATTACTCCATTAGTTTCTTTTACCACCATCTCTATTAGCCTTACATTCTTACTATAGTCCTTACCCCATATATCTTTATATTCCTGAATAGGCATAATACCTTTAAAGCTATCAATTGATATATCCCATTTACTGTCCTTTCCTTCTCTGTTGCCACCACCCTTTATTAGCCGAATCAAATTTGTTCTTATAATTATACTTTGACATTTTAATGCTTCTATATGAAATGACATAGGAATACTCCACGCCAGCAACTCTTTAACAAAATCTTCAATATTTCTAGTTATAATTTTATCTTCAGATGGTATATATATTTTTATATTTAAATCTATATTATTCTCCAATTATTTTACCCCCTTTACTCTTTTGATGTTTATCTCTTCATTAGTTATAGACTATATTTTTAACGTATTATATCATATGATTTTTTTTAAATTCATGTGCATATTACATTATACAGAAGCATATAATGTACGATGCAAAATAGGGAACAAGAGATTTTCTTCTCTTATTCCCTATTTTTTAGTTGAAATAAATTATTTAAAGTAGTTATTCCATCACATAGCATTTCTTGCTCTTTTTTATCTTGTCTTTCTATTACTTTAGTCATCGACTCCAAGAGTTTTTGATATATTTCATCTACTTTTTTCTCGCCTTTATTTGTTAATGATACATATATGCTTCTTCGATCCATAAAGGAAGAAGTTCTTTTAACATATTCTTCCTCTACTAGCTTATTTAACATTGTAGTCATGGTACCTTTACTGACCTCCATAATGTCACTTAACAAAGACATGTTGCAGCTCCCTTGGCTATTTATAATGAAAAGTACCTTATACTGTGTTAAAGTGAAGTCTTGATTACTACAATGATTTTTATATTGATGCCGCATCCAGCTATTAAAATAGATAAAAAAATCTTGAATCATACGTGCTATTTCTTTTTCTGTCAATATAACCAACCTACCTTTCTTCACTATATTATATATATTTACAATAAAATTTCCAACAATGATTAAAGTAATTTGAATTTCAAATTATATCTTGCATTAGACAATTAATTTATATATAATATATTTAACATATTTTGTTATTTTTTTGTGTTGATATTTTGATAGTCTAAATATTTATATAGTATTAATTTATGGCTTCAAGGAGGGCGATATCATGAAATGTCCTATTTGTGGTAATGAGGATATAGGTCGATTAAGTAAATCTAGATTTTTTTGTAGTGACTGTTTTATAGAGATCTTTTTATCTCGAAAATCCGAAATGCAAATTTATAAAATATTAGAGGATGGTACAGCCTGCGCAATTGCAGCTGAGAACTAAGAATTATATAAATTTAATTAGTAAAGAAAAGCTAAACAATGATTAAAAATAAAATTTAACATATACATAATCGAGTAGGAGGTAGATAATTATTTTATCTACCGACCTCTCACACCACCGTACGTACCGTTCGGTATACGGCGGTTCTTTAGTTTACACATGCTTGTTGATAGTAATTAAAGAAGAATAGATAACCTAAGTCTGATAACCTTTGGTTAGTAAGAGATTTATTTAGAATTGGGCTATTGGCTGTTCGCCAGTAGCTCTTTCTTGTGTTTGCAAATTCCCAAGCTTTGCCTTCGGCGATACCAAGCTTCTTTAGATTTGTGAATTTCGTTTTGATTTTCTTCCACTGCTTCCAGTAAATCATCCTTATGCGTCTTCTCATCCATTGGTCTATTTCTCTT